>NZ_CAXUNP010000004.1:0-146185 GCF_964252635.1 uncultured Jatrophihabitans sp.
CAGGGCACCAGCGGACGCAGCACGCCGGCCGCCCGGCCCGCCGAGGGGCGCCCCGCCGAGTCCCCCGCCGCCGAGAACGTCACGCCGGCCGCGGGCACGGCGCCGACGACGCACACGATCGACAACGCGGGGACGGCGACCCTGCGGGGCGCGGCGGCCCGCGTCGTCACCAACATGGAGCAGTCGCTGCACGTCCCGACCGCGACGAGCGTCCGGGCCGTGCCGGCCAAGCTGATCGCGGACAACCGGGTGGTGATCAACAACCACCTGCGGCGCTCGCGCGGCGGCAAGATCAGCTTCACGCACATCATCGGGTACGCGGTGGTGCGTGCCCTGGCCGACGTCCCGGTGATGAACAGCCACTTCGCCGAGGTGGACGGCAAGCCCGCCGTCGTCACCCCCGAGCACATCGGCCTGGGCATCGCGATCGACCTGGCCGGCAAGAACGGCGCCCGCTCGCTGGTCGTCGCCTCGATCAAGTCGGCCGAGACGATGGACTTCGCGCAGTTCTGGAACGCCTACGAGGACATCATCCGCCGGGCCCGCGCCGGCAAGCTCACCACCGACGACTTCGCCGGCACCACGCTGAGCCTCACCAACCCCGGCACCATCGGCACCAACCACTCGGTGCCCAGGCTGATGGAGGGTCAGGGCACGATCGTCGGCGTCGGGGCCATGGAGTACCCGGCCGAGTTCAGCGGGATGAGCGAGGAGTCGCTGGCCCAGCGTGCGATCAGCAAGATCATGACGCTGACCTCGACCTACGACCACCGCATCATCCAGGGCGCGCAGTCCGGCGAGTTCCTGCGGCGCGTCCACCAGCTGCTGCTGGCCGACGACTTCTACGACGCCATCTTCGCCGCGCTGCGCATCCCCTACGAGCCGGTGCGCTGGCTCGTCGATCGCGACTTCAGCCACGAGGGCCAGATCGGCAAGAACGCCCGCGTCATCGAGCTGATCAACGCCTACCGCACCAACGGTCACCTGATGGCCGACACCGACCCGCTCGAGTTCACCGTCCGCAGCCATCCCGACCTCGACATCACCCGCCACGGGCTGACCCTGTGGGACCTCGACCGTGAGTTCCCGGTCGACGGGTTCGCCGGCGAGAAGCTGATGAAGCTGCGCGACATCCTCGGCGTGCTGCGGGACGCGTACTGCCGTCGCGTCGGCGTCGAGTACATGCACATCACCGACCCCGAGCAGCGTGCGTGGCTCCAGCAGCGCATCGAGCTCAAGTCCGGCCAACCCAGCCGCGACCAGCAGCTGCACATCCTCGGCCGGCTGAACGTCGCCGAGGCCTTCGAGACCTTCCTGCAGACCAAGTACGTCGGCCAGAAGCGGTTCAGCCTCGAAGGCGCCGAGACCGTCATCGCGCTGATGGACGCCGTGCTCGGCCAGGCCGCCGACGAGGGCCTGGACGAGGTCGTCATCGGCATGCCGCACCGCGGCCGGCTCAACGTGCTCGCCAACATCGTCGGCAAGCCCTACGCGAAGATCTTCAACGAGTTCGAGGGCAACATCGACCCGGGCTCGGCCCAGGGGTCGGGCGACGTCAAGTACCACCTCGGCGCCGACGGCACCTTCCACGCCGCCAGCGGCAGCGAGATCACGGTGTCGCTCACCGCGAACCCGTCCCACCTCGAGGCCGTCGACCCGGTGCTCGAGGGCATCGTCCGGGCCAAGCAGGACGAGCTCAACCAGGGCCAGGAGAACTACTCGGTCCTGCCCGTGCTCATGCACGGCGACGCGGCGTTCGCCGGCCAGGGCGTCGTCGCCGAGACCCTGAACCTGTCGCAGCTGCGTGGGTACCGCACCGGCGGCACGGTGCACGTCATCGTGAACAACCAGGTCGGCTTCACCACCTCCCCGTCGTCGTCGCGTTCGTCGCTGTACTCCACCGACATCGCGCGGATGATCTCCGCACCGATCTTCCACGTGAACGGCGACGACCCCGAGGCCTGCGTGCGGGTCGCCGAACTCGCGGTGAAGTACCGCCGGGAGTTCCGCAAGGACGTCGTCATCGACATGGTCTGCTACCGGCGTCGCGGTCACAACGAGGCCGACAACCCGTCGTTCACCCAGCCATTGATGTACGACATCATCGACAAGAAGCGCAGCGTGCGGAAGCTGTACACCGAGGCCCTCGTCGGCCGCGGCGACATCACGCTGGAGGACGCCGAGCACGCGCTCAAGGACTTCCAGGCCCAGCTGGAAAAGGTGTTCGTCGAGACGCGCAACGCCTCCGACACGGCCGCGCCGCAGCCCGAGATCGAGCGCGAGACGCCGTCGCAGTCGGTCACCACCGCGGTGCCGCTCGACGCGATCAAGCGCATCGGCGAGGCCTACGCGAACCCGCCCGAGGGCTTCACCATGCACCCGCGGCTCAAGCCGCAGATCGACCGGCGCGTGGCGATGGCCAGCTCCGGCAACGTCGACTGGGCCACGGCCGAGCTGTTCGCGTTCGGCTCGCTGGTCATGGAGGGGCGCACCGTGCGGCTGGCCGGTCAGGACAGCCGCCGCGGCACGTTCACCCAGCGTCACGCCACCCTGATCGACCGCGAGACCGGCGAGGAGTACACGCCGCTGCACGACCTGACCCCCGACCAGGCGCACTTCATGGCTTACGACTCGCTGCTGTCCGAGTTCGCGGCGATGGGGTTCGAGTACGGGTACTCGGTGGCGCGCGCCGACGCGCTCGTCTGCTGGGAGGCGCAGTTCGGCGACTTCTTCAACGGCGCCCAGACCATCATCGACGAGTTCATCTCCTCCGGCGAGGCCAAATGGGGCCAGCGTTCGGCCGTCACCCTGCTGCTGCCGCACGGGCAGGAGGGCCAGGGGCCCGACCACTCGTCGGGGCGGCCGGAGCGATTCCTCCAGCAGGCGGCCGAGAACAACATGACCGTCGCGATGTGCTCCTCACCCGCGAACTACTTCCACCTGCTGCGCCGGCAAGGTCTCTCGCCGGTACGTCGTCCGCTGATCGCGTTCACCCCGAAGTCGCTGCTGCGCCTGAAGGCGGCCGTCAGCGACCTCGACGACTTCACCGGCGGCACGTTCCAGCCCGTGCTGGCCGACCCCCTGTTCGCCGACGGTGGGGCCGACCCGTCCGGTGTCACCCGGGTCCTGCTCTGCTCGGGCAAGGTCTACTACGACCTCGCCGCGGAGCGCGAGAGGTCCGGGCGCACCGACGTCGCCGTCGTGCGGCTGGAGCAGCTCTACCCGCTGCCGGTCGACGCGCTGCGCGCCGAGCTCGACCGCTTCCCAGGTGCCCAGCTCGTGCACGTGCAGGAGGAACCCGCGAACCAGGGTCAGTGGCCCTTCTTGGCGCTGAACCTGCCCGAGCACCTCGACGGGCGCGGGCTGCTCGCGGTGTCGCGCCGCGCGTCGGCATCGCCGGCCGTCGGGTCGCAGTCCAGGCACGAGGCCCAGCAGAAGCAGATCGTCGCCGACGCCTTCGCCCAGGGCTGATCCGTCTCGTCCGCGTTGAGTGGCGCCTTGCCGTCCGAGTGGCGACTTTCAACGCGCCACTCGGCCGGTAAGGCGCCGCTCAACGGGAGGTGGAGGACGGCGTGATCGCAGCAGACCAGCCGGTGCGGTGGGGCGTGCTCGGCGCCGGGGCCATCGCGGCCACCGTCAGCGCCGACCTCGCGGCGCTGCCCGGCCACGTCCTGCAGGCCGTCGGCGCACGCGACGGCGACCGGGCCGCGGCGTTCGCGCGGCAACACGGGGTGGCACGGTCCTACGGTTCCTACGCCGAGCTGGTCGCCGACCCGGACGTCGACGTCGTCTACGTCGCCACCACCCACGCCCAGCACCACGAGCACGCGCTGCTGTGTCTACGCGCCGGGAAGCCGGTGCTGGTCGAGAAGGCGTTCACCCTCAACGCAGCGCAGGCCGCCGAGGTCGCCGCCGAGGCGCGGGCGCGTGGACTGTTCGCCATGGAGGCGATGTGGGTGCGCTTCCACCCGCTGGTCCGCCGGGTCTCCCAGCTGCTGGCCGACGGCGCGATCGGCAGCGTCATCGGCGTCCGCGCCGACCTGTCGAAGCGCTTCACGTTCGACCCGTCGCACCGGCTGTTCGACCTGGCCGCCGGCGGCGGCGCGCTGCTCGACCTCGGCGTCTACCCGGCCGCGGTCACGTGGACCTGGCTGGGCCGACCGGCCACGGTGCAGGCCACCGGGTCGCTGTCACCCACCGGGTCCGACCTGTCGGCCGCCCTGCAATGGGGGTACCCGGACGGCCGCGTCGCGCAGATCTACACCAGCGCCGCCGGCGACAGCCCGTTCGCCGCCCTCGTCACCGGCACGGACGGGTGGATCGCGCTCGAGCCACGGATCCACCGTGGGCGCCGGGTCGTGGTGCACTCGTCCGCGGGCGACGAGCAGATCGACGCCCCGACGATCGAGGGCAACGGCTACCGCGCCGAGCTCGAAGAGGTCGCGCGGTGCCTGCGCGCCGGCGAGACCGAGAGCCCGGTCGTGCCGCTGTCCGACACGATCGGCATCCTGGAGACCCTGGACGAGGCGCGCCGGCAGCTCGGCGTGCGCTACCTCGCCGACGGCTGAGGCGGGCGACGATCGCGGAGGCGGACATGTACTTCACAGACCGCGGCATCGAGGAACTGGTGTCGCGTCGCGGCGAGGAGGAGATCAGCGTCGAATGGCTCGGGGCGCGTCTCCAGGCGTTCGTGGACGCACACCCCGACTTCGAGACGGCGATCGACCGGCTCGCCACCTGGCTCGCACGTGACGACGAGGACGAGGACTAGCGCGCACGCAGGTCGTGGCCGGCCTCAGGGGATGAGCTGTGCCACGTTAAATTTCGGTGGTGTACGTCGATGTCCTGGGTACATCTCCTACTCAGGGGGGATCAGACATGGCAACAGGACACGCCGACGATCGTGGTCCGACGCGCACCAAGACACTGGCCGGACTCGTGGCGGCCCTGGTCGTCGCCGGCGTCGTGGCGCTGATCGTGACGCTCACCGGCCACGACTCGGGGACGGACCGAGCGGCCAGGCAACCACCGGGCAGCGAGGTGGGCCGGGTGAGCAGCGCCGCGTCCTCGACCGCTGCGTCCTCCCCCGCCACGTCGGCCGCTACCTCGACCCCGGCCACCACGACCCCGGCCACCATAGCCCCGGTCAGCACGGTGCCGACGAAGTCGAAGCCAGCCTCGAAGCCGACCTCGACTTCGGCTTCGAAACCGGCGGCGTCCAGCAAGGTCGTCAAGTACCGCGTGCGCAAGGGCGACAACCTCACCCTGATCGCGAAGTGGTTCAACCAGCGCGGCGTCGGTCGCGTCTACGACTGGAACAAGAGCGTCATCGGCCGCAACCCGAACCTCATCTTCCCGGGGCAGACGATCGTCGTGTCGTTGCACGGCGACCAGATGACGGTCTCCGCCGGGAGTTGAGCGTCCGCGTCAGGCGCGGGCAACCCCGTCGTGCCGTGCCTGGTCGGCGACCGCCGACCGCACGGCCGGCGTCACCCGAGGGTCGAAGGGCGTCGGCACGATGTGCGTCGGCTCGAGCGCGTCTACGACGACGTCGCCGAGCGCCCGCGCCGCGGCCAGCTTCATGTTCTCGGTGATGGCGCGCGCCCCGGCGTCGAACGCGCCTGCGAAGACACCCGGGAACGCGAGCACGTTGTTGATCTGGTTCGGGTAGTCGCTGCGGCCGGTGGCCACGACCGCCGCATGACGGTGGGCGACCTCGGGGTCGACCTCCGGGGTCGGGTTGGCCAGCGCGAAGATGATCGCGTCCGGGGCCATCCGCGCGATTGCCTGTTCCTCGACGGCCCCGGCGCTCAACCCGAGGAAGACGTCGGCGCCGTCGAGCGCGTCGACCAGCGACCCCGTACGCCCCGCCCGGTTGGAGATCCGCGCCAGCTCGGCCTTGACCGGCGAGAGGTCCTCGCGGCCGGAGTGCACGATGCCCTTCGAGTCGGCCACCGCGATGTCACCGATGCCCGCGGACAGCAGGATCCTGGTGCACGCGACACCGGCGGCGCCCGCACCCGACACCACCACGCGGAGGTCGGCGAGCGTGCGTCCGGTGACGGTGGCTGCGTTGCGCAGGGCGGCCAGGGTGACGATCGCGGTGCCGTGCTGGTCGTCGTGGAAGACCGGGATGTCGAGCGCATCGCGCAGCCGGGCCTCGATCTCGAAGCAGCGAGGCGCGGAAATGTCCTCCAGGTTGATGCCGCCGAAGGACGGTGCGATCCGCCGCACGGTGTCGACGATCTCGTCGACGTCGGTGGTGGCCAGCACGATCGGCACCGAGTTGATGCCCGCGAACTCACTGAACAGCGCGGCCTTGCCCTCCATGACGGGCAGTGCCGCCGCGGCGCCGATGTTGCCCAGGCCGAGCACCGCCGTGCCGTCGCTGACCACCGCAACCAGCCGCGAGCGCCACGTGTACTGCCGGGCCAGGGACTCGTCGTCGGCGATGGCACTGCACACGTCGGCGACACCGGGCGTGTAGGCCAGCGACAGCGCGCGACGGTCGGTCAGCGGCATGGTGCTGCGCAGGGCCAGCTTGCCGCCCTCGTGCGCGCGGAAGACGTCCTCGCGCGAGACGTCCTCGTGCCGTTGCGTGATGGGCGCGTCCGATGCGCGCACGTCGAAGGCCACTGCCTCTGCTCCCCAGCTGACGTGGGTATCCGCGATACCCGTACGTGGTCCCGGCCAGGTCGTGGCGCAGATCGTCGAGGTCGGGGTTCGCCCGCCGTTCGAGTGTGGCACAGAGCGCGCAGGGGCCCCTCCCGGGGCGACGACGCCGGTCAGGCCAGCAGCCGCGGCCCTTCCCCACGCAGGCGGAGCACGACGCGCGCCTCGACGTCAGCCACCCCGTGCGCCTCGCTGTCGCCGCCGGCGAAGGTGTTGTCGGACACGAGCCACCACCCGCCGTCGACCGGGTGGGCGGCGCGTTTGACGACCAGCCGGTCCGGCATCGACCGGAACCGGGCGAGCACCACCTGGCCCGCCGACACCCGGTCACCGCGCGCCGCACGCCGGGCCAGGACGACGTCCCCGTGGTGCAGGGTCGGGACCATCGACGGGCCGGACACCTCGACCACCCGTAGGGGCAATCGATCACGCCACATCATGGTTGACGGCACCTCCAGACGGGCATCGATCCGGGAGTAGGGTCGGAAATCTGACTGCCCTACGGCAACACGACCTTGGAGGAAGGCTATGCGCTTGATCCGTCCGTCCACCGTGGCTCACGCCCACTGCGACCTGCCGTGCGGGGTCTACGACCCGGCCCAGGCGCGCATCGAGGCCGAGTCCGTGAAGGCCATCATGGAGAAGTACCAGGGCAACGAGGACCCGGTGTTCCGGACCCGCGCACTGATCATCAAGGAGCAGCGCGCAGAGCTCGTCAAGCACCACCTGTGGGTGCTGTGGACCGACTACTTCAAGCCGCCGCACTTCGAGAAGTACCCGCAGCTGCACGAGCTGTTCAACAAGGCCACGAAGCAGGCCGGCGCCGCGGGCGGCAAGGGCGAGGTCGACCCGGCCCAGGGCCAGGAACTGCTCGACCAGATCGCCGAGATCGACCGGATCTTCTGGGAGACCAAGGCGGCCTGACACCGCCGTCCGGAAACCCGGTATGACGACCACGAAGGCCGGCTCTCCTGCAGAGCCGGCCTTCGGCGACTCCGCCGAGATCTGGATCGTGCGCCACGGCGAGACGGAGTGGAGTGTCTCGGGACGGCACACCGGCCTCACCGACGTGCCGCTCACCGAGAACGGTGAGCGCCAGGCCGAGGCGTTGCGCGACATGCTCGCCGCGGTGCGGCCGGTGCAGGTGCTGTCCTCGCCGCGCACGCGCGCGCTCGAGACCGCGCGGCTGGCCGGCGTCCACGTCGACGAGATCACCGAGGACCTCGCCGAGTGGGACTACGGCGACTACGAGGGCATCACCACCGACGAGATCCACGAGACCGATCCCGACTGGACGGTGTTCACCGAGGGGTGCCCGAACGGCGAGAGCGTCGCCGACGTGCAGGCCCGGGCCGACCGTCTCCTGGAGCGCATATCCCGACATCTCACGACAGGGCCGGTGATGTTGTTCGGACACGGCCACTTCAGCCGCGTACTGGGTGCGCGGTGGATCAACCTGCCCGCCGCGGGCGGCGCTAGTCTGCTGCTGGGGACGGCGGCGCCGTCGGTGCTGGGAGCCGAGCACTCCGTACCGGCTCTCCTCCGGTGGAACCTGCCCAACCCGGTCGCGTGACCGACCCCGCTCCGGCTCGTCGCACCTCCGCACCTACGCTGTTGTCCCGCTGAACCGATAGACGTCCCCCGCAGACCCGACAGACGAAGGAAAGACATGAGCGCACCGGTTCCGAGTCGGGTCGACGGCGACATCGTCGAGGTGGGAGCGCCCGCCGACGTCGCGTATGTCTCGACCCTGCGGTTGACCGCCGCCAGCCTGGCCGCCCGGTGCGAGCTGACGATCGACGACATCGAGGACCTGCGGCTCGCCGTCGACGAGGCCTGCTCGCTGCTGCTGCCGCACGCCACCGCCGACTCCCGGCTGACCGCCCGCTTCGAGCTGGCCACCGGTCGCCTGTGCGTCTCGACGTCGGTGTCCACCCGCGACGAGTCCGAGCCGGACCGCGACGGCTTCGGCTGGACCGTCCTGGGCGCCCTGGCCAGCGAGGTGGACGTCGTGAAGAACCACGACCAGCTGACGATCTCCGTGGTCAAGGCCCGCGAGGCAGCGCAAGCGTGAGCAGGGCTTACGAGGCGAACCGGGCGAGCACGTGACCTCTACCGACCGACCGAGCCGGGACCACGGCCGGGCCAGTGCGCTGCTCGCAGAGTTGCACCAGCTGCCCGGCGAGGACCCGCGCCGACGGTCGCTGCGCGATCAGCTCGTCGAGCTGCACATGCCGCTGGTCGTGTACCTGTCGCGCCGTTTCTCCGGCCGCAACGAGCCCATGAACGATCTCGTGCAGGTGGGGGCCATCGGGCTCATCAAGGCCATCGACCGGTTCGACCCGGAGCGCAAGCTCGAGTTCTCGACGTACGCGACGCCCACGATCCTCGGTGAGATCAAGCGGCATTTCCGGGACACGGGCTGGCTGATCCACGTGCCCCGGCGCGCGCAGGAGCTGCAGACGACCCTGAACGCGGCCCGCGCCGACCTCAGCCAGGAACTGGGCCGCGCCCCCACGGTGCCGGAGCTCGCGGCGCGCATCG
Source organism: uncultured Jatrophihabitans sp. (assembly GCF_964252635.1). Classification (GTDB taxonomy): domain Bacteria; phylum Actinomycetota; class Actinomycetes; order Mycobacteriales; family Jatrophihabitantaceae; genus Jatrophihabitans. The sequence goes on from NZ_CAXUNP010000004.1 coordinate 9,217, forward strand.
AGATCGACGAGGAGACCGTGCTCGAGGCGCTCGACGCCGCCCGCGCGTACTCGGGCGTGCCCCTGGACGTGCTCGCCGCGCCGGGCGAGTCGGTACCCGAGCACCCGATGCTCGGCACCATCGACGAGGGTTTCGAGCAGGTCGAGCAGCGCGCCATGCTGCGCAAGGTGATCGCCAACCTGCCCGAGGCCGAGCGCGAGATCCTGCTGCTGCGCTTCATCGCCAACAAGACCCAGACCGAGATCGCCGCCATCGTCGGCGTCTCGCAGATGCAGGTGTCACGGCTGGTCGCCCGCGGGCTCAAGCGCATGCGCGAGAGCCTGGGCGCGCCCGAGCCGGAGGTCGAGCAGCGCCGCCGGAAGTCCTGACACCGGCCTGCGGCCCGTGCGGCGGAGCGGTCAGCGCGGCGGGTCGCGGTAGAGCGCCTCGCGCGCCGGTGGCGTGAACAGCAGGTACAGCACCGCGAGGGCGGCGACGAGGATCGGCCCGCCGTACTCGACGCGGCCGGCCTGGAAGGCCAGGCTGTAGGACACCGGGATGGCGAGCAGCTGCAGGACCACCATCGGCGAACGGGCCGACGCGTGCAGCCGCACCAGCCCGCGCGCACCGAACAGCAGGGCCAGCGCGGCGAGCAGGGCCAGCAGGGCGCCCAGCAGCGCGCGGGCGACGCTGTCCGGGTGGCCCGTGACCGTGCTGACGATCTCGAACAGCCCGAGGCCGGTCAGGCCCAGCGCCTCCACGGCGAGGATGACGGCAGCCACCCGAATGGGGACGGGCGCGGCACGCCAGGTGGCGCGGTCCACGGGCGTCTGCACCAACCCAGCGTAGCCACGCCCTGCCGGACCCCGTCCGGCCCGTAGGCTGGCCCGATGCGCGCTCTCGTTGTCACGAATCCGCGTGCCACGGCGACCAGTGCCCGGGAACGCGACGTGCTCGCCCACGCCCTCGGCGGCCTCGCCGACCTCGAGGTGGTCGTCACCGCCAACCGCGGCCACGCCGCCGCCCTGGCCTGCAGGGCGATGCGCAACGGCACCGACGTCGTCGTGGCGCTGGGCGGCGACGGCACGGTGAACGAGGTTGTCAACGGCCTGCTCACCGACGGCGTGCACGACCGCATCCCGGCCCTCGGCGTCGTCCCGGCGGGCTCCACCAACGTGTTCGCCCGGGCGGTCGGGCTGCCGAACGACCCCATCGAGGCCACCGGGTCGCTGCTGGAGGGGCTGCGGGCCGGTACCCGGCGCCGGGTCAGCATGGGCCAGGCCGACGACCGGTACTTCTGCTTCGCGGCCGGGCTCGGCTTCGACGCCGCCATCGTGCACGGCGTCGAGCGCAAGCGCCGCCAGGGCCGGCGCTCCACCCACACGCTCTACGCCCGGGTCGGCGTGCACGAATTCCTGCGCGCCGACCGCCGGCACCCGACCCTGCACGTCGAGCTGCCCGACGGCACGCGGGTCGACGACGTGTACTTCGCCGTCGTCACCAACGCCGACCCGTGGACCTACGTGGGCAACCGCCCGCTGCACCCCACCCCCGACGTCGACTTCGGGACGGGGCTCGGCGTGTACGCGCGGCGCCGGATGAGCGCGCCGGGGATCCTGTTCAGCATGGCCCGGCTGTCCGGCAACCGCCCTCGCATCGGCCGCCGCGGGGCGTTCGTGGCCCAGGACCTCGACGGTGTGACGGTGATCGCCGACGAGCCCATCGCCTTCCAGGTCGACGGCGACGCGCTGCACATCCGGGCCACCAAGGTGACGTTCCGTACAGTCCCCAATGCGTTGGAGGTCGTCGTCGCGCCCGAGGATCCGGGGCCGGAGAGCTGAGTGGACGGCACTATCCGGTCCGGGAAGGCCAGGGCTGAAGCCCTCGACCGGGACCGGCAGACCGCGTAACGTCGCCAGGGCCGACTTGCGCAGCACCGCCAGCCCCGCGACGCTGCGCAGTCGGAGGAGCAGCACGCTCATCCACGAACCACACGCGTCACGGGCTCCCAAGGATCAGCGAGTCGGCGAGTGTGCGCGAGAGCGCACCGGCGATTGCTTGAACCGCGGGCCGGCTCGTGAAAGGATTCACAAGCGTGGTCGAACGGGCGTACAGCCCGGTCACACGCCGAGTGAGGAGATCAAACGCATGGATTGGCGGCACCGAGCAATCTGCCGTGACGAGGACCCGGAGCTGTTCTTCCCGATCGGGAACACCGGGCCTGCGTTGCTGCAGATCGAGCAGGCCAAGATGGTCTGCCGGCGATGCCCGGTCATTCAGGAATGTCTGACCTGGGCCCTCGAATCCGGCCAGGACGCCGGCGTGTGGGGCGGGCTGTCCGAGGACGAACGCCGCGCCCTGAAGCGTCGCAACGCCCGGGCCCGCGCCCGGCTGGCCTGACCCGAACCATCAGGACGGACGGACCAGGCCCGCGACCGGGCCGGCGACCGGGCACTTCACCGGGCCCGACACCGCCGGCGCGACCTGCTAGGACTGACGCGACTTACGTGGCGACAGCGGCAGGCGCAGTTCGGCCTCGGTCCCCCCGTCCGCCCCGAGCCGGCGGAACTCGACCGTTCCGCTGAGCTCGGCCGACACCAACGTATTGACGATCTGCAGTCCGAGCCGGTCGGACTTGACGCCCGAGAACCCGTCGGGCAGGCCCACCCCGTCGTCGCTCACCACGACGGTGAGTTGCCCGCGCTCGCGCACGGCCCGCACGGTGACCGTCCCGCGCCGCTCGTCCGGGAATGCGTGCTCGATGGCGTTCTGCACGATCTCGGTCATGACCAGCACGAGCGCGGTGGCGATCTCGGCCGGGACCTCGCCGAACGTGCCGTCGCGGGTGGCCTCGACCCGCTCGGCGGAACCCATCACGTCGGAGAGCATCCCGAGCAGCCGGTCCACGATCTCGTCGAAGTCGACGGCCTCGTCGATCGACACCGAGAGCGTCTCGTGCACGAGCGCGATCGACTGCACCCGGCGCATCGACTCCTCGAGCGCGGTACGCGCGGCCGGCACCGCGACCCGGCGGGCCTGCAGGCGCAGCAGCGCCGCGACGGTCTGCAGGTTGTTCTTCACCCGGTGGTGGATCTCGCGGATGGTCGCGTCCTTGGACAGGATCTGCCGGTCCCGCCGCCGTAACTCGGTGACGTCCTGCATCAGCAGCAGCGCGCCCAGCGTCTCGCCCCGCGGGCGCAGGGGCAGGGCGCGGAACAGGATGGTCGCTCCCCCGCCGTCGATCTCGATGCTCGCCGGGTGACCGCCGTCGATCGCGGCACTGACGGCGGCCGCCAGGTCGCCGGCGTGGAACGGGTCGTCGGCCACGGTGCTGGTGAGCGCGTTGATGGGTTCGCTGAGCACGTTGCCGGTGACCCCGAGCCGGTTGAAGGCCGACAGCGCGTTCGGGCTGGCGTAGATGATGGTGCCGTCGGGCTCCAGGCGCACCAGGCCGTCACCGGCACGCGGCCCGGCGCCCTCCTCCATCGGCGAGTCGGCGGCCGGGAAGGTGCCGTCGGCGACCATCCCCGCGAGGTCGGCGGCGCTCTGCAGGTAGACCAGCTCGAGCTGGCTGGGGGTACGCACACTGGCCAGGTTCGCGTCGCGACCGATCACGGCGACGACGTCGTCGCCGTAACGCACCGGCACGGCCTCCCGCCGGATGGGCAGGTCCCCGTCCCAGTCGGGGTCGACCTCACGGAAGATCCGCGCCTCGTTGTAGGCCACGCGCAGCGGCGCCACCCGGCTGCCGACCTGCAGGACGCCGACCTGGTCGTGCTGGTAGGCCGTCGGGCCGGTAGTGGGCCGGCACTGCGCGACGCAGAGGAACGCCGGCACGCTGCCGGCCTCGGCGGCGGGGACCGCGACGGGCACCCACAGGAGCAGGTCGGCGAACGCGAGGTCCGAGAGCAGCTGCCATTCGCCCACCAGGCGTGCGATGTGGTCGACCTGCCCCTCGTCGAGCGCGGTGCGGGCGGCCAGGGTCTCGGTGAGCGCGGACATCACCGTCAGCCTGCCATCGCAACGTGTGAACGCCCCGACGGCGCGTCCGGCGACCCGGCAATCTCCCCCGGTACCGCCCGATGTCGCCGCAAGACGGGCGAACCGTACTAAGGTCCGTCGTGCCCTGAGAGTCTGCGGAGGAGACACGATGCCGACGAGTCGTCCCGGCCCCCTGCCGGCCGCCACCAAGATCACCGTTGCCGTGCTGCTCGGCATCCCGCTGGTGGCGTTGGCGCTGGTACCCACCTACTCCCGTCGGACGCCGACGGTGTGGGGGTTCCCGTTCTTCTACTGGTACCAGATTCTCTGGGTGTTCCTGACGCCGGCGCTCACGTGGGCGGCCTACCTCGTCATCAAGCGGGCGCGGGGTCAGCGATGAGCGCCGCTCTCGCCGCCGGCGGCGACGTGAACGGCGTCGAACTCGGCGTCGTGCTGTTCTTCTTCGTGATCGTGACCGCCGGCGGGTTCCTCGCCGTGCGCTGGCGCCGGTCGGCGTCGATGAACAGCCTGGACGAGTGGGGTCTCGGCGGCCGGGGCTTCGGCACGTGGATCACCTGGTTCCTGCTCGGCGGCGACCTCTACACGGCGTACACCTTCGTGGCCGTGCCGGCGGCGATGTTCGCGACCGGCGCGGTCAGCGGCTTCTTCGCGGTGCCCTACACGATCGTCGCGTACCCGATCATCTTCATCTTCCTGCCACGGCTGTGGAGCGTCGCGCACCGGCACGGCTACGTGACGCCGGCCGACTTCGTCCGCGGGCGCTACGGCAGCCGCGGGTTGGCCCTGGCGATCGCGATCACCGGCATCATCGCGACGATGCCCTACATCGCCCTGCAGCTGGTCGGCATCCAGGCCGTGCTCGACACGATGGGCCTGGGCGGCTCGGGCAACGCGTTCGTCCGCGACCTGCCGCTGATCATTGCCTTCGCGGTGCTCGCCGCCTACACCTACTCCTCCGGCCTGCGGGCACCCGCGCTGATCGCGTTCGTCAAGGACACCCTGATCTACGTCGTGATCGTGGTCGCGGTCATCTACGTCGCGGCCAAGATCGGTTTCGGCGACATGTTCCACGCCGCGGACGCCAAGCTGTCGGCACCCAGCAAGCCCGGGGGTCCGCCGACGGGCGCGCTGATCACCGGCGACAAGACGACGTGGGCCTACGGCACGCTGGCCTTCGGCTCGGCGCTGGCGCTGTTCATGTACCCGCATTCGATGACCGGCGTGCTGGCCAGCAAGAGCCGCATGACGATCCGCCGCAACGCCGCGCTGCTGCCGGCGTACTCGCTCATGCTGGCCCTGCTGGCCCTGCTCGGCTTCGCCGCGATCTACGAGGTGAAGCAGGGCCACATGAACGTCTTCGGCCAGGACGGCAAGGCCAACGCGCAGCTCGCCGTGCCGCACTTCTTCCAGTACGCGTTCCCGTCCTGGTTCGCGGGTGTGGCCTTCGCGGCCATCGCCATCGGTGCGCTCGTGCCCGCCGCGATCATGTCCATCGCCGCGGCCAACCTGTTCACCCGCAACATCTACCGCGAGTTCTTCCGCCCTGATGCCGCCCCGCGCGAGGAGGCGCAGGTCAGCAAGATCGTCTCGCTGCTCGTGAAGTTCGGCGCCCTGCTGTTCGTCCTGGGCATGGACAAGCAGAACGCGATCAACCTGCAGCTGCTGGGCGGGGTCTGGATCCTGCAGACGATCCTGGCCATCGTCGCCGGCCTGTACACGCGCTGGTTCCACCGCTGGGCGCTGCTGCTCGGCTGGGCGGCCGGCATGGTCTACGGCACGATCACCGCCTACCGGCAGAAGGTGCCGAACGCGACGACCAAGCTGGTCGACGGCAAGCCGGTGACCACCGTCGACGGCATGCGGCACTTCGGGTCGTCGCTGGCCAAGTTCCCCGGCACGGACACGACGGTCTACATCGCGATCACGGCGCTGCTGCTCAACATCGTGGTGGCCGTCGTGCTCACCGTGGTCCTGCGGCTCGTCAAGGCGCCGGCAGGCACCGACGAGACCGAGGCCGACGACTACTACTCCGACTCGGCGTCGCCCGAGCTGGTCGAGGCCGAGGAGCGGACGATGTCCGGCCACGAGCGGACGGCGTAGCTCCTCGCGCCGCTAGGCTCGCGGGCGTGCTCCACCTGGTGTTCGTCGAACCGTGCATCCCCGGCAACACCGGCAACGCGATCCGGCTCGCCGCGGCCACCGGCGCGCACCTGCACCTGGTCGAACCGCTCGGTTTCGACCTCGACGACGCGAAGCTGCGGCGGGCAGGTCTGGACTACCACGACCTCGCCGTGGTCACCGTGCATCCGTCGATCGATGCGCTGTGGGACGCCGTCGGCCGCGCGCGGGTGTTCGCGTTCACCAGCCACGCCGACACGTCCTACGCCGACATCTCCTACGCCGACGGTGACGTGCTGGTGTTCGGGGGCGAGCCCGAGGGGTTGCCGGCGGCGGTGCTGGCGGACCCGCACGTCACGGAGCAGGTGCGCATCCCGATGCTGGCGGCCCGGCGGTCGCTCAACCTGTCGAACGCGGCGGCGATCGCCGCGTACGAGGCCTGGCGCCAGCTCGGTTTCGCGGGCGGCGTCTGACCGGGTCGGGAGCGATCACCGCGCGCCGGGCAGGCGCACGTCGACGGTCAACCCGCCCTCGGGGTTCGCGCGCGCGTCGACGGCCCCGTCGTGCGCGGCGACGATCGACCGGGCGATCGTCAGCCCCAGCCCCACGCCTCCTCCGTGATCGAGCCGTTCGCCGCTCATCCGGTGGAACGGTTCGAACAACGACGCGACCCGGTCGGCGGGCACGACCGGCCCGGAGTTGACCACGGTGAGCACGCCGGACGTGTCGAGGGCGACGTCGACCCACCCGTCCTCGACGTTGTACTTGATCGCGTTCTGCACGAGGTTGGCCACCAGCCGCTCCAGCAGGGGGAGCTCGCCGCGCACTGCTACCGGGTGCAGCTCTGTGCGCAGCTCGACACCGCGCTCCTTGGCGTAGGCGGCCTGCAGTTCGACGGCGTCGCGGACGATCCGGTCGAACGGCTGGACCTGCTGCGACATCAGGCCGCGCTCGGTCTCGGCCAGCGTCAGCAGACCGTCGATGAGCCGCTCGTTGCGCTCGTTGGTGGCGAGCAGCTGACGCGACACCAGCTCGAGCTGGTCCGCCGACAGGGCGGAGCCGAGGCTGACCTCGATCAGGGCGCGTTGCGTGGCCAGCGGCGTGCGCAGCTCGTGCGAGGCGGTCGAGGCGAACCGACGCTGCGCCTCGTAACCCTCCGCGACCCGGTCGAGCATCGCGTCCACGGCGTCGGCCAGGTGACGGGTCTCGTCGGCCGGGCCGCCCTGACGCAGGCGCAGGCCCAGGCTGGTGGGCCCGAGGCGGTCGACGGTCTCCGCCATCGCCCGCACGGGCGCGAGCACCCACCGGGCCATCGCGTACGCCACGACAGCGGCGATCGCCGCCATGACGACGAGCTCGACGTACGCGACGCCGGGGCTGAAGACGCTGTCGCAGCCGTTGATGACACCCGGCAGGTTGATGATGTTCAGGCCGCCGCCGCAGCTGGCGTAACCGGTGCGGTAGTGCTCGGTGAGGGCGTACGCGATCAGCGCCATCCACCCGAACCACACGAACGCGAACGGCCAGGTGACGAGCAGGGCGATGAGTACCCGGCGCCGGGCGGTCAGCCGCATCAGCCGGCGCCCAGGCGGTAGCCGACCCGCGGCACGGTGTGCACCACCGCTGGGTCGCCGAGCTTCTTGCGCAGGGTCATGACGGCGACCCGCACGGCGTTCGTGAACGGGTCGGCGTACTCGTCCCAGGCCTTCTCCAACAGTTCCTCGGCGCTGACGACCGAGCCCGCCGAGCGCACCAGGACGCCCAGGACGGCGAACTCCTTCGGGGTCAGGTCGAGCAGGCGGCCGTCGCGGAATGCGCGGTGCCTGGGGATGTCGAAGACGATCCCGTCGTGCTCGAGCACCGGGGCGGCGCCGACCGAGGGCCTGCGGGCGAGCGTCTGGATGCGCGCGGCGAGCTCGGCGAATGCGAACGGCTTGGTGAGGTAGTCGTCGGCACCGAGCGACAGACCGTCGACGCGGTCGCGGATGCCCGCCGCGGCCGTGAGGATGAGGATCCGGGCCCGCACCTCGGACTGCACCGCCCACCGGCACACCTCGTCGCCCGTCCGGTGCGGCATGTCGCGGTCGAGCACCGCGACGTCGTAGCGATTCACCCCGAGCCGCTCGATCGCCGCCTCGCCGTCGTAGCAGACGTCGACGGCCATGGCGAGCTTGCGCAGGCCGTCGGCGACGGTGTCAACGAGCAGCCGCTCGTCGTCGGCCAGCAGTACGCGCACGCCCGTCCCTCCCCCGTCCCGGAGCAGCCTGGCCGACGCGGCATAAGCGGGCCATAAGCGTCGGCGGAACGTCGACGATAACGGCCGCCCGACACGGTGGGCCGCATGACCACGACGCTGCCCCGACCAGACCTGCCCGCCTCACCCTCCCCGACGCCGTCCTCGACGCCGCGCAGCTCGCGCCGCGTCGTACTGACGGCGGCGCTGGTCGTCGGGCTGCTGGTCGCGGGCGGGGTGGCCGCCCTGGTGGTGCACCGGGTCCGCACCAGTGATCTGCGCCGTGCCTACCTGGGTCGTGACGGGTGGCCGGTATCCGGCCAGGCCGCGTACCGCCTCGGCGGTGCGGGTGTCCCCGTCACCGTCCGCAGCAGTCCCGGCCAGAACGCCGCGCCGATCGCCAGCCTCGCGAAGGTCATGACGGCCTACGTCGTGCTGCGCGCGCAGCCGCTGCGCGACGGCGAGCAAGGGCCGGTCTACACCGTGACGGCCGCGGACGAACAGGACTACCGGGCCCGACGGGCCCGCAACGAGTCGGTGGTGCGGGTGGAGACCGGCGAACACATCACCGAACGGCAGGCGCTGGCGGCGTTGCTGCTGCCGTCGGCGAACAACGTCGCCGTCCTGCTCGCGCGGCGCATCGGGGGCACGACGGCCGGGTTCGTCGTGCGCATGAACGCCGTCGCGCGGTCCCTGGGCATGGCCCAGACGCGCTACACCGATCCGAGCGGCTACGACCCGCGCACGGTGTCGACCGCGCGTGACCAGCTGACCCTCGCGGGCGCCGTGGCCGGCGACGCGGTGTTCGCCGATCTGGTGTCACGGACGAGCTACCGGGTCCCGGTGGCCGGCTCGGTCCGCAACACCGACGCCCTGCTCGGCCGTGAGGGATTCATCGGCACCAAGACCGGGTCGGACGACGCTGCAGGTGGCTGCTTCATGTTCCGCACGTGGCGCGTGGCGCGCGGGCGGGTGACCGACATGCTCGGGGTGGTGCTGGGCCAGCACGGGCGCCACGACATCACGGCCGGGCTGCAGGCCGCGCGCCAGCTCGCGCGCACAGTCGGCCCTGCGGCCGGCGGGTGACCGCTACTCGACGACGGTGATCTCGGTGATGCGCACCGAGATCCGGGCCCGCAGCGTCTCCGGGGCCCGGTCGCCGCCGCAGCAGCGACCGATCAGCGCCTTGACGTCCTTCTCGAGGCCGTACTGCTCGAGACACGGGCTGCAGGCGTCGAGGTGCTGGGCGATGCGGGTCTTGGTCGCCACGTCGGTCTCGTTGTCGAGAAAGATCGTCAGCTCGCTCAACACGTCGTTGCAGTCGATGTTGCCGGGCCCGAAGCCCATCCCTGAGTTCACGACTCGCTCCCCGCGCCGGTGCGGATCAGACCGCGGTCGCGGGCGTAGTCGGCGAGCAGGTTCTGCAGCTGCTTGCGTCCGCGGTGCAGTCGAGACATGACGGTGCCGATCGGAGTGCCCATGATCTCGGCGATCTCCTTGTAGGCGAAGCCCTCGACGTCGGCCAGGTAGACGGCCAGTCGGAAGTCCTCGGGCAGGGCCTGCAGGGCGTCCTTGACGTCGGAGTCGGGGAGGTGGTCGAGCGCCTCCATCTCGGCGGAACGCAGCCCGCTCGAGGTGTGCGACTCGGCCCGCGCGAGCTGCCAGTCCTCGACGTCCTCGTTACCGGACTCCTGGGGCTGGCGCTGCTTCTTGCGGTAGTTGTTGATGAAGGTGTTCGTCAGGATGCGGTACAACCAGGCCTTGAGGTTGGTGCCCTCGGTGAACTGGTGGAACGCCGCGTACGCCTTGACGAAGGTTTCCTGGACGAGGTCCTCGGCGTCGGAGGGGTTGCGCGTCATGCGCATCGCCGCTGCGTACAGCTGATCGAGGAAGGGGAGCGCATCCCGCTCGAAGCGGGCTCGCCGAGCCTCGACCGTCTCCTCAGCCACCGTGCTCCCCTCGCGCGGATCGCTCCGCAGTTCCGGGGTCGAGCCTAGCGTGCGACCGTTCACGGGTCGCTCCAGCACCGACAACGCCATCGCAGAAATCCTCTCCTTGGCTCCTGGTGGAACGGCGCCGGCCCGGGTCGCATTCCGGACGACCCGGAATCCGCTGGGGACCGCCGCCGGATCGGGACCGTCGCCGGATCGGGACCGCGGCTAATCTGAGCGCCGTGGCGACCGGCACCCCCGCGACCTCGGCCCTCACCGCGGCGGGGATCGTCTTCACCCTGCATCCCTACGACCACGACCCCCGGGCCACCGCCTTCGGCGAGGAGGCCGCCGCCGCCCTCGACGTCGAACCGGAGCGGCTGTTCAAGACCCTCATCGCCTCGGTCGACGGAGCGCTGGCGTGCGCGGTGGTGCCGGTCGCCGCACGGCTGGACGTGAAGGCCCTGGCCGCCGCGCTCGGCGGCAAGCGGGCCGAGCTCGCCGACCCGGCCGCAGCCGCACGGGCCACCGGCTACGTGGTGGGCGGCATCTCGCCCGTGGGCCAGAAGAGCCGGCTACGGGTGGTGGTCGACGAGTCGCTGGGGCTGTTCGACACGGTCTTCGTCTCCGCGGGCAAGCGCGGGCTGCAGGTGGAACTGGCGCCCGGCGACCTCATCGGGGTCACGTCCGCGCTGGTCGCCGACATCTCGACGGGGTGAACCGTCAGCCGGTTCCGTTCAGGCTCATCCTGTCCCGTCCAGGATGTGGGCGAGCTGGTCCAGGCTCTCGCGGGTGCCGATCGCCACGACGAGGTCGCCGCCCTCGAGGACGAAGTCCGGCGCGGGCGAGGGCTGGGTCGCGCCGCCGCGCATAACGGCGACGATGGAGGCGCGGGTGCGTGTACGGGCCCTGGTGTCGCTGAGGGGACGACCCGAGTACGGCGAATGCTTCGGCATCGGCAGCTGCTCGGTCAGCACGCCGGCAGCGGCCCGTTGCAGGGCCGTCAGCCGCTTCACCACCTTCGGGCCGCCGAGCAGCTCGGCGACGGCGTCGGCCTCGGCCTGGCCGAGGCGCACGGAGACCTCGGACCCGTTCTCGCCGGCAACGACCAGGTCGTGTCCCCCGTCGCGACGCACGACGACGCCGAGCCTGTGCCCCTCGTCCAGCGTGAGGTCGTGGCGCAGGCCGACTCCGGGCACGACCTCCGTGGTCACGCGTACGGCCATATGACGAGCCTAATCAGAATGGGCCGTCTTGTACTCCCCCAGAACGGAGGTGACGAAGGCGGTCACGGCGCGGGCCACCGCGGCCGGGTCCTGCTTCAGGCCGTGGTCGCCGCGCGGAACGACGACGACCCGGCGGCCGTCGCCCGGCGGCGGCATGCCGAAGGGGTCGCGATCGCCCTGTACGACGAGGACGGGGACGCCGGCGTCCTGCAGTTCGGGCAACCGGCTGCGGTCGGGACGCCCGGGCGGGTGCAGCGGGAAGGCGAGGGCCACGACCGCGCCGGCCCCGGTCGTGCGGGCGGTGCGGCACGCCACCCGTGCTCCGTTGGACCGCCCGCCGAGCACGAGCGGGACGCGGCTGAGGCCGCGGCGACGCCGGACGGCCGCCACGACCTCCGACCAGGCCGGGTCCTGCCGCGCCGGCGCCGGCGGCGCGCCGCGCCCGGCGAGGCGGTACGGCTGGGTGACCAGGCCGACGGCGACCCCGACGGCGACCAGCGCGTCACGGACCGCCAGCAGGTCGACGGTCTGCACGCCGGCGCCCGCACCGTGGGTCAGCAGCACCAGCGCCGACGCCGCGGGTGGCCGGCTCAGCTCCACGGCCGCCGGCCCGGCGGCCGTCGCGACGGTCAGCTCGGTGCGGGGCACGCGCCCAGCATGCCCCGCGATCGACCTCCCCGGGCCGACCCCACCGGCCGGGTAGGCGGCGTCCCCACCGGACGGCGGGCGACCGGCCCGCAGAGCGCGTCGAGACTGGAGCGGTCAGCAGCCGTCCCGCATCCCTGTCCGAAGGAACCGTCGATGTTTCCCTCCCTCGCCCACGTCGCCGTCACCGTCACCGACCTCGAACGGAGCACCCAGTGGTACCGCGCCCTGTTCGGCTCCGACGCGGTGCTGGACGAGGACGAGTCGATCAGCAACTTCCACCACACCGTGTTCGCGCTCGGCGGGGGCCAGTTGTTCGGCCTGCACACCCACCCGGCGGGCCGGGGCGGCAGCACTTTCGACGAGACGGACACCGGACTCGACCATGTCGCCTTCGCCTGCGCCGATCGGGCCGAGCTCGACAGCTGGGTGGCGAAGCTGGACGAGCTGGGTGTGGAGCACGGCGGCGTCGTGGACGCGCACTACGGCTCCGGGCTGTCCTTCCGCGACCCCGACAACATCGCGCTGGAGTTCTTCGCCCCGCCGGCCGGCTGAGACCGGCCGGCGGGGCTCCCCCGGGCCGCCTCAGACGGCGGTGCGCAGCCCGCCGGTGTCGAGGCCGCTGCGTGCGGCGTCGGCGTAGCCGTTGCGGGCCACGATGTCGTACCGCGCCGCGGTCAGGGTGCGGGCCGATGCGAAGTCACGCGTCCCGCGGGTCGCGGCGTGGCCGAGGTAGCCGAACACGGCACCCCAGACCGCGCCGATCGCGGCGCCGACGAGCAGCAGACCGGCCCACGGGCCCTCGCTGAAGATGCCGAGGACCAGGCCGATGAACAGGCCGAACCACAGCCCGCTCAGGGCACCGGCGCCGGCGGCGCGTCCCTTGGTGAGCCGGCCGGTGACCCGCTCGACCAGACGCAGGTCCGAGCCCACGATGTCCAGGTGTTCGACGGGGAACCCGTCGTCGGACAGCGTGTCGACGGCGCGCTGGGCATCGGCGTAGTCGTCGAAGCTGGCCACCGTGTTCCACGCCAGGTAGGTGGCGTCGAACCGCGGCGGGGCCTGGAACGGGACGGTCCTGGGCGCGAATGCGGTCATGGCGATCAACTCCTCGTGGGGTCCTGACACCGTTGACGATGCCCGCGCCGGCTGTGCCGGGACCGTGAGCATCCTGTGTGCCGCTCGAGAGGCACCCCCAACCGCCACGGCGGATACTGGAGGCATGTGCGGTCGCTACGTCAGCGTTGCCTCGGACCCCGATCTGACGCTCGAGTTCGACGTCGAGGAAACGCTCGACGGCCCGCCCGCGGCGTCCTGGAACGTGGCGCCGACCGACTCCACGCGGATCGTGGTCGAACGCCGCCCGCCCGGCAGCGACGACGACGCAGCCGCGGTCCACCTGCTGCGCACCGCGAGGTGGGGGCTGGTACCGAGCTGGGCGAAGGACGCCAGGGGCGGCGCCCGGATGATCAACGCCCGGATCGAGACGGTCACCAGCAAGCCGGCGTTCGCGAAGGCCGCGGCGGCACGTCGTTGCCTGGTGCCGGCCCTGGGCTACTACGAGTGGAAACAGGTCGACGGCGGCAAGGTCCCGTACTTCCTGCACGATCCGGACGGCGAGCTGCTGGCCTTCGCCGGGCTCTACGAGCTGTGGCGCGACCGCACCCGCGCCGACGACGACCCGCAGCGCTGGCTCTGCTCGTACACGATCATCACCCAGCAGGCGACGGACCTGCTGGGCGAGATCCACGACCGCAACCCCGTCGTCCTGCCCAGGGCGCTGCGCGAGCGCTGGCTGGACTGCTCGACGGGCGACGTCGCCGTGGCCCAGCAGCTGCTCGACGAGCTCGACCCCGCCCGCCTCGAGCCCTACGAGGTGGGCAAGGCCGTGGGCAACGTGAACAACGACGGCCCGGACCTCATCGCGCCGGCCTCGACCCCGGCCATCGCCGAGCCCGTGCAGCAAGCGCTCGAGCTCTGACCCTGGTCTCTGCGCCGACACACAGGTAGGTTTCGCCTGTTTCATCCTGTGCCCGCCCTGTGTCGCCCGCCCTGTGTCGCCCGTCCTGTGTCGAAAGGCCACCGCCGTGCGCGTCTCCACCCTGCGTCCCCTGACGGTCCTCGCGGTCGTCGCCGCACTCGTCGCCACCCTGGCCGCCGTCGCGGTCGGCCGAGCGCAGACCGCGGGCGCGTCCCCGGACCACCGGCCCTACGTGCACGGCACCTCGACCGTGCCGACCTACTCGTACGCGAACGCGATCCACCAGACCGTGTACGTGCGGGCGCCGTTCGACAGCGACGGCGACGGCAAGGACGACCGCGTCGCCGTCGACATCATCCGGCCGGCCGAGGCGGCCCGGCAGCACGTCAAGGTGCCGGTGATCATGGACGCATCGCCGTACTTCACCTGCTGCGGGCGCGGCAACGAATCGGAACTCAAGACCTACCAGGCAGACGGGACCATCGCGAAGCTGCCGCTGTTCTACGACAACTACTTCGTGCCGCGCGGGTACGCGGTGGCCGGTGTCGACCTCGTCGGCACCGCCCGATCGACGGGCTGCGGGGACGTCGGCGGCCGCTACGAGGTACTGGGCGCCAAAGCGGCCATCGACTGGTTCAACGGCCGCGTGCCCGGCTACGACTCGGCCGGCGACCGGGTCACGGCGAACTGGACAACCGGCAAGGTCGGCATGATCGGCAAGTCGTGGGACGGGTCGATCGCGAACGGCGTCGCCGCCACCGGTGTGCGCGGGTTGAGCACCGTCGTGCCGATCTCGGCCATCTCGAGCTGGTACGACTACACCCGCTTCGGCGGGGTGCTGCGCTCGACGGACTACGTCGACTACCTGGCGACCTACACGGGCGGCCGGCCCAAGGGCGTCTGCGACAGCCGGTACGCCGCCGAGCAGGCGGCGAGCGACGACGCCACCGGGAACTTCAACGCGTTCTGGCAGGCACGTGACTACCGCCCGGACGCCTCGAAGGTCCGCGCCAGCGTGTTCCTCGTCCACGGCCTCAACGACCAGAACGTCACCACCAACCAGTTCGGCCAGTGGTGGCCGCGGCTAGCGAGGAACGGGGTGCCCCGCAAGATCTGGCTGAGCCAGGACGGACACGTCGACCCCTTCGACTACCGGCGCGGGGTCTGGGTCCGGACGCTGCACCAGTGGTTCGACCGCTGGCTGCAGGGCCTGCCGAACGGGATCATGAACAAGCCGCAGGCCGACGTGCAGCGCGCCGACGGCACCTGGACGACACAGGCGAGCTGGCCCGGCCTGACCGCGACCTTCGGCACGTCGCTGTCGAGGCTCGGCGGCAGCGCGCCGCGCACCTTCACCGACGCGCCGTCGCTGACCGAGGACCAGGCCGTGGCCTCGCCGCAGTCGAGCGTCGCCGGGCGGGCGGTGTTCGAGAGCGGCGCCCTGACGCGGGCGGTGCACATCGCGGGTTCGCCGTCGGTGACGCTGCGGATCAAGGTCGACCGGCCGACGACCGAGCTGTCGGCGCGGCTCGTCGACTACGGCACCCAGCGGCGGGTCGACTACCTCTCGCCCGGTGAGGGCATCTCGACGTTGACGACGCAGTCGTGCTGGGGCGAGTCGACGGCGGTCGACGACGCCTGCTACTTCGACACCGCGCAGGACTACGTCACCTCAGACACCGACATCATCACGCGGGGCTGGCTCGACGCGGCCCACCACACGTCACTGCGCCGGACGACCCCGCTGACGCCGGGCCGGTGGTACACGATCACCGTGCCCATCGACACGACCGACGCCGTGTTCGCGAAGGGCCACCGGGTGGCGCTGGTGCTGACCCAGAGCGACAACGAGTACACCTCGCCCACGCCGACCGGTGCGACGGTGACGGTCGACCCGACGCGCAGCGCTCTGTCGCTACCGTTCGTTTTCGGCGGCAAGGGGCGGGTCACGGGTCTGCCGGCGGGTTCGGACAAGCCGGCGACCACCGGTCGCGCACCCGCTGTCGTGGCCCACGCGCGGATCGCCCGGCCACGACAGGTGCCGCTCGGCTGAGCTCAGAGGTCCAGCTGCATCAGAGGCCCAGCCCCGTCAGAGGACGAGGCGGGCGATCATCTCGCGGCGGCTGTTCACCTGCAGCTTGGTGAAGACGGACTTCAGGTGGTCCTGCACGGTGTGCTGCGACAGGTGCAGGGCCGCCGCGATGTCCTTCGTCGACGCGCCCTGCAGCACGAGCCGGGTGACGTCCTGCTCGCGGGCCGTCAGGCCCCGGGCGGCCAGCGCCAGCTCGCCGACGGCGGCCGCCGGGGCCGCGTCGACGGTCACCACCACCGAACGCCGGTCCGACCCGGCACCGGAGGACGTCGCGTCCAGGGGCATCGCCCGCAGCGCGAGCCAGCGACCGGTGCGGCTCAGCACGCGAGTGGTGGCCGGTTGTGCCGTCGAACGCGCCTGGGCGGCCACCGCGGTGACGCTCGTCGGCAGCACGCCCTCGTCCCAGGCCGCCAGCTCCTCGATCTGCTCGCGTGCCGCCGCGGTGGCGTCGGTGAGCCGGTCGTCGGCGTCGACGATCAGCACGGCCGCCCCGCCCGCCCCGGGCGACGCGGCGGGTCCGGTGAACAGGGTGCGCTGCACGGCGACGGCGATCGTCTCGTGCACCGCGCCCAGCACCTCGGCGTCGCGCGGGGTGAAGGCATCCTCGCCGGGCCCGCGGTAGAGCGCCAGCACCGCCCAGGTCGTGTCGCGGGCACGGCACGCCAACCGCAGCTCGTCGGTGAACCCGAAGCGCGGCGTCATGAACTCGCGCATGCGACGGCACGAGTCGGGGTGGCCGCCGGTGTCGTGCGAGAGTGCGCCGACCGGCACGGGGCGGCGCACGAGCTCGGCGAACTGGTTGACGTCCGGCCCCCCGTACTCGGCCGCGGCGAAACCCTCCTCGCCGATGGCGAGCGGGTGGGACTTGAAAGCCCGCGCGATCAGCTCGGTGGCCGGGTCGGTCGAGGCCAGGCAGGCGAAGGCGAACGAGATGTCGCGAGCCACGGTGTCGAACACCGCCCGCGAGAGGCTCTCCAGGTCGGCACAGTGCGCGGTGGCCGCGTCGAGGCGTTCGGCCAGCGGGCGCCGGTACGTCGTCGTCACGCCGCCATGGTGACCGACCGGGCGCGAGCGCGAAAGCCCCGCACGAGAACTGTGCGCCGCGCGCCCTGGTACCGAATACCCTGATCCGATGGCGACTGCAGGGGCGAACTGGGCGGCGCCGTTCGCAACGGACCCCGTCGACGCCCGGATCGTGCTGCCCGGTTCGAAGTCGCTCACCAACCGGCTGCTCGTGCTGGCCGCCACCGCCGACGGGCCGTCGCGCCTCGTGGCTCCGCTGCGGGCGCGCGACACGGAGCTGATGGCCGCGGCCCTGCGGGCACTCGGCGTCGTGGTGCGCGACGACGGCGCCGACTGGATCCTCGAGCCCGGCTCGTTGCACGGCGGGCGCGTCGACACCGGGCTGGCGGGCACGATCATGCGTTTCGTCCCGCCCCTGGCGGCCCTGGCCGACGGGGACGTCGCGGTCGACGGGGACGCCTACGCCCGCGAGCGCCCGATGACGACGTTGCTCGACGGGCTGCGCCAGGCCGGCGCCGACATCGACGACGCCGGGACGGGACGGATGCCGTTCACCGTCCGCGGCCGCGGGTCGGTGCCCGGCGGCGCGGTGCGGATCGACGCCACCGCCTCGTCGCAGTTCGTCTCCGGGCTGCTGCTGTCGGGAGCCCGCTACGACAAGGGTCTCGAGATCACCCACGTCGGCGACGACCCGGTGCCGTCGCAGCCGCACCTCGAGATGACCCTCGACGTGCTGCGTGCGGCCGGTCTCGACGCCGCCTCGCCGACCCCCGGCGTCTGGCAGGTCGCGCCCGGGACCCCGGCGGCGGGCACCCACGTCGTCGAGCCCGACCTGTCCAACGCCGCCCCGTTCCTCGCGGCCGCCCTGGTCACGGCCGGCACCGTCCGCGTGCCGTTGTGGCCCGAGCACACCACCCAGCCCGGGGCCGCGCTGCGCGACCTGCTCGCCGCGATGGGCGCCGAGGTCACGGTCGACGGGGACGCACTGGTCGTCACCGGCACCGGCCGCATCGCCCCGTTGGTGGCCGACCTGCGCGACGTCAGCGAGCTGTCGCCCACCCTGGCCGCCCTGGCGGCGCTGGCCGACGGCGAGTCGGTGCTCACCGGGCTGGCGCACATGCGCGGGCACGAGACCGACCGGCTGGCCGCGCTCTACGCCGAGCTGACCGGCCTGGGCGGCGACGTCGTCGAGCACGCCGACGGCCTGACCATCCGCCCGCGGAGCCTGCACGGCGGCACCTGGCACGCCTACGCCGATCACCGCATGGCCACCGCCGGTGCGGTCCTGGGGCTGGCCGTCGTGGGCGTCGAGGTCGACGACATCGGGGCCACCACCAAGACCCTGCCGGACTTCCCCGGCATGTGGTCGGGCCTGCTCGGCCCGACGTCGGCGGGCGGGTGACGCGTGGCCCGGCGTCCGCGTGAGCTCGACGAGGACGACGTCCGCTCCCGCGCCAACCCCCGCGGCACCCGGCCCCGGTCGAAGCAGCGGCCGGCGCACGAGAACGCGGTCGACGGGATGGTCGTCGCGGTCGACCGTGGGCGTTACCTCGTGCTGGCCGACGAGCCGCAGGCCACCGGAGGCACCGAGGTCATGGCCATGCGGGCCCGGGAGCTCGGCCGCAAGAGCATCGTCGTCGGCGACCGCGTCGGCGTGGTCGGCACGATCGATGACTCCCCCGACGCGCTGGTGCGCATCGTCCGCCTCGACGAGCGCGACACCGTGCTGCGCCGCACCGCCGACGACTCCGACGAGCACGAGCGCGTCATCGTCGCCAACGCCGACCAACTCCTCATCGTCTCGGCGCTGGCCGACCCCGAACCGTCGTACGGGTTCATCGACCGGTGTCTGGTCGCGGCGCTGGCGGCCGGGATCGAACCCGTGCTGTGCCTGACGAAGTCCGACCTCGCCCCGCCGCAGCCGGTGATCGAGCGGTACGCCGCGCTCGACGTGCCGTCCGTCGTCATGCGACGGGGCGGCCCGCTGGACGAGGTGCGGGACCTGCTGACCGGCCACGTGTCCGTGCTCGTCGGGCACTCGGGCGTCGGGAAGTCCACGTTGATCAACGCGCTCGTGCCGACGGCCGACCGCGCCACCGGCCGGGTGAGCGCCATCGGCAAGGGCCGGCACACGTCGTCGTCGGCCGTGGCCCTGCGACTGCCGGACGTCGACGGCTGGGTCGTCGACACCCCGGGCGTGCGGTCCTTCGGGCTGGCGCACGTCAGCCCCGACGACCTGCTGTGGGCGTTCCCGGACCTCGAGGACGGCGCGAACCGGTGCCCGCGCGGGTGCGAGCACCTGGCCGCCGAGGACGGGTGCACCCTCGATGCGTGGGTCGCGGAAGGACACTCGACGCCGGACCGGCTCGCCGCGTTCCGGCAGCTGCTCGTCAGCCGCTGACCGCCGGCGAGGAACTGGGGTAACGCGGCGGCGGGGCGTTGACACCGGCCGTGTGGACCGGGCCGGGTCGGTCGCGCAGGGCACCGCCCGAGGACTGCGAGCGGCTGCCCAGGATCTCGGCCACGATCGAGATCGCGATCTCGGCAGGGGTGTGCGCGTCGATGTCGAGACCGGCCGGGCCGTGGATGCGGTCCTGGTCGGCGGGCGCGACACCGTGGGCGGTGAGCCACTGGCGGCGGGCGGCCTGCGTGCGACGTGACCCGAGGGCGCCGACGTAGCCCGCCCGTCCCGCCAGCGCCGCCGCCAGCGCCGGGCCGTCGACCTCGCGTGCGTGCGAGAGCACGACGTAGGCGTCGCTGGGGTACCGGCGCCCGGCAGCCCGCACGGCGTCGTCGACGTCGGTGATGACCTCCGCGGACCATCCGAGCAGCGCGGCGGTGTCGGCGAGCGCGGTGGCGATGAGGCCGTCGCCGACCACGACCAGCGTCGGCACCGGCCACAGCGACACCACCGCGTCGTCGCCCAGCAGTGCGGTGGCGCTGACCCCACGTCCGAACAGCCGCGGGATCTGGCCGCCGGGCGCGTCCCGGACCGTCTGCGGGGTGTAGGTGCTCACCGTGCCCGCCGAGCCCACCGTGCCCGCCGAACCCACCGTGCCCGTGCGCACCGCCGTCACGATCAGGACAGGCTCGCGGGCGACCAGCCGGTCCCACACGTCGACCCCGAGGGCCGACGCGGGCTGCACGAGCACGTCGGCCGTGCCGCCGCACGACAGCCCGGCCCGCCCGGCGTCCTCGTCGGAGATCGAGATCTCGTGCAGCCCCGGTTCGCGACCGACGAGGTCGGCGGTGCGGATGCCCGGCAGCACCTGCCCGGCCTGCTCGGCGCCGTCGCGCGTCCACGCGGCGGCCGCCGCCGGGTCGCGCGAGCTGAAGCCACGCGTGGCCACCACCTGGGCCACGAGGACGTCGAGACCGGCGTCGAGCCACCTGGGGACCTGTTCAGCGATGTCGTACACGGACCCATCGTCTCGCAACGGCGGCGCGGCGGGGTCGGGTAGCGCCTCTATTCTGGGCCCGTGGCCCTGACCCTGGACGAGATCAACCGCTTCCCGGTGAAATCGCTGCGCGGCCAGGCGCTGACCGAGTCGATCGTCGAGCCGTGGGGCCTGGCCGGTGACCGCCGCTGGCTGGTCGTGGACGCCGACGGCGCGCTGATCACCGCGCGCGAGTACCCGCGCATGCTGTTGGTGACACCGACGCTGCGCGCGGACGGCGGCCTGGAGTTCGCCGGCCCGGACGCCGCGCCGCTGCACGTTGCCCCGGCCGACGGTCCGCTCGTCGACGTGCGGGTGTGGAAGAGCGAGCTGCAGGCCACGCTCGCCGACGACCACGGCTGGTTCGGCGACCTGCTGGGGGTCCCCGCCCGGCTGGTCTACCTCGACGACCCGACGCGCCGGCATCCGAACCCGAGGTTCGCCCGGCCCGACGACTACGTCTCCTTCGCCGACGGCTACCCGCTGCTGCTGACCACGACGGCATCGCTCGACGCCCTCAACGACCTGATCCTGGAGGGACCGCGCAGCGACGAGGGCCCGCTGCCGATGGTCCGCTTCCGGCCCAGCGTGGTCGTGCGAGGCAGCGAGCCGTGGGCCGAGGACGGGTGGCGGTCGGTGCGCATCGGCGACGCGGTGTTCCGGGCCGTCAAGGGGTGCGACCGGTGCGTGATGACCACGACCGACGCCGACACCGCGGCTCGTGGCAAGGAGCCGATCGCGACGCTGGCTCGGCATCGCCGGTGGGACGGCGCGACGTGGTTCGGGATGAGCCTGGTGCCCGACTCCCCCGGTGCGACGATCCGCGTCGGCGACGAGGTCGAGGTGCTGTACGCCGAGCCGGCGCCGGACGGGCCGCCGCGCTGAACGTCCGCGTGACGTTCAGTCGCGCCGGACGCGGATGATGCGAGCCGTGGCGGTGGCCGTCGTGACCGTCGTGCCCTCCGGGTCGTGGAGCTCGCCGGCGAGGAACGCCACGGACGAGCCGCGACGTACCACCTGCCCGCGGCCGGTGAGCGTGCCGAGCGGCGCCACGGCCAGGTAGTTGAGGTTCAGCTGCAAGGTCGGCGCGAAGTGCTCGGCCGGCAGCACCGCCAGCAGTGCGCAGCTCATCAGCGCGTCGAGCATCGCGGCCAGGAACCCGCCCTGGACGCCGCCCAGCATATTTGCGAACTCGGGCCGCGCCTCGAAGGTGCCCTCGACCGCACCGTTGACGTCGTCGACCGACAGCAGGCGGAACCCCAGCGTGTCGACGGCCGGCGGCCGCGGGCCGCCGTTCTCGACCATCTCGCGGAACCAGTGCGACGGGTGCGGCTCGCTCATCGCGTCGCGCCTGCCCCGACCAGCCAGCCGCCCATGATGTCGACCGCCTGCAGGATCTCCGACTCCTCACCGGCGAAGCACATCCGGACGAACGAGCCACCGTCGCGGGTGTCGAAGTCCACGCCGGGCACGACGGCCACGCCCGTGTCGTCCAGCAGCCGCCGGACGAAGGTCACCGAGTCCCGCGTCCAGCGGGACACGTCGGCGTACACGTAGAAGGCGCCGTCGGCGGGCGCCAGCCGGTCCAGGCCGACCGCGCGCAGGGCCGGCAGCAGGGCGGAGCGCGTGCGCGCGTACCGCGCCACGTTGGCATCGAGCTCGTCGTAGGCGTCGAACGCGGCCAACGCCGCATGCTGCGAGAGCGTCGGCGGGCAGATCGTGAAGTTGGCGGTCAGCCGGTCGACGGAGTCGAGCAGCTCGTCGGGCACGAGCAGCCAACCGATGCGCCAGCCGGTCATCGAGAAGTACTTCGAGAAGGAGTTTGCGACGAGCGGTGATCGCGAGTACTGCCAGGCCGACGAGGGCGCAGCCGCGTAGCTGATCCCGTGGTAGATCTCGTCGCTGATCAACCGGGTGCCGTGCGCGTCGCACCACGCCGTCAGGGCGGCGAGCTCCTCGGGCCCCACCATGGTGCCGGTCGGGTTGGCCGGGCTGGCGACGACCAGCCCGTCGGGCGGTGCGCCCAGCGCGTCGAGCTGGGCGACGGTCGGCTGGAAGCGGGTCGACGCCCCGCACGGCAGCTCGACCACCCGGCAGCCGAGCGCGGCCAGCATGTTGCGGTAGGCCGGGTAACCCGGACGCGCCATGGCCACCGTCGCACCGTGCTCGAACGCGGCCAGGAAGGCGAGCAGGAAGCCGCCCGACGAGCCGGTCGTGACCACGACGTTGCGGGCGTCGATGTCGAGCCCGGCGCGGTCGCGGTAGTGGGCGGCGATGGCCCGGCGCAGCGGCGGGATGCCGAGCGCGGACGTGTACCCGATGCGGTCCTGCTGCAGGGCGTGCGCCGCAGCGGCCCGCACCGGCGCCGGGGCCGGCGTGGACGGTTGACCGGCCGACAGGTCGGCGACGAACAGGCCGGCCTCGCGACGCGCCGTCACGGCGCCCAGCACGCGCATGACGTGGAACGGCGGGACCTGTCCGCGGAGCGAGATCGTGCCGAGGGACGTCACGGGGGCGACGTTACCCACCGTTAGCCTGCACGGGTGCCCGCCCGTGCCGAGGACCCAGCCGCCGACCCTGCCGACGACCCTGCCACCGATCACGCCGCCGACCTCGCGCTCGCCCGCCTGCTGGCCGACGACGCCGACGCGATCTCCCTCGCCCGTTTCGGGTCGGCCGACCTCGTCGTCGAGACCAAGCCCGACCTGACACCGGTCAGCGACGCCGACACCGCCGTCGAGCAGGCCGTCCGTGCGCGGCTCGCCGCCGAACGCGCCGACGACGCGGTGCTCGGCGAGGAGTTCGGTTCGGTCGGTCGCGGCTCGCGACGCTGGGTGCTCGACCCCATCGACGGGACGAAGAACTTCGTGCGCGGTGTGCCGGTGTGGGCCACGTTGATCGCCCTGATGGACGGCGACGAGGTCGTGGTCGGAGTGGTCTCGGCGCCCGCCCTCGGCCGTCGGTGGTGGGCGGTGCGTGGCGGGGGCGCGTGGGTCTCGGTGTTCGGTGCGCCGCCGCGACGCCTGGCGGTGTCGCGTGTCGCGTCGGTCGACGACGCGAGCGTCTCGTACTCCTCCTTCGGTGGCGACGAGGCGTGGGGCGACCGCCACCGCGGCTTCACGGGGCTGCTCCGCCAGGCGTGGCGCACCCGCGCCTACGGCGACTTCTGGTCCTACATGCTCGTCGCCGAGGGTGCGGTCGACATCGCCGCCGAGCCCGAGCTGGCCCTGTACGACATGGCGGCCCTGGCGCCGATCGTCACCGAGGCCGGCGGTCGCTTCACGGGCCTGAACGGCGTCGACGGGGTGCTGAACGGCAACGCGGTGGCGACGAACGGCCTGCTGCACGAGGCGGTGCTGGGCGCGCTCGCGCCCTCGAGCTGAGCGCGGGCCGCGTTACTCGCCCGGGCCGTACTGGCCGGACCGGATGTCGTCGTCGCCGCCGAACGGCTCGACCGCGGGTTCGCCCTCGTCGGCGTCCAGCGGCTCGCCGGTGTCACCGGGCAGGTCGTCGACGGACGCGTCGTCGACGGACCCACTGCCGGCGGGATCGGCGCCGGCGGGATCGTCGTGCCGGCCGGGGTTCTCGGGTGCGCTCATGCCTGAAGGACTACCCAGGTGGGCCGACCGTCTAGTCCTGGGCGTCGCGGAACAGCTCCAGATGCCCGCACTGCTGACAGCACTGCGCGACGACCTGAAACCGAGCGCGGGACGACGCGTGCTTGACGCCGCCCATCATGCCCAGCTCGAGTTCACCCTCGTACCACCGCTCGTAGGTACCGCGGTCATCCGGTCCGGAACTGCCGAGGTAGCCCGGCGCGAAAGCGGTCCCGCCGCACTGGCCACACGTGATGGTTCGGGGTGCACTCATGACACCGTGTCTATCAGCCGGGTCTATCAGCCGGCGAGGCCCTCGATCACCTCAGCGCCGGGCAGCCCGGCCAGCACGTCGGGGGCCAGCGCGATCTTGGAGCGTCGCAGTCCACTGCCGATGACCACGGAGCTACGGGTCAGCACCGCGGCGTCGATCAGTACCGGCCAGTCGGGCGGCAGGCCGATCGGCGTGATCCCGCCGTACTCCATGCCGGTGAGGGCGACCGCGTCGTCCATCGCGGCGAACGACGCCTTGCGGGCGTCGAGGCGCTTGCGCACCACGCCGTTGACGTCGGCGCGGGTCGTGGCCAGCACCACGCAGGCCGCGTAGCGCGTGACCTCACCACGACGACCGGCGATGATCACGCAGTTGGCCGAGTCGGCGAGCTCCACGCCGTACCGGGCGCAGAATTCGGCGGTGTCGGCCAGATCGGGGTCGATGGACGCCGCGAAAGCGGTCAGGCCGCCCAGCGCCGCGGCCACGGGTTCGGCGACGAGGTCAGGGCCGGCGGGCGCCCAGTCGAGAGTCCCGGGTCCGTTCACGCCTCACTCCGTTCGGCCGCCCGTGGGCGCCATGCCGCCTGCTCGCTCCGCAAGCGTTGCTCACGGACAAACGTATCGTGGCCGGTATGGACACCGACACGAAGGTCGAGCAGATCCTGCGGCGCTACGACACCATCACCGTGGTCGGGGCGAGCGACGACCCCGCGAAACCCGCCCACTACGTTCCGGAGCACATGATCGAGCACGGGTGGCGGATCGTCCCGGTCAACCCCCGCGGCGGCGAGATCCTCGGGCTGCCGGCCTACCCGACCCTGGCGGAAGTACCGGAACAGGTCGGGCTGGTCGACGTGTTCCGCCCGTCCGAGCACACGCCCGACGTCGCCCGGCAGGCGGTGGCGGCGGGCGCCACGGCGCTGTGGCTGCAGCTGCACATCACCTCCGACGAGGCGCGCACCATCGCCGAGGACGCCGGCCTGCTCTACGTCGAGAACCGGTGCCTTATCGTCGAGCAGCGCCGGCTCGGCCTGAACGCGCCCAGCGCCGCGTGACCCGGACCGCCTGACCTCTCCGTTGTGACACGCCGTGTCACGACCTCGGCCACGCGCCACGACGCCAGCCGACGAACTCGACGAGCTGGCCGGCGAGGATGCCGAGCGCGCCGTCGACGCGCTCGTCGAAGTGCCCGTGCTCGTCGGGTCGCTGCTCGGCCGAGTTCACGGTGACACCGAAGGGCGTGGGCCAGCCGCGCAGGGCGTGGATCGCCGAGCGCACCGACACCAGGGCCGCCCCGGCCGCCTGCCAGCCACCCGCCGAGACGATCACGCCCACGGCACGCCCGTCGAGATAGGGCCGGTCGTCGGTACGCAGCTCCTCGAGGTGGTCGATGGCGTTCTTGACCAGCCCGGACATGCCACCGTGGTAACCCGGCGTTGCGATGATCACCGCGTCGGCACGTCGTACCGCGTCCACGACACGGTCCGCGAGGTCGTTGTGCGCCGACGTGGCTGTCGCTCCGTAGATGGGCAGCGTGCTGAGCTCGTCGCCGCTGAAGACCTCCGTGCGCGTGCCGAGGTCGGCGGCCTTGGCCAGGCAGGCGAGCATCAGCTGGTTGGTCACGGAGCTGGTGCCGGGTGAGCCGCCCAGCCCCACGACGAGCGGCAGCTCCACGCCCGGTGCACTCTCGCCATTCATCGCCACCACTCTAGGGTCGGGACGAGGGCACACCCGCAACCGGGAGGACGACATGGACGCCGACGAGGCTCGCACATTCCTGCGCTCGAACCATCGCGCGGTGCTCGCAACCGTGCGCCAGGACGGCCGGCCCGCCATGTCGCCGGTCGTGGCCGCCGTCGACGGCCAGGGGCGGGTCGTCGTCTCCACCCGCGAGACGGCGATGAAGGTCAAACACGTCCGGCGTGACCCGCACGTGTCGATGTGCGCCTTCGGTGACGGGTTTTTCGGTCAGTGGGTCCAGGTCGAGGGCACCGCCGAGATCGTCGAGCTGCCCGAGGCGATGGACCTGCTCGTCGCCTACTACCGCGACATCTCGGGTGAGCACCCCGACTGGGACGACTACCGGGCCGCCATGCAACGCGAGCGCCGGGTGGTCATCCGCTTCGCGATCGAGCGGGCGGGGCCGAACGTCTCGGGCTGACCGCCCGCTCAGCGCTGCCTGTTGACCGTTGGCGGCGATCAGCCGGCGGTGAAGCCGTGCAGGTCGTCGCCGGCCTCGGACCACTGCTCGGACACCTCGTACACGCGGCCCGGGGTGTGGCCTCCTCGCAACGCGGCCAGCAGCTGCTCGCACGCGGTACGTGGCCCCTCCGCGACCACCTCGACGCGACCGTCGGACAGGTTGCTCGCCCGGCCGGTCAGGTCGAGCGACGTCGCGGTGCGGCGGGTCCAGTCGCGGAAGCCCACGCCCTGCACGTGCCCCTGCACCAACGCCAGGAGGCGCACCCGCGTCGTCTCGTCGCTCACCCCTGCCGGATCCGTCCGTCCGTCGTGTACGTGAACGGTGTCGGCAAGGCGGCGACGTAGTCGAGCAGCGGCTGCAGCTCGGCCTCCGGCCGCTGCACGATGTTGCTCGCCTTCTCCAGCACCGTGAACCCGTCCCCGCCGCCGACCATGAACGAGTTGGCCGTGCCGGTGAACGAGGCCGAGGTGTCGTTCGGGATGGGGTGCGAGTTGTCACCCGCCTTGCCGAGCCACACGCCGGTGATGTGCCCGCTGCCCTGCGTGCCCGTGTAGGTGAAGTGCAGCCCGGCCACCTGCATGATGCCGCCGGTGCCCGCCGCGAGCTGCTGGTTCAGCAGCGCCCACACCTGGGTTCCGGTCAGCGAGAACGTGTCCACGTAGTCGTCCTGGAACGGCTGCATCGTGAACAGGTCGCCGTAGGTGACCGGACCGGCAAGCAGTCCGGCCCGCACGCTGCCCGTGTTGACGAAGGCCAGCTGCGTCTTGGCGAACGCCTGCTGCGAGTCGGCGATCAGGTCACCGGCCGGCGACTCCCCTGCCGCGGTCTGACCGCCTTCCCGCTGCGACGGCACGTCAGCGGCCGCCGTGTTGATCACCTTCTGGGTGACCGGGTTCGTGGCCTTCACGGCGGCGTCGACCACCTTCTGCACCGCGGGGTCGGGCGTGACGGTCGCCCCTGCTGGGTCCGTCGACGCCGGCGGGTCGGTGTTCCAGACCGGCTGCACCGAACCCCACGCAGCAGCGATGGTGCCGGCCTTCGCGTTGAGGAGCAGGTGTACGTCGTCGTAGGCGCGGGTGAACGACGACGCCTGAATGACCAGCGCGTGCCCGACCCGGGTGTCGATGACGGTGTGGCTGTGCCCGCTGATCACCAGCTTGACGGCCGGGTCCAGGGCGGCGGCGATGTCGTGGATGCGGTCATTCACAGTGCCCACCGGGTAGCTGCTCTGCGTCCCGCCCTCGTGCACCACGACGACGAAGGAGTGGACGCCCTTCTTCTGCAGGGCCTTCACGTACTTGTTGACCGCCGTGGCCTCGTCGACGAAGTGGACGCCGTCGGTGCCGCCGGTCGTGACGATCGACGGGGTGGTGATGGTGGTGGCACCGATGAACGCCACCCGCACGCCGCCGACCTTCTTGATCGCGTACGGCGGCAGCAGCGGCTTGCCCGTGCTGTTGCTGATGACGTTGGCGTCGACGACCGGGTAGTTCGCCCCGGCGAACGTGGTCTTGGGGTCGACCGTGGACGTCCCGCCCTGCACCTGCTTCAAAAGCTCGGGCACGCCGCGGTCGAACTCGTGGTTGCCGAGGGTGCCCACGTCGATGCCCATCAAGTTCAGCGCGTCGAGGGTCGGCTTGTCGCGCAGCAGGGCCGATTCGGGCGGGCTCGCGCCGACCATGTCGCCGGCCTGCACCGTCACGGTGTTCTTCTCGGTGCTGCGGGCCTGCGTCAGGTACGTGGCGAGTGTCGCGATGCCACCGGCCGAGTCCTTCACACCGGTGTAGGGGTCGGTGTAGGAGAGCCCCTTGCCGGTGATGTTCCCGTGCACGTCGTTGATGCCGAGCACCTGACCGGTGCGGTACTTGCCACCGCCCTTCAGGACGGACGTCAGCACCGAGCCCTGCGCCTGCAGCGGCGGGTCGAAGCCACCGAGCACCGCCAGCGTCGGCGCGAGGTCCACCGCGCGCACGCCCCGCACCGACGGCACGTGCCTGACGTCCGGGCCGCCGGCCACGAACGTCGCGTGCATGTTGACGTTGTGGGCCAGGTCGACGTCGTCGGGCAGGTACCCGTGCTGGCCGAAGAACAGCGACGGCGCGACGGGCGTGCCCGTGGTGGCGCCGTCGAACTCGTACGGCACCTTCGACACCACGACGACGTCGCCGGTGCGGGTCGGGTTGAGCGAGTCGCTGCCCTCGACGTTCGCCATCTGGGCCTTGGTGAACACGGCCTCGACGATGGACTTGCCGGTCGTCGGGTCCTTGAGGTTCTTGTACGCGGCGACGATCTTGTTCACGGTCGCGGTGTACTGCGACGGGTCGAGCACGCCGTCCGGCGAGCGACCCTTCACGCTCAGGTAGATCTGGGCCGTGCCTCCGGCCTCGCACGACTTGGCGATCGTGGTGCCGGTGCTCGCCGGACGGCAGTTGCCGGTCTGCTCGACGTCCTGCAGCCCGAGCTGCTTGAGCGGCAGCGCCGAGTCGATGGCGTACCACTGCGGTGCGAAGCCGTGGTCGCTGCTGGCCAGGATGTCGGCGTCCGAGCCGATCAGCGAGCGGACGAGGCCGAGCCGGTCGTCGGCCGAGTGGTAGGCGCCGCGGATGTAGCCGAGCCGTTGCGCGGTGCGGTGGTCACGCGCGCCGGCACCTGCGACACGGTCGTAGTAGGGGTTTCGGGTGCCGTCCGGCGCCTTGGGCGTGATCAGGCCCAGCATCTGGTGGCTGACCTCGTCGGTCTGGTCGGTGCCGGCCAGCAGCACGTCGGTGTCGGGCTGCAGGGTCTTCAGGACGTAGTCGAAGACGGCGTGGTCGTAGGCCTGGTTGAGGTCGACGGTCTGCTGGTACCAGGTGTCCTCGTCGATCAGGCCCGCCTCGACGGGGGCGAAGTCGCCGAACACGGCGGGCGGCAGGTGGTCGGCGATGTACTTGGCCAGCGGGTCCTCGCCGGTCGCGCCGGTGGGCAGCTTGGCGCAGGCGGCCGTGGCGCAGTGGGCGTTCGGCCGGGTGAGTGAGGTGAAGTACAGGCCGAACCGCGACAGGTCCTTCGCCATCGTCATGATCTTGACGTAGAAGCCGGTGCTCTCGCCGGCGGCGGTGCCGGTGAGGCCGTCGGCACCGGTGAGCTTGATAGCGCTGTACCGGCCGGGCACGAGCGTGCCGACCGACTTCGCGCCGTCCTTGCCGGCCCCGGACGGCACGACGATCACGCGGTTGTAGGCCGTCCCGTTCGTCGAGTACGCGTACAGGTCGAAGACGCGGTCGGGGTTGACGGCCGTCGACGTCGAGGCGACGGTCAGCGTGGTCTGCTGCGGGGCCAACGAGCCGGTGGGCACGTTCGTCCAGCCGTTCGCCGGCGTGAACGACGCCGTCTCGTAGGCGAGTCCGAACTTCGCCGCGGACGCCTGCTTCGTCGCGTTCTGCGGGTACTCGAGGACGCCGCGCTTGGAGTAATTGGTGTCGTAGTCGACGGTGGGGCCGTTGATGTTGGCGTTCAGGCCACCCGTCCACTCCAGCTGGGCGACCTTCTTGCCGGCCAGCTCGGCCGACGAGGCGACGGACTGCGCCTCGAGCACGCTCGTCGGGTCGGTGCCGGGGCCCGAGCCGTTGCCGTGGAAGGAGAACGAGGTCGAGCTCGTGAACGGCTGCCGGGTGTCGTAGAAGGTGTTGTTGGTGCTGCCGTGCACGCCCGGGTAGGCGCCGGTGGCCAGCGTGTACCAGCCCTGGCCGGTGTTGGGCGGGAAGCCCTGGGTCAGCCCGTTGTCGCCGGTGGCACCGGTCCGCATCAGGCTGTCGTAGGTGGGCATGGAGCCGCCCTGGGCGAACAGCTGCATCAGGTCCGGGCGCATGCCGTCGGAGCTGAACATGACCACCGGGTGGTGCTTCGCGACTGCCGGGGCCGCATCGGCGGGCGTCGCGACGGCGACGGCCCCGGCAGTGACTCCCAGGAGCAAGGTGGACGACAACAGACCGGCGAGACGGCGACGCAGCACGGGCAGATCCCTACGAATGGTGACAAGTGGGCAGCCGTGTCAGCCTGGCCTGCGCGCTGGGCGTCGTCAATGAGCCGGCGGTGAACGTCGCGTGTCGTGTCGGACCGCCCGCGCTCATCCCCCGTGCGCCGATCCCCCTGTGGTCACCCCCCGGCGAAGGGCGGCAGCACATCGACCTCGGCGTCGTCGCGCAGGGGCGTGTCGTCCGGGGCCTGCACCCCGTCGACGAGGAACGCCGCGACCTCGCTGACCGCGGCCAGGGCCGGCCGGGCCCGCAGTGCCGCTCGCAGGTCGGCGAGGGTGTCGACCTCGAAGGGTTCCTGCGCGCGGCCGGCGGCGCGCTTCGCCCCGGCCCAGTAGCGGACGGTGACGCGCGCGGGCATCCGTCCAGCGTGCCAGATCGGCCGTCCGCGCTCAGGGCGCCGGGTAGACGGTGACGTCGGTCGCCTTCGCCGACAGCCAGACCTCCTGGCCCGGGGCGAGCGCCAGCTCGGCCAGGGTCGCCGCGGTGAGGTCCACCGCGGCCGGCGGGGCGCCGTCGACGCCGAGCCGCACCCGGTCGCCCAGCGGAGCCAGGGTGGCGACCGTGCCGTTCCAGACGTTGCGTGCGCTGGTGTCGGTCGGGCGCGCGCGATGCACCGTGATGGCGGACGGTCGGACCGCCGCCAGCACCCGGCCGTCGTGGGCGTCGGACGCGACCAGCGTGCCGCCGTCGTCGAGCGAGACCCGTCCGGCCGACGCCTGCCCCACGTAGAGGTTCATCCCCACGAGCCTGGCGACGTACGGCGTCACCGGCCGGCTGGTGATCTCGGCCGGTGAGCCCTGCTGCACGAACCGACCGCGTTCGAGGACGACGATGCGGGTGGCCAGCAGCAGGGCCTCGATCGGGTCGTGGGTGACGAGCAGCGTCGGCCCGGCGAAGGCGCCGAGGTGCTCGCGCAGCTCGCCCTGGACCTCGGCGCGGGTCTGCACGTCGAGCGCGGCCAGCGGTTCGTCGAGCAGCAACACCCGTGGCTCGCCGGCGAGGGCGCGGGCGAGCGCCACGCGCTGGGCCTGACCTCCCGAGAGCTCGCGGGGACGGCGACGCGCCAGCTCCGACAGGCCGAGGCGGTCGAGCCAGGCCTGCGCCGCCGTGCGCGACGTCGTGGCGCGTTCGCCGCGGGACCGCGGCCCGAACGCGACGTTGTCGAGCACGCGCAGGTGCGGGAACAGGCGGTGGTCCTGGAACACGACGCCCACGCGGCGGCGCTGCGGGTCGACGAAGCGGCGCCCGTCGTCCAGCACCGTTCCGTCCAACCGCACCTCGCCGGTGTCGAGCGACAACAGCCCCGCCACGATGCGCAGCAGGGTGGACTTGCCCGCACCGTTCGGCCCCAGGACGGCAACGACCTCCCCCGGCTCGGCCCCCACCGCGAGCTCGAGGTCGAACGCACCGCGCCGGACCCGGCCGTCGACCAGCAGTCCCGCGCCTCCGTCCGTCATGTTGCGGTCGCGATCGGGCGCAGCCACCGGTCGCGCATCACCCCGAGCACGATCAGCGCCACCGCGATGAGCGGCAGGCTGAGCGCGGGCGCGTCCGACGGCTGGTCGCTGAACACGCTGAGCACCAGGGTGGGCAAGGTCTGGCTGATGCCGGGTCGGTTACCGCCGATGAGCAGCGTGGCGCCGAACTCCCCGAGGGCCCGCGCCCAGCACAGCACCGCCCCGGCCAGGATCGACGGCAGCACCATCGGCAGGGTCACCCGCAGGAAGATCCGGGAGCGGCCGGCTCCGAGCGTGGCCGCTGCCTCCTCCAGACCGCGGTCGGCCGTGCGGAACGCGCCCTCGACCGTGACGACCAGGAAGGGCATGGCGACGAAGGTCTGGGCGACGACGACCGAGACGTAGGTGAACGGCAGGTCCTGGCCGAACACGGCGCGGATGAACCCGCCGAGCATGCCCTTGCGCCCGAACGCGTTGAACAGCGCGACGCCGCCGATCACCGGCGGCAGCACCAGCGGCACGGTCACCACCGCCCGCACGATGCCCATGCCGGGCACCCGGAGGCGGGCGAGCACCCAGGCCAGCGGGACGCCGACGAGCAGGGCGACGGCGGTGGCTTCGAGCGACGATTCGATGGACAGGCGCAGGGCCGTCCAGACCCCTTGGTGACGGTAGATCGAGCCGAGCCGGCGCCACGGCGTGCGTACGAGCAGGCCGACCGTGGGCAGCAGCAGGAACAGCACCGCCAGGACGGCGGGCGGAACCACGATCAGCGGCGTACCGAGCCCGCCCGCGGCCCGGGCACGCGCCCGGGCCCGGCTCACGGGTTGCTGAAGCCGTCCGCGGTGAGCACCTTCTTGCCGGTCGCGGACAGCACGTACGCCACGAACGCGGACGCGAGCGCCGCGTTCTTGGCCGACTTCAACGTCGCGATGGGGTACTCGGTGCTGGCGTTGACGCTGCTCGGGATGGTGACGCCTTTGACCTTCGCGCCGGCCGCCCGCACGTCGGTGACGTACACGAGGCCGGCGTCGACCTCCCCGGACTGCACGATGGCAAGGGTCGACTTGACGTCCTTCTCGCGCGCCACCGGGTTGACCTTGATCTTGGCGTTCGTGAAGACCTTGGCGGCGACCACACCGCACGGCACGGCCGGGTCGCAGACCGCGACCTTGACTCCCGACTTGGCGAGATCGTTCACCGAGCTGACCTTGCCGGGGTTCGACGGCGGCACCGCGATCTCGAGGGTGTTGCTGACGAAGTTGGTCGGGTTCTGCGCGGCCGACCCGAGCGAGGTCATGTTCTTCGTCGAGGCCGAGGCGAACACGTCGACCGGCGCGCCCTGGCTGATCTGCGTGGACAGGTCGGAACTGGCCCCGTAGGTGGTCTTGACCGTGGTGCCCGGGTGGGCGGCCTGGAACTGCTTGCTCAGCGTGCCGAAGGCCTCGGTGAGCGACGCGGCGGCGTACACGGTGATGCTGCCCGAGAGAGCGGTGCTCGACGACCCGGAGCCGGACGCGGCGGCGCTCGCCGGGGCGGACGACTTCCCACCGCTCCCGCTGGACGAGCACCCGGCCACCAGCAGGAGCACCGCGGACAACCCCAGGACGACACGCTTCATGCTCACTCGACCTCTCACGATTTCGGAACCTCGACGACGACGTTGGTGGACTTGACCGACGCGACTGCGGTAACCCCAGGTTCGAGGCCCAGTTCGTCGGCGGCCTCGCGGCTCATCAGCGACACGACCCGGAACGGCCCGCACTGCACCTCGACCTGGGCCATGACACCGTCGCGCAGCACGCGCGTGACGAGCCCGACGAAGCGGTTCCGGGCGGACTCGCGGTCGATGGGGCCGACCTCGGGGACGGGGGTGGCGGTGGCGCGGGCGAACTCGGCGAGGTCCGCACCGTCGACCACGCGGCGGCCTGCGCTGTCGGTGGACGTGGCGACCCGGCCGCTGTCGGCCCACCGTCGCAGCGAGTCGTCGCTGACGCCGAGCAGCTCGGCCGCGTCCCGGATGCGATAGCTCGGCATGCGGCGACCTTACCCGCAGACCACCGCAGGTGCGCCTGCACGTGGCACGAGTGGACGCAGCTGCGCCCGTAGCACGCGGTGGTCGACCAGCACCGCCCGCCGCGACGGGAGGCGTGCGTCGGGGCGCATTTGGAGCAGGCGACCCGGATCAGTAGAGTGGGTTTCACCGACGCGGGGTGGAGCAGCTCGGTAGCTCGCTGGGCTCATAACCCAGAGGTCGCAGGTTCAAATCCTGCCCCCGCTACAAATCACGCGTCAGCAGAGTTCGAGATCAGCCCCGCCCGTTCCCGGTGCGGGGCTGATGTCGTCAGGGAGCGTCGTACTCGAAGCGCCGACCGCTGCGGGCACCGTCGCGGTCGACGTTCAGCGGATGACGGCTCGCACGTGCAGCCGGCGTCCGGTCTCGACGCGCCACGTGGTGCCGCCGTCGGAGCTGTAGGACTCCTGTCCGAGCGCCGCGGGACCGTCGTCGGAGTAGGCGACTCCGTAACAGCCGGTGCCGGTCGTGGACGAAAGGATCACCGCCAACTGCTCGCCGCGGTGCACGCGGACGTGGGCGGGTAGCCCGAGCCACGACGGCGACCAGCTCACCTGCGGCGCAGTCACCGCGCGGGTCGCCAACGTCCGGCCGGGTGTCCCGTCGGGCTGCAGGCGGACCAGGCGGAGAGTCAGCGGCTGGTCGGGCTGACCGGTCGTGTTCTGGTCGGCGGGGCGGGCCTGGAACAAGGTGGCGTCGACGCCGCGGAGGACGCCGCCGCGGGTGGCAGTGAAGCTCTGCATGCGCTCGACGGTGCCGCCGATGTCGCAGTAGGAGTGGAACCCGGGATCGGTGGCGGGCCGCACCGGGCCACCGGTCGGCAGAGCCACCCGGTAGGTACTGGCGCACGTCAACGGTCGGATCGCCCCGTCGGCGGTGAACCGCAGCGGTTCCCAGTAGGTGGTGGCCGGCGATTGGTTGTGTACGCCGTTGTTCCACCGGTCGGAGGTGTACAGGTAGAGCGGGCCGTTCGGACCGGACAGGGTCGCGACGTCGTCGGGCTGCCCGCCGCACGACGTTGCCGAGATCGACGTGCCCTTGACGATCGGGGCCGGACGGGCCCACTGGTTCAGGTCGCCGGAGAAGTCGTCGGACAGCAGCACCTGGCCGTCCGGCGCGGTGACCCTAACGTTGTCGAACCGGGCGCTCTCGCCGTCACTGTCACCTTCCCGGAAGCCGACCCGCCCGGCACCGAAGGTGGAGTCAGACGTGCTGTCCACGAGGACGCCGTTGATCGTGGTACGGATCGTCGACCCGGATGCGGTGGTGGCGACGTGGTAGGTATCGCCGCCGACGATCGGGAACGGCGTGGGCACGACCGTGGTGCTGACGACCTGCCCGTTCTCGTACACGAGTTTGGTCAGGCTGCCCGACGTCGCACCCGGGTAGGGGTAGTTGCCGAGCAGCCACGCCTAGCCGGTTCCGGTGCCGTCGGCCCGGAACACCCACCCGGCCTGGGCGTACGTGCCGCCGTCACCCGTCTGCAGGGGGGTGGTGTCGAAGCTCATCGTGTAGTCGGTCCAGTCCGGACCGGCCTTGCTGAGCCCGATGTCGCCGCCGTTCACCGTGAGTCCACCGTCCGCCACCCGCCAGATGTCCGGGGTGGTGCCGGAGCCGGTCCACGGGCCGAGCGGGGAGCTCGCGGTCAGGTAGGAGGTACCGGTACCGCCGCAGTAACCACAGTTGGGGTCGGAGTAGGTGAGGTAATACCGGGCACCCCGCCGGAACAGGCCCGGGGCCTCCGTACTGCGGGTGTTGAGGCGGACGAAGCGTCCGGTGCCGGACGTGTAGGTCCGGTCCAGTTGCTCCACCACCAGGTCACCCCCGCCGATCCAGTCGGTGTAGGCGAGGTAGGCCGTCCCGTCGTGGTCGACGAACAGGTTCTCGTCGCCGTTGTCGGCCCCGGTCGGCGACGCCGCTTTGTTGATGGCCAGCGTCGGCTTCGGCGCCTCGACGAACGGCCCGGTGGGACGGGCGGCGGTGAACACGTGATAGTCGACGGTGTTGTCGTAGCTGTTGAACCACAGCACGTAGCGACGGGTGTGGGCGTTGTAGACCACGTGCGGCCGGAAGCAGCCGTAGGTCGATCCGTTGCATGCCTGCTGCCAGGCCGGCGTGTGGGCGTCGAACAACGCGCCCCGGTCCGTCCAGCGGCTCAAGTCAGTCGAGGAGTAGACGCGGAACCCGCAGAACGGCGAACCCGGCCCCTGCCAGGTGAACCCGCAGCCGTAGGAGGTGCCGTACAGGTAGTAGGTGTCGCCGAAGCGCACCGTTCCACCGTCGTGGGCGTCGATGGCGTTGCCCGCTGTGTCGAAACGCAGGGTCGCTCCGGCTGCGTCGCCGTCCACGATCGTCGTGGTCGGCGAGTGACCACGCAACGATACAGCACCGACGGGTCGTGGGCTCGCCCCCGCCGCGCTGACGCCGACCAGCAACCCGCACAGGACGGTCAGTATGACGACGACAGCACACGTGGTGCGGCCCGACCGAATTCGTTTCACGCAACGTCTCCTCGTCCGAACGATCTCGTCCGACAATTCGCGCTACGCGCCCACCTCAACAAGAAATGGGTCGAAAGTTGGCCTCAATCGGTCAACCTGGGCGACGAGGCCGGTCGGACGTCCGAGGGGACCGGAGGTTCACGGGTGGCGTGGACGGACGCTCCTGACCTCTCGATCGGGGTAGGACGTCCCGTGCGAGACGTGTTGCACAACGACCCGACCGACCCGTACCGAGGGAGAGCGATGACCCCGCGCACGACACCGCCGTTCCGTGCCGACCACGTCGGCAGCCTGCTGCGCCCGCAGGGCCTGCTCGACGCGCGCGAGCAGCACCGGCAAGGCCACCTCGACGCCGACGGTCTGCGCGCCGTCGAGGACGACGCCATCCGCGAGGTCGTGCAGCAGCAGGAGGCCGTGGGCCTGCAGACCGCCACGGACGGCGAGTTCCGTCGCACGTCGTGGCACATGGACTTCATCTACGCGCTGCAGGGCGTGTCCCGCACCGACGAGATGATCAAGGTGCACATGCGCAACACCGCCGGGGACAACGACTTCACCTCGGCCGCGCTGCGGGTGGACGGCAAGCTTGGTATCGACGGCCCGATCTTCGGCGACGCGTTCCGTTTCCTGCAGTCGACCGTCACCACCGGCACGCCGAAACTGACCATCCCGTCGCCGAGCATGGTGCACTACCGCGGCGGCCCGGCCTCGCTCGACCCCGCGGTCTACCCCGACGAGGACGCGTTCTGGGACGACCTGTCCGCCGCCTATGCCGACCAGGTGCGTGAGATCGCGGCTCTGGGCTGCACCTACCTGCAGCTCGACGACACGAGCCTGGCCTATCTGAACGACCCGGCGCAACGCGCCGAGATCGCGGCGCAGGGCCGCGACGCCGAGCACCAGCACGAGCGCTACATCCGCCAGATCAACGCGGCACTGGCCGGTCGGCCCGACGGCCTCGCGGTGACGACGCACATGTGCCGCGGCAACTACCGCTCCTCGTGGGCGGCGGAGGGTGGTTACGACTTCGTCGCCGAGGCCCTGTTCACGCAGCTCGACGTCGACGGGTTCTTCCTCGAGTACGACGACGCCCGCTCCGGCACGTTCGAGCCGCTGCGGTTCGTCCCGCCGGACAAGTTCGTGGTGCTGGGGTTGGTGACCTCCAAGTCACCGGTGCTCGAGTCCAAGGCCGACCTGAAGCGGCGCATCGACGACGCGGCGCGCTACGTCCCGCTCGAGCAGCTGTGCCTGTCACCGCAGTGCGGCTTCTCCTCGACGGTGGAGGGCAACGACCTCACCCGCGACGAGCAGTTCGCCAAGCTGGCGTTGATCGTCGAGGTCGCCCAGGAGGTCTGGGGCTGAGCCCGGGCTCAGTCCCGCATCGGGGTGCCGGACCGTCGGGGCGAGGTCAGGCACTCCACCCGGGATGCTCGTCCAGTACCTGATCGAGCAGCAACCTGAGCTGCTCGCGCTCACGGGTCCCGAGTCGCGCGAGCAGCGACTCCTGAACCAGGTCGGCACGTTCCTGCAGCTCGTCCAGGTAGCGCCTGCCCCGTGCACGGAGGACGACGCGGTTACGCCGTGAATCGGCCGGATCCGGTACCCGCTGCACGTTCGCGTCG
The DNA here is from genome assembly GCF_964252635.1 of uncultured Jatrophihabitans sp. GTDB lineage: Bacteria > Actinomycetota > Actinomycetes > Mycobacteriales > Jatrophihabitantaceae > Jatrophihabitans. The sequence continues at coordinate 47,626 of NZ_CAXUNP010000004.1, forward strand.
GCCTCCAAGCGGGTGACGACCACGCTCACGTCGTTGCGGTCGAGACCCAGTCGACGGCCGAGGTCGGCCTGACTCATCGTGCCGAACTCGTCGAGCGCTGCAAGGACCGCGAAGTCCGTTCGTGCCGACAGTGGCATCTGTTGCGCGGTCAGCCGCGTCCCGACCGTCGCAACCTTGTTGGCCTGCCAGCTCAGCAACGCTCGTAGACGGGCCGGCGGTCTCGCGGGTTCGGGCACCAGGCCATCTTACGTTGGGACGACCAACAATCAAGCGTACGTTGGTGTCACCAACGCAAGTTACCCGACGGACGAGGAAGCCCTGTGACGAACAACCTGCTGGTATTGCAAGGACATCGCGTCGTCGTCCCCGGCGGAACCGGTGGCGTGGGCGAGGGCGTGGTCCGCCAACTGCTCGCCACCGGCGCCGAGGTTCTCGTGCCGACCCGGAGCGCCGGGCGCAGCGCCGAACTCCGCAACGCCCTCGGTCCCGTCGAGGACGACCGTCTGCACCTGTTCGAACACGACTACACGACCTTCGCCGGCGCCGTCGAGCTCGCCGGCGAGATCGAGCGCCGTCTCGGCCAGGTCGACTCGGTGGTCGCGCCCATCGGCGGCTGGTGGGCAGGCGGACCGCTGGCCGAGATGAGCGAAACCGACTGGGCCGAGGCGTTCATCGGTCTCGCGACCGCCCACGCGGCCGTCCTGCGCGCGTTCCTCCCGCGCCTGGGCGCCGGCGGCGCGTACATCCTGGTTGTCGGCGACTCGGCCCTGCAACCCGTTCCCGGCAGCGGCCTGGTCAGCATGGAGCAGGCCGCGATCCTGATGATGCAGCGTGTCGTTGCCGCCGAATACGCCGAACAACGCCGCGTCTTCGCATTTCTGCTCGGTCAGGTGGCTACGCGCGCCGGCAACGACGGACAGATCACCGCCGACCAGGTCGGAACCGTCGCCACCGCCGCGTTGCAGGGCGTCGCCGGCAGCCGCACCGTCCCCGTCCACGACGACCGTGAGCTCGAGAGCGCGCTCGCGCTGCTTCGCGGCTGATCAGGCACGTCCGCGGCACGCGTCACGTGTCGCGCGGCCATCCCGTGTACCCCTCGGCGAGGTAGGTCGAGCCGGCCCGCGAGCCGACGACGCTGCGCAGCTCGCCGAGCTGGCGACCGCGGTCGAAAGCGGTGCCGCCCGGGACGGTGTGCAGCATCGACGTCATCCAGTAGGAGAAATGCTGCGCCGCCCACACCCGAGCCTGGGCGCGGGGGCCGTAGGCGTCGAGGGCCGCGTCGTCGTTCGTGCGCAACGCCTGCTCCAGGACCTCGGCGAGAACGCGCACGTCGGCCAGCGCCAGGTTCAGACCCTTGGCGCCCGTGGGCGGCACGGTGTGCGCGGCGTCGCCGGCCAGGAGCAGGTTGCCGAACCGCATCGGCTCGCACACCGAGCTGCGGAAGCGGAGCACCGCCTTGTCGGTGATCGGGCCTTCGTTGAGCTCGAACCCGTCCTCGCCCGCCACCCGGGCCTGCAGCTCGGACCAGATGCGGTCCTCGCTCCAGGCGTCGACGTCCTCGTCGGGGTCGCACTCGAAGTACATCCGCTGCACGGTCGGCGTGCGCTGCGAGATCAGCGCGAACCCGCGCGGCGAGTTGGTGTAGACCAGCTCCGGGTAACTGGGCGGCGCCTCGCAGAGGATGCCGAACCAGGCGAACGGGTACTTGCGCGTGAACTGCCGGCGCTGCTGCTCGGGGATCGCCTGACGGCACATGCTGTGCGACCCGTCGGCGCCGATGACGACACGCGCCCGGACCTCGCGAGCGTCGCCGCCGGCATCGGTGAACGCGATACCGGGCCGGTCACCGGTCGGATCCAGCAACCGGGTGTCGGTGACGCCGAAGCGCACGTCACCGCCGTCGCTCCCGCGCCTCGCCGCGAGGTCGACGAACACGTCGGTCTGCGGGTACAGCCAGACCGACGCGTCGACCAGCTCGCGGAAGTCGACGGGGTGGTGCCGGCCGTCGAAGCGCAGCGAGATGCCGTCGTGACGCTCGCCCTCGCGCAGCACCCGGTCGGACACGCCGGACTCGGTCAGCAGCCGCACGCTGTCGGCCTCGAGGATGCCGGCCCGGGCGGTCCGCTCGATGTCGAGCCGGGTTCGGTTGTCGACCACCGTCGACTCGATCCCGGCCACGTGCAGCAGGTGCGACAGCATCAACCCGGCCGGACCACCGCCGACGATCGCCACCTGGGTCGTTTCCACTGCGGGCGTTGCCATGCCAGGACGCTAGCCATCCCGCGTCCGGCCGGTCGACCGGTTCCTGCCGCTCAGTGGGATCATCGATCCGGCGGGCGAGCCGAGGAGGCGGGGCGTGGCGGGCAACGCAACGGAGCCGGGACGCACGGTGCTCTCCCGCGCCGTCGCGGTGCTGGACGCGTTCGACGAGTCCCACCGGAGCCTGACCGCGACGGAGATCGCGGCCCGGGCGACGCTGCCGCTGTCCACCGCGCACCGCCTGATCGGCGAGCTCGTGGCCGTCGACGTGCTGGCCCGTACCGGCGACCGGTACGTCGTCGGCCGGCGCCTCTGGACGCTGGGACTGCTCGCCCCGGTGCAGACCGGCCTGCGGGACGTTGCGGCACCGTTCCTGCAGGACATCTACGCGGCGACCCGGGCCACCGTCCAGCTCGCGGTGCGCGACGGCCACCACGCGCTCTACGTCGACCGGATCGCCGGCAACTCCTCGGTGGCGGTGTTGAACACCCCGGGCGGGCGGCTGCCGCTGCACACGACCGGGGTCGGCAAGGTCCTGCTCGCCCACGCCCCGACCGAGGTCCGCAACGAGGTGCTGCGGTCGCTGACCCGGGTCACCGCCCATTCGGTCACCCACGTCGGCCGCATGCGCGATCAGCTGCGCCGGGTGCGTGAGCAGGGGTACGCCACGACATCGGAGGAGATGTCACTCGGCGCGAGCTCGATCGCCGTTCCCGTCGTGCGGGGGCCGCACGGCGACGGTCCGGTCGTCGCTGCGCTCGGGCTGGTCGTGCCGGAGCTCGGGCGGCACCGCCCGCGTCTGCTGTCGGCGTTGCTGGTTGCGGCGCGCGGCATCGGTCGGAGCCTGGTCGACCCGTGATCCCGCTCAGCAGGAGCCGGGTGTCGCCGGACGGCGCCCGGGAAACTAGGTTTCTGGCCATGGCGAGCACCAGCACGACGACCTCGGGTGGCGCGGTCGCCACCCAGGCCGCGATCAATGCCGAGATCGGCGAGCTGGCCGGCCGGACCGACGGCCCGCAGCCGGCCCTGGACTACCCGCCGTACCGCAGCAGCGCACTGCGTCACCCGACACGTCCCCTCGTCACCGCCGATCCCGAGGGCGTCGAGTTGTGGGCTCCGGTGTTCGGGCACCGCGACGTAGCCGACGACGAGGCGGACCTGACCGTGCAGCACGCGGGGCCGCCGCTGGGTGAGCGGATGATCGTGACGGGGCGGGTGCTCACGGGCGACGGAAGGCCCGTGGCGAACCAGCTCGTGGAGATCTGGCAGGCCAACGCCGCGGGCCGCTACGCCCACCAGCGCGACCAGCACCCGGCTCCCCTGGACCCCAACTTCACCGGTGCCGGGCGTGCCATCACCGGGCCCGACGGCAGCTACAGCTTCGTCACCGTCAAGCCCGGCCCCTATCCCTGGCGCAACCACGCCAACGCGTGGCGACCGGCGCACATCCACTTCTCGCTGTTCGGTACCGACTTCACCGAACGGTTGATCACCCAGATGTACTTCCCCGGCGACCCGCTGTTCCCGTTCGACCCGATCTTCAACTCCGTCACCGATCCACGGTCGCGCGAGCGCATGATCGCGACGTACGACCACGACGTGACCCGCGAGGAATGGTGCACCGGTTACCGGTGGGACATCGTCCTGACCGGCAGCGCACGCACCTGGACCGAGCCGGAGGACGAGTCACGATGACGATCCCCACGCCGGGTCAGACCATCGGCCCGTTCTTCGGCTACGCCCTGCCCTACGCCGGCGGGCCGGACCTCGTGCCGCCGGCCACGGCGGGTGCGATCCGGCTGCACGGGCGGGTGCTCGACGGCGCCGGCGACCCGGTACCGGACGCCGTGCTGGAGATCTGGCAGCCGGACGCCGCAGGCCGTCCCGTGGCGGAACCGGGTTCGCTGCGTCGTGACGGCTGGACGTTCACCGGGTGGGGTCGCGCGGCCACGGCCGCCGACGGCACCTACTCGTTCTCGACGGTGCGGCCGGGCGCGGTCGACGGCGGCGCGCCGTTCTTCGCGGTCGTCGTGTTCGCCCGAGGCCTGCTGGACCGACTGTTCACCCGCGCCTACCTGCCCGACGACGAGGCGGCCCTCACCGCCGATCCGCTGCTGGCGGCGTTGCCCGCGGATCGCCGCCCGACACTCGTCACCACCGCCGACGACCAGGGGTACCGCTTCGACGTGGTGCTGCAGGGCGAGCACGAGACGGTGTTCCTGGACCACGCGGCGTCGAATCCACTGCCGCCGGACCGTTCCGGCGGCGGCGGCCGGTGACCCGGTGAGCACGCTCTTCTGGCCCGGCGACCACCGCGCGGGTGAGCTGTTCTCCGACCGGTCGCTCGTCGAGACGTTGGTCGCCGTCGAGCGGGCCTGGCTGGCCGCCCTCGTCGACACCGAGATCGCGCCGGCGTCGGCCCACGACGAGCTGGCCGACCTGGTCGACGCGACCGACCTGCCGTTGCTGACCGAACGGTCCGAGGCCAGCGGCAACCCGGTCCTGCCGGTGCTCGAGCTGCTCCGCGGCCGCCTCACGTCACGCAACGCCGACGCCGCACGCTGGCTCCACAAGGGTTTGACCAGCCAGGACGTGCTCGACACGGCTCTGGTCCTGCTCACCCGGGACACCCGCGGGGAGTTGCGCCGCGCGCTCGCCACCCAGCTCGCGGCGCTGGTGCACCTCGTCGACGAGCACCGTCACGTGGCGATGGCCGGCCGCACCCTGGGCCGGCCGGCCGTGCCCATCACCGTCGGGGCCAAGGTGTCGGGTTGGACGCAGGGCCTGCTCGACGCGGCGGACGCGCTCGACGCCCTCGTGCTGCCCGTGCAGTTCGGCGGTGCGGCGGGCAACCGGTCGGGCGCGGCGACACTCGCGTCCGACGCCGGCACCACGCCGTCGCTGCTGGCCGAGGCCTTCGCCCGTCGGCTCGCCCTGGTCCCGGGCCCACCCTGGCAGACGGCCCGCGCCCCGGTCACCGCGATCGCCGACGCCCTGGTGGGGGTGACCACCGCCTGCGGACGCATCGCCAATGACGTGCTCACGCTGTCCCGTCCCGAGATCGGAGAGTTGACCGAAGCGGCCGCCGACGGTCGCGGCCGGTCGTCGACCATGCCGCAGAAGTCGAACCCGGTGCTCTCGATCCTGATCCGACGTGCCGCGCTGACCGCTCCCGCTTTGGGGTCCCTGGTGCACCTCGCCGCAGCGGATGTACGCGACGAGCGGCCGGACGGCGCGTGGCACGTCGAGTGGCAGCCGTTGCAGCTGCTGGCCCGGCACGCGCTCGCCGCCGCGTCCCAGGCGGCCGAGCTGCTGATCGGGCTGGACATCGACGCGGCGGCCGCGGCGAGGAACCTCGCCGCCGCGCGTCCCGGCATCGACGCCGAGCGCGGCTCGCTGGGCGTGGACGTCACCGACGACGCAGTGGTCGGTGACGACGACGAGCTGATCGACACCGCGCTGGCTCGCGCTCGCGCCTGGCTCGGAGCGCCGGCATGACCCCGCACATCACGATCGTGCGCCTGTCGACGGCCGGCCCCGGCCGCCCGCTGCTCGTGCTCGGGCCGTCCCTGGGCACGTCTGTCGCGTCGTTGTGGGGACGCTGCGCCGCAGAGCTCGCCGACCGGTTCGAGATCGTCGGCTGGGAGCTGCCCGGGCACGGCAGGGGAACACCGAGCAGCGGCCCGTTCTCGGTCGGCGACGTCGCGTCCGGCGTCGTGGCGGCGGTCGACGCCGCGTACGGGCCGGCTGCCGACTTCGCCTACTCCGGCGACTCGTTCGGCGGAGCCGTCGGGCTCGCGCTCCTGCTCGAGCACGGCGCCCGGGTGCGGTCGGCGACGCTGGCCTGCACCGCTGCCCGCATCGGCACACCCGAATCGTGGCTCGAGCGGGCGGCGACGGTCCGGCAGGGGGGCACGTCAGTCCTGGTCGAGCCGTCAGCCGGCCGCTGGTTCGGCCCCGGCTTCGCCGCCCGCGAGCCGGCCCTCAGCAGCGGTCTGCTGGACGCGCTCGCGGCGACGGACGACGAGAGTTACGCCGCGGCGTGCGAGGCCCTGGCCTCGTTCGACGTGCGTGACCGGCTCGGCGGCATCGCCACACCCTGCACCCTCGTCGGCGGCACCCATGACCAGGTCACGCCGATGCGCGGTCTGCACGAGATCGCGTCCGCGGTCGACGGCGCGCGCGTGGTCGAGCTGCCCGTCGCCCATCTGGCCCCGGCCGAGGACCCGGTCACCGTCGCCGCGCTCATCGCCGCCGGCGACCTCGCCGCGGTCGGCGCGTCCGGTACCGCGGCGCAGGCACGTGCCGCCGGCCTGCAGATGCGGCGCGCCGTCGCCGGCGACGCCTGGGTCGACCGCGCGATCGCGAACGCCACCCCGTTCACCCGCGAGTTCCAGGACCTCATCACGCAGTACGCCTGGGGCACCATCTGGACCCGTCCGGGGCTCGACCGCCGCAGCCGGTCGATCATCACCCTCACGGCGTTGGTCGCCCGGGGACATCACGACGAGCTGGCCATGCACGTGCGCGGCGCGCTCACCAACGGGCTCTCCCGCGACGAGATCAAGGAAGTGCTCCTGCAGACGGCGATCTACTGCGGCGTGCCCGACGCCAACACGGCGTTCCGGGTCGCGTCCGCCGTGCTCGCCGAGATCGACGAGGCTGGCGCGAACGAGGACGGCGGGACACCATGAGTGCCGAGATCCATGACGACGTCGACGCCGCGTTGGCGGGCGTCGCGGACGGCTCCACCGTCCTCGTCGGCGGCTTCGGGCTCGCCGGCATGCCGTTCGACCTGATCGAGGCGCTGATCCGGCAGGGCGCGAAGGAGCTGACCATCGTGTCGAACAACGCAGGCAACGGCGAGGTCGGCATCGCCGCGCTGCTGGCCGCGGGCCGCGTCCGCAAGGTCGTCTGCTCGTTCCCGCGACAGAGCGACTCCTACGTGTTCGACGAGCTCTACCGCTCCGGACGGGTCGAGCTCGAGGTCGTCCCGCAGGGGAACCTCGCCGAGCGCATCCGCGCCGCCGGAGCGGGGATCGGCGCGTTCTTCTGCCCCACGGGAGTCGGGACGCCGCTGACCGAGGGCAAGGAGACGCGCGTCATCGACGGGCGCGAGTACGCACTGGAGTACCCCATCCGCGGCGATGTCGCGTTGATCGCGGCCCACCGCAGCGACCGGATGGGCAATCTCGTGTACCGCAAGACGGCCCGGAACTTCGGGCCGGTCATGGCCACCGCCGCCACCACCGTCGTGGTCCAGGTGTCCGAAATCGTCGACACCGGCCTGCTGGACCCGGAGGCCGTCGTGACGCCCGGCATCTTCGTCGACCGGGTCGTGCAGGCCGAGGCCCGGCAGCTGTCCGTCCGAGGTGCTCGGTGAGCACGGGTCGGGCGCTCCCTGCCACCGAGCACGTCGACCGCCGGACGTTGACGGGCGCAGAGCTCGCGCAGCGCGTCGCCGCCGACATACCCCGCGGCGCCTACGTCAACCTCGGCATCGGTCAACCGACGGGCGTGGCCGACCATCTGGCGCCCGATGCAGGCGTCGTGCTGCACACCGAGAACGGGATGCTGGGCATGGGCCCGGCCGCGACCGGCGACGCGGTCGACACCGACCTCACCAACGCCGGCAAGGTCCCGGTGACCGAGCTGCCGGGGGCCGCGTACTTCCACCACGCCGACAGCTTCGCGATGATGCGTGGCGGCCACCTCGACGTGTGTGTGCTCGGCGCGTTCCAGGTCTCGTTCCGCGGCGACCTCGCGAACTGGCACACGGGCGCCGAGGGGGCGATCCCTGCGGTCGGCGGGGCGATGGATCTTGCCATCGGCGCGAGATCCGTCTACGTCATGATGACGTTGTTCGCGAAGGACGGTTCGCCCAAGCTGGTGGACAGGTGTTCCTACCCGCTCACCGGGGTGGGCTGCGTCGATCGCGTCTACACCGATCACGGTGTGTTCACGACGGGCCCTGACGGCGTCTCGATTGTCGAGACCTACGGTTCGACCGCTGCCGAGCTGCAGGGGCGGCTCGGGCTCCCCGCCGTCTGACCGACACAGCACCGCACCACTCGCCCCTGCTCCGAGAGACCCGACTTTGGGTAGAGGTTGCGCATGAAGGTGACCACGCAGGACGAAGGTGCCCACGCCCTGCTCACCGCGTCCGGCGAGCTCGACGTCGAGACCGCGTACGACGTCTACCTCACCGCTCTGAGCCAGGCCCAGGCCGGCTTCTCCGCCGTCGTCCTGGACTTGTCCGAGGTCACGTTCATCGACTCGGTCGGATTGGGCATGCTGGTGCGTGCCCGGGACGACCTGGCCCGGGACCGCACCTCGCAGTTGCGGCTACGCAACCCCAGTGACCGCGTACGTCGGATGCTCGAGCTGACTGCGCTGCTCGACCAGTTCGTGATCGACGACACCGACGTCTGACCGGCGCCGGAGCGGCACCCGTCTCGGATCGCCCAACCCACACGCGGAAAGCAGCGCATGCAGACCTCACCCGGCACCGTGTCCATCAGCAAGCTCGAGCAAACGCTGCGCGTCGTTCTGACCGGCGAGATCGACTCCCACGCGGTGGACGCGGTGACGTTCGCCGAACTCGAGTCCGTCGGCACGGTGTCCGAGGTGGTGGTGGACATGACCGACACGACGGTCCTTGACTCGCAGGGCGTGGCGCTGCTGTTGCAACTGCGTCAGCTCGGGCCGGCTGCCTCGGCGGTCGCCCTCGTCGGCGCCAACCGCCGCGTCCACAACGTGCTGCGCGTGTGCGGGGTCGAGAAAGTCTTCACCTTCGTCGACGCGCCGACGAACCCGACGCCCTGACCCGGGCCGCTCAGACCGCGGCGACGGCCGTGCTGTCCGTGACGCCGCCGGCCCACGTCCAGCCCTCGCCGTCGGCCAGCCGCTCGGCCTTGTCGTCCGCGGCGGCCGCGTTGCCGCACGCCCACACCGAGACGCGGTCGCCGATCCGCGCCGCCACCCAGTAGTCGCGGGCGTTGGCGAAGACCGACACCTCGTCGGTGTCGTCCTGACGGATGCGGTACGCCTGACGGACCACCCGCACCTCTTGCCCACCGGTCAGGCCCATCAGGTGCTGGCGGACGTCCCGACCGGTGGGCCGGATCCGTCGTGGGGCGGCAGGTGCAGCCATGGCCCTCGTCCCGTCGTCGTGGAGCTCGTGAGGCGTCGTCGCCGTGCAGACGGGATGCCGCGAACCGAAGATCAACTAACCGGTGTGCCGTCCCGATCACGCCTGTCCCGGCGTAGGACTCACCGGGGCGAGGCTGCCCCGCGTCTCGTCACGGGGGGAGACGAGTCGCGGGGCGCCCACTGGCGGGTCGCCCGGGTGGAGGAAGTGGCGCCACCGCCTCCAACCAGGATGCGCCGCTCAACCGGATGTGCAACTTGAGACACACTGTTGCACTTTCAACTTGCAGAACACCCCGGGTGCGGCAAGGTAGACGGACGGACCCGCAGGGGCTGCATCTGCCGAAGATGCCATCGCGGGGGGCGAGCTCCTGCGGGTTCTGGCCGCGGGTGCCGCATGGGCAAACGGGGCGAAACGTGCCACGATGCACGGGCGGGGGCCGGCCCAGTCACAGGTGGAGTTGTGTGTGCCATGCGTGCGCTCCTGTCATGCCCCCGCCCTGTCTCCGCGCTGCGCGTCCTGATCGCGGCCGGGCTCGCGACGGCCACCGTTGCTGTGCTGGCACCGTCCTCGACGGCCGCCGCGCCGGCCTCCTCCGGGTGGGCGACCTGGAGCGCACCGGCGGGTAGCACCCACGCTTTCCGCGGCACGATGCAACTGCCGGCGCGGGGCTTCCCGGCTGCCGAGTGGACCTCGGACTCCCGTAGCCCGATCCAGCTGCCCACCGGCGCGTCGACCTACCTGGGCGCTGCGACCCCGCCCGGGGCGCGGTACGGCTCGAGCCGGGACAACGCCTACCTCAACCTGCGGCCCTACGCCGACAACGCGACGTCCCCGTCGACCACGACCTTCTCCTTCGCCGGGGCGACGCCGGCCGCCGGATGGAGCTTCGTGCTCGGCGACGTCGACGCCGACCAGGTACGCATCGAGGCCCGTGACGCGGACGGGCAGGTCGTGCCCACCAGCGACGTCGACCGGTGGGAGCGAGGGGCGTTCAACTACGCCGGCGACACCGACTTCCCGAGCTGGAACGCCGGCACGGCGACGCTGCGCGGCAACGCGGCCGCGGCCGACACCGACGGCGCGTCGGACTGGTTCGAGCCCGACCGCGCACTGTCGAGCCTGACGTTCGTGTTCACCCGGCGTGCCGGGTTCCCCGTCTACCAGCTCTGGTTCGCGTCGAGGGCGAACGACGTCACCGGCACGGTCACCGGGACCACGCAGTGCCGGGCGGGGTCGTCCACGGTGCGCCTGCTCGCCCCGGACGGGGACGAGCTGACCAGCACGCAACCGGACGCCGACGGCAACTACTCCTTCCCCGGCTACACCGCCGAGCCCGGGTACACGGTCACCGTCGAGGCGCCGACCACACCGACCGACGGATGCACCGTCGACGGGGCCGCCCGCCGGGCTGTCGACCTGTCCGCGGGCGACGGTGTCGCCGACTTCGCCCTGCGCGACGTCGTCCCCGAACCCGTCGGTGGGGCCGTCACCAGCGGCGGCGCCGGGGTACCGGACGTCACCGTCACCCTCACCGCCCCGGACGGGCACGAAACGACCACCACGACCGACGAGACGGGCCGCTACCTGTTCGACGACAACCGACCCGGTAGCCCGTACCAGATCGCCGTCACCCCGCCGGACGGCTACTCCGCCCCGACGGCGCTGCCGCAGTTCGAGATCGTCGCGGGACGCACCGTCCCGGATCAGGACGTCACGCTGCTCGAGCAGCCCAGCGTCAGCGGCGCCGTCGCCGGCCCCGACGGCCCGCTCGCCACGGTGCCCGTCACGCTCACGGACGCCGACGGTCACGAGACGCACACCGTGACGGACACGGCCGGCGATTATCAGTTCGAGCGCGTACCTGCCGGCACCTACACGATCTCGGCCACCGCACCGGACGGCTACGCGCCGGCCCAGGACCGGGAGGGCGTCGTGGTGGACACGACCGACCGCACCGGCCAGGACTTCACGTTGACGAAGGTGGGCAGCGTCGCCGGGACCGTCACGTCCGACGGCCGGCCGGTGGCGGACGTGCCCGTCACCGTCGCGGGCCCGGGTGGCGACCGCGACGCCCGGACCGGGACCGACGGCGTCTTCGCCCTCGGCGACCTCACGGCCGGGACGTACACCATCACGGTGCACCCACCGGCCGGGTACCGCATCGACGGCGTCTCGAGCCGCACGGAGAGCATCACGGCCGCCGGCGAGCTGCGCGGCGGGGTGGACTTCACGCTGACCCGCCTGGCGACCACGCCACCGTCGACGCCCCCGCCGACCGACACCACCCCGCCGACGAGCGGGACGGGGACACCGCCGCCCGTCGGCGCGGGCGCCGGGCCGGGCGGCACCGGCAGCTCACCGCTGGCGGCGACGGGCGGACCGCTGGCCGCCCTGCTCGCCGGTGCGCTGGGGCTGCTCGCCCTGGGCGTCGGAACCCTCCTCGCCTCGAGGCGCCCGCGTCACCGGTGACCCCGGGCCGTGCTGGTGGGCAGGGGTGTCGTCGGCGCGAGTGACAGAGTGGTCGCATGATCGACGTCGAGTCCGTGCGTGCCCAGTTCCCGTCGCTGCGGGCCGGCACCGCCCATTTCGACGGCCCGGGCGGATCCCAGACCCCTGAGCCGGTGGCGCGCGCCATCCACGACGCGCTGGTCCTGCCGATCGCCAACCGCGGATCGGTGACCCCGGCGGAGCGCAACGCCGAGCAGCTCGTGCAGGGTGCCCGGGCGGCCATGGCCGACCTGCTCGGCGCCGATCCGCGCGGCATCGTCTTCGGCCGCAGCATGACCCAGCTGACCTTCGACCTCGCCCGCACCCTGGCCGCGTCGTGGGGGCCGGGCGACGAGATCGTCGTCAGCCGCCTCGACCATGACGCCAACGTCCGCCCGTGGGTCATCCACGCCGAGCGGGCCGGCGCGACCGTCCGCTTCGCCGACTTCGAGCCCGACAGCGGCGAACTGGACGTCGAGCAGGTACGCGCGGTGGTCGGCGAGCGGACCCGCCTGGTCGCCCTGACCGGAGCGTCCAACCTCATCGGCACCCGTCCCGACCTGCCGGCCATCGCCGAGGTGGTGCACGCCGCAGGAGCGCTGTTCTACGTCGACGGGGTGCACCTGACCGCGCACGCGGGCGTCGACGTCGCGGCTCTGCGCGCCGACTTCTATGCCTGTTCGCCGTACAAGTTCTTCGGCCCGCACTGCGGTGTGGTGGCGGCCGACCCCGCCCTGCTCGAGACGCTGCACCCGGACAAGCTGCTGCCCTCCAGCGACGCCGTGCCCGAGCGCTTCGAGCTCGGGACGCTGCCCTACGAGCTGCTGGCCGGGACGACCGCGGCCGTCGACTTCATCGCCGGGCTCACCCCCATGGCTGGCGGCCGCCGTGAGCGCGTGCTCGCCGCGATGGAGTCGGCCGAGGCGCACGAGCGATCGCTGTCGGAGTACGTCGAGCGCGCGCTGGCCGGCCTCGACGGCGTCACCGTCCACTCACGGGCCCGACGCCGCACGCCGACGTTGCTGATGACGTTCGCGGGCCGGTCCGCGCAGGACGCCTACCGCCACCTGGCCGACGTGGGCGTGAACGCGCCGGCCGGCACGTTCTACGCCTACGAGCCGGCCCGGCGGCTCGGGCTCGAGGCCGGCGGGCTGCGGGTCGGCATCTCGGCGTACAACGACCGCTCCGACGTCGACCGCCTGCTGACGGGCCTGGGCGACTTCCTCGGCGGCTCACCGCGATGACCACGGACACCGACCGCGACGTCGACGCGATCCTGCGCCTGGTGCAGTGCTTCTTCGCCGCGTTCACCTCCGGCCCGGGCGCGCCGACCCGGGTGGACGCGTTGCGCGCCGTCCTGCTCCCGGCCGCGATCATCGTCCGCACGTGCGGGCAGGAGCCGGCGGTCCACGACGTCGAGTCCTTCCTCGCCCCGAGGCAGCAGCTGCTGGTCGACGGCACGCTGACCGACTTCGCCGAGGCCGCGGGAGACGGTCGCGTCGACGTGTTCGGCGATGTCGCGCACTGGTTCGGCCGCTACACCAAGACCGGGCGGATGCACGGCGAGCCGTGTCCGGGGTCCGGGACGAAGTCGCTGCAGTTCGTCCGCACCGGTGCGGGTTGGCGCATCAGCGCCGCCGCATGGGACGACGACCGGCCGGGGCTGCTGCCGCCGGTCAGCCGCCCGACAGAATCCGACATTCTGTCGAAGTATTGACGGAACGCGCTCGGTGCACGACGGTATCCGGGTGCAACGTCCGGGTTTGTCCGACAATGCGCAGCGCCGTACCGTCCACGCCACCAGCGGCGCCCTCCGCGCGGCGAACCGGGCCCGGGTCGTCCAGGTGCTCCGGCGCAGCGGCTGGGCGACCCGGAGCGAGCTGACCCACCACACCGGGTTGTCGCGGGCAACGGTGTCCAGCGTGCTCGGCGAGCTCGCGCAGCGGGGCCTCATCGCGCAGCGCCGGCAGGCGGGCGACGGCGGCAAGGGCCGCCCACCCGCCCAGGTCGCCCTCGACACGTCGGCCGGGACGGCGATCGCGGTCGACATCGGCGTCCGGCACGTCGCCGTGGCGGTCGGCGACCTGTCGCACAGCGTGCTCGCCGAACGGTGGGTGGACGTGCCGCACGACCACACCGCGGCGAGCGGCACGCGCATCGTCCTGCGCAGCATCGAGGAAGCGGTCGAGCAGGCCGGCATCGACGCCGACGAGCTGGTCGGCGCCGCGGTGAGCATCGCCGCCCCGGTGGCCACCGACAGCGGCCGGCTGGCCGTGCCCGGGGTGCTGCCGGGCTGGAACGAGTCGACCCTCGCCGACACGGTGGCCACCCGGTGGGGCATCCCGGTCGTGACCGAGAACGACGCGAACCTCGGCGCGCTCGGCGAGGCCGTCGCCCGCCCGCCCGCCGACGGCGGCGACGTCCTGTTCGTCAAGGTCGCGAGCCGCATCGGGCTCGGCTCCGCCCGCGGCACGACGATCGTGCGCGGACGCAACGGCTACGCCGGCGAGTTCGGTCACGTGACCGCCCGCCCCGGTGGCGAGCCGTGCTGGTGCGGTCGTCGCGGTTGCCTCGAGCTCTACGCGGGCGGTGACGGCATGCTGCGCCGCCTCGCCGGGAGCGGCGTCGCCGGCTCCCTCGCCGAGCTCGTCGGAAACGCACACTCCTCCCCCGCCGTGCGTCGCGTTGTCGACGTCGGTGTCGCCGAGCTGGCTCGGGCGCTGACCGACGTGGTCGTCGTGCTGGACCCGGCCCGCGTGGTGCTCGGCGGCGAGCTGACAGCGCTGGGTGACCTGCTCGTCGACCCGATCCGACGCGAGTTGGACGCCCTGCCGTTCGGGCCACCGACCGAGCTGAGCGTGTCACCGTTCGGCGAGCGTGCCTCGCTCGTCGGGGCGCTGACCGTCGTGCTGACCGAACCGCACCGCTTCGCCGACCGCTCACAGGCCGCCGCCCTGCGGTCCGCCCCGCCTCCCGGTCCCGACCCGTTCCGCGCACCACTGACCCGCCCCGCCCTTCGAGGAGTGCCATCGTGAAGACCCGTCGCCCCGTCCGCGCCCGCCGCCTGCTGGCCGCGGTGGCCGTCGCCACCCTCTGCGCAGGGGTGGCGGCGGCTGTCACGACGCCGTCCGCGTCCGGCGCGACACCCGCTTCCGCGGCCGGTCGCGCCGTCGTCTCGGGCGACGCCCGCTTCGAGGTCCTGTCCCCGACGCTGATCCGCACCGAGTACGCCGGCGACAAGCACTTCTTGAACGCCGGCACCTTCAACGTCGTGGGCCGCAACGCGTTCCCGCGCACGCGGTTCGTCTCGAAGGTCAGCGGCGGGTGGCTGCGCATCGACACCGACGCGGTGAGCCTGCGCTACAAGGTCGGTTCCGGGCCGTTCACGAGCAAGAACCTGCTCGTGTCCGTGGACGACGGCGGGCACCGTGTCACGGCCGCACCCTGGGCCCAGTCGGCGCCGAAGACGTGCGCGGCGGGCGTGCGGTGCGAGGCCGAGGACCTGACGCTGTCCGGTCTGAAACTCGCGACCGACCACACCGGCTCGAGCGGGCGCGGTTTCGTGGCCGGCTTCGAGCAGACCGGCAACTCACTCACCTTCACCACGACGATCGCCGCCGCCGGCACCTACGACATCGCCGCCCGCTACGCCAACTACCAGGGCGGCGACGGCAAGATCGAGACGCGCACGCTCAGCGTCTCCGCCGACGGCGGCACCCCGACCACGCTGAGCCTGCCGCCGACCGCCGACTGGGACACCTGGCAGGTCGCGCGCGCGTCGTTGGCACTGTCGGCGGGCACGCACACCGTGACGATCTCCCGCGCCGCTACAGACTCCGGTGACGTCAACGTCGACAACGTGGCCGTCCTGACCCAGGGCGCCGACTACCCCGGCGTCGCGGCGCCCACCGTCACGCCGTGCGCGTTCGGCACCGTCTGCGAGGCCGAGAGCGGCGCGCTGCAGGGTGGCGCGAAGCTCGCCTCCGACCACAACAACTACTCCGGTGACGGGTTCGTGGGCGGGCTGGAGAAGGCCGGCGCCGCCGACCAGCTGAGCGTCACCGGCGTGCCGAGGACCGGCCGGTACGCCCTGCAACTGCGCTACGCCAACTCGGCTGCCGGGGCACAGGCCGTGCAGTCGCGGACGATGACCGTCGCGGTCGGTTCCGCGAAGCCGACGACGGTGACGCTGGCGCCCACGAGCAGCTGGGACGCCTGGCGCACGATCTCGGTCCCCGTGCAGATCACCAAGGGCACCGACTCGGTGACGCTCGGCTGCCCGACCGACGACAGCTGCAACGTCAACGTCGACACCGTCGCGGCGGCCCGCGTCGGCTCCCCCGTCCTCGACCCGCACGCAGCGCTCGGTGGTTACCGCCGCAGCATGGACCAGGTCGACGGGTCGGCGCCCACCAACCCGGGCCTGCTCTACCAGGACGGCTGGTCCCTCATCGACGACACACCCTCGGCGGTCTACGACACGAGAACCCGCACGGTGACGCAGCGTCCGACGCACGACGGCAAGCCCTACCAGGACGGCTACGTGTTCGGCTACGGCAAGGACTACGCGCAGGCCCTGCAGGACCTGTCGACGCTGTCCGGGCCGGCGAAGCTGCTGCCGCGCTGGGCGTACGGCACCTGGTACTCGGAGTACTACGACCGCACCGCGGCGGACTACGAGAACACGATCCTGCCGAAGTTCCGCAGTGAGGGCGTCCCGCTGGACGTGCTCGTCACCGACACCGACTTCAAGGTGCCGAACCAGTGGAACGGGTGGGAGATCGACCCCAGCAAGTTCCCGGACCCCAAGGCGTACTTCGCGTGGGCGCACGCGCAGGGCCTGCACACGGCGCTCAACCTGCACCCCAGCATCGAGGAGTCCGACCCGCAGTTCGCCAAGGCGCAGCAGATCGCCAAGGGCAAGCTCAAGCCGGGAGCGTGCGGCGGCGGTGCCACGAACTGCTACGTCTTCGACTTCGGCGACCCGGACCAGCTCAAGGCCTATCTCGCACTGCACGACCAGATGCAGGCCGACGGCAACGATCTGTGGTGGATGGACTGGTGCTGCGACGGCTCGACCTCGTCGCTGCCCGGCGTCACGGGCGACGCGTGGGTCAACCAGGCCTACGCCGACTACACCGACAAGACGGTCGACCGCGGCTTCGCCTTCTCGCGTGCCTACGGGACGCTGGAGGACGGCGGGTACGGCAACGCGACGCCGGTGCCCACCGGCCCCTGGGCCGACAAGCGCACAACGCTGCACTTCACCGGCGACACCATCTCCGACTGGCAGACCCTGGCCTACGAGGTCGGCTACACCCCGGGTGAGTCGGCGGCCACCGGGCTGCCGTCGATCAGCCACGACATCGGCGGCCACACCGGCGGGACGCAGACGACGGGCAGCGAGCCCGGGTCGACCAAGCTGTCGGACGACCTCTACGCCCGGTGGGTGCAGTTCGGGACCTTCCAGCCCATCGACCGCCTGCACTCCAACCACAGCGACCGCCTGCCGTGGCAGTACGGCACCGACGCGAAGAACTCCGCGGAGAAGTTCCTCAACCTGCGCGAGAAGCTGATGCCCTACACCTACACGCTGGCTCAGCAGGCGCGGGCGACCGGCATGCCCATCACCCGGGCGCTGTACCTGCAGTACCCGGAGCAGCAGGAGGCGTACGCCCAGGCCGACTCCGAGTACCTCTACGGCCCGGACATGCTCGTCGCGCCCGTCACCACACCGGGCACGACCACCACCACCTCGGTGTGGTTCCCGGCCGGCAGCAGCTGGACGGACTGGTTCACCGGCAAGACCTACCGCGGCGGCACGACCGCGAAGATCACCACCGGCCTCGGGTCCATGCCGGTGTTCGTCCGCTCGGGCGGCATCGTCACCACCCGCACCAAGGACGTGAGCAACGACGTGCAGAACACGCTGACGGCGGCCAGCGTCACGGTCGCGCAGGGCGCGAAGGGGTCGAGCACGCTGTACGAGGACGACGGCACGTCGACCTCACCGCGCCACGCGACCACCCGCATCGCCCTGAAGGGCAATGCGGTGACCGTTGCGCCGACGGTCGGGTCGTTCCGCGGTCAGCCGGCGACACGCACCTGGGCGGTCAACTTCACGAACGCCCACGCCCCCACCACCGTCTCGATCGACGGACGGAAGGTCTCGGCGAAGTACTGGACGTGGCATCGCAGCACCGACACCCTGACGGTGCGGGCGCCGGCGCGCAGCGTGCGGGACCAGCTCCGCGTCAGTTACCGCTGACCCCGGCGGGGGACGCGACCGCGTCCCCCGCCGAACATGCGGGTTGGCTGAGATCGTGAACGTTCCGTGATCCGACGCGTGTTCACTGTGCCTCGCACCGTTGAGGACGGACACGTTGGCGAGACCGGAGGGCCGGCATGTCAGCCAGGGCCCACCGCCGCGTCTGGATCGCGGCCGCCGTCGCGGTCGCGCTCGCCGCGACGATCGGGACGTGGGTCACGGTCGCCGGCAGGCACGGTTCCTCGCAGCTCGCCGCGGCGCGCACGCACTCGGCATCGGCACCGTGTGCGGCGCCGACCGATCACCCGGCCCTGACGCACCACATGATCGTGCTGGGCGCGTCGTACACCGCAGGGGTAGGCGCCAGCGATCCGCAGGACGGGTACGCCCGGCAGGTCGCCGCGCAGCTGGGCGAGAGAGCCCGCGTGTACGGAGTTCCCGGCACCGGTTTCGTCGACCCGGGGGCGCGCCACCAGGGGACCTTCCTGCAGCGGCTGCACCACATCCCGGTCCGCCCGGCACCGGACCTCGTCCTCATTCAGGGCGGCCGGGACGACCGCCACGCGCCACCCCGGCTCGAGACGACGACGGCCGAGGCGACGATCTGTGCCGCCGAACGTCGCTTCGCCGGAGCCCGGCTCGTCGTGCTCGGCCCGATACCCGCGCGGTTCCCGCTGGCGGGGCACGTCGTCGGCATCGACCTCGGCCTGCGCCAGGCGTGCCGCGACGAGCACGTGCGCTACCTGGACCCCATCGCCGAGCACTGGATGACGCCGGCGAGCGCGCCCGCGTACGAGGGGCGCGTTCCGGACCACCCGAACGACGCCGGGTACCGCTACATCGCCGAGCGGGTGACCGCCGACCTCCGCAGCGCCGACGACCCCGACGACGGGTGACCCGTCGGTCCCCGCCGAACGCGGGGCATGCTGGAAGGGTGCACCCCCGCCCCGGACCGTCCCGCCGGACCACGCCAGCAGCGCTCGCGGTGATCGCGGTTATCGCGCTCCTGGTCACCGCGGCGTGCTCGTCGTCCAGCTCGTCCCCGCGCGCCGGCGCGACGCGCTCGGCCAGCCCCACGCGGGGGCCGGCGTCATCCGGCCCCACCGTCTCCCCGCGGCCCACCTCGAGCGCCGGCACGAAGGCACCGGCTGTCACCCCGTACACCGACGTCACCGGCGCGTCGATGTTCGCGGCGTCGACGGTCACGCTGGCCACCCTGCGCAAGACCTATCCCGGCGTCGCCTTCTCGGTGCGCACGGTGCGCTGGGACGGGGTGGTGCGCGCGTACCTCGCTGCTGCGCCGTCGGCTGCGCACGGGGCACGAGCGGCGCTACCCCTGTTCGTCGTACTCAGCGGCTACCACTCTTCGTCCGGCCTCGAAAGCGAGCGCACCGGCTTTCTGCCGCTGGTCTCGCAAGGCAAGGCGGTAGCCGTCTACCCGGTGGGCTATCACGAGTCGTGGGACGTGGACGCGGCCCACAGCTGCTGTCACGAGGCCGCACAGCGCAAGCTCGACGACGAAGGGTTCGTCGCTGCGGCGACCCGCGACGCGCGCACCGCATGGCACACCGATGCCGATCGGACCTACCTCGTGGGCCACAGCAACGGCGCCAAGCTTGCCTTCACGCTCGCCTGCGGCCGGTCGGACCTGTATGCCGCCGTCGCCACCATGGCGGCCGTGGACGGTGACGGCTGCGACCCGCCGGCCGCACCCATCTCGGCCCTAGTCGCCGTCGGCGACGCCGACACCCAGGAGCCTTCGGCGGAACACAGCTCGCCACCGGTGCCTCTCCTGGACGCCACCGCCATCGCGTTCCGCCGCCGTGACCACTGCACGTCGAGCTCGCGGACTGTCGAGCACGAGCTGGCCGACGTCGTCGACTGGCGCAGCTGCGGGTCCGGGACCGCGGTGCGCCGCATCGTGTACTCCGGCGTCCGGCACAGCTGGCCCGCCAGCGGCCACTACCGCGGCGCCACCCGCGTCGACGGGTCGATCGCCCTCGCGACCCTGATCGAGCAGTTCGTGATGTCGCGGCATCGTTGACAATGCTCGAACACAATCCACAGCTTGTGGCGGTCGGTGCTGGGGTATCCCTGAGAGATGCCGATCACGCGTCCGCGACCCACACCCCGCATCTGACGTGACCGCCGACCAGGTCGCCAACCCCACCGAGCGTCACGTCGAGCACGCCAGCCCGCTCCGGCACCGGGTCCGCGGACGCGTCCTGCTGTTGCTGTGCGCGCTGTACGCCATCCTGTACTTCGACCGCGTCAACATCGCGACGGCCGGCCCGCACGGCCTGGTGGGCGACCTGCACCTGACGTCCTTCGAGTTCGGGCTGGCCACCTCCGCGTTCGCCCTGCCGTACGCGGTGCTGCAGACCTTCGGTGGCCGGGCCGGTGACCGGTTCGGCGCGCGCCGGGCCCTCGGCGTGGTCGCCGCCCTGTGCGGCCTGTTCACCATCCTCACCGGGCTCGTCACCGGGCTGGTCATGCTGCTGGCCGTCCGCTTCCTGCTCGGCTTGTCCGAAGGCGCGGCGTTCGCCACCGCCACGCACGCGATGGCGGCCTGGCTGCCGGAGGACCGGCGAGGTTTCGGCCAGGGCGTCGTCCACGCCGCATCCCGGCTGTCGAACGCGCTGGCCCCGCTCGCCGTCGCCGGGCTCATCTCGCTGCCCCACGTCGGCTGGCGCGGTTCGTTCCTGGTCGCCGGACTGACGGGCGTGGTCTGGGGCGTGCTCTGGTTCGGCTACTTCCGCGACCGGCCGAGGGACCACCCGGACGTCAACCGGCTCGAGCTGTCGGAGCTGCGCAGCGGCGCCGACGGAGCGGCCGTCCACCGCAAGCCGCCGTGGCGCAAGCTCGCCCGTCGCCTCGCGCCGGTCACGATCACGGACTTTTGCTACGGCTGGGTGCTCTGGGTCTACCTCACCTGGATGCCGTCGTTCTTCTCGTCGCACTTCGGCCTGGCCCTGGGTGCGTCGTCGGTGTTCGCCTCCGTCGTCCTGCTGGGCGGCGTCGCCGGCGACTGGATCGGCGGGTCGCTCTCGGACACGCTGCTGCGCCGCACCAACAGCCTGGGGCGGGCGCGGAAGGCCGGCCTGCTGATCGGCCTGACCGGCTCCGCGGTGTTCATCCTCCCGGTGCTGTTCGTGCACAGCCTCGTCGGCGTCACCATCTGCCTGACCGTCGCGTTCCTGTTCCTCGAGCTGTGCAACTCACCGCTGTGGACCATCCCGATGGACGTCGCCCCCGACCACAGCGGGGCCGCCAGCGGCTTGGTCAACACCGGGTTCGGCGTCGCCGGCGTGATTGCCGCGCCCGTGTTCGGGCTGCTCGCGGGCCAGTTCGGCTACTCGGTCGCGCTGGCCTTCTCGGCCGTCCTGCTCGTGATCGGGCTCGTCAGCGTCCGATTCATCAGCACCACCCAGCTCATCGATCTGCCGGACACCCCGACCCCCGCCGACCGCGAGGGCGAACCCGCGTGACCGACAGCTTCACCGCCCTGGTGGCTGCCGCACGCCCGGAGGACACCTTCCTCGAGGACGCACGCAGCGCGCGCCGCGTGCGGTACCGAGAGCTGGACGATCGCCTCCGCGGGGTCGCAGGCGGGCTGGCCACCAGACCGGGGGTCGCGCGCATCGCCCTCGACATCGAGGACGCCGTCGATCTCGCCGTGACCCACCTCGCGGTCATGGCCGCCGGTCGGCTGTCGGCCCCACTCGATCCGCACGCACCCGTGAGCGCGCAACGGCGCGACGTCGAGGCGTTGCGCTGCGACCTCGTGGTCTCCGACCGGCCGGACCGATGGTCGGGCCGTGCAGTCCTGCACCCGTCGGAGCTGGACGCGGCGGGCGACTCGGACCCGGCGACGGGCGGGACGGGCGGCGTGCTCATGCAAACGTCGGGTTCGACGGGTACGCCGAAGATCGTCCGGCTCGACACGGCTCAACTGCTCGCGACGGCGAACGCGGTGGCCACGAACCTCGAGCTGCGTCCCGGCGACCGGGGGTACAACCCGCTCCCGCTGTTCCACATCAACGGGCAGGTCGTCGCGGTGCTGGGCACCCTCGTCACGGGATCCACCCTGGTGCTCGACGACCGCTTCCACCGCACCGGCTTCTGGGACCTGATGACCGAACGCCGCATCACCTGGATCAACGCCGTGCCCGCCATGCTCGGCATCCTGGCGCGCGAACTGCCTGAGCGGGGGCCGGAGACGCTGCGGCTGATCCGCTCCGCGTCGGCGCCGCTGCCCCGCACGGTCCGCGACCGGCTCCAGAGCGTCCTCGAGGTGCCGCTGATCGAGAGCTACGGGATGACCGAGGCCGGCAGCCAGATCACCGCCGGCGCGCTCGACGCGTCCACACCGACGGGGTCGGTGGGCCGACCGGCCGGGGCCGACGTGCAGGTCCGCGGCGTCGGCACCGACGGCATCGGCCGCATCTGGATCCGCGGTCCCGGTGTGATCCGTGGCTACGAGGGCGGCCGCGCTGCCGAGCGTTTCGACGCCGACGGCTGGTTGGACACCGGCGACGACGGCTATTTCGCCGACGGCGGTGAGCTCTACATCGCCGGCCGGTCCGACGACCAGATCAACCGGGGAGGCGAGCTCCTGTACCCGGCCGAGATCGAGGACGTGCTGCGGAAGGACGACCGCGTTGCCGAGATCGCCGTGATCGGCCGGCCGGACGACACGCTGGGCGAGGTCCCCGTCGCCTACGTCGTCCGTCGCCACGCGGACGGGGACCGGGACGACCTCGCCGCCGACCTCGCCGCTCGCGCGGAGCGCGAACTGAGCCGGCACAAACGGCCGGTGGACATCCACCTGGTCGAGGACCTGCCGCGGACGCCGACGGGCAAGATCCGTCGCGCGGCCGTGCCGACCGCGACGGGGCACGCGGGCCGTCGGTCGCGCACATGAACCCTGCGGCGCCGACCGGCACAGCGGCCGCGACGGGCAAGGGTACGGGGACAGCGACGCGGCCGAAGCACGTCGACGAGCTGGACGTGGTGCGCGTCCTCACCTTCGCGTGCGTCATCGGTGTGCACGCGGTCTCCATCTCCACCCGCAGCGGCGGCGAGACGGCCGGCGGCTTCCTGATCATGCTGCACTTCACGCGCGAGGCCTTCTTCTGGCTCACCGGTTTCGTCCTGACCCTGAACTACGGCCGTCGCCGCATCGACGTGCCGCACTTCTGGCGTCGCCGTCTGCAGCTCGTCGGCATCCCCTACGTGCTGTGGTCGCTGTTCTACTGCTGGATCGACCGCATCAGGTTCGGCACACCTGCCTGGCCGTGGGGCGTCGTCCGCGACCTGGCCTACGGCACGTCCTACTACCACCTCTATTTCCTGCTCGTCTCGCTGCAGATCTACCTGCTGTTCCCGCTCATCGCCGTGCTCATCCGCCGTACCGCCCGTCATCACGTCGCGCTGCTCGTGGTTGCCGTCCTGGTGCAGGCGGTGCTGCTCGCCCGGATCCAGTGGTATGGGCCGTACACCGGCTGGGCCGCAGCGTTCAACGCGCACGAGAGCGCGTTGTTCTGGAACTACGGGTTCTGGGTCCTGTTCGGTGCCGTGGTCGCGTGGCACATCGACACGGTCCGCACCTGGCTCGACGCGCACGCCCGTGCGGTCGTCGCCGCGTTCGTGGTGGCGGCAGCGATCACCGTCACCTACTACCTGTGGCAGGTGGCCCGGGGTGAAACCGTCAGCAAAGCATCGGCGGTGCTTCAGCCCATCATGCTCTTCTGGGTCACGGCGGTAATTGGAGCTCTGTTGGTCATCGGCCGGCGGTACGTGCGTGTCCCTCAGGGCCGCACGGTGCGCAAGGTGGTCACGGTCGCCTCGGACCGCTCGTTCGCGGTGTTCCTCGCGCACCCGCTCGTCATCTGGTTGGTGGTGCAGTACCGCGACCCGTGGGCGGCCCAGCTGCCGAACCCGTGGCGCTCCATCGTCGTCTACGTGCTCGCGGTCGTCGGCTCGGCGCTGATCGCCGAGGTACTGCGGCGCAGCCCACTCAGCCTCGTGCTCGCCGGCCGGCCGATGGCGCGGACGACGCTGCCGGGCCGCAAAACACCAGCTGCGAGCCAGCGCTCCTAGTTCGCGCGTGACTCGTGCGGGCCGTCGTCGCCGAGGTCGTCCGGCTTCAACGGCTCCAGCGGGCGCAGGCGCATCCAGGCCAGCATGAACAGCCCGACCACCAGCAGCCCGATACCCGTCCACAGGTTGAGGTGCAGCCCCGCACCCTTGCGGATCTGCGCATCGGTGTCGGTGAAGCTCTTGATGACCAGGATGACGCCGTAGACGGTGAGCAGCCCGCCCACGATCAACCGGATGTCGAACAGCTTCGAGATGCGACTCGAGGTCGACTCGTCGATCTCCTTCGCGGCCATGGCCGATCCCTCCTAGGCGAAGATGATGTTCAGGACGACACCGATGGCCAGGGCCCCGGAGCCGAGCACGACCGGGCGCTGCCACCACGGCATGGCCTGGGCCTTCTCGCGCGGCTTGCCCCGCCGCCGGCTGTAGACGATGTCGCCGAGGGTGGCCGGGTCCGGCCGCGTGGTGAAGGCGGTGACGCCCAGGGTGACGACGATGTCGACGCCGAACGCGACACCGGCCTGGATGAACGTCGCGTAGATCGCCGACGCCACGTGGAAGACGTCGTTCTGGAACAGCAGGAACGTGACCGACCCGCTCACCACGCCGGCGAGCAGCCCCCAGAAGCCGCCCCACGCCGACGTCTTGCGCCAGAACATGCCCAGGATGAAGGTGGCGAAGATCGGGGCGTTGAAGATGCTGAACAGCGACTGCAGGTAGGTCATGATGTTGTTGAAGTGCGACGCGAGGATCGCCGTGAACACCGCGATGACGATGCCGCCGACCGTGACCAGGCGTCCGGCGTTGAGGTAGTAGCGGTCGCTGCGGCCCTTGCGCAGGTACGGCTCGAGCAGGTCGTAGGTGACCACGGTGTTCAGCGAGCTGACGTTCGCGGCGACGCCGGCCATGAACGACGCGAACAGGCCGGTGATCGCGATGCCCAGCACTCCTGAGGGCAGCAATCGCCCCATCAGCGCGGGGATCGCGTCGTTGTAGGTCATGTTGCCCTTGCCGAAGTCCTTGAACGTCACCAGCGCCACCAGCCCGGGGATCACGGTGATGGCCGGGATGAACAGCTTCGGGTAGGCGGCGATCAGCGGCGTGCGCCGGCCGGCGGACTCGTCCTTCGCCGACAGCGCACGCTGCACCTCGGCGAAGTTCGTCGTCCAGTAGCCGAACGACAGCACGAAGCCCAGGCCCAGGATGATGCCGATGAAATTGGCGCCGATCGGGTTCTGCGGGTGCGCGTTGATGCCCGTGCCCTGCCAGGCGTGGATGCCGTTGTTGCCCAGCACGGACGCCGAGACCTTGTGCTTGAGCTCGCCGATGCCGCCGACGTTCTTGACGGCCGCGACCGTCAGCGGGATGAGGCCGGCGAGGATGACGAAGAACTGCAGCACCTCGCCGTAGATCGCACTGGAGAGGCCGCCGGCGCCGATGTAGACCAGCACGAACACGGCCGAGATGACGATGCCCACGTAGAGGTTGAAGCCGAGCAGGCTCTGCAGCACGATCGCCAGTGCGTACAGGTTGACACCGGCGATGAGCACCGCGGACACCGCGAAGACCACGGAGTTCAGCACGTGCGTCGAGTCGTTGTACCGGACGCGCAGGAACTCGGGCACCGAGCGCACCTTCGCGCGGAAGTAGAACGGCATCATCACGATGCCGAGGAACACCATGGCCGGGACGGCGCCGACCCAGTAGTAGTGCACCGTGGCCACGCCGTACTGCGCGCCGTTGGCGGCCATGCCCAGGATCTCGGTCGCGCCGAGGTTCGCGCTGACGAACGCCAGGCCGGTGACCCACGCGGGCAACGAGCGGCCGGCGAGCAGGAAGTCGGCACTGGTGCCCACCGACCGCCGTGCCGCCAGCCCGATGCCCAGGATGGCGACGAAGTAGATGACCAGCAGCACGATGTCGAGAACACTCGGGTGAAGCCGCAGCATGACGCGCCCTCCAAGGAATGAACGGGTGTGGTTGACCCTGGTATGACCTGGTGTCGCGGCCGTGATCACACGTCCGGCGGAATCATGACAAAGCGTCGGGGTGATGGCTGGAGGCGCGCGGACCGCGCGGCGACCCGCGCTGGACCACGCTCACCGACGTACGGAACGATGGAACGATGAGTGAGCCGGGCGTCGAACGCGGGCCGGCCGCACGGCGCGAGCTGGTGCGGCGGCGCGTGCTCGACGCCGGGTTCGCCCGCGTCGACGATCTGGTGCGCGAGTTCGACGTCAGCCTCATGACCATGCATCGCGACCTCGACGCACTCGAGGCCGAGGGCTGGATCAGCAAGATCCGCGGGGGCGCGACGGCCAACCCCTCGGCGCTGGTCGACGCCGGCGTGCGCGAGCGCGCCACCTCGATGGGCGCGGAGAAGGCGGCGATGTGCGATGTCGCGGCGCAGCTGCTGAGCCACGGCCAGACCATCTTCCTCGATGACAGCACCACCGTGCTGGGCCTCGTGCCGCACGTGCTGGCCGACTCGCCGATGACCGTCGCGACCAACTTCCTGCCTGCCCTGCGCGCGTTCGGCGACACCACGTCGGTCGACCTGCACCTGCTCGGCGGGACTTACCATTCCCGGCAGGAATCCTGTCAGGGACTCCAGACGGTCGATGCGATCGACGCGATGCACGCCGACCTGTTCTTCATGTCCACGACCGCCGTGATGGACGGGCGCTGCCTGCACCGCTCCGAGGCCACGGTGATGACCCGACGGGCCTTCATGCGCAACGCGGCCCGCAGCGTCCTGTTGGTCGATCATGCGAAATTCGGCCGCCCTGCCCCACACATGCTCTGCGACGTAGGCGAATTCGACACCGTCATCACCGACGACGGGATCGACGACTCCGACCTCGAGATGTTGCGCAGCCGGTGCGACGACGTCCAGGTCGCCCAGGTCCTCCGCGCGTCCTGAGCTCCACCCCTCGCACGACCCCCTTCGAAACGTCCAGGTCACGACTGGGAAACATCCCCTTTGCTTATCCCAAGATGAGTGTTATATCTATCACTCAACTTGAGATAGCAGCTGGGGGTAACGGGTGTTCTGTGGCATCGACGTCGGCACGCAGGGCGTGCGTGCCGTGGTCGTCGACGACGCGGGAACCGTCCTCGGCGAGGCCGCGGCCGCGCTGACGCCAGGCACGCGCTCCGGCCGCGAACACACCCAGTCGCCGGCCTCCTGGTGGGACGCACTGGTCGTCGCCGTGCGCGGTGCCCTGTCCGCAGCCGGGCCGGGCGCCCGGGTCGACGCCCTGGCCGTGGACGCGACGTCCGGCACGGTGCTGGTCGAGCACCCGGACGGCGCTGC
Source organism: uncultured Jatrophihabitans sp. (assembly GCF_964252635.1). GTDB lineage: Bacteria > Actinomycetota > Actinomycetes > Mycobacteriales > Jatrophihabitantaceae > Jatrophihabitans. Next base: position 75,211 of record NZ_CAXUNP010000004.1, read on the forward strand.
GGCGGGGCCGGCGCTGATGTACGACGACGCCCGCGCCGCCGACGAGGCCGACGAGGTCGCCCGCGTCGGGGCCGAGCTCTGGGACTCCCTCGGCTACCGGATGCAGCCCAGCTGGGCCCTGCCGAAGGCCGTCTGGTTGCAGCGCTCCGGCGACCTCGCCGGCCGTGACCGCATCGTGCACCAGTCCGATCACCTGGTGGGCCGGCTGGCCGGTCGACCCGTCGCCACCGACACCTCCAACGCGCTCAAGACCGGAGCGGACCTGCGCGCGGTCGCCTGGCCGCAGGGGGTGTTCGACGAGCTCGGCCTGCGGGCCGGCCTGCTGCCCGACCTGGTGCTGCCCGGCACCGTGCTCGCGACGGTCGGCGCCGCCGCGGCGGCCGAGACCGGCCTGCGCGAGGGCACGGTCATCCGCGCCGGCATGACCGACGGCTGCGCCGCGCAGATCGCGGCCGGCGCGCTGCGCACCGGCCGCTGGAGCAGCGCGCTCGGCACCACGCTCGTCGTCAAGGGCGCCACTGACCAGCTGCTGCAGGACCCGGCCGGCGCGGTGTACTGCCACCGGCACCCGGACGGTGGCTGGCTGCCCGGCGGCGCGTCCAGCACCGGCGCCTCGGCCCTGAACGCGGCGTTCCCCGGTGTCGACGGCGCCGGCCTCGGCCGGCTCACCGAGCAGGCCGCGCAACGGGCTCTGCCCACCGACATCGCCTATCCGCTGGCCGGCCGCGGCGAGCGCTTCCCGTTCGTGGCCCCGGCCGCCGAGGGGTTCGGCATCGCGTCCCTCGACGACGACGTCGACCGCTTCGCGGCGGTGTGCCTGGGCATCGCCCGCGTGGAGCGGCTCGCCTACGACGTCCTGCGGGTCCGCGGCGCCGAGACGTCCGGCCCGGTGGCCCTGACCGGCGGGACGACCCGCAACGCCTGGTGGAACCAGCTGCGTACCGACACCCTCGGCCGCCCGACCGAGCGACCGGCCTCGTCGCAGGCCGCGTTCGGGATGGCCGTGCTCGCCGGCGCCGAACCCGGCGAGCTGACGGCCACGGCCGAGCGGATGGTCCACGTCGTGGAGCGCTCCGAACCGGACGCCGAGCGCGCCGCCACGCTCGAGCCGGGCTACCGCGCGCTGGTCGAGAGCCTCGCCGACCGGGGTTGGCTCGACCACGACCTGGCGGCGAGTGTGCTGGCGACCACGTCGCCACAGGACGAGGTGGCCCGGTGATTGCTTCCACCCGGCTGGTCCTGGTCCGGCACGGCGAGACCATCTGGCACGCCGACAACCGCTACGCCGGCGGCAGCTCGGACATCGACCTGACCGAGTTCGGCAAACGGCAGGCGCAGGAGCTCGCCGCCTGGGCCGGCACCGAACACTTCGACGCGGTCGCGGTGTCGCCGGTCCGCCGCGCCCTGGAGACGGCGCGGCCCAGCGCCGCAGCGCTCGGCCTGCCGCTGGAGATCGTCGACGACCTCCGCGAGGTGGACTTCGGCGTCGCCGAGGGCCACACCGTCGACGAGCTGCTCAGCCTCGACGCCGACATGGTGCACCGGTTCCGGGCCGACCCCGCCGCCCACCCGTACCCGGGGTCGGAATCGCCGGTCCACGCGGCCCGCCGGGCGGAGTCCGCGCTGCGCGGTGTGTGCAAGCAGTTCCCCGGCGGGACGGTGCTGGTGGTCGCCCACAACACCCTGTTGCGGCTGGCGCTGTGCGCCCTGCTCGACCTGCCCGTCGAGCGGTACCGGCAGTTGTTCCCGCGGCTGGAGAACGCCGCGGTCACCGAAGTCCTCGTGCCGGCCGATCCCGACCGGCCGGCGGCCCTGCTGCGACTCAACGCACCCGTGGGGCCGCCGTGAGGACTGCGCCCGACGTACGACACGACCCAGCACGACCGAGCACGACCCAGCACGACCCAGCACGACCCAGCACGACCCAGCATGACCCGACACGACCCAGCACCGCGTACGAGCAAGGCCGCCCGTCCGGGCCGCCACGACCCGAAGGAGCACCGATGATCACCCGCCGAATGCAACGCCTGCTCTGCTCGATCGCCGTCACGGCGGTCGCGGTGGGCGGCGTCGCCGCCTGCTCGACCAAGTCCAGCGGCGGCAGCGGCTCGAAGGGCAGTGCGAAGAGCGCCAAGATCGCCTTCCTCATGCCCGACGAGGCCTCCACGCGCTACGAGCAGCACGACCGCCCGGGCTTCGTCGCCGAGCTGAAGAAGATCTGTCCCAAGTGCACGCCGCTGTACCAGAACGCCGACGCCGACGCGTCCAAGCAGCAGCAGCAGTTCAACTCCGTCATCTCCCAGGGCGCCAAGGCCATCGTCATCGACCCCGTCGACTCGACCGCCGCAGCCTCGCTCGTGAGCCAGGCGAAGAGCCAGGGCGTCAAGGTCATCGCCTACGACCGTCCCATCCCGAAGGTCAAGCTCGACTACTACGTCTCCTTCAACAACGAGGCGATCGGCAAGGCCATCGCGTCCTCGCTCGTGCAGGACCTGAAGGCCAAGAACGTGTCACCGAGTTCGGGCGGCGTGCTCGAGGTCAACGGCTCGCCGACCGACGCGGCCGCCGGCCTGATCAAGAAGGGCATCCACGAGGGTCTCGCCTCCGGCGGCTACAAGACGCTCGCCGAGTACGACACGCCGGACTGGGACCCGTCCAAGGCCCAGCAGTGGGTGTCGGGCCAGGTCTCCCGCTTCGGCAAGCAGATCCAGGGCATCGTCGCCGCCAACGACGGCACGGGCGGCGGCGCCATCGCCGCGCTGAAGGCGGCGGGCGTGAGCCCCGTCCCGCCGGTGACCGGCAACGACGCCACCACGGCCGGACTGCAGCTCATCATCGCGGGCGACCAGTACAACACCATCTCCAAGCCCAGCGAGATCGTCGCCGCCGCAGCGGCCCGGGTGGCGTACGGCCTGATCCAGGGCAAGAAGCCCAAGGCCGACGCAGTGCTGTTCGGTACGCCGACCCAGCTGTTCACCCCGACGCTGGTCACGGCGAAGAACCTCAAGGCCGAGGTCATCGACAAGAAGGTGGCCGGCAAGCCGATCGCCACCGCGTCGCAGCTGTGCGGCGGCCGCTACGCGGCCGGCTGCAGCAAGCTCGGCATCTCCTAGAACCGGTGTCCGCGCCCCCGCCGTGCCCCGGCGGGGACGCGGACACCCACCCCTGCTCGGCACCACGAACGGAGTGAGTCGATGAGCATTACCACCGAGAAGCCCACCGAGCGCGGCGCGTTGGTGCTGTCGCTGCACGGGGTGTCCAAGACCTTCGGTGCCGTGTCCGCCCTGACCGACATCGAGCTGGACGTGCACGAGGGCGAGGTCGTCGCGCTGGTCGGCGACAACGGCGCCGGCAAGTCCACGCTGGTCAAGGTGCTGGCGGGCGTGCACACCCCCGACGCGGGCGGCGAGATCCGCTTCCACGACGCCCCCGTGACGATCTCGAACCCGCGCGACGCCCTCGGCCTGGGCATCGCCACCGTCTTCCAGGACCTCGCCCTCTGCGAGAACCTCGACGTCGTCGCGAACCTGTTCCTGGGCCACGAGCTCGAGCCGCTGCACCTGGACGAGGTCCAGATGGAGCAGCGGTCCTGGCAGCTGCTCAACGAGCTGTCGGCCCGCATACCGAGCGTGCGCACCCCCATCGCGTCGCTGTCCGGCGGGCAGCGACAGACGGTGGCGATCGCCCGTTCGCTGCTGCTCGACCCGAAGATCATCATCCTGGACGAGCCCACCGCGGCCCTGGGCGTCGCCCAGACCGCCGAGGTCCTCGACCTGATCGAGCGGGTCCGGGACCGCGGCCTCGGCGTCATCATGATCAGCCACAACATGGAGGACGTCCGCGCCGTCGCCGACCGGGTGGTCGTCCTGCGCCTGGGGCGCAACAACGGCGAATTCGGCCCGGACGCCTCCAACGAGGCCCTGGTCAGCGCCATCACCGGCGCGTCCGACAACTCGGTGTCGCGCCGCTCGGCCCGGCGTGCCGGCTCGACGGCGGCCGAGTCCGATCCCGGCGAACCCGACGACCACGTGGAGGTTCAGAAATGACCGACGTCACCACCAACAAGGCGACGCCGCCGCCGACCCTGCTCGACCGCAGCGACGAGCGGGTCGCGGTCACGCAGGGCGTCGGCGGAGCGGTGCGCAACTTCGGCCGCCGCGTGCGTGCCGGCGACCTCGGCGCCCTGCCGGTCATCGTCGGCCTGGTCATCATCTGCATCGTCTTCCAGGCCCTCAACACCGTCTTCCTGTCCGCGAACAACCTGGTCAACCTGCTGTTCGACAGCTGCTCGGTCGGGGTCATCTCGCTGGGCATCGTGTGCGTGCTGATGCTCGGCGAGATCGACCTGTCCGTCGGCTCGGTGAGCGGCCTGTCCTCGGCCATCCTCGGCGTGCTGTGGGTCAACCACGGGGCGCCGGTGCTGCTCGCGATCGTCATCGCGGCGGTGTCCGGCCTGGTCATCGGTGCGGTGTACGCCGTGCTGTTCACCCGGTTCGGGATGCCGAGCTTCGTGGCCACCCTCGCCGGGCTGCTGGCCTTCCTCGGCCTGCAGCTCAACCTGCTCGGGCAGAAGGGTTCCATCAACCTGCCCTACGGCTCGGCCGTCACCAACTTCGGCCAGCTGAACTTCATGCCGCCGGTCGTCGCCTACATCCTCGCCGCGGTCGTCGCCGCCGGCATCTTCGCCTCCGGCCTGCGCACGATCACGCGCCGCCGCAGTGCGGGTCTGTCGGCCAAGCCGCTCAGCGTGCTGATCACCCAGAGCGTTGCCGTGCTCGTCGTGCTCGAGTTCGTGGTCTGGTACCTCGACCGCGACCGCGGCGTCGCCTGGATGTTCGGCGTCTTCGCCGCGCTGGTCATCGTCATGCACTACGCCTTCACCCGCACCAAGTGGGGACGCTCGGTGACCGCCGTCGGCGGCAACCGCGAGGCGGCCCGCCGTGCCGGCATCAAGGTCGACCGCATCTACCTGAGCTGCTTCATGCTCTGCTCGCTGTTCGCTGCCATCGGCGGCATCCTCGGCGCGGCGCGGCTCGCGTCCTCCAGCCAGTCGGCGGGCACGGGTGACGTCAACCTGAACGCGATCGCCGCCGCCGTCATCGGCGGCACCAGCCTGTTCGGTGGGCGCGGCAACGCCTACTCGGCGCTGCTCGGCGTGCTGGTCATCCAGGCCATCGCCAGCGGGCTGACCCTGCTGAACCTGTCGTCGTCGCTGCGCTTCATGATCACCGGTGCCGTGCTCGCGGTCGCCGTCCTCGTCGACTCCCTGGCCCGCCGTTCGCGTGCGGCCCACGGGGCGGCGTGATGGCCGAACGCATCAGGGTGCTGTGCGTCGGCGATCGCTTCATCACACCGGACGCGTTGGGCCTGGCTGCGAAGAAGTCGATCGGGCGCGACACCTACGTCACCGGCCTGCAGACCGAGTGGCCCGACGACCCGTTCGGCCCCGTCGAGGGGGTTACGGAGGCGTCCGGGAGCCCGGCGGCCGTCGCGCGCCTCGCGCAGGACGCGGACGTGCTGCTGACCCACCTCGGGCCGGTGACGCGATCCGTCCTGAACGCGGCGACCGACCTGAAGGTCGTGGGCATCACCCGCGGCGGGCCGGTCAACGTCGACCTCGCTGCCGCCACCGAGCGGGGCGTTCCCGTCGTCTACCTGCCGGGGCGCAACCTCGGGGCCGCGGCGGAGTTCACACTGGGGTTCATGCTCGCGCTGCCACGGGGGATCGCCAGTGGCTCCCGCGCGCTCGCCGCCGGCCAGTGGGACCCGACCTTCTTCCGGCAGGACCGCACCGGCCCGGAGCTGCGCGGTTCGACCGTCGGCATCGTCGGTGCCGGCGCGGTGGGCCGTCGCGTCGCGGAGCTGGTCAGCGCGTTCCGTGCGAACGTCCTGATCCACGACCCGTTCGCCGACGAGCAGTCGCTGCGGGACCAGGGGTGGGAGCCGGTCGGGCTCGACGAACTGCTCGCCCGCAGCGACATCGTCTCGCTGCACGCCCGCCTCACCGACGACACCCGCAAGATGTTCGGCACGGACGTGTTCGCGGCCATGAAGCCCGGGGCGTACTTCGTCAACACCGCACGCGGCGGGCTCGTCGACGAGGACGCGTTGCGGGGTGCGCTCGAGAGCGGCCATCTCGCCGGAGCGGCGCTCGACGTGTTCGACCCCGAGCCACCCGTGGCCGGCGACGCGCTCGTCGCACGGGCCGACGTCATCGCCACTCCCCACCTCGCGGGCGCGTCGAAGCAGGTGGCATCGGAGTCGGCGGCGCGGGTGGCCGACGAGGTCGCCACCTACCTCCGCGACGGGGTGCTCGAGCACTGCGCCAACCCGGACTGGCAGCAGCACGCCGCCCAGCGGTCATGAGCGTCATCGGCCTGGACGTCGGGACGTCCCGCGTCAAGGCCGTGCGCTTCGACGAGCAGTGGCGGGCGGCCGACGTCGAGGCCGAGGACAGCGTCGTGCGCCGGAACGTGGACGGCACCCGCGAGCAGGACCCGGACGAGGTCTGGACGATCGCCGCACGTGTCCTGTCGGCCGTCACCGGCCGCAGCCCCGACCCGGTCGAGCTGGTCTCGGTCACCGGGCAGGGTGACGGCTGCTGGCTCGTGGACGACGCGGGCCGCCCCGCCGGGCCGGCGCTGCTCTGGAACGACAGCCGGGCCGCCGACATCATCGGCGACTGGGAACGCGACGGGCGCCTCACCACCGCCTTCCGCCGCAACGGCTGCCAGGGCGCCCCGGGGTTGGCCCACGCCCAGCTCGTCTGGCTGCAACGCCACCGGCCCGAGACCCTGGAGTCGGCGGCGACGCTGCTGAGCTGCGGGTCATGGGTGTACCTGCGGCTCACCGGACGCCGCGTGCTCGAGGCCACCGAGGCCGCCAACCCGTTCTTCGACGCCGCCGAAGGTGCCTACGACCCCACCCTGCTCGACCTGTTCGGCATCGCCGACCTGGAGCGGCTGCTGCCCGAGGTCGTCGACGGGGCGGACCGCGTCGCCCCGGTGCTCGACGCGGTCGCCGACCAGCTCGGCCTGGCCCACGGCACGCCGGTGAGCATCGCGCCCTACGACGTGCCGGCCACGGCCATCGGCACCGGCGCCACCTCGACCGGCCTGTCCTTCGGCGTGCTGGGCACGACGTTGTGCGTCGGCACGGTGGCCGACGACCCGCGCCTGGACCGCGCCCCCAACGGCATGACGCTGCCGGGCGCCGGGCCGGGTCGCTGGCTCATCGCCTACGCCACCATGGTCGGCACCGAGGTGCTGGACTGGGCCGCCCGCCTGCTCGGCCTGGCCGACGCACGTGCGGTCGTCGAGCTGGCCGGCGGCTCCACGCGCACCGTGCCGCCGCTCGTGCTCCCGTACCTGTCGGTCGCCGGCGAGCGCAGTCCCTTCCTGGACTCGCGCGTGCGCGGCACCGTCACCGGGCTGGACACCGGGCACACCCCGGCCGATCTCGCCCGCGGCGTGCTCGACGGGCTCACGCTCGTGGTCCGTGACTGCCTCGCCGCCGCCGGCCTGCCGGACTCGCTGGCGCTGTCGGGCGGCGGTTCGGCCAGCACGACGTGGTGCCAGAACATCAGCGACGCGACCGGCGTACCGGTCACGACGCCCGACGTGGGCGAGGTCGGGGCACGCGGGGCGGTCATCTGCGGCGCGGCCGACCTGGGGCGCTTCGACGACGTCGACCAGGCCGTCGCGGCCGCGGTCGGCACCGGGACGACCTTCACCCCCGACCGCGAGCGGACGGCCTACTTCGACGACGCCTACGAGCGCTTCGTCGGGGCCCGCGAGCTGCTCCGCTCCGGCGAACAGACGGCGCGCGGCTGACGCCCGTGTCCGACGACGAACCGGGCATCGAGTTCGTCGACGCCGACGACGCGCAGGACGGTGAGACGGACCTGCTCGACACCGCACCGGTGGGGCGACGGCGCGGCGTGCTGACTGCCGTCGCGGTGCTCGTCGCGGCCGTGCTCGTCGTCGTCGGCGTCGTCACAACCCGGCACGCGTCCACCGACGCGCATCCGGCCGATCCGACGGTGACCGCCCGACCGTCGGCGCCGGCACCCCCGCCGATCGAGCTGCCGACCACCACTCCCCGGCCCTCGGTACGCCAGTGGGAGGGCGTGGCCGGCACCGCCGCGCGCAGCGTGTGCGCCAGCTGCGCCGTCGACGACGCACCGGCGGGCGTAGAGACCGCCGCGCGGCGTGCCCTGCGCACCGTGAGCCGGTTCCGTGCCGTGGTGCTCGACCGTCACCAGGCGCTCGTCGTGTCGGTGTTGCTGGCCGACGGGTCGGAGCTGGCGGCGGTGCTGACCCCGCCGTCGGTGATTCCCGACCCCACGACGTTCGGCGTGCCGCCGCCGCTCGGCGTGCAGAGCCAGCGCAACCGCGGTGACCGGCTCGTCGTCGTCATCGGCGGCAACGTGCACGCGGTCGGACTACTCGCCCGGCCTGCGGTGCAGCGCTGGTTGGCCGCGCTGCACCGCTGACCGGTTCTCCGGCGGGCGGCGTGCGATCGGTCACCGTCCGGCCGAAGCGGAAGCAGAGGCCCCGCACGGGTGTTCGCACGTCAGTGTCCACACCGATCACCGCCGCCGGGGTACCGCCATCAGCCGACCCAACGACGGCCGCGACGGGCTCATCGGGCTCGTCCGACCAGGTGACGCACTGGCGGCACCGCTATTTCTCCCCGTACACGCTCGCCGTTGCGCTGTCGCTGCTGGCCCTGTCGCCGTTCATCGTGCTGACGACGGCCACCGAGGCGGTCAGCTCGCTGATCGGGTCCAGCCTGCACACCTCGGCGACCACGCTCGAGGTCGCGTCCGGCTTGTCGAACGCCGGCTACGCGCTCGGCGCGGTGGTGGCCGCGGACCTCTCCCAGCGCTTCGTGCAACGTCACCTGTTCCTGACCTACGAGGCCGTGTTCGTCGTGGCCTCGCTGCTGGCCGGGCTCGCCCCCAACGCCCCGGTCTACGTCATCGGTCACGTCCTGCAGGGCATGGCCACCGGGCTGCTGCTCGTCGCTGCTCTGCCACCGCTGATCCTGCGGTTCCCACCGAGCCGCCTGCCGCTCACGGTGGCGTTCGTCAACATCGGCCTGTTCGGCGCGATCGCCCTGGGGCCGTTCCTCGGCGATGTGCTCGCGCAAGCGGGCACCTGGCGCTGGCTGCTGATCGGCGCCGCGGTCCTCGGCGCCCTCGGCTGGGTGTCGGCCTGGTTCGGCTACGAGACGTGGCCGCCGATGAACCCCGAGCTGCCCGTCGACAAGCCGGTGTTCCCGCTGGCCGTGGCCGCTACCTTCCTGCCGTTCCTGGGCAGTGCCCTGGCCGGCACGGTCGGCTTCGCCTCGCCCTGGTTCTGGGGGCCCATCGCCGTCGGTGTCCTCGCCCTGCTGACCCTCATCGTCTATGAGTACCGGCACCGCGAGGAGCCGCTGATGCCGGTGCGTGCGCTGTCCAGCGCCCTGCCCGTCTCCGGCACCATCGGCGCCATGCTCGGCGGCGGCGCGTTCGTGGCCGCCCTGTCGCTCGTCGCCCTGCTGCAGCAGCAGCGGGGGGTTGGCCTGGTGACCGCCGGGCTGCAGCTGCTGCCCCTGGTCGCCGGGGTGGCGGTCTCCTCGATCCTGTTCCGGCACCTCATCACCCGCGCGGCCCTGCCGTTGCTCGCCGCGTCCGGCCTGCTGGCCGTCATCGCCGGCATCGGCGTCGTGCTTCCTGTCGCGTGGTCGGCGCCACCGGCGGTCCTCGTCCCGATCGCCTCGGCGCTGCTCGGTTTCGGCGCCGGATCGGCGGTGGCGCCCGCGCTGTTCCTCGCCGGGATGGGCGTCGAGTCGCAGAAGATCGGCCGGGCGTTCGCGCTCATCGAGCTCCTGCGCAGCGAGGCAGCGTTCCTCATCGCCCCGGTGCTGCTCGTGCTGGCCGCGCATATCGGCGGCCTGGCCGGCATCCGCGAGGCCTTGGTCATCTCGCTGCTCATCGCCGTCCTGGGCCTGCTGATCGCCTTGGCCGTCTACCTGGGCAGCGGCACCCGACGGCACGCCCCACAGATCGACGACTGGCTCGGCGGGGACGGCCCGGCGTTGCACTCGCCCCCGGTCCTCGCCCGGCTGCGCGGCCGCGCGACCGGCTGACCCGCTGACGGGCGCCGCTACTCGACGTGCGGCTGACCGGTGGACGCCGTGGTGCCGCCGTCGACGGTCAGCGTCGCCCCGGTGATGTAGGCCGCGTCGGCGCTGGCCAGGAACAGCACGGCCGGCGCGATGTCCTCGGGCTCACCCGGTCGCCCGAGCGCGATGCGGTTGACGAAGGGCCGCAGCGAGGCCTCGTCGCGGCCGACGCCGGCCGTCGCGTCGGTCAACGTGAACGCGGGGGCCACCGAGTTCAGGCGGACTCCGCGCGCTCCCCAGTCCAGCGCGATCGACTGGACGAAGTTCATCACCGCGGCCTTGGTGGCGTTGTACGCGGCCTGGCCCCAATCGCCACGCAGCCCGGACACCGAGCCCACCGCGACCAGGTTCCCTCCCGTGCGCTCGAGTTCGGGCAGCGCGGCCTGGGTCAGGAAGACGAACGCGTCGATGTTGGTGGCCCGGAACGCGTCCCACTCGTCGGCACCCAGCTCGGTGAACTCCTGCGGTGCGTACCGGGCCGCGTTGTTGACCACGACATCGAGACGGCCGAACTTCCCCACGACCGACTCGACGATCGAGCCTGCGGCGTCGCGGTCGGACAGGTCCGCGGTCAGCGCCAGCACGCGGTCGTCGTCGAAGCCCTCCAGTGTCTCCTCGAGCGGGTCCACGCGCCGACCGACCACCGCGACGAGCGCTCCGTTGTCCAGGAAGGCACGTGCGATGGCCCGGCCGATGCCGCTGCCGCCGCCGGTGACCAGGACGACTTTGTCGGTGAACTCGTAACGGTTGTGGGTCATGCGCGGGCCAACGGCGCGCCCCCGACCGGGTATTCCGTCCGTTCCCGTGTCAGAGTCGAGCAATGAGGATCGCAGTGGCCGGTGGCACCGGTCTCGTCGGGCGGCTCGTGGTGCAGGCGGCCCGCGACGCGGGGCACGACACCGTCGTCCTGTCGCGCACCAAGGGCAGCGACGTGCTGCGCGGCACCGGCGTGGACGAGGCACTCGCCGGGGCCGACGTGGTCGTCGACGTCACCAATTCGGTGGGCACGAGCCGCGCGAAGTCGGTCGCGTTCTTCGGCACCGCCACGCCGATCCTGCTCTCCGCGGCGGGGCGGGCCGGGGTCGCCCACCACGTCGCGCTGTCCATCGTCGGCATCGACCGGGTACCGAACGGTTACTACGCCGGCAAGCTGGAGCAGGAGAAGCTCGTGGCCGACGGCCCGGTGCCCTGGACCGTTCTGCGCGCGACCCAGTTCCACGAGTTCGCCGGCCAGTTGCTGGGTCAGACCAAGGGCCCGGTGGCGCCGGTCCCACGCATGCGCTCGGCTCCCGTCGCCGCCGCGGAGGTCGCGCACCGGCTCGTCGAGATCGCCACGGGAGCTCCGCTGGGCAGGGCACCGGAGTTCGCCGGGCCGGAGACCCACGAGATGCCGGACCTGGCCCGCCGCCTGCTGCGCCACCGCGGCACCCGCCGCCTCGTCGTGCCGGTGCCGGTTCCGGGCGAGGCCGGCCGCGCGATGGCGACGGGTGGGCTGCTGCCCGGCCCGGACGCCGTGCTCGGCAGCGAGACCTTCGACCAGTGGCTGGCGCGTCAGCCCGGCTGAGCCAGGGCGGCGAGCGCCGCCTGCTGCTGCGCGTCGAGCGCCCGGTTCGGCGCGACACCCGCCAGCGCCTCGGCGGCCAGGTGCGGATCGGCGGCGAGCTCGTCACGCAGTTCGTCGAAGACCCGGGCGACGACGGGCGCGCCCAGCAGCGCCACCGCGGCGGCGACCCGCAGCTCCCACCGCCGGCGGGCGGCGTCCCCGGGGTCGACGACGAGGGACCGCGACGGCTTGACCCGCGGCTCCCCCGCCAACAGGTCGAAGGCGGCGGCCACGCCGACGTCGGGGTCGTGTGCCAGCAGCGCCCGCCAGGTCGCGGCCAGTACCGGCGCCGACCCGGTACCGCCGCGCACCTCGCCGAGCTGCTGCCGCGTCGTCTCGTCCATGTGCCGACGCTAGACCGGCGGGGTGGATGATGGATCGAGTGTCGAGGTCCCTGTCCCCACGTCCCGGCGCACAGCTGGGACTCCGCGACGATGCCCTCGTCGACCGTCCGCCCGATCGGACGGCGCGCCGCTGGCTCCGCGACGCCGTCGACCGCCTGGCCGGGGCCGACCCGGGACTGGGTCAGCTCCGCACCGCTGGCCAGGCGGTGCTCGGCATCCTCGTCGCGGTCGGGCTCGTCTACGGCTTCGTGCGGCTGACCGGCGCGCTGCAACTGCCGGCGGGCGCGGGCCCCGCCGCCGTCGTCAGCGCGACGAACCACGCACTGCTCATCGTGGAGATCCTCGTCGGCGGCATCGTGGCCATGATGGCCGGTTTCGCGGTCAACGACGCGACGCCGGCGCAGCAACTCGTGTCGACGCTGATCCTGCCGTTCCCGCTGCTCGGCGCGATGGCCACCGGCCTGGCGCTCGGTGCGTACCGCATCCCGTCGCTGGTGTTCCTCGTCGTGCTGATGACCCTCGCGGTCTACGTCCGCCGCTGGGGCCCACGGGGTTTCGCGTCGGGCCTGGTCGCGTTCAACGGCGGGTTCCTGGGCTTCTTCCTGCACCGCGAACTGACGGTGAGCGACCTCGGCTGGCTGGCGGCGGACGTCGGCCTCGGCATCGTCGCCTCGCTGCTGATCCGCTTCGTGGTCCTGCGCACCGACCACGAGGGCACCCTGGACCGGATGCGTCGCTCCTGGCGGGCCCGGGCCCATCGGTTGCTCGAGCTCAGCGCGCAGGCCGTCGCGGCGGCACCGACCGGCCACCGGTCACCGCCGGGGCCGCGGGACGTCCGGCGCGACGAGGACCGGATCCGTCGCCAGCTGGTGCGGTTCAACGAGTCCACCCTGATCGTGGACGCGCAGCTGGTGATCACCTCGCCGAACTCGGCGCGACTGGAGGCGCAGGAGCTGTTCACGGCGGAACTGTCGCTCACCAACTGCGCCCGGTTCTCGGCCGCACTCGGCCACGCGCTCACCGCCGACGACAGCGACCTGCGCGGCACGTCGATCCGGGCCCTGGCCGCGGCGCGCACCGGCGACTGGACGCGGGCGCAGGCGCTGGCCGCGACGCTGCGCGACAGCTCCGGCTCGAGTGACCGGGTCACCACCCTGGTGCGGCGGCTCGCCCTCTCGATCGAGCAGTACGCGTCCTCGCGGGAGCGGCTGCACGCGGCGATCGAGGACCGCCGGCGTGGTGGGACGATCGCCACCTACACGCCCGCCGTGGAACTCACCAACGGGTTCCTCCCGGGCTCGGTGCCAGTGAGCGCGGAGGCGTCGACCACTCCCGGCCGCGGGCGCTTCGAACACGCCACGTTGCCGCCCTACCTGCGGTCGAGCATCCAGATCGCCATCGCGTCGACCATCGCCGTCGTCGCCGGGGACGCGCTGAACGGGTTCCGGTTGTACTGGGCCGTGCTGGCCGCCTTCCTGGCGTTCATGGCCACCACCAACACCGGCGAGCAGGTTCGCAAGGCGTTGTTCCGCGTCGCCGGCACCGCAGTGGGCATCGTCGTCGGGGACCTGCTCGTGCACGTGACCGGTGGCAACGTGTGGGCCGCGCTGCCGATCGTGCTGGTGGTGCTGTTCCTCGGCATCTACCTGATCCGCGTCAACTACACCTTCATGGTCATCGGCATCACGATGATGCTGTCGCTGCTCTACTACCAGCTCGGCGAGTTCAGCTGGCACCTGCTCGTCCTGCGCCTGGCCGAGACCGCGGTCGGCGTCGGCGCGGTCGTGGTCACCGTGCTGGTCGTGCTGCCGCTGCGCCCGCAGCGCGTCCTGACGACCGCCGTGCTGCTCTGGTTCCGTGCGCTGTCGACCCTGCTCGACGCCTCGCTCGACCGCCTGCTCGGCGGTGAGCCCCGCAACCTGCGCCCGGCCATCCGCGCGCTCGACGCGTCCTGGGCCGCCCTCGAGGCCACCGCCCAGCCGTTGCGGCACGCCACCTTCGGCCGTAACTCCTCCCAGCTCGCCGAGATCCGCGCCGTCAGCTCCGCCGCCCGGTTCTACGCCCGGTCGATGGCCGAGGCGGTGCAGACCGTGCAGCTGTCCGACGTCCCGGAACTGCGGCCCGCCGTCCGCGACCTGCGCGCGTCCGCGGCGGCGATCGAGCGCCGCGTCGAGACGGGTCAGCAGGGCGTCTACATGCGCGCTGCCGCGTCCGTCGACATCGCGGTTCGGACGTCGCCGGTGACCGCGGATCCGTCGGCCCTGTCCGCGCTGCGCGACCTGACCATGCTCGACGGATCGCTCGCCCGTCTCGCCCTCGCCCTGGGCATGGACGTCCGCGACCACGACACCGTCGACCTCATCGGCCGACCCACCACCGGCGCCGCCCCCGAGCGTCGGTGACCTGACTGCACCCGGACCCGAACGGCCCGGACACGACGACGGGGCCCCAGCGCGCTGCCGGGGCCCCGTCGTCGGTATGACATCCCTAGAAGGCGCCCACCCCGTTCGGGGTGCCGAGGCCGGTCGGGCCGTCCCAGCCGGTGCGCGAGGTGCACAGCACGGCCGGCGAGCAGCTCCCGTTGCTGCCGGACGTCACGTCGTTCAGCGACGAGGTGTGCGACCACGTGTAGCTGGCCGGGTAGCCGGACAGGTTGCCGCCCTGGGCGTAGACGCTCGCGATGATCGGCGACGACGCGCTCGTGCCGCCGTAGACCTGCCACCCCGACGCGCCCTGGTAGGGGGTCGAGTCGTAGACGGCGACGCCGGTGTTCGGGTCGGCGACGGCCGACACGTCGGCGTTGGCCTTGCCGCTGCATTGGGTGGCCGAGGTCTGCCACGACGGCTTGGCGTTCAGCGTCGAGCAACCACTGCCGGCACCGCTCCACGCCTGCTCCGTCCAGCCGCGGCTGTTCGACGCCTTGGACAGGCTGGTACCGCCGACCGCGACGACGCTGTCGAAGCTGGCCGGTGACTCGACGCCGTACCCGTCGTCACCCGTCGACGCGGTGATTGCGATGCCGGGGTGGTTGTAGGCGCTGCTCGAGGAGGAATCGCTGCCGCCGTAGCTGTTGCTGATGGCCGCCACCCCCCGCGATGCGGCGTAGTTGACGCCCGCACCCAGGTCGGAGAACGAGGTCGACTTCGCCTCGACGAGCAGGATGTGGCAGTCCGGGCAGGCGGCCGACACCATGTCGAGGTCGAGGCTGATCTCGGTGGCCCACCCCGCGTCGGTCTTCGGGTAGCTCGTCGTGCCGGTCTGACTCACCTTCGAGAAGCAGCCGTTGGACGTGGTGCACGCCGGAAGCCCGTACTGCGAGCGGTAGTACGCCAGGTCCGCCTCGGCGGTCGGGTCGTTGTAGGCGTCGACGATCGCGACGGTCTTGCCGCCGCTGGAGGCCGACGCCAGGTTGTAGGCCGAGCGGATGTCGGACGGGCCGTAACCGCTGGGCGTGGACGCCGCCGCGCGCTTGCCGGCCATCGGCGTGTTCTTCGCCGACGTCACGACCCGCGCGAAGCAGGTGGCGTGTCCACGCGCCGGTGTCGCACTGCAGGTGCGCTCGCTGCCGTGGGCGCCCGTGGGGGCCGCCGACGCGGGGGTGGACACCGCCGCGGCGACGAGAACGACACCGCTGCCCGCGACCAGCGCGGACGTGACGGCTCTGCGGACTGAGATCATGGGGCCTCCGGTCGGTACCGCGCTGTGTGCGCGTGGTTACCGTGCGTGCCTCCCGGTGCCCCCGTCCAGAGGGTTCTACCGTCAGGTTGTTCCTGGGAAGAACCGGACAGTTGGGACGATCAGGACGCGTATCCGGGCTGGCCGTAGGCCTGCGGGCCACCGATGGCCTTCGGCGACGGCCCGTACTGGTTGTCGCCGTGACTGTCCTGGCAGGTGAACACGATGAGCACGATGACGCCCACGATCGGGACCAGCACGATGAAGAACCACCAGCCCGTGCGGCTCGTGTCGTGCAGCCTGCGCACGAGCACGGCGAGGCCGGGAAGCAACAGCGCCAGGGAGACCAGCAGGCCAGGGATACGCGAGTCGATCACCGCGTCGATGACGGCCATGACGACCGAGACCATGACGTTGAACAAGAAGAAGTACCAGTACTCCGAGCGACGGGCGCGTCCGGAGAACACGGCGTATTTGTGGAAGACGCTGCTGACTGCCTGGCCCATGTTCATGGCGACGATCCCTCAGTTTGGGGTGTGGTCGCCAGATGGTGGCAGATCGTCGGCGCCGAGGCGAGCCCTGCGCGTACTGCGGTCAGGCGTCCGCGCCGCGGAGCTGGAACCACACCGTCTTCCCGGGGACCTCCGGCGAGGTCTCGACGCCCCACTCGGTGGCCAGCGTCGACACGATGCGCAGCCCGCGCCCGTGCGGTTGGTCGGGGGCGGCCTGGCCGGGGACGACAGGCAGCGAGGAGCCGTCGTCGTGCACCCACACCCCGATCCCCGGCGGGTGCAGGCGCAGCTGCAAGGTGATGGCCGGCTGACCGTGCTTCACGGCGTTCGCGACCAGCTCGGTGACCAGCAGCTGGGCGTCGTAGAGCAGGTCGTCGTCCAGATCGCCGGCGTTGTCGGCGAGGTAGCGACGGGCGAAAGCCGCGGCGTCCAGGGACGGTGGGAGTTCGATGCTGGTCGTGACCGGCGAAGATCCGGTCACGAGCCGTCCACCGCTCGGGCTGCCATGCTCCCTGTGGTGCCCAACGGCGGCCTCCTTCAACCGCAAAGCACCACCAGAGTGGCGGATCGGACGCGACGTCGGGTTTCGCTCGTGACAGCGGTGCGACGATGACGTTCGTGACCGATGACTCCCGACGCCCGTCCGACCCACGCGCCGAGATCGGCTCCGAGGAGGAGTTGCGTGCGCTGCTGGGCGAGGTCGCGGCTCCGGCCCGCGACAAGGAACGCACCCGCCTGACCGAGCTGGACCGTGACTGGCTGGCGGCCTCGCCCTTCTGTCTCGTGGCCACCGCGGACGAGCAGGGCCGCTGCGACGTCTCGCCCAAGGGTGACCCGCCCGGGTTCACGCTGGTGCTGGACGACACCACGATCGCGATCCCGGAACGACCCGGTAACCGCCGCGCGGACGGCTTCCACAACATCCTGCGCAACCCGCACGTCGGCCTCGTGTACCTCATCCCGGGCCGTGGCGACACCCTGCGGATCAACGGGCGCGCCCGCCTGGTGCGCGACGCCCCGTTCTTCGACCGGCTGGTCGTGAAGGGACACCGGCCCGTGCTCGCAGTCGTCGTGGAGATCGAGGAGGTGTTCCACCACTGCGCGAAGGCCTTCCTGCGGTCCTCCCTGTGGCAGCCCGACACCTGGCGCCCCGATGCGGTGGCTCCGCGCGCACGCATCGCGCAGGCCCTGGAGCGGCCGTCGGCGTCGCTGGCCGACCTCGAGCAGTACTACGGCAGCGCCTACGCCGAGCGGCTGTACCGCCCCTGACGGTCGAGCCGGCCCGACTGGCGTCGTCTACCGAGACAAGCAATGCTGAAGCTGCCCGTAAGCGGCGCTACAGTCGTCGTCTCGATCGACCCCAGGAGCGTTGTGTCCGCAGACCAGAGCCTGATGTCCGACACCAAGGCCGATTTCTCCTCGATCTACGACCGGGACGACCCCCGCGCGTACTTCGCGGAGCTGAGCCCACTGGACTACCAGATCCCCCAGCAGGCGATGCCGGTCCTGCGCACGCTGGCGGGCGCGTCGACACGCAGCGGGCGAACCCGGCCCGTCCTGGACCTGTGCTGCTCCTACGGCATCAACGGCGGACTGCTGCGCTTCGACGTTGAGCTGGACGAGATGAGCGCACGGGCCACGGCCGCCGCCGCGGCCGACCTGTCGCCTCGTGCGTTCATCGCGTCGGAGCGGGCCTTCTTCGCGGAGCGCCGGCGTACCCCGCAGCTGGACGTCCGTGGTCTCGACGCCGCGCCGCACGCCATCGGCTACGCCCGTGAGGTGGGCCTGGTGACCGACGGCTGGGCCGAGAACCTCGAACAGGACGCCGCCTCACCCGCGCTACGGGCCGGGCTGCGCGACGTCGGGCTCGTCACCTGTACCGGAGGCGTGGGCTACGTCGGCGCCGCGACGTTCGACGCGATCCTCGACGCCGTCGACCGGCCGGACGACCTCTGGTTGGCGGTGTTCGTCCTGCGCGTCTTCGACTACACCCCGATCGAGCAGGTGCTGCGCCGGGCCGGGCTCGTCACCGAGCAGGTGCCGGGCCGCACCTTCCTGCAACGGCGCTTCGCCGACGCCGAGGAACAGCGCGTCGCGGTCGAGACCGTGCGCGACCGTGGCCTCGACCCGGCCGGCAAGGAGGCCGACGGCTGGTTCCACGCCGAGTGCTTCGTCACCCGGCCGGCCGCAGAGGCCGCCCGGGTACCGCTCGAGGACCTACTTGCTGGGTGATGCGCTCGGCGTGGCCGTAGGCAGTCCGCCCAGGCCGATCAGCTGCTTCACCAGCTGGTTGACCTTCTGCTGTGCCGCGGCCGCCCTGACCGTGTCCGTCGCCGGGATGCTGGCCAGCGCGGCGTAGGCGCGGTTGAGCTGCGCCTGCACCGACGCGACGGTCGGCGCCGTCGTCGTGCCGGACGACGGCGTACCCGAGGACGGTGTCGACGACGGCGTGCTCGACGACGACCCGCCCGACGTCGGCGTCGACGACTCGGAGCCGGAGGCATCGTTGCTCACCGAGAAACCGGGCGTCCGGCCCTTCTGGATGTCGGTCAGGGCCGCCGAGAGCGTGGCTCCGTAGCCCACCTTGTCGCCGTAGGTGACCAGGACGCGGCCCAGCGTCGGGTAGGTGCTGGAACTCTGGCTGGTCGACTGCACGTAGAGCGGCTCGACGTAGAGGAAGGAGTCGCCCAGGGGCAGGGTCAGCAGGTTGCCGTGGGTCACGGTGGACTGGCCGGAGTTGAGCAACGAGATGTCGCGCGAGATGACCGGCTCGCTCTTGAAGACGTTGGCCACCTGGCTGGGCCCCTGGACGGCGGACTTGCCCGGCACCTCGAGCACCGTCAACTTGCCGTAGTTGGGCCCGGGGTCGCTGTCGGCCGTGATGTAGGCGGCGAGGTTGGGCGCGTTGCTCACCACCATCGGCGACGTCAGCTGGAACTGGGCGTCACCGCTGGAGGCCGTCGTGCTCGACCCGGCCGGCGGACTCGCGAGCACGTAATAGGCCGGCTGGTCGGCCCCCGGGGCGTTCGGGTCCTCGGGCACGGCCCACCGGCCCTTGCCGTTGTACGACGCGACCGGGTTGCTGATGTGGTACTGGGCGAGCAGGGCGCGCTGGGTGTTGAACAGGTCCTGCGGGTACCGCACGTGGGCCAGCACGTCCGCCGGCATCTCGTCCCTGTCCGTGATCAACCCCGGGACGATCTTGCGCCACGCCTTGAGGATCGGGTCGGATTTGTCCCAGGCGTACAGCTTCACGGTGCCGTCGTAGGCGTCGACCGTGGCCTTCACCGAGTTGCGGATGTAGTTGATCTGGCGGTCGGGCTGGTTGGGCCGCAACGACGTACCGGTGAGCTTCGACAGCGACTGCCGCTCGGAGTACGGGAAGTTGGCCATCGTCGTGTACCCGTCGATCATCCACATGATGTGGCCGGTCTTCTGGTTCACGAACGGGTACGGCGCACCGTCGAGCGTCAGGAACGGCGCGATCTTCTGCACCAGCGCCTTGGGGTCGCGGTTGAGGATGACCTTGGCGCCCTTGGCGCTCACCGCGTCGTTCAGCAGGAAGTTGGTCTCGCGGTACTTGGTCGCGAAGGCGAGCTTGGCCAACGGGCTGGACAGCGACACCCCACCCTTGCCGGTGTAGGTGTTGTTGCCCGCGTTCCCGTCGTACTCGCGTTTGCGGTCCTTGTCGCCGACGATCGCGTACGGGTTCATGCCCTGGCCGAAGTAGACCTGTGGCGTCGAGGTGTTCAGGTCGAGGTCGCCCGACGGCGGGATGTTGCCCTCGGAGTAGGGGATGTCGCCGTTGGTCACGTCCTGGTCGGCCTGCGCGGCGACGAACCCGTAGCCGTGCGTGTACACGGTGTACTGGTTGATCCAGTTGTTGAGGTTCCCGCCCAGGTTGGCCGGCTCGAGCTGCCGGACACCGACGACGTAGTCGTGCACGGCGCCCTGCGGGTCGGTGTACCGGTCGACGTTGAGCTTGTTGCTGAAGCCGTAGGGCTGGGCGATCTTCTGGAAGTTGGTGAACGTCGGGCCCAGGACGTTCGGGTCCAGGATGCGGATGTTGTCGACTGTCGTGTTCGACGTCGTGACGGCGCCGGCCGCCGGCTTGGCCGTGGCCGAGTACTGCACGTACTTGACCGAGCCGGTCGTACCTGCGGCGTTCTCCGTCTGAATGCCGTACGCGTCACGGGTGGCGTCGATGTTGCGTCCGATGTAGGGCGCTTCCTTGTCGCTGGCGTTGGGCTTGACCGACACCCGCTGCACGATGGCCGGGTAGATGCCGGCGATGACGATCGACAAGATGATGAGCACGATGAAACCGATGCCCGGCAGCAGCGCGCTCTTGAGCCAGATGCTCGCCAGCACCCCGATGGCCAGCACGATGGTGATCCAGAACAGGATGGTCTTGGCCGGCAACTCCGAGTGCACGTCGGTGTAGGACGCCCCGGTGAACTTGCTGCGGTCGGAGAACACCAGCCCGTAGCGGTCGAGCCAGTAGGCCACGGCCTTCAGCGCCATGAAGACGAAGACCAGCGCGGTGATCTGCCGCCGCGCCGCGATCGTGATCTTCGGGCCGGGCGTCTGCAGCCGGATCGCACCCGTCAGGTAGTGCACGGCGACGGTGAGGATGAGGGCGAAGATGATCGCGCTGAAGCCGAAGCTGAGCAGGATCCGGTACGCGGGGTAGTCGAAGGCGTAGAAGCCGATGTCGAGATGGAACTGCGGGTCCTTCTGCCCGAACGACCCGCCGTGCAGGAACAGCTGCCACTGCTGCCAGCGACCCTGCGCCGCCGCGCCCGCCGCGACGAACGCGACCAGCGAGATGCCGATGAGCACGAGCTTGCGACGCGGCTCGATCATCAGGGCGTAGTTCTGCAGGTTCTGCTGCTCCGGGGACATCGGCCGGAAGGGCGGCCTGATGAGGTAGGCGACGACCAGGTTTCCGCCGATGATCAGCGCCATCAGCGCACCGAAGACGAAGAACAGCACCACCTTCGTCCAGAACATCGTGGCGTAGATGTTGCGATGGCCGACGGAGCCGAACCAGAGGTAGTTGACGTAGACGCCGGCGAACTTGACGAGCAGGATCAGCAGGACGATGAGGATCGCGACGACCGACAGCGCGATCTTCGCCCGCCGTGACAACAGCACGGACGGGATGGGTTGCCGCATCGCCACGGGCGAACTCCTCGGTGGGTCACAGGCTGATCACGGGTACCGGTATCGCTACCCGGGGACACTTCCGAGTCAACGTACCGGCCGTCGACGTGGTTCCTGTCGGGGTGGTCGGACACGTCCTCCCGGCGTCCACCACACTTTCCCGATGAGCGAATTCCTCAGCGTCCTCGAGCAGGCCACGGCGGAGATCGAGCAGCACGTGCACGCCGCCGGCTGGGACCGCGGCCCCGCGCTGTTCGCCCTGGTGAGTTCGGGGCAGTTCGCGATCGACGATCCGCAGACCGCGGCACGGCTCGGCATCGACCGACTGCCGCCACAGACGCTGACGCCGATCGAGCAGCAGGACCTGCCCGACCAGCCGCTGGACGAGGTGCTGGCCGGGCTGGAGTGGCCGGCGTCCGTCGTCGGGTGCGCGGTGACGCAGGAGATCGTCATCCTGCCGCCGTCGGCCGAGGCGTCCGTGGCCGACGGCGATGCCGACGCGGCCGCGGCGCACCCCGAGCGTCGCGAGGCCCGCCTCGCGGTCGGCGTGCTGCGCGACGGGTCGAGCGCGGCGCTGCTGCGCCTGCGTTCGGTCGACGGCTCCGCGGAGGCCGATGAGGACCGGCTGACCGGTGCCGACCTGGCCCCCAACCTCGTCGAGGCGTTGCTCGCGACACTGCGCTGATGTCGCGCTGACGCTGCTACGACGTTGCGCTGACGGCTCGCGACGAGGCATTGCCGACGCGCGTCAGCAGTGCGGGACGGGCTGACCCTTCTCGATGGCGAGCAGGTCCTGGACCGCGCCGTGCAGCGAATCGACCTTGACCACGTCCAGACCCTTCGGCGTCGCCTTGCGGACGTCGCTGCAGTTGCCCGCAGGTGCGAGGAACACGCTCGCGCCCTTCCGCTTCGCCGCGATCATCTTGAGCTGGATACCGCCGATCGGACCGACCTTGCCGCTGCCGTCGATCGTCCCGGTGCCGGCGATGAAGCGGTCCTTGGTCAGGTCGACGCTGCCGACCTTCTCCATGATGCCGAGCGCGAACATCAGGCCGGCCGACGGCCCACCGATCTCGTTGCCGAGCCCGAGGTCGACCGTGAACGGGGCGAGGCAGGTGTCTGCGACGGTGATGCCCAGCCGTGCGCCCTTCGCGTTCTTCGGCGGCGTGGTCACGGTGACGTCGGTCGTCACGTTCTTGCCCTGACGCACGACCGCCACCGGAACCGGGGTGCCGGGCTTCAAGGTGCTCAGCACTGCGGTCAACGCCTTCGCGCTGGTGGCCGGCCGGCCCGCCACCGACACCAGCCGGTCGCCGGAGCGCAGCTTGCCGTCCGAGGGGCCCTTGCCCAGCACACCGACCACGCCGAACCCGCGCGGGTACTTCAGCTCGCACAGGGCCGCCTGCGTCGCGCTGTCCTGGGAACTCAGAAAGTCCTGCGTGTTCTGCTGGTCGGTCTGTTTCTGCGACGTGCCGGGCGGATAGACCGACGCGCGCGGCACGACCACCTCGTCGTGCTCCAGCCAGCCCGCGAACGCCTGGAAGGCGCTGATGGACTGCGTGGTCACACTGACCGTCGTGAGGTTGAGGTGCCCGTCGGTGCGGTTCGGGGTGCGTCCCACGATCTTGATGATCGAGTTGCCCTGCTCGTCGCTGCCCAGGGTGTTGTACGTGGGACCCGGCGACAGGATCACGTAGGGCACCGGCAGGGTCAGGGCCAGCACGAACAGCACGATGAACACGACGCCGGCCACGACCAGGGTGCGGACGCGGCGGCTCAGCGCGGCCCAGGCACGACCACCCGGAACGCGCTCGGCCGAGGGCAGCGGTAGGCGAGCCACCCGGGCAGCGTAACCGGGGCGGTCAGCCGGGCTCGTCGGCCCGGGGCGCAACCGCCTCGGGGGACGCGGGCACCGGCGGCGTCCCGGCCCGGGTCGTCGCGCCCAGGGCGTCGAGGTAGGCGCTGTGCGCCCGCATCGACTCGGCGGTGTCCGGCAACCGGCGCGGCCGGGAGCGCAGCCAGGACCACAGCGCGGCCAGCACGGTCACCGCGACCGGCACGGCCAACCAGAGAGCCCAGCCCATGGGCGCGACGCTACCGGCGAGTGGCCGTTCGCCCTGGGCGCAACGCGGGGCTGCTCCGGAACCGCGCACAGGGGGTGTTCGTCGCTACTACCGTGGACCCCATGAGCAATTTCGGTTTCGGTTTCGGACGCGGCGGCGACTCCGGCGACGACGGTGACCCGCAGAACCCGATGGGTGGCATGCCGTTCTTCGCCGAACTGCAGAAGATGCTGTCCTGGTCCGGCGGTCCGGTGAACTGGGACCTCGCCAAGCAGCTCGCCGCCACGACCATCGCGCAGGGCGGCGGCGGCAACGCGATCGTCAGCCCCGCCGAGCGGCTGGGTGTCTCGGAAGCCGTCCGTCTCGCCGATCTGTGGCTCGACGACGTCACCGATTTCCCCTCCGGGGTGCAGACGATCGAGTCGTGGTCGCGCACCGAGTGGCTGGACAAGACCCTGCCGGTCTGGTCCGCGCTGTGCGAACCGGTCGCGTCCCGCGTGGTCGAGGCCATGTCGGCGGCGATCCCCGAGGACCAGCTACAGATGCTCGGGGGCGAGGGCAACCCGCTGGCCGGCATCATGCAGCAGGTCGGCGGCCTGATGTTCGGCGCGCAGGTCGGCCAGGGGCTCGGCGGGCTGGCCCGTGAAGTCGTGTCGGCCACCGACATCGGCATCCCGATCGGCCCCGCCGGGGTCGCCGCCATCGTCCCGGCCAACATCGCCGCCTTCGGCGAGGGCCTCGAGCGGCCCGCCGACGAGGTGCGCCTGTACCTCGCCCTGCGCGAGGCGGCGCACCAGCGCCTGTTCGGTCACGTGCCGTGGTTGCGCCAGCGCCTGCTGGACACGATCGAGGCCTACGCGCGCGGCATCACCCTGGACATGTCCTCCCTCGAGGAGGCCATGCGCACCATCGACCCGATGAACCCCCAGGGCATCCAGGACGCGCTCGGTGGCGGGTTGTTCGCGCCGCAGGAGACGCCCGAGCAGCAGCAGGCCCTGCGCCGGCTGGAGACGCTGCTGGCCCTGGTCGAGGGCTGGGTCGACACGGTGGTCGCCGCCGCCGCGTCCGACCGGATGCCCGGTGCCGACGCACTGCGCGAGGCCACCCGGCGCCGCCGTGCCTCCGGTGGCCCGGCCGAGCAGACGTTCGCCACCCTCGTCGGGCTCGAGCTACGCCCCCGCCGCCTGCGCGACGCCGCGGCCCTGTGGTCGAGCGTCACCGAGAAGCGGGGCGTCGGCCCCCGCGACGCGATCTGGGTGCACCCGGACCTGTTGCCCACCACCGACGACCTCGACGACCCGCTCGGGTTCAGCGACAAGATCATGTCGGAGGAGGACTTCGTCGCCCCCGACGACCTCAGCGCATTGCTCGGTGACTCCGGGGCCGGCGCCGAGCCCACGGACGAGCCGGGAGACGGGCCGGAGGGCAAGCCCGAGGACGAGTCCGACGACGAGCCGAGGGACAAGCCAGGCGACGTCTGACGGGTCTCCCGATCAGCGCTGGTCGGCGAGCGGACGCTGTGCCGCGGCGCTGACGCCGTCGAGGAAACCGCGTGCCCGCTCGGTGCGCGGGTAGGCGGCCAACAGTGCCCAGAAACGCGGTCCGTGCCCCGGCTCGATGAGGTGGGCCAGCTCGTGGAGCAGCACGTAGTCCTGCACCCACCCCGGCATGGCCAGCAGGCGCCGCGACATCCGGATGGTCCGGTCGTCCGGCGTGCACGACGCCCACCGACTGCGCATCGGGGCGACCCAGCGCACCCGGGCGGGGCGGGCCCGCCCGTCGAGGTAACGCGTCGACAGCTCGACGGCCCGCCGCGTGAGCTCCGCGTCGTCGCCGCGCGCATCCCCGGCCGCGCGATCGACACGCGCCACCATCCGCGACACCCACTCCCGCTCCTCGGCTGCGGTGAACCCGTCCGGGATCAGGACGACGACCCGTTCACCGTCGCGATAGGCAGAGACCGTACGTCGGCGCTTGGCGCTGCGGCGCACCTCGACCCGGTCCCCGTCGTCGCCGCGCACGACTTCCCCTCCGCTGCGCACGACATCTCCTCCGCTGCGCACGACATCTCTTCCGCTGCGCACGACATCTCCCCCGCGGCGCATGGTGCACACGCTAGCCACACCTTCCGACACCGCGGGGAACCCGGACGCCCGAGGTGTCCGACTTGTACACACCGCTGTCCACAGATGTGAATATTGACTTTAGGGTTATCCCTGGTGACGGTGCGTGATCGGAATGTTGCGTGGTGGCCCGCCCTCGATCGGCCTGTGGACAACGGCCCGGACGGTGCTGCGACCCGGCACGATGTGCGGCGTGACCCGATCCGACGCGGCCGCGGCCCCGGCCGGCTTCCAGCTCAGCCCGGCCGCCCGACTGCTCTGGCGGACGGCGGACTCCATCCACCTGGAGCTCGGACACCGCCGTGCCGTGGTCGAGAACCTGCCCGGACCGGTCGTCCGCCACCTGGTCACGGGCCACGAACCGATCGGCCACGACCCGGTCGGCCTCGGCGGCCCGGTTCACGGACCGCAGGTCGCGTTGCCCGAGCTCGCGCCCGACGTCCTGGAGGCGCTCGACACCCTCGTCGACGACGGGTTCCTGTGGACCCGGACCGGTGTGGACGACGGCCTGCGCACGCCGCCCACGCCTCGCCTGGCCGGCCAGCTCGCGGCCCTGGCCGTCCGTCACGGCGAGAGCGCGGCGGAGCTGCTGCACGCCCGTCGGCACTGCTCCGTGGTGGTGGCCGGGAACACGGCGGCCACCGTCCACCTCGCCGCCCTGCTGGCCGCAGCCGGGGTCGGGCGGGTGCGCTGTGCGGTCGACGGCACGGTCCGACTGCTGCACGCCGTACCCGGCGGCGTCGACCCCGGCGCGGAGGGCACCGACCTGCAGGTGGCCGCCGTCGATGCGGTGTTGCGAGCCGCGCCCGACGCCGATGTCACGCCGCTGCCCCCGGACGAGGTCCCCGACCTGACCGTGCTCGCCCAGGCCGGTCCGGTCGACGACGACCGGCGGGCGGCCCTGCACGCGGACCGCGCGGCGCATCTGCGCCTCGCGGTGGGCGTAGACCACGCCGTGGTCGGCCCGCTCGTGCTGCCGGGGCTGACCAGCTGCCTGCGCTGCGCCGACCTGCACCGTCGTGATCGCGACCCGGCGTGGCCCGTCCTGTCGGCGCAACTGGCCGTTCCCCGGCGGTACGGGCACCCGAGCGACGTCATCGTCTCGACCCTCGCCGTCGGCGCTGCCGCCCTGCAGGTGCTGGCCTTCCTGGACGGCGCAGACCCCGCCAGCATCGACGGCACCCTCGAGCTGCACCCCCCGGACTGGCGCGCGCGGCGCCGTTCGTGGTCGCCGCACCCGGCCTGCGACTGCGGGCTCGGGCGGTTGGGCAGAATGGGGCAGTGACTGATCACCCGGCCGGCGACGACGGCCGTCCCGGACGCGGGCGGGCCCAGCGCCCCGAACGCCGCCAGCGCTCCGATCGGCCCTACATCCCGCAGCGGCGGGGGTCGCGCACCGCGAAGCTGGCCTCGCTGCCCCTCGGGGTCGCGGGACGAGCCACGCTCGGCCTGGGCCGGCGGATCAGCGGGCGCTCTCAGGAGGAGGTCCAGGCCGACCTGCAGGCCCGCACCGCCGAGCAGCTGTTCAACGTTCTCGGTGAGCTCAAGGGCGGCGCCATGAAGTTCGGCCAGGCGCTGTCGGTGTTCGAGGCCGCGCTGCCCGAGGAGCACGCCGCGCCCTACCGTGCGGCCCTGACCAAGCTGCAGGAGGCCGCACCGCCGATGCCCGCGGCCACCGTGCGCACCGTGCTGGACGAGCAGTTCGGGACGAGCTGGCGCAGCCGCTTCCAGGACTTCGACGAGACCCCGGCTGCCGCGGCCAGCATCGGCCAGGTGCACCGCGCGGTGTGGAGCGACGGCCGCGAGGTGGCCGTCAAGCTGCAGTACCCCGGCGCCGGCCCCGCGCTGATGGCCGACCTGTCACAACTCACCCGCTTCGCCTGGCTCTTCGGCCGGATCTCACCGGGGCTCGACGTCAAGCCGCTGCTGGCCGAGCTCAAGGACCGGGTGCTCGAGGAGCTCGACTACACCCTGGAGGCCGAGTCGCAGCGTGCCTTCGCGGCCGCCTACGCCGACGACCCGGACATCGCTGTGCCACGCGTGGTGGCCAGCGCCCCGAAGGCCGTCGTCAGCGAGTGGATGGACGGCACCCAGCTCTCCGCGGTGATCAGCGACGGCGACCAGGAGCTACGCGACCGCGCCGGCTCGCTGCTCGCGCTGCTGCACTACTCCGCCCCCAGCCGCGCCGGCCTGCTGCACGCCGACCCGCACCCCGGCAACTTCCGCATGCTGGCCGACGGTCGGCTCGGGGTCATCGACTTCGGCGCCGTCGCCCGGTTGCCCGACGGGTACCCGCCGGCGCTGGGCCGGCTGACCCGGCTGGCCGTCGACGGCGACGAGGAGGGAGCGCTGGCCGTGCTCCGCGGGCTCGGCTTCGTGCGTCCCGACGTCGATATCACGGCCCACCAGGTGATGGACTACCTCGGCCCGATCCTCGAACCGCTGCGGGAGCCGACCTTCACCTTCACCCGTGAGTGGATGCGCGAGCAGGCAGCGCGCATCGGCGACCCGCGCAGCGAGCAGGCCCGGGTGGGCCGCCTGCTCAACCTGCCGCCCGACTACTTCCTGATCCACCGCGTGACGCTGGGCTCGATCGGCGTGCTCTGCCAGCTGGGCGCGACCGCGCCCTACCGGGCCTTGGCCGAGCAGTGGTCGCCCGGGTTCACCGACGACTGAGCGCAGCCCGGGGCGCCGGCGATCCCACCCCTATGGGGCCTTTACGTGGACGGCGAGCCACGCTGGAATGACAAGAATGAGCAGTCTCGAACAAACCGTCGGTGCCGACGTCTGCGGCGGCACTCCCCCGTCCTGTTCGCTGTGCGGGTCGGTGGCGGACCCTCGGACGGACGGTGACCCGCCGCTCGGTTGGTCGGCGGACATGATCGAGACCAGCGAGGGAACGCGGCCCCGGTGGGTCTGCCCGACGTGTACGCGGCGCTTCGTCCGGTCGATCGAGGCCAAGCTCGACCAGCAGTGGTGGTGAGCGGCCTGGGACGGCCCCGCGACGCAGCACGACCCGGCCACCGGATCGGCTGATCCGGCGACCGGGTCGGACTCATCGGGCGAGTGCCCAGTCGGCCTGACGCCCGTGGCGACGCTCGGCGGCGCGTGCGAAACGCGACAGGCGGCGCCAGCGCCGTTGGGCGGCCAGCTCGCGGGCCACGCCCGCCTCCCGGCTGCGTCGCTGCCCGTCGTGCATTCGCTCGCGGGCGAGGGCTTCGTGCATGGTGTACATCTCGATGCTCCCTGACAGTTGGTGTGCAGTTCGGTGGTGGACCGGTGTCGCGGCGATCCCGCCGCGACCTCGGTGCTGTCGGCCTTGCGCGGGCGTCCGCGCGGCCGCTTGCGGGCGATGACCGTGCCGCGCTCGAAGATCTCGCCGCCCCACACGCCCCAGGGCTCCCGACGCTCGATGGCGCCTTCGAGGCAGGTGAGGCGGGCCGGGCACTGGTGGCAGAACGACTTCGCGCGCTCGAGCTCGGCCGGGGTCTCGGCGAACCAGAGCTCGGCGTTCTCCACCCGGCAGGGCAGGTCGTCCGGACACTGCTTCGAGAGCGGGTCCAGCGCGTCGACCGCGATCGGGTCGAGCACGAGCTCATCGGTGCAGCTGGTCAACACGTCGGGTCACCTCCTTCTTCGGTGTGCTGGTAACGGGTGATGCTGGACTGCGGGTCTGACATGGGCTCCGGTCTCACGACAGGTCCGGACAAACAACGAGGCCGCGGTTCCCAGGTAGGGAGCCGCGGCCTCGAGGAGTGCCGGTCGCTGACGACGGTCAGCGTGGTTCTCCTCGAGGCGGGGCGCCCTGCTTGGCGGCTGCGGCCGTTGCGGCGGCCGGCATCGTGGTGACGTCGTGGTTCCTGACGGCGCTGCCGCCACGACCGTCCGCGGACGGGACGTCGGTGTAGTTGTGGAACGGATTGATGCGGACGCGAGGCATGCCACTGCCACCCTCGGCGAGCGAGACGGCGGCCCACGTCGGGCGCTGCGTCAGCGAGGCGGCCAGCGTCAGCGAGGCGGCCAGTTTCAGCGAGGCGGCCAGTTTCAGCGAGGCGGCCAGGGGCAGTCCGCTGCCGGCGATGCAGGCAGAGGGCGTCGCGACCTGGGTCGGATTCACGATCTCCACGTCGGTCACCGCCTCTCTGCTCTCGTGAGCGCACGAAGGCGCCCGTCCCGGAATGTGTGGCCGAAGATTATCGGCGACCGCTGACGGGCCGCAACTCATTTATCGGGCAGGAACCGACGAGACGTTTGCCGTCGCAACGACCGCTCCGTCCGGCGCCGTCGCGCCGCCTGCGCCACACTGTGCGACGTGATCGAGGTCCGCGCCCTCCGCGCCTCCCGGCCGGCGGCGTTGAGCGCCGTCCTGGCCGTGCTGTTCCTGACCTTCCTCGACACCACCGTCGTCAGCGTCACGCTCGGCGATCTCGAGTCCGACATCTCGGCCGGCGTCATCCCGCTGCAGTGGGTCATCAACGCCTACGCCCTCGTGTTCGCCAGCCTGATGCTGCTCGGCGGCATGCTCGCCGACCGCCTCGGACGGCGCCGGGTGATGCTCGCCGGCATCGTGGTGTTCGCGGTGGGCTCGGTCCTGTGCGCGGTCGCTTCGAGCATCGGGCTGGTGATCGGCGGACGTGCGGTCATGGGGCTCGGCGCCGCGGCGTGCGAACCCGGAACCCTGTCCGTCATCCGGCAGCTCTACCCCGAGCGCGGCCGACGAGCCAGGGCCCTCGGCGCCTGGTCGGCGGTGTCCGGGCTCGCCCTCGCGCTCGGCCCGGTCGTCGGCGGCCTGCTGGTCGGCGCGGACGGCTGGCGCTCGGTGTTCTGGTTCAACCTCGTCGTCGCGCTCGTCCTGCTCGTCGCCGTGGCCCTGGTCGTGCCCGAGAGCCGCGACCCGGAACCCGGGGCGGTGGACGTGGCCGGGGTGCTGCTCGGTGCCGCCGGACTGGGCGCGATCATCTTCGCGGCGATCTCCGGCGAGTACGAGGGCTACCCGACCTGGTGGGTGGTCGCGCTGTTCGTGGCCGGCGGCCTCTGCCTGGTCGCCTTCGTGCCCGTGGAGCTCAGGGCTCGCACCCCGATGCTCGATCTGCGGGCGGTGCGGACACCGATCGTGTCGTCGTCGCTGTTCGCCGCCTTCGCCGTCTACTTCGGCGTCTTCGCGATCTTCTTCTTCACCGCGCTGTACCTCGACATCGGGCTCGGCTACTCCGGGCAGCGGCTCGCCGGCATGTTCGCGCCGATGGCCGTGGCGATCGCCGTCGGCGGCGTCGTGGCCGGGCCCTGGGTGGCCCGCGCGGGCGCGCGCCCGCCGACGGTGGTCGGGTGCGTGCTCGGCGCCGCCGGCATGCTGCTGGCGCGCGCCGAACTGGGCGCGGGGTCCGGCCTGACGTTCGGCCTCCTGGCCCTCGCGCTGGCCCTCGCCGGCCTGGGGTTCGGCATCACCGTCGTTCCGCTCACCTCGGCCGTGCTCACCCACATCCCGGCCCGTCGGTCCGGGATGGCGGCCTCGGCCACCAACACCGCGCGGCAGCTGGGCGCGGTCGTCGGCGTGGCTGCGCTGGGCGCGATCGTGAACTCCCACCTGACCGCGGCCGTGGACAAGCTCGACCCGTTCCTGCTGAAGTTCGTCGGCGGCCGCGACAAGGCGATCAGCGTGCTGCAGACCGGCGGCGGTGGCGGTGGGTTCGACCTGAAGAAGCTCGTCCGCACCGAGGCGTTCCGGCCCTTCGTGGCCGAGTTCCTGGACGGCGTCCGGCTCGCCCTGCTCGTGGCCGTCGTGCTGACGCTCGCCGCCGGGGCGGTCGCCGCCCTCGTGCGCGAACCGGCCGCGCTGCCGGACGATGCGACGCTGCCCGACGATGCGACGCTGCCCGACGACGATGCACTACCCGACGACGATGCACTACCCGACGACGAGGCGGTCAGCCCGTAACGGGTGACACGACCTCGAAGTGGTGCACGACGACCGGCTCCGAGTCCCGCAGCTCCCAGGCGGGGTCGTGGGCGTCGGCCCGGATCAGGTCGACGATGTCGAGCCAGAACCGCTCGTGCCCGCGGCGCCAGTCGGCGGCGTCGGCGTAACCCTCGCCCTCGGCGAAGGCGACGTCGTCGCCGACGAGGTGCAGCGGCGTGATCGTCACCGCCGTCGTACGCACGGTCGCCCGCTCGCGGCCGGCCGAGTCCAGCACGGCGAGGACCTCCCCGACGCGCGGTAGGGGCTCGCCCGACAGGTACTCGACGGCCAGCGAGGAGGTCGCGGTCTTGTCCCCGCGCACCACGGCGTCCACGAGCCGGTCCCCCAGCCCGCCGTCGCCGTCGTAGCCGAAGCGCAGGGTTCCGTCCGTCATGTCACGACCTCCACCGGATCGACGGCAGCCGGGTCGGCGCCGGCCAGGACCGCCAGCACCGGGTCGGCGTAGCGGGTGAGCTTGGTCGGCCCGACGCCGCTGATCTGGCCGAGACCGGCGCGGCTCTTCGGGCGGGCGTCGGCGATGGCGACGAGGGTCGCGTCGCTGAACACCACGTAGGGCGGCACGCTCTGCGCCGTGGCCTGCAGCTTGCGCCACTCGCGCAACCGGCCGAACAGCTCGGCGTCGGCCGCCTCGGGACGCGGAGACTTCGCCCGCTTCGGCGAGACCCGGGCTCCGGTGACGGGGCGCAGACCGTCGAGGAACCGGCTGGCCTTGCGGCCCCGTCGCTGGCCCGGGCTGCGGGCCAGCGCCCAGGACAGGGCCAGGCGTTCGCGGGCGCGGGTGATGCCGACGTAGAGCAGCCGCCGCTCCTCGGCGATCTGCTCGGGCGTCGTGGCGTGCTGGTAGGGCACGGTGGTGTCGGTGAGGCCGACGAGGAACACCGCGTCCCACTCGAGGCCCTTCGCCGAGTGCAGCGACGCCAGCGTGACGCCCTGCACGGTCGGCGCGTGCTGCGCGTTCGCGCGCTGGTCGAGCTCGCCGACGAAGGTCTCGAGGGTCGCGTCCGGCACCGTGGCCAGCAGGTCGTCGGCGAGGGTGACGAGTGCGGCGAGCGATTCCCAGCGCTCGCGGGCGGCGCCGCCGGGAGGGGCGTTGTCGGGGTACCAGCCCAGGCTGCCGAGCACACCACGGACGGCGTCGGGCAGCGCGTCGTCGCCGACCTCGCCGCTGCGCGCCGCGCCGCGCAGCAGCAACCGGGCCTCGCGGACCTCGGCGCGGTCGAAGAAGCGTTCGCCGCCGCGCAGCACGTACGGCACGCCCTCGCGCGTCAGCGCCGCCTCGTACACCTCGGACTGGGCGTTGATGCGGAACAGGATCGCGATCTCGGCCGCCGGCGTACCGGCGGCGACGAGCGCCTTGCACCGCGCCGCGACGTCGGCGGCCTCGGCGGGTTCGTCGTCGAACTCGGCGAAGGTGGGGATCGGGCCCTCGTCGCGCTGACCCACCAGGGTGACGCCGGACTCGCCGCCGCCCACGAGCCGGTTGGCGAGCTCGACGACCTGCGGCGTGGACCGGTAGTCGCGGTGCAGGCGCACCAGCACCGCGTCGGGGAAGCGGCGACGGAAGCCCAGCAGGTGCTCGGGCGTGGCGCCGGCGAAGGAGTAGATGGTCTGGTTCGCGTCGCCCACCACGCACAGGTCGGTGCGGTCGCCCAGCCAGGCGTCGAGCAGGCGCTGCTGCAACGGCGAGACGTCCTGGTACTCGTCGACCACGAAGTGGCGGTACTGGCTGCGGATCTGCTCGGCGACGTCGGGGTGCTCCTCCATCGCCGCGGCCATGATCAGCAGCAGGTCGGAGAAGTCGATCTGGCCGGAGCGCGTCTTGGTGGCCTCGTACTCGGCGTAGAGCTTGGCGATGGTCTCGGGCGTCGACGTCGTCTCGCGGCTGGCCGCCCGGGCCCGCGCGGGATAGGACTTCGGGGTGGCGAGCACCGCCTTGGCCCAGTCGATCTCGCCGGTGAGGTCGCGCAGCTCGGTGCGGTCGACGCGCATCCGCAGCCGGGCGGCCGCGTTGCCGACGAGGCGCAGCTGGTTGTCGACGACGTCGGGCATGCCGCCGCCGAGCACCCGCGGGGCGAAGTACTGCAGCTGGCGCAGGGCCGCGGCGTGGAAGGTGCGGGCCTGCACGCCGTGGGCGCCGAGCGTGCGCAGGCGGGTGCGCAGCTCGCCGGCGGCGCGGGCGGTGAAGGTGACGGCCAGCAGCTGGTTGGGCTCGACCGCGCCGCTGCGGACGGCGTAGGCGATGCGGTGGGTGATGGCGCGCGTCTTGCCGGTGCCGGCGCCGGCCAGGATGCAGACCGGGCCGCGGACCGCGGCCGCCGCCTCGCGCTGCTCGGGGTCGAGGCCCGCCAGGATCTGGTCCGCTCCCCCGTCAGCCACGTCCACCGATACTGCCAGCGGCCCCGGACAGTTACGGCGACCGGGCGCCTCGTGGGGCCGGAATGGCGCGCTCCGCCGCGGCGTTGGCCACACGGGACAGTTCCGACGAGAGGTGACACCGGCGATGATGACCATGTACACGACCACGTGGTGCGGGTTCTGCGCGCGGCTCAAGAGCGGCCTGCAGCGTGAGGGCATCGCGTGGGACGAGGTCGACATCGAGCGCACCGAGGGTGCCGCCGAGATCGTCATGCAGGCCAACGGTGGCAACCGGACGGTGCCCACCGTGGTCTTCGAGGACGGCACGGCGCTGACCAACCCGAGCGTCGCACAGGTCAAGGCCAAGCTCGCCGTTTGAGGCCGCCGGGGTACGTCCCGCTGGCGCGGGACGCCGTCGTGGACCGCCTGGCCGACCGGTTCACCGCTTCCCCGGGCGCGTTGCGGGTGGCGCTCGACGGCGACCCGTCCACCGAGCCGGGCGCGTGGGGGGACGAGCTGGTCGCTGCGCTGCGGGTGCGCGGTCGGCCCGGCGTGCACGTGCGGGCCGAGACGTTCTGGCGGGATGCCTCGCTGCGCCTGGAGTACGGGCACCAGGATCTCGAGTCCTACCGGGCCTGGCTGGACACCGTGGCCCTGCGCCGCGAGGTACTCGACCCGCTGGTCACGTCCGGTTCTTACCTGCCGTCCCTGCGGGACCCGGCCACCAACCGCTCCACCCGCGAGCCGGCGCGTGACGCGGAGCCGGGGACGGTGCTGGTCGTCAGCGGCAGCCTGCTGCTGGGCCACGGCCTGCCCTTCGACCAGGTCGTGCACCTGACCGCGTCCCCCGCCGCCCGGGCCCGGCGCACCCCGGAGCAGGACGCCTGGACGCTGGCCGCGTACGTCGACTACGACGACGAGGTGCAGCCGATCGCGACCGCCGACGTGGTCGTCAAGGTCGAGGATCCGGCGCGTCCCGCCGTCCGCGGCCTGTGACCCGATCGTGCGAACCGCTGTCGCACCACCCACGTACCCTTAGTTAACGTGGCTAACGATCCTGGGCGAACGGTGGAGCCGGGGGCGGAGGCCGCCGGGTGGGTCCGCCTGCTGTGGCGCCAGCTCATGCGCCACCGCACCAACCTGATCCTCGCCTTCGTGGCGGCGGTGCTGGGCAGCGCCGCCCAGATCTCGGTGCCGCTGGTCGGCCGGCAGATCGTCGACAACGTGGTCGTCCGGCAGCGCGACGCGTTGTGGCCCTGGCTGGTGGTGCTGTTCGCCGCGGCCGCCGTCACGTTCGCGCTGGCCTACGTGCGGCGCTACCGCGGGGGCCGGCTCGCCCTGGACGTGCAGTTCGACCTGCGCAACCTGATGCACGACCACCTGTTGACCATGGACCAGCGTTCGCTGTCGCGGATGCCGACCGGGCAGCTGGTCTCGCGTGCCAACTCCGACTCGGCGCTCGTGCAGGGCCTGTTGCAGTTCCTGCCGCTGATGACCGGCAACGTGCTCATGATG
The DNA here is from genome assembly GCF_964252635.1 of uncultured Jatrophihabitans sp. GTDB lineage: Bacteria > Actinomycetota > Actinomycetes > Mycobacteriales > Jatrophihabitantaceae > Jatrophihabitans. The sequence continues at coordinate 110,714 of NZ_CAXUNP010000004.1, forward strand.
CTGCTGGCGCTGGTCGTCATGTTCGTGCTCTCGCCGCCGCTGGCCGTGCTGGCGCTGGTCGTCATGCCCGCGCTGTTCGTCGTGTCCTACCGGATGCGCCGGCGGGTGTTCCCGGCCACGTGGGACGGCCAGCAGCGGGAGGGCGACGTCGCCCAGATCGTCGACGAGGGCGTCACCGGCGTCCGGGTCGTCAAGGCCTTCGGTCAGGAGACCCGCGAGCTCGAACGGCTCGCCGCCGCGGCCGGCGACCTCTACGGCGCCCGCATGCGCGCCACCCGCCTTAACGCCCGCTACCAACCGCTGCTGGAGACCATCCCCACCGTCGCCCAGGTTGCGATCCTGCTGTTCGGCGGGCTGCTGGCCCTGCACGGGCACATCTCGCTCGGCACCTTCCTCGCGTTCAGCACCTACGTCGGCCAGTTCGTGTCGCCGGCCCGCCAGCTCGCCGCGGTGCTCACCGTGGGCCAGCAGGCGCGGGCCGGGGTCGAGCGGATCTTCTCGGTCGTGAGCACCCCGACCGCGATCGCCGACGCCCCGGACGCCGTCGAGCTCGGCGCCGACGCCCCCGTGCTCGGCGACCTGCGGTTCGACAGCGTGCGCTTCGGCTACGACTCGAGCGCACCCGTCCTCGACGGTCTCGACCTGCACGTCGCGGCCGGCGAGCGGGTCGCCGTCGTCGGTACGAGCGGCAGCGGCAAGTCGACGGTCGCGACGCTCGTCTCGCGCTTCTACGACCCGGACGCGGGTGCGGTGCTCGTCGACGGTCACGACCTGCGCGGGTTGACGCTCGCGTCGCTGCGCTCGCGGGTGGGGGTGGCGTTCGAGGAGAGCTTCCTGTTCTCCGACACCGTGCGCGCGAACATCGCCTACGGCCGCCCGGGCGCCACCGACGCCGAGGTCGAGGCGGCCGCGCGCACCGCCCAGGCACACGGGTTCATCACCGAGCTCACCAACGGCTACGACACCGTGGTCGGCGAGCGCGGCCTCACGCTCTCCGGTGGTCAGCGGCAGCGCGTCGCCCTGGCCCGTGCGATCTTGTCCGACCCCGCGATCCTCGTCCTCGACGACGCCACCAGCGCCATCGACGCCCGCACCGAGGAAGCCATCCACGACGGGCTGCGCGAGGTGCTCGCCGGGCGCACGACCCTGCTCATCGCCCACCGGGTGTCGACGCTGCACCTGGCCGACCGCGTCGTCGTGCTCGACGGCGGCCGGGTCGTCGAGCAGGGCAGCCACGCCGAGCTGACCGGGCGCAGCGGGCTGTACCGCAGCCTGCTGTCCGGCCTGGACGAGGAGCCGCTGCGCAGCGCCGGCGACTCGATCGAAGCGCTGGCCACCCTCACCAAGGACGGCGTCACCGCGTCGGCGTGGACGGGCTCCAACTCCGGGGCCGTCGGCGGCGGCCGGGCCAGGGTCGTCAACACGATGGGCGCCGGGCTCGGCGGCGGTGGCCAGTCCTCGATCATCGGCGCCATGCCCCCGACCCCGGAGCTGCTGGCCCAGGTCGAGGCCCTGCCGCCCGTCCGCGACGCCGTGACGCTCGACCTGCCGAGCGAGAGCGCCCACCAGCGCTCGTTCAGCCTGCTGGGCCTGCTGGGCCAGTTCCGCCGGCCGCTGTTGCTGGGCCTGGTCCTGGTCGTGCTCGACGCCCTGGCCGGGCTGGCCGGGCCGTACCTGGTGAAGACCGGCGTCGACGATGGCGTCGCCCAGCACACGCAGGGCGTGCTGTTCACGGCCTCGATCGCGTTCCTGGCCGTCACCCTGCTCGACCTCGCCGTGCAGATCGGCTCGACGTTCGTCACCGGGCGCACCGCCGAACGGATCATGCTGTCGCTGCGGGTGCGCATCTGGGCGCAGCTGCAGCGCCTGTCCATGGACTACTACGAGCGCGAGCTCGCCGGCCGCATCATGACCCGGATGACGACCGACGTCGACCAGTTCGAAGCGCTGGTCTCCAACGGCCTGCTGTCCGCGCTCGTCGCTCTGGTCACCTTCGTCGGCGTGGGGGTCACCCTGCTGATCGTCGACGTCGAGCTCGGGCTCATCGTGCTCAGCGTCATCGTCCCGCTGGCCTTCGCGACGGTGTGGTTCCGGCGGCGGGCGTCCCGCCTCTACGACCTGTCGCGCGAGCGCATCGCCGTCGTCAACGCCGACTTCCAGGAGAGCCTGTCCGGCATCCGCGAGGCCCAGGCCTTCGCGCACGAGCCGGCTACGCGTGAGCGCTTCCACGGGCTCGGCCGGTCCTACCTGTCCTCCCGCATCGCGGCCCAAAGGCTGGTGGCCACCTACTTCCCGTTCGTGCAGTTCCTGTCGGCCGTCGCGGACGCGCTGGTGCTCGGCGTCGGCGCGACGCTCATCCGCAACGGCTCCCTCACCGTCGGTGCGTTGATCGCGTTCCTGCTCTACATCGACATGTTCTTCTCGCCCATCCAGCAGCTCTCGCAGGTGTTCGACGCCTGGCAGCAGACCCGCGTGTCGGTGGCGCGCATCGCCGAGCTGATGGCGCTGGACACCCTGACGCCCGAGCCGGCGCAGCCGGAGTTCGTCACCGACGCGCGGGGTTCGGTGACGGTCGACGACGTGCGCTTCACCTACCCCTCCGCAGCGTCCGGCGACGCGTTGCGCGGGGTCGAGCTCGCGGTGCGCCCCGGCGAGACCGTCGCGCTCGTCGGCGAGACCGGCGCGGGCAAGTCCACCGTCCTCAAGCTGCTGGCCCGCTTCTACGACCCGGTGACCGGGCGGGTGTGCTTCGACGACCACGACCTGCGTGCGCTCGACCTGCACGACTTCCGCAGCCACCTGGGCTACGTGCCGCAGGAGCCGTTCCTGTTCACCGGTTCGGTCCGCGACAACATCGCCTACGGGCGTCCCGCGGCGTCCGACGCCGAGGTCGAGGCCGCGGCCCGGGCCGTCGGCGCGCACGACGTCGTCGCCGCCCTGCCGGGCGGATACCTCACCGACCTCGCCGAGCGCGGGTCGTCGCTGTCGTCCGGGCAGCGCCAGCTGATCGCGCTGGCCCGGGCCCAGCTCGCCGACCCCGCGCTGCTGCTGCTGGACGAGGCCACGTCGAACCTCGACCTGGCCACCGAGGCCCGGGTCACCGCGGCCATGCGGTCGGTAGCGGCCGACCGGACGACGATCGTCATCGCGCACCGGTTGCAGACGGCCCAGGTCGCCGACCGCATCGCCCTGCTCGACCAGGGCCGGGTCGTGGAGATCGGCACGCACGAAGAGCTGCTGGATCTCGGCGGCGGGTACGCACGCATGTGGCGCGCCTTCGACACCGCCGGCGCGGCCTGACCGGTGGCGCTGGAGACCGAGACCGAGACCGAGCTCGACCCGCGTCGGTGGTTCCTGCTCGGCGTGTGTGTCAGCGCGCTGTTCATGACCCTGCTCGACGCGACGATCGTCAACGTCTCGCTGCCCTCCATCGGCCTGACCCTGCACGCGGACGCCGCGCAGTTGCAGTGGGTCGTGTCCGGCTACGCGCTGGCCTTCGGCGTCGTGCCGATCATCGCCGGACGCCTCGGTGACGACCGCGGGCGGCGCCGCATGCTGCTGGTCGGCATCGCCGGGTTCGTGCTGACCAGCCTGGCGGCCGGGCTGGCGCCGACGCCCGCGGTGCTGTTGGGTGCGCGGGTGCTGCAGGGGCTGGCGGGCGGCCTGGTCAACCCGCAGGTGTCCGGGCTGGTGCAGCAGCTGTTCCCGCAGCGCGAGCGTGGCCGGGCCTTCGGGGTGCTCGGGCTGAACGTCGGCCTGGCGCAGGGTCTGGGGCCGGTGCTGGGCGGCGCCATCATCGCCCTCGGCGGCACCCATCTCGGGTGGCGGCTGACGTTCCTCATCAACGTACCGGTGGGTACGGCGGCGTTCGTCCTGGTGTGGCGGATGCTCCCGCGGGACGTGACACGCAGGCAACCACGCCGTCTGGACCTGCCGGGCGCGGCCCTGCTCGCGGTGGGCCTCGCGGGCGTGCTGTTCCCGGTGGTCGAGTTCGACGCCGACCGCAACCTGCGCCGGCTGCTGCTGGTGCTGCCCGCGCTGGCCGTGCTCGGGGTGTTCGCCTGGTGGGAGCGCGGGCCCGGTCGGCGCCGCGGACACCCGCTGATCGACACGGCGCTGTTCCGCGTGCGCAGCTACAGCGACGGGCTCGGGCTGGCCCTGCTGTACTTCGCCGGGTTCACCGGCACCGCGCTCGTCCTGTCGCTGTTCCTGCAGGACGGGCTGGGGTTCTCGGCGCTCGAGTCCGGGCTGACGGCGTCGGCGCTGGCGGTCGGCCTGGCCATCGGCGCCCCGACCGCCGGCCGTTTCGTGGCCACGCGCGGACGCCGGGTGCTGGTGGTGGCGCTGAGCATGTTCGTCGTGGGCATCGGTGCCGCGGCCCTGTCGGTGCATCTCACCGCCGGCCACGTGTCCAACGGCTCCGTCGCGTTCCTGCTCGCGCCCGCGCTGTTCGTGGCCGGGCTCGGCGGCGGCGCGGTCATCACGCCGAACCAGGCCCTGTCCCTGCGCGAGGTGGCCGTCGCGGGAGGCTCCACCGCCGGAGGCATGCTGCAGACCGCGCAGCGGGTGGGTGCGGCGGTGGGTGCCGCGTCGCTGACCGCAGTCTTCTACGGGCAGCTGGCCGGCCGCACCGGCTCCGGGTCGGCCCGCGCGGCGCACTACGGCCACGCGTACTCCGCCGCCCTGCTCGTCACCGTGGCCATGGCGCTCGCGGCCCTGGCCCTGGCCGTCCGCGAGGCGCGGGTCGAGAGCCGCGGCTGATGCGGGTGTGCGACACGTTCCTGCGGTGACGACGGTCAGCTCGGCGTCGGCGGTGGCAGGCACCGCTGCCGGTGTGACACGGCGTGTCACGGCCCCTGCGCGCCGCCATGACCGGCCGCGTGTCACACCCGGCGTAACACCCTGTGTCACAACGGCAGCACCGTGTGTGGCAGCTGCGGAGCCGACCGGTCAGCGGAGCAGGGTCTCGATCGCGACGGCGTCGGGGTAGGAGTCGTGGGTCCCGCGCCGCCGCACGGCCAGCGACCCGGCCGCGACCGCCCACCGCACCGCGTCGGCCAGCTCGGCACCGGCCGCAAGCCGCGCGCACAGCACGCCGGCGAACGCATCACCGGCGCCCGTGGTGTCGACGACATCGGACGGCGGCGCGGCGTAGGCGCGCGTGCCGTGGTCGTCGGTCACCACCGCGCCCTGCGCTCCCAGGGTCGTGACGACCGCGCCCGCGCCACGCGACCGCAGCACGGCGTGCGCGTCGGCCACGCCAGACGTGCCGGCCACCACGAGCTGCTCGTGCTCGTTGACGACGAGCACCGCGCACCGCGCGATCACCGCTTCGGGCAGCGCAGCAGCGGGCGCGGCGTTGAGGACGAAGCGGGCGGGCGTCGCCGCCGCAGCCACAACGACGGCGAGCGGCACCTCCAGCTGGGACAGCACCACATCGTCCGGCGCGACGCCGTCCGCGGCCCACCCGTCGGGCCAGGCGGCGTTCGCCCCGGCGACCACGACGATCGTGTTGTCGTCGGGCGTGACCGTGATCCACGCCGTCCCGGTGGGCGTGCCCTCGACCGGGACGACGCCCGAGACGTCGACGCCGGCCGCGACGAGCGCGGCCCGCGCGCGAGCTCCGCCGTCGTCGTCGCCGATCCGCGCGACCATGGCGACCGGGCCGCCGAGCCGGGCCGCCGCGACGGCCTGGTTGCCGCCCTTGCCGCCGATCGACGTGCGTACCGAGCGACCGGCGACCGTTTCCCCCGGCGCCGGGAACACGTCGGTCTCCACGACGTGGTCGACGTTCACCGAGCCGACGACGACCACCCGACCCGCCGCCGCGTCCATGGTCGAAGGCTAGCGGCGGGAGCGGTGAGGGGTGTCGCTGTTACGGGTAGATCCGGGATCGGGTCGCGGACCGTGCCCCGTGGGCACCGCACGAGGGACGAGGAACCGCATGGGTCTGACCGTGGCCGTCACCGGACCGACCGGCGAGATCGGCATCTCTACCGTGGCCGCGCTGGAACGTCACCCCGACGTCGAGCGGGTCATCGGCATGGCGCGCCGGCCGTTCGACCCGGCCGCCCACGGCTGGACGCGTACCGAGTACCGCCAGGGTGACATCCTCGACCGCGCCTCGGTCGACGAACTCGTCGCCGACGCCGACGTCGTCGTGCATCTCGCCTACCTGATCATGGGTTCACGCGAGGAGAGCCGGCGCATCAACCTCAAGGGCACCCGCACGGTGTTCGAGGCCACGGTCGCCGCCCCGCGCCCGACGCGGCTCGTCTACACGTCGAGCGTCGCGGCCTACGGCTACCACGCCGACAACCCGGTTCCGTTGACCGAGAACGTGCCGACGCGCGGATCGGACGAGCATTACTACTCGGCGCAGAAGGCCGAGTGCGAGCAGGTGTTGCACGAGGTCACCGACGGCAGCGACCTCCAGGTCTACGTGCTGCGCCCGTGCATCGTCGCGGGCCCGAAGGCGCCCGCACTGGCCGACAACATGCCCTGGCGCACGGTCCGCGAGGCGCTGCCGCTCCCGCTGCGCGGCGCCGCCACCATGATGCAGAGCATGCTGCCGCTGGCGCCGAACCCCGGCGTGCCGCTGCAGCTCGTGCACCACGACGACGTGGCGTCGGCGATCGCCCTCGCCGCGTCCGGTGCCGGCGTGCCCGGTGCCTACAACCTCGCCGGCGAGGGCGAGATCACCCTCGGCGACGTTGCCCGCGCCACCGGCACCCGTTCGGTGCGCGTGCCGCAGGCCACGGTGCGGTTGGCGTCGGCCGCGATCGCCCGCCTGCCGCTGATGCCGTCCGCCGCCGAATGGGTGCACATCGGGCGGACGTCGGTCGTCATGGACACCTTCCGCGCGCGATCGCTGCTCGGGTGGGACCCGCAGTACACGTCGAAGCAGACCCTCGACGCACTCGCCGGCTCACTCTGAGCGCGCCTGACGTCAGCTCTCGCCGGCCAGCCAGCGGTCGATGAGGTAGCGCGAGATCGAGAACGGCGGCGGCACGGCCACCAGGCGGGTGCCGTCCGGGCGCGCGTCGGCGGCCGCACGTCGGTCGCCGGCGCGGACGGCCGGGTCGTCGTCGGCCCAGTCGGCGGCGCGACGGATCTCCTCGCGGGTGAACCACCCGGCCTCGGCCATCTCGACGGGGTCGAGGGTCAGGGCGGGGTCACCGACCAGGCGGGCGGTGAAACCGAGCATCAGCGAGGCCGGGAACGGCCACGGTTGGCTGGCGACGTAGCGCACGTCCTGCACCACGACGCCGACCTCCTCGAACACCTCGCGGGCGACCGCCCCCTCGAGCGTCTCGCCCGGCTCGACGAACCCGGCGAGCGTCGAGAACCGGCCAGGGTTCCACTTCGGTCCACGGCCGAGCAGGGCGAGGTCGCCGCCGTCGTGCACGAGCATGATCACGGCCGGGTCGGTGCGCGGGAAGTGGTGACTGCCGTCGACGGGGCAGGTGCGGGTCCACCCGGCCTGCGTCTCATGGGTCAGCGCGCCGCAGCGCGGGCAGTGCGGGTGCTTCGCGTGCCACTGCTCGAGACCGATCGCGGTGGCCAGCAACCCGCCGGACAGGTCGCCCACCGTGCCGCCGACGTCGCGCAGGGTGCGCCAGTTGTCGCCGTCCGGCGCGGCAGTGACCGCGAACGTCGGGACGTCGTCGACGATGCCGAGCAGGCGGCGCGGGCCGTCCGGCGCCTCGTCCGACGGCCGCAGCTGCACCCGCCCGTCCCCGTCGACCGGTGTCTCGGAACCGGGGCTGATCAGCAGCACCCGCGCACGTGACCACGCGTCGGCCAGCCAGGCGTCGTCGTTGCGGTGCAGCCCGGCGCGGTCCCAGGTCACCCGGGCGAGCGGCGGGCCGTCCGGCATCGCGCCACCAGGGCCGACCGGTGAGGCAGGGGCTGTCACTCGACGGGCCCGAGCGCCGCCAGCGGCTGACGCACGGTCGCGGCGTCGCCGACGAGCACGGTGGTGAACCCGGACGGCGCGAGGTAGGTCGCGGCGGCCTCTGCGACGTCGTCGACGGTGGTCCGCAGCAGGCGGGCCGGGTGCTCCTTGACCCAGTCCAGGCCGAGACCGAACGCCGACAGCGCGGACAGGGTCGACGCCAGCCCGGACTGGGTCGCGGTCGACATGGCCAGGTTGCCGATGGCGTACTGGCGCACCGACTCGAGCTCCTCGGCGGTCACGGGCAGCGACGCGATCCGGCCCAGCTCGTAGACCGTCTCGAGCATCGCCGGCGCGGTGACCTCGGTGGCGACCTCGACCTCGAGGCTGACGGTGGCGCCGAGCACGTGCTGGTCGAGACGGCTGTGCGGGCCGTAGGTGTAGCCCTTGTCCTCGCGGATGTTCTCCGTCCAGCGGGAGGAGAAGTAACCACCGAAGATCAGGTTCGCCAGCTGCAGCGCCGGGTAGCCGGGGTCGGTGCGGGCCAGGCCCATGCGGCCCATCCGCACCGACGTCTGCACCGAGCCGGGCCGGTCGACGAGCAGCAGCGGGCCGCCGGGCGGGGTGGGCAGGGCGGGGATGCGCGGCTTGGCGGCCTTGCCCGTCCAGCCGGCGAACGCCTCCTGCGCAAAGTCGATCATGCGGCCCGGGGCGACGTCGCCGACGAGCACCAGCATGCCGCCGTCAGGACGCACGAGCGCCTTGTGCAGCGCCCGCACCTGCGCGGGGGTCACGGCGGCCACGTCGTCGGGCTGGGGCAGGTCGAGGGCGTACGGGTGGTCGCCCCACATGCGGTGCGCGAGGGCCTCACCGGCCACGACACCGGCACGCGCACGGGCGATGCCCAGGTTCTCGACGAGGCGGTCGCGCTCGGTCGAGACCTCGTCGCGGGCGTACCCCGGTTCGGTGAGGACGGACGCGACGAGAGCCAGCAGCGGCCGCAGACTGGTGGCGAGCGCGTTGCCGGTGACCACGAGGCGGTCGGCGTCGACCGACACCCCGAGGTCGGCACCGAGCGCCTGGATGGCGGCGGCCAGGCCGGCGCGGTCGAGATCGGCGGCACCGGTGAGCAGGGTCTCGGACAGCACGGTGGCCTGCGCCGGGTGGCCCGGCTTGGCCGACAGGAACGGCAGGCGGAGGCGGACCTCGACGATGGGCACGCCCGGCTTGCGGACGGCGGCGACACGCAGCCCGTTGTCGAGCGTCGCCTCGCTGACCCGCAACGACCGCGCGGTGCGCGGTGCGGTGAGCGCGGGAACCGGCAGGGTGGCGGTCATCGGTTACCTCCCGCGATGAGTTCGAGCACGGCTCGTCGGTCGGGGGTCAACGTGCTCGCCGCCTTCCGGACGTCGTCGACGGTGATGGCGGCCAGGCGGCCGGGCAGTTCCGCGACGAGCTCGGCGCGTCCGTGCACGAGCTCGAACTTCGCGAACTCCAGCGCGCGGCTGATGACGGCGTCCATGTCACGCAGGATCGAGCTGACCAGTCGGGTGCGGACGCGGTCGAGCTCACCGGGCTCGAGACCGTCGTCGGCGATGCGCGCGAGCTCCTCGTCGACGGCGCGCAGGATGGCGTCGAGCGCGTCGGCCTCGGTGTAGTGCGCGCTGATCGTGAGCGTCGTGGGGTCACGCTCGTCGAACGGGTCGCCGAACTCGCCGACGTAGGCCGCGATGTCGGTGACCAGGTGGTCGCGCTGCACGAGCCGACGCTGCAGGCGCGAGGCGTCACCGTCGCTGAGCACCTCGGTGAGCAGCACCAGCGCCAACAGGTCGTCGAGCTTGCCCACCGGGTCGGCGACGCGGTAGCCAATCGCCACCGCGGGGATCGGGGCGTGCGCGTCGTCGATCGTGTCGCGGCGCTCGGCGGTCAGCGCCGGCTCGGCGAAGCTCGGCCGCTTCGGCGCCCTGCGCTTGCGGATGCCGCCGAAGTGGGTCTCGACGAGGGCCAGCGTCTCGTCGGCGTCGAGGTCACCGGCGACGGCCAGCACGGCGTTGGCCGGCGCGTAGTAGGTGTCGAAGAAGTCCTGCGCGTCCGCGGTGGTGGCGCTCTCGAGGTCCTCGAACCCGCCGTAGCCGTTGTGCGAGTTGGCGAACGTGTCGAACAGGACGGCGGGCAGGTAGATCCATGGGAAGCCGCCGTACGGGCGGTTCATGACGTTGACCCGGATCTCGTTCTTGACGACCTCGAGCTGGTTCGCGAGGTTGTCCTCGGTGATGCGTGGGCTGCGCATCCGGTCGGCCTCGAGGAACAGCCCGCGCTCGAGCGCATTCGACGGCAGCGCCTCGAAGTAGTTCGTGTAGTCGAAGTGCGTGCTGCCGTTGAACGTGCCGCCGCTGGACTGCACGTAGCGGAAGTGCTCGAGCTTCTCGAGGTTCGCCGACCCCTGGAACATCAGGTGCTCGAACAGGTGCGCGAAGCCGGTGCGGCCTTCGGGCTCGGAACGGATGCCCACGTCGTAGAGCACCGCGACGCCGACGACCGGCGCGGACCGGTCGGGCGCGACGACGACCCGCAGGCCGTTGCCGAGCGTGTGGTGGACGAGATCGAAGCTGGGGCTCGGCAGTTTGGGTGACGATTTCTTCACAGGGCGCGGCACGTCACCCACCTTACGGACGCTCAGGCGCCGGTCCGCAAGGCCGTGGCCCCGACCTCGGCGAAGCCCGACCACAACCGCGCCGCGGCCTCCGCGCCCTTGTACAGCAGCGGAACCGAGACCTTCTCGTTCGGCGCGTGGATCTGGTCGTCGGGCAGCATGAAGCCGAGGAACACGAGCGGGACACCGGTGGCCTGCTGCAGCGCGGCCTCGGGGCCGCTGCCGCCCTCGCGGGTGGGCAGCACCTCGGCGCCGTCGAAGGCGGCGCCGATGGCCTCGGTGAGCGCGGTGTAGGCCGGTGTACCCAGCGGCACGAGACATGCCTGCACGCCCGCGCCCTCCCACGCGACGTCGGCGACGATGCCCTCGGGCGTGTGCTCGCTGACGAACCGGTCGACGCCCTGGACGATCTTCTGCGGGTCCTGGTTCGCGACGAGCCGGAAGCTGATCTTGACGAACGCGTCGCTGGGGATGATCGTCTTGTGCCCGGCGCCCTGGTAGCCGCCCCCGATGCCGTTGACCTCCGCGGTGGGCCGCGCGCCGATGCGTTCGAGGGTGCTGAAGCCCTTCTCGCCGTGCACGGCCCGTGACTGGGCGACCTTGAGGAACTCGCCGTCGTCGTGCGGGACCTTGCCGAACAGCGCGCGCTCGTCGTCGGTGAGTTCGACGACGTCGTCGTAGAAGCCCGGCACCTGAACGCTGCCGTCGTCGTCGTGCAACGCGGCCACGAGGCGGGCCACGGCGGTGGCCGGGTTCGGCACCGCTCCCCCGAACACACCGGAGTGCAGGTCGAGGTCGGGCCCGTGCAGGGTGACGGTGGCCGCGACCATGCCGCGCATGCCCGTCACCGTGCTGGGCACGTCCGGGGCGACGATGCCGGTGTCGGTGACCACGACGACGTCGCAGGCCAGCAGGTCGCGGTGCGCGTCGAGCAGCTCCTGGAAATGCGGCGAGCCGGACTCCTCCTCACCCTCGATCAGCAGCTTGAGGTGCACGGCCGGGCTGGTGCGCCCCGTCGCCGCGAGATGGGCCTGCACGCCGAGCAGGTGGAACAGCAGCTGGCCCTTGTCGTCCGAGGCGCCGCGGGCGCGCAGCACGTCGCCGTCCAGCGTCGGGTCGAACGGGTCGGTGTGCCAGAGCTCGAGCGGGTCGACGGGCTGCACGTCGTGGTGTCCGTACACCAGGACGGTCGGAGCGTCGGCGTCGTCGCTGCGCCACTCGGCGTACACGGCGGGCAGCCAGGGGCCGTCATCAAGGATGTGCGCGGTGGGGAAGCCGGTGCGTCGCGCGGCGTCGACGAACCACTCGGCACTGCGGCGCACGTCGTCGTGGTGGTCGGGCTGGGCGCTGATACCGGGGATGCGCAGCCAGCTGTCGAGGTCGTCGAGCAGGTCCTGCCGGTGGCCGTCGATGTAGTCGCGCGCGGTGGTGGTGGGCTCCGTCGTCACCGCACCGACGATAGCCTCCGCGGTATGGCGTCGGACGGGCCCGTGGTGATCGTCGGCGCGGGGCTCGCGGGCGCCGCGGCGGCGCGCTCGATCGCCCGCCGTGGGCACCCCGTCGTCGTGCTCGAGCAGTTCGCACCGGGGCACGCGCACGGGTCGTCGCACGGCTCGGCGCGCATCGTGCGGCGGGCGTACGGCGACGCGCTCTACACGTCGCTGACCGGTCGCGCGTTCGAGCTGTGGTCGTCGGTGCCGTCTCCGGAACCGCTGCTGCGGATGCTGGGAGCGCTGGACTTCGGGCCGGACCGTGACGTGGCCGCCGTGGCCGGTCACCTCGCCGCGGCGGGGGTGGCGCACGAGGTGTTACCGGCGATCGAGGCCGAGCGTCGCTGGCCAGGCATGCGCTTCGAGGGCGACGTGGTGTTCCATCCCCAGGCGGGGACTCTCGACGCGGACGCGGCGGTGCGGGCGCTGCTCGCCGACGCGGTCGCCCACGGCGCCGACGTTCGGTTCGGGGCCGCTGCGCGCGCTCTGCTCGGCGAGGGTGAGCACGCCCGGGTGACGCTCGCCGACGGCTTCGACCTGCGTGCGTCCCGCGTCGTGGTCGCGGCGGGGGCCTGGGTGGCCGGGCTGCTGGACGGCGCCTTGCCGCTGCCGGCCCTGACCGTCACGCAGCAGCAGGTGTTCCACTTCCCGCGGCTCGACCCGTCCGCACCGCCGTGGCCGAGCGTCATCCACGAGCACGGGCGCGCGATCTACCACCTGGCCGGCGGCCGGGACGGCGGCCCGCTCGACGACCGCAAGCTCGGCGAGCACGACGGCGGTCCGGTGGTACGACCCGGCGTGACCGTCGAGCCGGATGCAGCCGTGCGCGAGCGGGTCGTCGACTACGTCCGTCGCTGGCTGCCCGGCCTCGACCCGACGCCGCGCGGCGAGGCCACCTGCCTGTACACGACCACGCCGTCCGAGGACTTCGTGCTCGACCGGGTCGGGCCGGTGGTCGTCTGCTCGCCCTGCTCGGGGCACGGGGCCAAGTTCGCGCCGCTGATCGGCGAGTTCGTGGCCGACCTCGTCGACGGACGGGATGACGCCGTCCCCGCGCGCTTCGGCCTCTCGGCGCACGCTCGCGGGCTGGGCGGCAGCGTCTCGCTCTGACCGATCTGCTCGACGGTGTGCAGACACGCGGGCCCCGGCCGGCGCGTCTGCACACCGTCGGCGCGGGCGTGAGCCGTCAGAGGACGAGGGTGCCGCGTGGCGTCCCGAGAACCACGACGACGACCGGGTCCGGGCCCTGCTCGACGAGCAACAGGACCTGCAGCGCGTCCAGCGATGCCTGCACCGCAGCCGGGTCCGGGTGCAGCAGGGCCAGCGTGGTCAGCTCCACCGTGGGCAACGCGCGCGACGCCGGGTGCGGCGTCGCGCCCCAGTCGATAAGGAACGGCACCAGCCCGCGGGACGGGGTCAGGCGCCACGTCAGCTGCTCGCCCGCGGGCGTGCGCCGCGACATGGGTACGGCGTCGCCCGGGTCGTAGCCGTGCCGGCGGGCGCGCTCGATCGTGGCGTCGACGTCCTCGGGGTGCACGGCCCAGGTGACGACGCGCGGGCCGTCCAGCTCGTCGATGCCGAACGGGCGTGCCGTGTCGGGTGTGGGCTGGTCGGGGTCCGGTCCGACGATCTCGAGGTAGCTGTCCGGCCCGAGCCCCACGAGGGCGTTCGCCGTGCCCAGCCCGGTGTGGCTGCCGCCCGCCACCGGGGTGACGCCGGCCCGGTCCGCGAAGTCGGCGACGGTACCGGCGAGGTCGGGCGTGGCCAGGACGAGATGATCGAGCACGTGACCAGTGTGCTGGACGAGGTGGCCCCGGGCGTGCTGGTCGCGACCAGCCGCCGCGAGCTGACGACGTCGACGGTGATCGTCACCGGCCGGTCGGCGGTGCTGGTCGACCCGGCGTGGGACCCCGACGAGCTCACCGGTCTGGCCGACCTGCTCGACGAGCGCGGTCTCGACGTCGCCGCGGGCGTGGCCACGCACGCCCACCACGACCACGTGCTGTGGCACCCGAGGTTCGGGCCGGCCCCGCGCTACGGATCGGAGCGCACCGTCGAGCTCGCCGAGACCCACCGCGACGAGCTGGTGCGCGCCCTCGGTCCGCGGTGGCCGCCGGAGCTGGCCGAGCTGGTCGGCCGGCTGACCCCGCTGCCCGGGTCTGGGACGGCGCTCGGGTCTGGGACGCTGCCCGGGTCGGGGACGTTGCCCGAACCCGAGGTGGTACCGGGTGGCGAGCCGGTGGAGTTCGTCGTCCACGACGGCCACGCGCCGGGACACACCGCCCTGTGGTTGCCGGCTCGGCGGGTGCTGATCACCGGGGACATGCTCAGCGACGTGGAGCTGCCGCTGCCGTTCGAGCCGGACGACGTGGCGGCCTACCTCACGGGGCTCGACGCGCTGGCGCCCTACGTGGCTCGGGCGGCGGTGCTGGTGCCGGGACACGGACGCCCCACGTCGTCACCGCTGGCGCGCCTGGACCCCGATTGTCGGTACCTCAGCGCGCTACAGGCCGGTCGCGACCCGGACGACCCGCGTCGCGCCAACCCGGGGATGGCCGAGGTGCACGCGCGGCTGCGTGAGATCACCCGGGGCTGACGCGTCCGGGTTCACCCGCGCCGGCGTCCACTCCGTCACCGGCGACCAGTGCTCTGAGGCCCTCGGCGTCGAGCAGGGCCGCGGGTTCCGCCGTCTCGTTGCTGCGCACGTAGTGGAAGGCGGCGCGCACCGTGCCGAGGTCGGCGTCGGCGATGCCGTTCAACCGCGCCCACGCGAGCCGGTAGGCCGCGAGCTGCACGGCGGCGGCCTGCGCCGCGGCGCCGGTCGGGCGGGCGCCGGTCTTCCAGTCGACGACGAGCCAACCGTCCTCGGCGCTGCCGAACACGGCGTCCATCCGGCCACGGACGACCCGTCCGGACACCGCCATCTCGAACGGCACCTCCACCTCGGCCGGCGTACGCGACGCCCACGGGCTGGCCTCGAACGCGGCCTGGAGCTCGATCAGGTCGGGAGCGTCCTCGGCGCCGTCGTCGGCAGCGCCCGGCAGCTCGTCGACATCGAGCAGCGACGGCAGCGTCCACCGACGCTCGAGCCACTCGTGGAACGCCGTCCCGCGGCGGGCCCACGGCGCCGGCGGCGTGGGCATCGGGCGGTAGAGCCGGCGGGCGAGCTGGTCGGGGTCGCGGCGCAGCTCGACCAGTGCCGAGACCGACAGGTGCGGGGGCAGCTCGACCTCGATCGTGGAGCCGCGGCGCAGGCGGGCCCGCTCGGCGAGCAGCACGTCGACGTCGTGGGCCCACCGGCCGGCCCGCTCGTCGGGACCGGGCTGCGTCGTGACGGTGAGCCCGGGCAGCACCCCTTCCGCCGCGCGCACCAGAGCGGCCGCGCGCGCCACTGCCTCGCGCCGGCCCTCCGACGAACCGACGGCCGCGGCCAGCGGGTCGAGCGGCCATTGCGCGGTGACCGCGTCGACCGTGCGCGGGTTGGTCGCGTCGGGCTCGACCACGCACCACTCATCGGGTTCGGCGTGCTCGCGGAGCGTGTCGAGGTAGGGCGACGGTGTGCGGGGCTTGATCGTGGTGTCCCACGCGTAGCCGCTGGCCAGCAAGGTGGAGCGCGCCCGCGTCAGGGCGACGTAGGCCAGGCGCCGCTCCTCGTCGAAGTGCCGCTGGGTGACCGCGGCGTCGTGGGCGATGAGCAGGTCGCCGACCTCCTTGCGGGAGGTGGCCTGGCTGAGGTCGAGCTCGGGCAGGCCGTCGTTGTCACCGCGCAGCGGCGCCGGCAGCTCGTGACGGGTGCGGGTCCAGTTGATGCTCTTGGGTTTGGTGGGGAACACCTCGTGGGCCAGGCCCGGCACCGCCACCACGTCCCATTCCAGACCCTTGGCCCCGTGCACGGTGAGCACCTGCACCCGCTCGGCCGCGACCTCGACCTCGCCGGCTTCGAGCCCGTTCTCCTCGTCCTCGGCGGCCTCCAGGTAGGCCAGGAACGCACGCAGGCTGGCGTCACCCGCCTCGGCCGCGAACTCGGCCGCGACGTCGAGGAAGCGGTCGAGATGCACGCGGCCGATGTGCGCGCGGTCGAGGCGGGCGTCGACCTCGATGCCGACGCCGATCACGTGCTCGACCTCGGCGACCAGCTCGGCCAGCGGCGCACCGAGGCGGCGGCGCAGGGACCGCAGTTCTCCGGCCAGGCGGTGCATGCGGCGGTACCCGGACGGCGAGTACCGATCGGCCGGGCCGAGGTCGTCCAGGGCCTCCACCAGGCTCAGCGGTTCGCGGTCGTCGTCGTCCGCGCCCTCGGCCGGGCGGACGAGGTACGCGGCCCGCGAACGCAGTGACGCGAGGTCGCCGGGACCGACCCGCCACCGGGCGCCGGTGAGCAGGCGGGCCAGGGCGCCGCCCGAGCGGTAGTCGCCCAGCACGCGCAACGTGGCGACGACATCGACGACCTCCGCGGTCGTGAGCAGGCCGCCGAGGCCCACGATCTCGACCGGGAGCCCCGCGGTGTGCAAGGCGTCGGCCAGCGCCGGCATCTGGGAACGCCGGCGCACCAGCACGGCCGCGGTGCGGGTGCCCTCCGGCAGCGCGTCCCAGGCGCGGCGCAGGCGGGCCGCGACCCATTCGGCCTCGTCGTCGACGGTCTCCAGGAACGCGGTCGCCACCGTGCCGGCCCCGGCGTCGTCCCGGGCCCGGAGCGGGACGGTCACCCGGCTGGTGCGCAGCGCCGCGGCGACGTGGTTGGCGGCGTCGAGGATCGCGCGGTCGTTGCGGAAGCTGGTGGCCAGCGGGAACACGGTGGCCGGTGTCGCGTCGGCGAGCGGGAACGTGATGTCGAAGTCGCCCATGTTGCCGGCGCTCGCGCCGCGCCACCCGTAGATCGACTGGAAAGGGTCACCCACCGCGGTCACCGGGTGCGCGGCACCGAACAGCCCGCGCAGCATCTCGATCTGCGCGTGCCCGGTGTCCTGGTACTCGTCCAGCAGCACCGCGCGGTACCGGTCACGTTCGACCTCGGCGACCTCGGGCAGGCGGGCGAGAGCGGCGGCCGCCCGCATCTGATCACCGAAGTCGACGGACGTCATGGCCTGCTTGGTCTGCTGGTAGGCACGCACCAGCGGCACCAGGGCGCGGCGCTGGCGCAGGGCGTCGACGTAGTCGCCGGTCTTGTTGGGTGTCTCGCTGCGCGCCCGCGGACCCAGCGGCAGCGCGAAGAAGCGGTCCAGCTCCTGCTCACACCAGGCCTCAACGGCCTCGGGATCGGCCAGGTGGTCGGCGAACTGCCCGGACATGGAGATGACCCAGTGCACGAGGGAGGAGATGGCCTTGAAGTCCGACAGCTCGCCGTCCCACCGGCGGACCACGGTGTCGGCGATCTGCCACAGCAGGGCGGGCGACAGCAGGCGGGCGTCGGGTTCGACGCCGATCCGCAGCGCCTGCTCCCCGACCAGGCGCCCCGCGTAGGCGGCGTAGGTGGAGACGGTGGGTTCGGTGGACTGCAGCAGGGCGATCAGGTCGGTGTCGGACGGGTCGTCGTGCTCGACGACCCGGCGCCACTGCGCGAGCCGGCGCCGGATGCGGCCCCCGAGCTCGGCGGCGGCCTTGCGCGTGAACGTCAGACCGAGGATCTGGTCCGGGGCGACGATCCGGTTGGCCACCAACCAGACGACACGGCCGGCCATGGTCTCGGTCTTGCCGGACCCGGCACCCGCGACGACGGCGGCCGGCTCGAGCGGCGACTCGATGACCGCGGCCTGCTCGTCGGTCGGGCGGGGTTGCCCGAGCAGCTGCGCCAGTTCGAGTGCCGAGATCAGGTCGCGAAGGGCGCCGGACGTCATTGCGTCACCTGCCGGCCCATGATCTGCAGCGGGCAACTCGTCTTCACGTCGCACACGTGGCAGCGCTTGTTCTGCATCGCGGTGAACTCGTGCCCGCGCATCCGCTCGGCGACGTGATCGATGGCCGCGCGCACCCAACCGGGGTCGTCCGCCTCGGCCAACGGCGCCTGGGACTGGGCGATCTCACCCGTCCCACCGAGCTGCACGAGCAGCGCCCCGCCCGCGACGCTGCCCTCGGCTGCGAACGCGCCGTGCTCGACGGCCAGCTGGTAGGTGCCCAGCTGAGGGTGCCCGGGCAGGTCGGTGGCCTTCTTGCCGGTCTTGAGGTCGACGACGACCAACCGCCCCTCGGCGTCGCGCTCGAGCCGATCGACCTGGCCGCGCACGAGGGCGTCACCGATCTCGACCTCGAACGGCAGCTCGACGCCGACCCGGGTGAACTCGGCGCGGCTCGCACGCAGCCAGCTGACGAGTCGCTGCAGCATCGTCGCCGCTCGTTTGCGCTCGTTGGCGGCGAACCACGACGCCCCGAACTCCAGCGAACCCCACACCGTGTCGAGCTGCTTCTCGAAGTCCTCCACCGACTGGTCGTCGGGCGCCACCGCGGCCAGCGCGTGGATGACGGTTCCGAGGCTCGCGGCCACCGCCTGCTCGTCGCGTACCCCGAGCTCCTGCATGAGCGTGCGCAGCTCGCACTCGAGGAACGACTCGACGCGGGAGGGGCTGACCCGGACCGGCCGATCGGGGTCGGCGACACCGCCGTCGGAGGAGAGGTCGGCCAGGCCCCACCACTCGTCGGGGTCGGCGCCCGGCACGCCGGCCGCGGCCAGCCGGGCCAGGCTCTCGGCCGCGGCGGTGCGCTCGGCGGACGGGGTCTCGTCGGAGCAGACGACGGCGCGCAGCTCCGCGACGAGACCCGGCAGGTGCACCCCGCGGATCGCCGACCGGGTCGGGCGCGGCCCGTCGACGGGATCGAGCTCGTCGAGCAGGCGGGACGGTTGTTCTTCCTCGCCGGCGACAGCCGTGACGACCAGCCGTTCGCGCGCCCGGGTGGCCGCGACGTAGAACAGCCGGCGCTCCTCGGCGAGCTGCGGCGCGAGCGAGGCCAAGGGGCCGTCGTCGACGCCGCGCAGGGCGTCGACCAGGGCCTCGGTGCCCAGCAGCGACCCGCGTCGCCGCAGGTCGGGCCAGGTGCCTTCCTGGACGTCGGCCACGCAGACGAGGTCCCATTCGAGCCCCTTGCTGGCGTGCGCGGTCAGCACGGACACCGCGGCGGGCTCGGCGCGGGAGATGGTGAACGTGTCCCCGGGGATCTGCTGCGAGCTCAGGTGCTCGGCGAACTGGTCGGCACGCGCGGTGGGCAGACGGTCGGTGAAGCGGGCGGCGTCCTCGAACAGCTCGACCACCGCGTCGAGGTCGCGGTCGGCGGCGGCACCGGCAGCACCACCCTGGGCGCTGGCGGCCTCCCACCGACGGGCCAGGCCGGACGCCTCCCAGACGGCCCAGAGCACCTCCTCGACGCTGGCCTGCGTCGCGGACGCGCGGGCTCCGGCAGCCAGCACCCGGGCGACGCGGGCGACCGGGCGCCGGACGTGCTCGGGCAGCCCGTCGGCGCCGACGACGTCGAGCAGCACCGGCACGAGCAGGCCCTGCTCCTCGGCGAACTGCGTGCGCAGCACGCGCCGCAGCCGCCGCAGGTACAACGAATCGCCGCCGCCGAGCGGGCCGACCAGCAGCGCCTCAGCGACGTCCTCGGTCAGCGCCTCGGGGTCGGCGGCGCACCGCAGCGCAGTCAGCAGCACTCCGACGGCGGACTGCTCGACGAGCGGGAGGTCGTCGCCACGGACCTCGACCGGGACGCCCGCGGTGATCATGGCCCGGCGCAGCGTGCCGAGGGTGCGGCTCGTCGAGCGCACGAGCACCGCCATCCGCTCCCACGGCAGGCCCTCGAGATGGGCGGAGCGCAGCACACCGGCGACGTACGCCGCCTCCTCGCTGGCGCTGCGGAACACGCCGACATCGACCGTCCCGGCCGGCAGCCCGTCGGCGGGCACGAGCGCCCGCTGCTCGGCGCGGCCGGGCAGGTGCGCCGCGATCCGACGGGTCGCCGCGAGCAGGCCCGCGCCGGACCTGCGGCAGGTGGTCAGGGCCACCACCGGGACCGCGCTGCCGTGACCGAAACGCCCGTCGACGTCACGGAGGGCGGATTCGTCGGCACCCCGGAACGCGTAGATGGACTGGTCGGGGTCGCCCACGAGCACCAGCTCGTCGGCGCCGTCGGCGAGCAGGGCCAGCAGCTCGGCCTGGGCCGGGTCGGTGTCCTGGTACTCGTCGACGAAGATGTGCCGCCGCTTGCTCCGCTCGCCGGCCAGCAGCTCGGGGTCGTCGCGCAACACGTTGATGGCGCCCTGGATGAGCTCGGCGGGGTCGTAGCCACCGGGGTCCCGCAGCACGGTGACCCCGTGATACTCCTCCAGGAACTCCCCCGCAGCCACCCAGTCGGCGCGCCCGCGCCGCCGGCCCAACGCAGCGAGCGTCGGCCCGTCGAGCCCGCGCTCGACCGCCCGCATCAGGAGATCGCGCAGCTCGGCGGCGAACCCCAGCGTGCGCAGTGCGGGCCGTAACGCGACCGGCCACCGCTCGGCGTCCCCGTCGGCCAGCAGCTCGCGGATCACCACGTCCTGCTCGGCCGCGGCCAGCAGGCGCGGGGCGGGATCCCCGGCGGCGACGGCGTGCATGCGCAGCACACCGAACGCGTAGGAGTGCAGCGTGCGGGCGACGGGCTCGCGGATCGTCTGCCCGAGCCGGCCGGCGACGCGGTCACGCATCTCGGCCGCCGCCCGGCGGCTGAACGTCAACATCAGGATGTCGCCGACGTCCACCCCCCGTGTCTGCACGCGATCGACGACCGACTCGACGAGCGTCGTGGTCTTGCCGGTGCCCGGCCCGGCGAGCACGAGCAGCGGACCGCCGGGGTGCTCGACGACCCGGCGCTGCGCTGCGTCGAGCTCCGGAGCCGGGGCGGCGGCCCGCGGGGCACGGACGAGCCGGTAGGCGGTGTCGGTCACGGAACCATCTGAGCACGGGCCGCCGACAGTTTCCGCAACCACCTCGCCGACCGCGCCGGTGGGTAGCGTCGGCCCCCGTGATCACCGTGGGCGTCGACCTCGCCGCGTCGGCCGCCACGACCGCCGCAGCCGTGCTGGACTGGACCGCGACGCCCGGCCCTCGTCTGCTCGACCTCGTCCAGCCGGCCGACGACGGCGCGATCGTGGCGGCCTGCGAGGACGCCGACAAGATCGGCCTGGACTGCCCGCTGGGGTGGCCACTGCCGTTCGTCGACTTCGTCACCGCCCACCGGGACGGGCGTCCGGTCGCCGACGCCGGCACCGTCGAGCAACGCCGACGACTGGCCTACCGGGCCACCGATCTGTACTGCCAGCAGCTCGGGATGCGGCCGCTCAGCGTCTCGGCCGACCGGATCGGCCACGCCGCGTTCCGGGCCGCGGCGCTGCTCCCCCGGCTCGACACGGGCACCGACCGCAGTGGCGCCGGGCGGGTCGTCGAGACCTACCCCGCGGGCTCGCTGCGGCAGTGGGGCGACGCGTCCCCGCACGGGTACAAGGGCGCGACCGGCGCGACGCGGTTGACGGCCAAGATCACGTGGCTGCTGGGCGTCCTGCCGATCACCTTCACGTCCGACGTCGTCCGGCACGCCTTCACCGCGTCGGACCACGCGTTTGACGCGGTCGTCGCCGGCATCACGGCTCGGCTGGCCCTCGAGCCCGATGCACTGCTCGAGATCCCGCCCGAATGGCGGGACCAGGCCCGCGTCGAGGGATGGATCGCGGTGCCCCGTCCGGAGTCGCTGCGCGAGCTCGCTACCCGCTGATGCCGTCCCAGCGGAACCGGGCCAGGTCGACCTTCGTGCCGACGAACCGGACCCCCTCCGACAGCAACCGCTGGCGCTGCTCGTCGATCAGGTGCGGGGCCAGCGACCCGTCGTGCCGCAGCACCCGGTGCCAGGGGACGGTGCCGCCGTCGGCAGCCAGCACGTTCCCGACGACGCGTGGTGAACGCGTGCCCGCGTACTCGGCGACGTCGCCGTAGGTCATCACCCGTCCGGGCGGGATGGACTCGACGCAGGCCAGGATGCGGCGCGCGAAGTCCCCCTGCTCGGGCATGGCGACCACCCTGCCACGGGCGGTTGTCCACAGGCACGGACGGGAGTCGAGCGGACCGCCCGCGAATTTGCCAGGGTTTGCGGCATGCCGACGGTGACGGTCGAGGTCGCGGACCTGGCGACGGCGGCCCGGACGATGAACCGGTCCGTCGGTGAGCCGCTGTACCGGCTCGTCGGTGACGCGCTGGACGACGTCCACTCCGGCGGCGGCATGGCCGGCGACGACCCTGCCGGCACCCAGTGGGCCGCGAGCTACGACCGGGTCGCACCGTCGGCCATTCAGGCCGCCGAGGACGTGATCAACGCGTGCTTCCGCGTCTCGGCGATGCTGGGGGCCACGGCGCGGAACTACGCCAACGCCGAGCTGGCATCGACCCCGCGCGGTCACCGGGGCGACCCGCACATCGCCGCCGCCGTCGCCACCCTCCCCGACGACGAGCGGATCGGGCTGCCGACCTCGATCCCGTCGGCGTCGGCGGGGGCGGGTGGTGCCGACCTGCCGTTCGGGTGGCACTTCATCGCCCACCACCTCGGCGGGTACGTGTGGCCCAACGGTCATCAGGACCGGCTACGTGCGGCCGCTGCGGCGTGGCGCGCGTCGGCGTCGGCACTCGAAGGCCACGTCACCGCCGCGACATTCGTCGATCTCGGGCCGCTCGTCGACCGGCTGCCCGAGGGTTCGGACATCGCCACGGTCTGCATGGCGCTGGGTGACCACCTGCACGACGTCGCGACCGTGCACCGCGGGCTCGCGCGCGCCTGCTCGGAACTCGCCGGGCACATCGACCACGCGCACTCACGCATCGAGGCCGAGCTGCGGAGCCTCGTCGAGTGGACGGCGGGCATCGAGGTGGCCGGCGCGGTCGCGTCGGTCTTCTCCTTCGGGACCGCCGAGGCACCCACGCAGGCGGGTGAGGCGGCGCGCATCGCCACCACCGTGGCGCGGGTCGTCGGCATCCTGCGCGACTTCGTGGCGGCGGCCCGGGTGGTGCTCGCCGAGATTGCGCCGCTGGAAGGCGTGGTGGCTGGCGTGCGGTCGGCCGTCGCGTGGTTGAAGGAACTGCGCATCGTCGAGATCGAGGTGGCCGGGGTCCCGGGGCTCCGCGGCTACCAGGTCATGCGCATCGAGCGCACCGGCAGCGAAACGGCCTCGACGGCGGAGGTCGCCACCGGCGAAGAAGGCGCCATCTCAAAATTGGCATCGGAAGCGAACACTGCCGGCACCGGCGTCGCCCACTGGCGAGACCCAGCGACACTCGGCCGGCACTTCCGCAGTCACGCGAGAGATTTCGGATGTTCTACAGAAGCCGACTACGCCAACGAAGCAACCGCGTTTTACGAGCGTGGCAGAGCCGAGGGCCTGCCAACCAAGATTGATGAAAACGGGGATATCCGCATCTACGATCCACAGACCAACACCTTTGGCAGTTACGCGCCGGACGGGACCACACGGACCTTCTATAAGCCGAGCGGTGGGCTGAAATACTGGAACCGGCAACCCGGGAAGGCACCATGATGACCACATACAAATGTCCCGTGTGCGGATTTGCCGACTTGCACGACCCCGCTCGGGATTCGCAAGATCTGCCTTCGTTCGACATATGCAGCTCGTGCGGCTTCGAGTTCGGTGTCACCGACGATGACCAGGGCTACACCTACGAGGGTTGGCGCAAGCGTTGGGTCGACTCGGGGATGCTTTGGTGGTCGGAAGGCATCGAGGCACGCCCTGAGGGTTGGGATCCGCGCGCACAGCTGGCTTCACTTCATGAGTGACCCGCACGACGACGAGGACGACGACTACGAGATCGACGAAGAGACGCGGGCTCTCGCGTTCGAGACCGTCGACGTTGCTCCCGGGCTGACCGCAGTGCTGGCGGAGCACATCGCGGACTACGACATGCTTCCGCACGTGTACTTCGGCGACGTGAGCCGCTGGGCGGAAGCCGAGGCGGCACGCTCGGGTGGATCCTCCGAGCTCGTCGCGCTCCTTGCTCTGCTTGAGTCGTCTTACCTGACCGGCAATGGCGACGTCCAGAACCTCATCGACGCGTCGTTCATCGAAATGGTTGAGGACAATCCAGCCATCGTGAAGCTGTTGCAACCCGTCTTGCTGTCCCGAGTTCAGCCGTACTACCGGCCGACCAAGAGTGTCGGTTACCCGTGCCCCGTATGCGGTTACTCGAACCTGAAGGAACCGCCGCGGCTGCCGGGCGGAGGCGGCTCATACGAAATCTGCTGGTCATGCGGTTTCGAATTCGGCGTCACTGACGACGACAACGGATACAGCTACCTGCAGTGGCGTGAGCGCTGGATTGCGTCGGGCATGTCGTGGGCAACCGAGGCCAACCACCCACGTCCAAAGGGTTGGGACCCGGCTGCACAGCTCGCGTCACTCATGGACTAGATCCGGAAAGGTGCGTCCGAGACCACCTCGACGACCGTAATGACAATGCCCCTGTCCTTCGCGTCTCGGACATGTCATCGAACGCGTGAGGCGCATGCATCTAGTTGCCCGAGGACCTGGCGGTGCGGTCCGACTATGGCGAGGGCGTCGTATCTGACGCGGTGGCTGGTTCTGGGGCGGTTTTCGCGCCACGGCGTAGGAGAGGACGAGCTCTCGACGGCGCCCGCAGCAAATCGTCACCGCACACAGTGATCGACTGCGGATTCGGGCGATATAGCGACAACCAGACGCAGTTGATCACGCGGCACAGAGGCAAGCGCGGCCGGCCACTGGATGTCGATCAGGTTCGCCTCGCTAGTTGCCGCTGCTGGGCCAAGAAGCGGCAACCCGGCAGGAAGACGTGATCACCAGGGGCGGGAAGCGGCAATGCGCCAGGAAGACGCGATCACCACGGACGGCAGCGGCCTGAAGCGGTCGCCGGAACCGGTCCACGAGCGGCCCGAAACGACCAGGCTCAGCGGGGGTCGCGGCCGGTCATGGCGATCAACCGGTCCAGCACGGGTGCGTCATCGGGCACAACCACCGGACGGTCGAACATGCCGCTGGCCGAGAGGTCGGTGAACTGACGCGACTCGCCCCACACCGCCGAGACGATGTCCGACGGCAGCTCCCCCGCCCAGTCGATCGCGCGTCCCAGGTCCCACGTGTGCACGGTGAGGTCGAAGATCAGCTCGCGGATGTACCCGCCGCCGACCGTCGGTCCCCGTGACAGCAACACCGTCTGCTCCAGCGCCCCGGGTGCCGAGAACGCCTCGCCGGCCCGCCTCGCCACGTCGTCCCAGGCGTCCGGATAGCCGTCGTGCACCGCGGCCGCACGGATCGCGTCGACCTCGCCGGCCGCCGCGTCGAGGTCCAGTCCGCGCATCAACGGTTCGACCCAGCGGTGCTCCGTGATGAGGTGGCCGACCAGATCGGCGACGTCCCATTCCGCGTTCGGGGTCGGCGCACCCCACTGCGCGTCCGAGACGGCATCGACGCGCAGGCCGAACTCGCCCTGCAGCGTCCGGAAGATACCGACGAGATCGAGTTCCGGCACCCGACCGAGGTACCCCTCGGGCCCGGTCAGTACACCGGCAGCGAGGTGTCCACCTGGTTCACCCAGGCGGTGACGCCGCCCTGCACGTGCACGGCGTCCTTGAAGCCCGCCGACTTGACCGCGGCCAGCGTCTCGGCCGAGCGCACCCCCGTCTTGCAGTACATGACGATCTGCTTGTCGTTGGGCATCGACGCCAGCGCATCGCCACGCAGGATCTCGTCCTTCGGCACCAACGTGGCACCCGGGATCTTGACGATCTCCCACTCGGCAGGCTCGCGCACGTCGACCAGGTACACCGGCTTGTCGGAGTCGAGCAGCTCCTTGAGCTCCGACGCGGTGATGGTCGAGCCAGCCGCGGCCTCCTGCGCCTCCTCGGACACCACACCGCAGAACGCGTCGTAGTCGATCAGCTCAGTGATCTTGGGAGCGGCCGGGTCCTTACGGATCTTCAGCTCACGCCACGTCATCTCGAGGGCGTCGAACACGAGCAACCGGCCGAGCAGGGTGTCGCCAATACCGGTGAGGAGCTTGATGGCCTCGGCCACCATCACCGAACCGATGGCCGCGCAGAGCACGCCCAGCACGCCGCCCTCGGCGCACGACGGCACCATGCCGGGCGGCGGCGGGTCGGGGTAGAGGTCGCGGTAGTTCGGCCCGTGCTCGTCCCAGAACACCGACACCTGGCCGTCGAAGCGGTAGATCGACCCCCACACGTAGGGCTTGCCGAGCAGGACGCACGCGTCGTTGACCATGTACCGGGTCGCGAAGTTGTCGGTGCCGTCGACGATGAGGTCGTACTGGCCGAAGATCTCCAGGACGTTGTCGTTGTCGAGGCGGGTGTCGTGGACGACGACCTCGATGAGCGGGTTGATCTCGAGCACGGAGTCCCGCGCCGACTCGGCCTTGGAGCGGCCGATGTCGCTCTGGCCGTGGATGATCTGGCGCTGCAGGTTCGACTCGTCGACGACGTCGAACTCGACGATGCCCAGCGTGCCCACGCCGGCCGCGGCCAGGTACATCAGGGCCGGGGAGCCCAGGCCGCCGGCGCCGACGCACAGCACCTTGGCGTTCTTCAACCGCTTCTGCCCGTCCATGGCGACGTCCGGGATGATCAGGTGGCGGCTGTAGCGGCGCACCTCATCGATGCTCAACGACTCGGCGGGCTCCACGAGGGGCGGCAGGCTCACGACACACGTCCTTCTCGACTCGACTCAACTGCTGGGGCAACCACCGCGGGGGCGGCGCCATTCCGCCTCCAGTGTCCCCAACCGCTCCAGGGACCGCACGGCGGCGTCAGTCGCCGAGCTTGTACTCGTCGTTCTTGGACGTGTCGACCTGCTCGGCCCCCGGGGCGCCGCGCACGCCCGGCGGGTACGGCCAGGGGTTGGCCTGGCAGATCTGCTTGGTGACCGCCGACCGCAGCCCGAAGCTCTGCTGCATCATGGCCGGCGCCAGGCCACCCGGAAGGCACTGGTGCGCGTGGTTGTGCCCGAGCGCGTGCCCGTCCTCGTGGTTGATCATGTAGATCCGGTACAGCGCAAGGTCGCCGACGTAGGCCGTCGAGCCGCGGACCCAGCGGGCGTCGTTGAAGATCACCCGGTTGTCCCGGTCGTTCAGACCCGGAACCGAATCGGCCGCGGCGTAGCAGGAGGTCTCGACCGGGATCGAGTAGCCGCAGTACTTGCGGACCGTCATCGACGAGGTCAACGTCACATGGAAGTCGATGCGGCCCGAGTCCACCCGCTGCAAGGAGACGCCGTGGCCGGACCAGCTGCGTGGGTCCGACAGCGTGGACACGACCAGTGACTGGAACTGCGTGAGGTCGATGCCGCTGACCCCGTTCTCGACGTCGATGGAGTAGCGGTACAGCCGGCCCTTGCCGACGACCGGGGACGTGCCGCGCAGCACGCGGAACGTGCCGGCGCCCTTGGTCGTGTACGCAGGCCCGTTCGGCAGCGCGTAGCCCTTCAGCGCCTGGCTGTTGTCGCCCGCGCCGGTGACGTCGCCCTTGAGCGGCATCTCGGCCGGAGCGGGCGGCGGTGACGCACGACGGGCCGACGCGCTCGCGGTCGGACGGTCGGCAACGGCCTTCGATGGGCTCGACGCGGTGCTTGAGGTCACCAGCGCGACGATCGTGACGACCGCCAGCACCGGGATCGCGTAGGCGCGCCATCCCCAACGCCGTACGAAGGCGCGCAGCCAATTCCCCGCGCGGCTCTCGGGCGGGCGGCGACGACCGAAACCGACCTCGGTCCGGCGAGCCCCGTCGTGGGCGGCGCGCACGTCGTCGAGCGGGTCGCGCTCATCGCGGGGACGCGTCACCGTCGCCCCTCGCCTCTCGTCCCGCCATGACGACACGGCTCCAGACTTGCACAACACGCGGCGAACGCCGGCATTGACGACACGTCAGCGATTCAGACGGCGGGATCCCGGCTCTCGTCCCGCACCGAGTCGAGCAGGGCCACCATGGCCCGCGCCGAAGAGACGGGGTCCTCCATCATCGCGGTGTGCCCGATGTCGGTGAACACGCGCAGACGGGCGTCGGGGACGGCTGCGGCGACGTAGGGCGCGAGGTCCGGGGCCACGAGACGGTCCGAGTCACCCCACAGGACGAGCGTCGGGGCCTGGATCGCCCGCATGGCCCGCCACCCGGCGCGGCCGTGGAAAAACTGGGAGCGGACGAGGCCACGCATCGACCGCAGCACCGCGGACTCCGCCCAGGGCAGGTTCACCCGGTAGGTGGCCTCGGTAACGGCCTCGGCCAGACGTGCGGCGGGGAACCGCTCGGGCCTGGCGAAGCAGAGCTTGATGGTGCCCTTCGCCCGGACCTCGACGGCGTAGCGGCGGTTGAACTGCTTGACCACGAACTCGCCCAGGACGGGCAGGATCAGCAACGCCACGACCGGGTCGCTCTTGAGCGGGTAGATGCGGATGCGGTTGTCCGACACCGCCGGCGACACCAGGGTCAGCGTGCGCACGAGGTCCGGGCGTCGGGAGGCGACCAGGATCGTCACGGCGCCGCCCATCGAGTTGCCCACCAGGTGCACGGGTCCGCGGCCGGACTGCTCGAGGTAGGCGATGACGAGGTCGGCGAACGCATCGGGGGTGTAACGGTTGTCCGGTGCCGGGCCGGAATGCCCGTGCCCGTACAGGTCAATGGCGTCGATCGCGAGCCGCCCGCGCAGCAGGGCCGCGAAGTCCGTCCAGTTCGTCGCCGACCCGCCCAGGCCGTGGACGAACAGCGCCGGCTCGGCGTCCGGGTCGTCCGACGGCGTGGTGCGCACCGTCACCGTGACGCCGTTCACCTCGACCTCGCGCAGCGGCCACGACGGGCCCTCGGGGTCGAGGGGCGGCAGCTCGGCGTCGGCGAGCGGCGCCTCCGGGGCGGTCCGTGACGGCGGTTTCGGCATCGCGCCAGACTACGGTTCGCACCCGCCGGGCGCCCGGCGAGCGGCGCACGTCACGTCGCTCGGTCAGGGGGTCAGGCGGTCTTGCGGGCCGCCTTCTTCGCGGTGGCGGACTTCTTGGCACCGGCCTTCTTCGCCGGCGCCTTCTTGGCGGACTTGGCAGGTGCCTTCCCGGCCGACTTCGACGTCGCCTTCTTCGCGGCCTTCTTCGCCGGCGCCGCCGTGGATCCGTCCTTCGAGCCCGAGGACGATCCGGTCTCGCCGCGGCCCTTCTTGGCGGCGTCGACCGAGGCCCGCAACGCGGACATGAGGTCGACCACGTTGCCGGCGGTGGGCTGCTCCTCCTCCGTCTCGACGATCTCTCGGCCCTCGACCTTGGCCTCGATCACGGACTCGAGCGCCTCGCGGTAGTCGTCGGTGTACTGCTCGGGCTCGAAGTCGCCCGCCATGCTCTCGACGAGCGAGCGGGCCATCTGCTGCTCCTGGGGCCGCAGCTCGACGTCCTCGTCGAGGAACGCGAAGTCGGCCTCACGTACCTCGTCGGGCCAGATCATCGTCTCGAGCAGGATGACGCCGTCGCGCACCCGCAGCGTCGCCAGCTGCTCGCGGTTGCGGATGGCCACCTTGACGACCCCGACCGTGTCGCTGTCCACGAGCGCGTCGCGCAGCAGCACGTAGGGCTTGACCGCGTTCTTCTCCGGCTCGAGGAAGTAGCTCTTGTTGTAATAGATCGGGTCGATCTGCTCGGCGGGCACGAACTGCACCACGTCGACCACCCGCGCGCTGGGCAGCGGCAGGTCCTTGAAGTCGTCGTCGGTGAGCACCACCGTCTCGCCCGAGCCGAGCTGGTAGCCCTTGGCGATGTCGGCGTACTGCACCTCCTCGCCGTCGGTCTCGGCCACCCGCTTGTACCGGATCCGGGAGCCGTCGCTACGGCGGACCTGGTTGAAGCTGACGCTCTTCTCCTCGGTCGCCGCGAACAGCTTGACACCGATGCTGACCAGCCCGAAGGACACGCTGCCCTTCCAGATCGAGCGCATGCTGACTCCTTCGTCGTCGGTGCCCGCCGCCGCATGTCTGCCCACAATGTCGGCCGCGGAATCCATAGTGTGGACGCGTGGACCCCATGCTCGCCACTGCCGCGGCCGCGCTGCCGCACGGTGAGGGCTGGGCCTTCGAATTCAAGTGGGACGGCGTCCGGGCCCTGATCGACGTTCGCGACGACACCACGCCCCGGCTCACCAGCCGCCGCGGCAACGACGTCTCGGCCGGTTACCCCGAGCTCGTGGCCCAGGCGAGCGGTGTGGGCGACGCGCTGTTGGACGGGGAGATCGTGGCTTTCGTCGACGGCCGACCGTCGTTCGGGCGGCTGCAGACCCGGATGCACCTGCGCGCGGGCCAGGACGTCGCCCGGGCCGCTCACGAGGCCCCGGTGACATATGTGGTGTTCGACGTCCTGCGCCGCTTCGGCGTGGACCTCACCGCGCGTCCCTACCGTGAGCGGCGCGCCACGCTGGAGCGCTTCGCCGCCGAGCACGAGGGCTGGACGCTCAGCCCGTCGTTCGACGACGGCCCGGCCACCGAGCAGGTCGCGCACGAGCACGGGCTCGAGGGCGTCGTCGCCAAGCGCGTCGACTCGATCTATCAACCGGGTCGACGTACCGAGGACTGGCGCAAGCTGCGTTTCGTCCGCGCCGGCGACTTCGCCGTGATTGGCTGGGAGGCCTCGCCGGAGCACCCGAACACGTTGAGCTCGCTGCTGCTCGCGGTCGTCGACGGCGATCAGCTGCGCTTCGCCGGCAAGGTCGGCAGTGGTCTCTCGGGCCGGGCGGCCGCCACGGTGCAGAAGCGGCTGACCGCGCGGGCGTCCTCGGCGGTGCCGGGCGTGCCGCGCTCGATCGGCGGCCGGCACATGCACTGGGTCGAGCCCGAGCAGGTGGTCGAGGTCGAGTTCGCGTCGTGGACCGACGACCGGCGGCTGCGGCACCCGGTCTTCCGCGGGCTGCGGGAGGACAAACGGGTCGAGGAGGCAAGGGGTGATGGCTGAGTCCGCGAAGGTGACGGTCGACGTCGAAGGACGGCACCTCACGCTGTCCAACCTGCACAAGGTGCTCTACCCCGACGCCGGGTTCGCGAAGGGCGAGGTGATCGACTACTACACGCGGATCGCGCCGGTGCTGCTGCCACACCTCGACGCCCGACCGCTCACCGTCAAGCGCTACCCCAACGGCGTGGACGGGCAGTTCTTCTTCGAGAAGAACGCCTCACGCGGCACGCCCGACTGGGTGCGGACCGTGACCCTGCCCGTCCCCGGCTCCACCAAGAACCGCGAGACCATCGACTTCATCGTCGTGGAAGCGCTGCCCGACCTGGTCTGGCTGGCCAACCTGGCCGCGCTCGAGCTGCACGTGCCGCAGTGGCAGATCCCCCGACGGGCGCGCAAGCCACGCACCGACCTCATCGTGTTCGACCTCGATCCGGGGCCACCGGCCACCATCGTCGAGTGCAGCGAGGTGGCACTGCTGCTGCGTGACCTCCTCGTCGCCGACGGGTTCGCACCGCTGGCCAAGACGTCCGGGTCGAAGGGGATGCAGCTCAGCGCGCCGATCCGCTGCGACGACCAGGAGCTGCCGTCGCGGTACGCCCACCGCCTCGCCGAACGGCTCGAGCAGCAGCGGCCGGACCTCGTCGTGTCCCGCATGGCGAAGAACCTGCGGCCCGGCAAGGTGCTCGTCGACTGGAGCCAGAACAACCCGGCCAAGACCACGGTCGCGCCGTACTCGCTGCGGGCCCGCCCCCAGCCCACCGTGTCGACACCCCTGCGGTGGGACGAGGTCGAGTCCGGCGAGACGCTGTCGTTCACCGCGGCCGACGTCCTGGACCGGGTCGAACAGCACGGCGATCTCTACGCCGGCGTCCTCGACGACAGCGCGCGCGGTCGGCTGACCAAGGCGATGACTACCGCCGAGTAGGCTCCGGACGGTCAGCGGAAGCGTTCATCGGAGGGTCAGCAGCGTGGCGAGTGCGGTGGGTGCCGAACTGGGTCGGGGCGGTCGCATGCCCCGCTCGGCGCGCCGCAAGCAACTGCTGTCCGCCGCGCAGGAGGTCTTCGTCGCGCAGGGCTACCACGCCGCCGCGATGGACGACATCGCCGAGCGCGCAGGTGTGTCCAAGCCGGTGCTCTACCAGCACTTCCCGGGCAAGCTCGAGCTGTACCTGGCCCTGCTGGACACGCAGGCGTCGGCGCTCTCGGAAGGGGTGCGCGCCGCGCTCGAGGGCACGACCGACAACGAGCAGCGCATCCACCGCGTCCTGTCGGCCTACTTCGGCTTCGTCGACCGCGACGACCACGACGGCGCCTTCCGGCTCATCTTCGAGAGCGACCTGGTCAACGATCCCGAGGTGCGCAAGCGCGTCGAGTCCGTCACCGCCCGCACCATGGAGGCGGTCGCCGACACCGTGGCCGCCGACACGGGCCTGAGCCGCGCCGAGGCCGAGCTGCTCGCGACGGCGCTCACCGGCTCGGCGCAGGTCGTGGCGCGCTGGTGGCTCGCCAGCGACCGCCCGGTCACCCAGGACGAGGCCATCACGCTGCTCGAGTCGCTGCTGTGGCGCGGCATCTCCAACTTCCCCCGCCGCGACGGCTGAGCGCTGTTCGCTGTCGGCGCAGCGGGCGCCGCGGCAACGGGCGCCGCGCTCCACTAGCGTGGTCCGTACGCACCAACAACGAGCTGGAGGTTCGGCGTGGAGGTCAAGATCGGCGTGCTGCACACGTCCCGTGAGGTCGTCGTGGACAGCCCGCAGAGCACCGACGAGGTGCAGGCTCTCGTCGACGCCGCGCTGAAGAGCATCGACGGGCAGCTCGTCCTGAACGACGACAAGGGCCGCAAGGTCATCGTGCCGGCCAACCTCGTCGCCTACGTCGACATCGCCCCGAGCGACACCCGCCGGGTCGGGTTCGTCGCCGGCTGAGCGAGCCGCGACAGCTGAGCCAGTCGGCTCAGCTGTCCAGACCGAGCTCGACCATGCGCTCGGCGTGCCGGTCGGTGATGCGGGTGATGAGGGCGGGCACGCCCGTTAGCCCGCCGGTGCCCTCGACGAGCAGCAGCATGAGCGACTCCCGGTCGGCCAGCACGTGCTGGGTCTGGCTGATGGCCTCCCCCACCAGCCGCCGCGCCCACAGCGCCAGCCGGCCGGCGACCGCCGGCGACTCGGCCACGGCGGCCTGCACCTCGCGGACCGCGAACTCCGCTCGACCCGCCTCGGTCAGCACCTCGCGGATGAGCGCGCCGGTGGAGTTGTCCACCAGGGTCGCGACCTCGCGGAAGAAGTCGCCAGCCATGCCGTCGCCGACGTAGGCCTTGACGACGGCCTCGAGCCAGGTGGAGGGCGTGGTCAGCGAGTGGTAGGCCTCGAGCGCCGCCACGAAGGGGGCCATGGCCTGCTCCGGCGCGACCCCGTAGCCGGCGATCCGGTCGGCGAGGAGCCGGTAGTGGCCGAACTCGACGGCGGCCATGGCCGACATCTCGGCCCGCCCCGCCAGGCCGGGCGCCAGCCGGGCGTCGTCGGCCAGCCGGTCGAAGGCGCTGAGCTCGCCGTAGGCCAGGACCCCGAGCAGGTCGACGACGGCCTCCGACCCCTCCGCAGCGGCGTCGGGCGCGGTCGTCGGGGGCACCAGCGCAGGTTAGCGCCCGGGCGCGGGGACCGGCCCGATAGGATAGCGGTGCTGGAACTCTCCAGCGCACCACGAATCTGCGCGTTGACCGCAGGCGCCGCCCGTTCCCCGGGTCGCAGCCGCCGGGCCACCACCCTCTCCGGTCGACGCACCGACACGACCGACACCTGAGGATGACGTGACCGAAGAACCCGTACTGTCCCCTGCCGAACTGTCCGCTGCGGAGCTCGACCACCGCACCGACCTCACCGAGGCCGAGATCGCACCGGTCGACGCCGAGCCACTGGCCGCCAAGGCCCCGGTCAGCACCGAGAGCCCGCTGTTCAGCAGCTTCGACATCAACCCGGAGATCGTGCAGGCCCTGGCCGACGTCGGCATCGAGCGGACGTTCGCCATCCAGGAGCTCACCCTGCCGATCGCCCTGGGCGGCAACGACCTCATCGGCCAGGCCCGCACCGGCTCGGGCAAGACCCTTGGCTTCGGGGTGCCGCTGCTCAACCGGATCACCCTGCCCGGCGGCCCGGGCGCCCGCCCGCAGGCCCTCGTCGTCGCCCCCACCCGCGAGCTCGCGGTGCAGGTGTCGGCCGACCTCGCCGAGGCCGGCAAGCGCATCGGCGCCCGCGTCCTCACCATCTACGGCGGCCGGGCCTACGAGCCGCAGATCGAGGCGCTGAAGAGCGGCGTCGACGTCGTCGTCGGCACCCCGGGCCGGCTGCTGGACCTGGCGCAGCAGGGCCACCTGTCGCTGGCCGACGCCCGCATCCTGGTGCTCGACGAGGCCGACGAGATGCTGGATCTCGGCTTCCTGCCCGACATCGAGAAGCTGCTGACGATGGTGCCCGCCGCCCGTCAGACCATGCTGTTCTCGGCCACCATGCCGGGGCCGATCGTCGCCCTGGCCCGGCAGTTCCTCATCCAGCCCATCCAGATCCGGGCCGATGCCGAGACGAGCATCCCGAGCACGTCGCACGTCGACCAGTTCGTGTACCGCGCCCACGCCATGGACAAGGCCGAGATGCTCGCGCGGGTGCTGCAGGCGCGCAACCGGTCACTGGTGCTGATCTTCACGCGTACCAAGCGGACCGCGCAGAAGGTGGCCGACGACCTCGAGGACCGCGGCTTCGCGGCCGCGGCCATCCATGGCGACCTGGGTCAGGGCGCCCGTGAGCAGGCCCTGCGCGCGTTCCGGTCCGGCAAGGTCGACGTCCTGGTCGCCACCGACGTCGCGGCCCGCGGGCTCGACGTCGACGGCATCTCCCACGTCGTCAACTACCAGGCGCCAGAGGACGCGATGACCTACGTGCACCGCATCGGCCGCACCGCCCGCGCCGGCAAGCAGGGCACCTCGGTCACCTTCGTCGACTGGGACGACATCCCGCGCTGGAAGCTCATCTGCGACACCCTCGAGCTCCCCTTCCACGAGCCGACCGAGACGTACTCGACCTCGCCGCACCTCTACACCGAGCTCGACATCCCCGAGGGCGTCACCGGCACCCTGCCGCGCGCGGCCCGCACCCGCGCCGGGTTGGACGCCGAGACCCTCGAGGACCTCGGCGGCCGCTCCCCGAGCCGGGGCCGCGACGACCGCCCGGGCGGCGCCCGCAGCGGCCGCGACCGTGGCAGCCGTGACGGTCGTGGCGACCGCGACGGTCGTGCGCGCGGCGACCGCGACCGCTCGGCCGGCCCCGAGACCGAGCGTCCCGCCCGTCCGGCGCGCAACCGGACCCGCACCCGCACGCGTGGCGGCCAGGCCGTCGGCGCGGACAGCGCGCAAGCCACGGCCACCACGTCGTCCGCAGCCTCCACGTCGTCCGCGTCGTCGACTGCGACGCC
>NZ_CAXUNP010000005.1:0-95431 GCF_964252635.1 uncultured Jatrophihabitans sp.
CTACAACACCCCTCCCCACACCCCTGTGCCTTCGGCCCCACGGCCAGGGGCGGACACGCCGCGGCGCGGACGACGCACCGCGCTGATCGCAGCTGCGGTCGTGTTCGTACTCGCTGTCGGGGCGGCGGTCGCCGCGGTGGCGCTGCGCGGCGGGGGTGGCTCGAACGCCGGCGGGCGGACCTCGAGCGGGCCGGCACGGACGTCGCCGTCCGTCACCGCCGCCGGCGCGCATCCGGTGCTGCGGACCGGGTCCGCGGGAACCCCGACCGTGTCGTGGGCCCACTTCGCCGCGTTCTCGAGGTTGGTCGGCACCCGCGACTCCGATTCGGCGACGGCGTTCGACCACGGCTCCTGCCGGTTGTCCGGGCCGAGCGGTCTCGACGTCACGCTGGGCATCCTCGACGAGGTCTCCTGCACCTACCCGTCCGACCCGACCACGATCACCGTCCTGCGTCTGGCCACCGCCGCGAAGGTCGATGCCTACCTCGCCAACCGCCTCGACGAGGCCGGGTACGGCCAGTTCGTGTGGACGGCGGCCGGCCGGCCGCGGGGTCTTGCCCTGCTCACTCCGAAGGACGGGTCCGGTACCTCGACCCTGACCAGCACCTTCTGCGGGCTGCCCGGCTACCTCGTGCGGGTACGCGCCCCCGACCGGACCAAGGTCAGCACCGACGACCTCCGCACGGGCATCTGGAACAAGGCACCGTTCCCCGATGCCCTGCCCGCCGAGTGCGACGACACCTTCCGCGCGGCGCGCAGCGGTGCCCAGACCTCCCCGTCAGTCAGCCCGGCGAAGGGCATGCTGCGGATGGACTCCACCGTGATCCAGACCCTGCTGCGGCACAGCGACAGCACCGCGCCGACCTACCAGGTCGTCACGCCGAGCGGGGCCGACGCCATCATCGTCGGCCAGAAGGGCACGGTCACCTTCTTCTCCGAGGCCGACGACGTGCTGCGCACGGCCGGGCTCAGCACATACCCCTATTCGGCGTCCCTCGGCGCCCCCGACGCCGGAGCCACCGGCTCGGTGCTCACCGGTATGACTAATGCAACCTTCGTCGTGCGCGGAACGTTCTCCGGCGACGGGTCGGGCAATGCGGTCGCCTACACCAACGGCAGCAAGGGCTGGGGGGCGATCAAGGCCAAGTCCGACGGCAACCTCGCTCCGTCGGGGCAGGGCGTGGGCATCGGCGGGGTCGGGCTCGGCGACGACTTCGTCCTCACCGGTGGCCGCCTGGAGACCTTCGACTGCTCGTCGCAGCTGCCGATCAGCCGGTGCAGCGGCAACGACCGCGTGATCAAGTACTGGACCTGGCGCAAGACCGAGTTCGTGCAGACGGGCAGCGCCGGGCGTACCCGCTGAGCGGGTCACCCGAGCACCCCGAGCGCATGGGTCGCCATGCCGACGACGATCGGCACGACGCCCAGGCAGACGAACGAGGGCAGGAAGCACGCCGCCAGCGGAGCCATCGCCGTGATGCCGGCGCGCTGCGCGCGGGCAGTGGCGGCGGACACCGCCTCGGCCCGGATCTCGGCCGCGTGCCGCTCGAACGCATCGGCCACCTTGATCCCGCTGGCCGCGC
The DNA here is from genome assembly GCF_964252635.1 of uncultured Jatrophihabitans sp. GTDB lineage: Bacteria > Actinomycetota > Actinomycetes > Mycobacteriales > Jatrophihabitantaceae > Jatrophihabitans. The sequence goes on from NZ_CAXUNP010000005.1 coordinate 1,584, forward strand.
TGCGTACCGCGCTGGCGGCGAGCGGCCGCAGGGGATGCGCGTCGGGAACCACGCTCCAGGCGTCCTCGGCCCCGGCCCCGAGCCGGACCAGACCGGCTACGCGCAGCAACAGCGGCGCCGAATCGGGCCCCGCAGCGGGTGCGGCAAGAGCAAGCGCGTCGGCGAGCGGGCGGCCGCTGCGCAGGACGGCAGCAGCCAGGTCGAGCGGCAGCGCGATCGACCGATCGGTCCGCAGCCGGCCGGGTCGTCGCCCGGCGGCGCGCACGCCCAACCCGGCCACCGGGGCGAGCACCAGCGCCGCCACGAGACCGACCCGCGGACCCGCCGTCACGACGCAGGCGACCGCGGCCAGCACCGCGGCGAGTGCCGGGCCACCACGCAGGCGGCGGGCGGGACCGACGTTGCCGACGGAACCCCGACCGCGGGCGGGACCCAAACCGCCAGCGGGACCGACCTCGCGCGTGCCATCGTCCCCGCCAGCCCCGCCGGCCGGACCGCGCCCGCGCTCAATCCTGCGGGAACCGCGCGGCGCCACCAGGAGGGCCGCGGCGACCCACAACCACGTGGTGGTCTCGAGCACTCCGGGCACGAGCGTCACGCCCGCTCGGCGCGGCGGAGCACGGAGCGGATCCAGAGGACGCCGGCGACGTCGAGGGCAACGCCGACCAGGCACAGCACCCGGCCACCCGGCGACCCGCCCAGGACGCTGACCGGCGACGCCCCCATCGCGCTGCCGAGCCCGAGGCCGAGCACCGGGAGCAGGGCCACGAGCACCGCCGACGAGCGCGGGCCGGCCAGTGCGACAGCCACCGCGCGGCGCTGCGCGTCGGCACTGGACAGATCCTCGGCCACCCTCTCCAGCACGCCGGCCAACGCCGACCCGGTGTCCTGCCCGAGCGTCCAGGCGACCCCGACGGCGCGGATCCCGGGCCGCGGGTCCGGCGACAGCGCCTCCGGCCGCTCCCCGCGACCGGCCTGGTCGGCCGCGCGTTGGAAGGCCTCGCGCACCTGCGGCGCAGCCGACGCTGCCGCGGCCAGCGCGCTCGCCGGCAGGCTGCCGGCGGCCAGCTCGGCGGTGAGGATCCGGACCGCAGCCAGCACCGCGGCGTGCTCGGCCCGGTGACGGCGACGGGCGACGTGGCCGGCCAGCTGCCGGGCCGCCTGCGCGGGGAGTGGGGTGGCCGCGGGCGCCAGCACCGGGCCGGCCACCCCGCCGGTGACGACGGCGACCGCGACGACGCCGAGCGCGGCAAGCAGCCGGCCGTCGACACGCCGCGCGAGGTGCGCATGACGACGAACCGTCGCAGGCGGGGCGCCGGACAGGCGCGCGCGGCCGGCCAACGTGGCGACGCGGACCGGAGCCCGGCGTGGAGCGGCGCCGACCAGCAGGGCGAGCGCGACCAGGGCCCACGACAGCGGGGTCATCGGGCACCGGCCAGCTGGGGGCACGGCCCCACGCCGGCCCGGGTCCGGCGGCGCGGGACCACGCCGGGGCCACGGCGAGCTCGTCGCCACCGCGCTCGAGCAGCCCGATCTCGGCCACCACGCGACGGCCGTCGCGTCCGCGGTGCAGGTGCACCACGACGTCGACGGCACTGGCCACGAGGCTGGTGACCGCCGCCGCCGGCAGCCCCGCCAGGGCGCCGAGGGCGGCGAACCGGGCGGGCACGTCGGCGGCCGAGTTGGCGTGGAGGGTGGCGGCGCTGCCCTCGTGCCCGGTGTTGAGGGCCACGAGCAGTTCGACCATCTCGGCCCCGCGGAACTCGCCGACCACCAGGCGGTCGGGGCGCATGCGCAGCGCCTGGCGCACGAGCTCGCGCAAGGTGACGGCGCCGGCCCCCTCGACGTTCGCCGGACGCGTGACCAGACGCACCACGTGCGGGTGCCGGACGACGAGCTCGGCGGCGTCCTCGATCACCAGCAACCGGTCGCGCGGGCCCACCTCCCCGAGCAGGGCACCGAGCAGTGTCGTCTTGCCCGTCCCGGTGCCGCCGGTGACGACGAACGCCAGCCGAGCCGCCACGATCGCCCGCAGCAGCGCTGCGACGTCGTCCGGCATGGCACCTGCGTCGACAAGGTCGTCGACCCCGAGCGGCCGGCGAGCCAGGACGCGCAACGACACCGTCGTCGTGGGCACGAGCGGTGGCAGCACCGCGTGCAGCCGCGTCCCGTCGGCGAGGACCGCGTCGACGTAGGGGGTGGCGTCGTCGAGCCGACGTCCGGCCCCCGCGGCGAGCCGTTGGGCCAGCGACCGCACCTCCGCCTCGTCGGCGAACCCCACCGCGCTGCGCTCCATGCCGGCGCCCCGGTCGAGCCACACCGCGTCCGGCGCGTTGACGAGCACGTCCGTGACCCCGGGCAGCTCCAGCAGCGGCTCCAACGGCCCGGCACCACGCAGTTCGGCGGCCACGTCCCGACGCAGGCGCGCGAACACGGCGTCGTCGACGATCCCGGACGACTCGGCGCGTAGTGCCGCGTCCAGGCCCAGCCCCGGGCCGACCTCGCCGGACTCGACCAGTCGGTGCCGGACCCGATCGGCCAGCGCAACGTCGGCGCCGATCATGCGAGCACCAGCGCCCGCCGCGCCGGCGGTGCCTGCCCGGCCGGCCATGCCCGCCCCGTCGCCCCGGCCAGTACGCCGTCCGCCACGCGCACCGTCGCTCGCGGCAACCTGCTCATCTCGAAGCGTCGACCGACAGCCGCCCGCGGCGGCAGCACCCCCAGACACGGGACGTCGAGGCACTGCGCCGCCCGGGTGACGTCGACGTCGGCGCGCCGCAGCACGATGCCGAGCGGCAGTTCGGGCAGCGCGTCGACGAGCACGTGCGCCGAAACGAGCCCCGCCACGTCGGCGCGGGCCAGGACAACGACGAGATCGCAGCGCAGGAGCGCCGCGGCGCGCTCGACGACGGCGGCCCGGGGGAGGTCGAGCACGACCGGGCCGAGCGCGGCCGCCGCACCGAGCACCTGACCGACCGCCTCCGGGTCCAACTCACCGACGTCGGCGGCGAGCACGGCGCACGGCCCGGCGCGCGGCAGGCCGGCCCGCAGCGCCTCCGGTTCGAGATGGCCCCCGGCCAGGTGCAGGCCCGACCAGCGAGCACCGGGCTCGGTCTCGAGCCCGAGCAGCACGTCGATGCCGCCGCCCGTGACGTCGAGATCGATCAGGACCGCGGCCGCCCGGACGGCGAGGACCGCCGCGAACATCGAGGCGCCGACACCGCCGCTGCCTCCCACGACCCCGATGACCGGACCGGCGCCCGGGCGCGTCACGTCACTCATGCCCGCCAGCCAACCCCGTTCGCCGCGACCGCACGCGTCCCGTTCGCAGCCTGTGGACGGCGAGCAAGCGGCGGCGTGACGCACCCACGAACCCCTGCGCAGACCGAACCCGACCGAACCAGTCGGGAGCAGTCAGCGACGGTCCGTATCCTCACCGTCGTGGCCGAACTCCCGCGCACGGCGGCGTTCTTCGATCTCGACAAGACGATCATCGCCAAGTCGAGCGTGCTCGCGTTCGGGCGGCCGTTCTACCAGGGCGGGCTGATCAACCGGCGCGCCGTGCTGCGCAGCGCCTACGCCCAGTTCATGTTCGCCCTCGCCGGGGCCGACAGCGACCAGATCGAGCGCATGCGCGCCTATCTCACCGGCATGTGCACGGGGTGGGACGTCGCGCAGGTGCGCGAGATCGTCTCCGAGACCCTGCACGAGATCATCGACCCCATCGTCTACAACGAGGCCGTCGAGCTGATCAGCATGCACAAGGCCGCCGGGCGCGACGTCGTCATCGTCAGCACGTCCGGCGAGGAGGTGGTCGGGCCGATCGGCGCCATGCTGGGCGCCGACGACGTCGTGGCCACCCGGATGGTCGTGCAGGACGGTCGCTACACCGGCGAGATCAGCCGCTACGCGTTCGGCGAGGAGAAGGCGGTGGCCATCCGCGAGCTCGCGGAGCTACGGGGTTACGACCTGTCGGCGAGTTACGCCTACTCGGACTCCGCCACGGACGTCCCGATGCTGGAGAGCGTCGGGCACCCCTACGCCGTCAACGCCGACCGCGCCCTGCGGCGGGCAGCCGTCGAACGCGACTGGCCACTACTCACCTTCTCCAACGCGGTTCCCCTGCGGGAACGCATCTCCGGCCTGCGTCCCGAGCACCCGGTCACGGCGGCGACGGTCGTCGGCGCGAGCATGGCCGCGGCCGGGATCGCGTGGTACGCCGCGCGACGCCGCATCCGGGCGTGAGCTGTGAACTACCGCTGACACGCCGTCGGGCCCTTGCGTGACCCGGGTCACAGTGGTTCGTTGGAGACAGCACGGACGTACGAGCACCCACGCGGCGATCCCACCGTCGAAGGTGAATCGACGTGGCACCGAGGCAGCGCCGCTGACGGACCGCGTTCGATACCGAACAGGGCACGCTTGGTAACTCGCCGCCCGTGCCGGCGGCGTCGTTGTGTCGACAGACACGGCGACGCCGCCGTCGCATGTCCAGGGCCCGCATGCGCAGGGCCGCCGCCGCACACACCTTCAGCCGCGCGCCATGGCCTCGCAGATCGCGACGCTCTCGGTGGCTCCGGCGACGAGCGCGTCCGCGCAGTGCACCAGCCAGCGACCGATACCGGCCGGCGTCTCGGAACGGTAGGCCTCCAGGGCCTCGTCGTAGTCGGCACGCAACTCGCGGTGCCCCACCTCGACGGCCACCAGGGACTTGGGATCCAGGCCGCGCTCGACGAGCGTCAGCCGCACCGCCGCCCGCGCCACCACGCCCGACGCCGGGGGGAACGCGTCGAGGCCGAGCAGCTCGCCGTGCACGATCGCGGCGACCACCACAGCCGGGGCGCGCGTGGTGGCCAGCACGAGGGTCAGGGTGTCCATCCGCTCGGCCGCGCCAGCACGGGGGCGGCCCAGGGTCTCGGCGTCCTCGACCAGGTCCGCGGCCGCCAGGGCGTGCAGCCGGGCCATCGCCTGCCGGGGCGCCTTCGTCCAGGTGTCGGTCAGCGACGCGATCGCGGACTGCGCCCGCAGCGCACCCTGCACGACCGGCCGCTGCGCCGCGTCACCCGAGCGCACGTCCGCCAGCTCCACCTCGTCACCGGCCAGCCAGGCCGAGGCCCACGCGCCGCGCAGCGCGGACTCGGCGGACACGTCGGGCGAGCGACGGCGCAGGGTGCGATTGCCGAGCAGTGCGTCGACCGCGTCCCGCGCACGTTGCACGCCGTCCGCGACACCGGGGAGCTCGAGCAGCGGGGCGAGCGGATCGGCGGGCACGGGAGGCAACGGTAGTGTCCGGCACGGGCGCCCCACGACCACGGGCCGCCTGCCATGATTGACAGCACTTTCCGGCACGACCACCCGTGCACGTCCGTCGATCAAGGAGCTGCGACCGTGACGGTCACCCCGCAGTCGAACGCCACCCCAGGGGTCACGGCCTCGGCCGGCAGCGCTGCCGAGCCCAGCATGGGCGAACTCGTGGCCGAGGCGTCGAAGCATCTGTCCACGCTGGTGCACAGCGAGATCGAGCTGGCCAAGCTGGAACTGCGCTCGACGGTCAAGAACGCAGGCGTCGGCGCCGGAGCCTTCATCGGCGCCCTGGTCGTGCTCGTCTTCTCCCTCACCTTCGGCTTCCTCGCCCTCGCCGAGGGCATCGCCGCGCTCGGCCTCGACCGCTGGCTCGCGTTCCTCATCGTCTTCGGCTTCCAGCTTCTCGTCGTCGGTGCGCTGGTGTTCGTCGGCATCCGCAAGATCAAGCGGGTGAAGGCGCCGGAACGCACGATCAGCACCGGCAAGGAGACCGTCGCCTACCTGCGTAAGCACTAGGCCGCTGCGTCGTGGGATTCGGCCCCCTCCCGGGCGCCCCTGACAGCTCCACCGTCCTGCTCGACGGCCCGTGGACGCACCGCGTCGTGCGCGCCAACGGGATCGCGCTGCACGTCGCCGAGCTCGGCCAGGGGCCGCTCGTCCTGCTCGTGCACGGCTTCCCGCAGTTCTGGTGGGCGTGGCACGACCAGCTGACGACACTCGCGGACGCGGGCTACCGCGCGGTCGCCGTCGACCTGCGCGGCTACGGCGCCAGCGACAAGCCACCGCGCGGGTACGACTCGCCCACGCTGGCCGCCGACATGGCCGCACTCGTCACGTCGCTGGGCGAGTCGTCGGCCATGATCGTCGGGCACGACGTCGGCGGGACCCTCGCCTGGACGATGGCGGCGCAGCATCCGCAGGTCGTGCGGTCCGCCGTCGTCCTCGGCGCGGCGCATCCGTTGGACCTGCGCGCTGCGCTGCGTCCCGGGGCCGGACCCGCTCAGCGGCAGGCGTCCGCGTACGCCTTGCGCACCTTCCAGATCCCGCGTCGACCGGAGAGCCTGCTCTCGCGTGACTCGTCCTGGGTCCGCGAGCTGTTCGACCGGTGGACGGGCCCCCGCTGGCGCGGCACGCCGCGCTACCGCGTCGACGTCGAGCGCTACGCCCAGGCCATGCGCATCCACCCGGTGTCGTTCTGCGCCGCGGAGCACTACCGGTGGCTGGCCCGCTCGGTGTTGCGCTCCGACGGGCGCGCCTGGGCCGAAGCGATGCGCCGGCCGGTCACCGCACCGGTGCTGCACCTGCACGGCGACTTCGACGCCTGCGTCCTGCCGGCCACCGCGCAGGGAGCCGGGCGGCACGTCCGCGGCCGCTACGAGTGGCGCCTGCTGGACGGGGTCGGGCACTTCCCGCACAACGAGGTGCCGGCGATGATCGGCGACGAGCTGGTCAGCTGGGCCAAGGTCACGCTGTAGCTCCGCGTCAATCCCGGGGAGTGTTGTGTGCCGCGGCGGCGCACAACTCTCCCGGCGCCGGACTAGCGCGAGGCGGTTCTGACCCGGAAGACCAGTCCCCCGACGAGCCCGGCAACCCCCCCGATTCCCATGAGCGACCACCACGTCTGCGGCTGGCCGTAACCGACGACCAGCGTGCTGGAGTACGCCTTGGACGCCGTGATCCCGTCCGTCGGGACGTACCGGCCGTGGTAGACGACCCTTTGCCCGTCGGCGACGTAACGACCCCACAGGTAGACGGCCAGCCCGACGAGCAGGCCAGCCGCGACCCCGCCGACGGTCAGCACCGGGAGACGGCCCCGACGAAGCCACCGCACCGCGAACGCGACGAAGAGCCCGGCGACCACTCCCGAGCCCAGGGTGACGGCCACCGGCACCGGCCAGGCAATGTCGGACCGGCGGCCGAGGTGGAAGGCCATGGCCACGGCCACGAGCCCGCCGACCAGCAGGCCGAGCGCTGCGAACAGGGCGACGGTCCGTCGCTCAGGCACTGCGTAGCCGCCCGACCACCTCGGCGACGACGGCGGCGAGCACACCGACCGCGAGTCCGACCACGGCGCCGGTCAGCACCAGCGGCCACCACGGTCCCGACGTCGGCAATAGCTCCATGGTGATGCCCTTGGGCTCGAAGGTCGTGAACCTGAAGTCGCCCGCCGGCGGGTTCTCGGTGCGGCCGTAGAAGTGCAACTCCACCGCGAGCAGGACCCCCACGACGAGACCGGACGAGGCCAGCACGACCGCCGTCCCGATCCGTCCGACCTCGGCCGTGCCGCGCGACGACACCACCCACCGCAGCAGCCCGAGGAGCAGGCCGGCCACCAGCCCAGCGCCGACCGCGACCGGGAGCAGCCGGCCGACGTCGCTCCAGGAACCGGGCACGGAGGTGGCCAGGTAGTCGACGTAGCGCCGCGGCATGCCCTGACCGGCGCCGAGGGCCACGCCCTGCCGCGCGCTCGTCCCGGCCATGAAGACCAGCACGAGGGAGAGCGCGGCGCCCACCGCGGCGCCGAGCACAGCGCTTCCCGCGGTCGGCCTCACAGCGGCACCCTAACGTCAGCCGGGCGTGCACCCACCGGTGTCGACAGCGGTGTTCGCCGTACGCCCGGTCGAGGCCCCCGACGCGATCTCGGCGTCGGTGAGCACGAAGCCCGTGTCGGGCGAGTCGAGTGCGGTGGCGAAGACCATGCCGAGCACCGTGCCGTCGTTGGCCAGCAGCGGGCCACCGGAGTTGCCGCTGCGCACGACGGAGCGGATCGAGTAGATCGAGCGGGTGATCGTGCCGTGGCCGTAGATGTTGGAGCCGCGGACGGTCGTCTGCGAACGGATGCGGGCGGTGCGCACCGTGAACGGCCCGTTCTCGGGATAGCCGAGCACGGTGGCGGCGTCGCCGGTGCGGCCGGGCGAGCCGGTGAACCGCAGCACCGGCGCGTCGAGACGCGGCGCCGACAGCACCGCGACGTCGCGGTCGGGGTCTAAGTACACGACCTTGGCCGGCACGGTGCCGCCGTCGACCTGGATGCGCACGCTGCGGGTGCCCGCGACCACGTGGGCGTTGGTGAGCACGCGGTGCCGCGCGTAGACGAAACCGGAGCCCTCGATACCGCGGTCGCACTCGGGCGCCTGACCGTAGATCTTCACCGTCGAGCGCTGCGCCGCGCGCACGCGCGCCTGGACGGCGGGCGACAGGCTCGCGGGCGGGGCGGGGACGGCCACCACCGAGGTCGACGGCAGATCGCCGAGCACCGGCGGGAAGCCGCTCTGGTTCAGGAACCCGCGCAGCGAGGAGTACAGCCCGCGTACGCCGTCGGGGACGGCGCCGTTCACCGCCCGCACGATCCGCGAATGGGCGGCCTCGGAGGCCAGCGTCGGGTAGGGCGAGGTGGCCAGCGGCACCGCGACCATCCACGCCACGAGCAGCACCGACAGCACACCGAGGATCGACCCGACCCCGGCGTCGACGGGCTTGCCCCACTCCGGCACCAACTGCTTGACGTGCGCGGCCAGGTAGACGCCGGCCAGCTGACCGATGGTGGCCAGCACCAGCACGCACACGATGGCAACGGGGATCTGCGCGCGGCCGTCCGCAACCCGCGATCCGAGCGGCTGGGCGAGCTGGGCACCGATCGCCGCGCCCCCGAAGAAGCCGATGAGCGAGAACACCCCGACCACGGCCCCGCTGCGGAAACCGCCGATCGCGTACGCGACGGCGACCACGATGATGATCAGGTCAAGCAGGTTCACGAGCGGGGCTCGATCACCAACGTGCCGGTCTGGCCCTGCTGCACGTGGATGGTGCACACGAAGCGGTAACGCCCGGGCGCGCCGGCGGTGAAGGTCACCTTGCCGACGTCGCCGGCCGCGGTCAGCGGGACGAAGGCACCGGGCAGGCCGTTGACGAGCAGGTTGTGCGGCGGGCCGCCGGACCCGCCCTTGACGACGTTCTTGAGGATGATCTCCACCCGTCCGGGATGGACGACGAGCGTGGACGGGTGGAAGCGCAGATCGGCCCCGGTGGTGACGGTCAGCTGCTGGAGGCCGTTGACGTCCGACGCGGTGCCGGACCCGTTGTGCGGCCGCTTCTGCGGCGCCGACTCGCTGTTGCTGCAGCCGGCCACCGCTGCGGTCAGGGCCACGGTCGCGGCCACGACACGGAGACGGGCACGGGCGGCGGGCATGGGGTGACGGTACCGGCGCGGCCTGACGGTTCCGGTGGCCGTCAATCCCTGTCCACAGCTGCCGTCGGCGGGCTCGGGTAGCCGGGCAGCGGTGGCAGCGGGCGCCGCACGGTGCGGTCCCAGGGCTGCGCCCAGCCGGCGATGTCCAGGAGGCGGTCGAGCAGCCCGGCGGTGAACCCCCAGACGAACAGCCCGCGGGCCTCGAACCCCGGGCTGAGGTAGCCCGCGGGACCGTTGACGAGGAAGCGGTGCGACGGGTCGGTGAGCTCGGCGATGGGCACCAGCTCGACCCGCGCGACCTCGGCCGCACTGACCGCGCGCACCGCGGCGGGGTCGTGCAGGGCCGGGCACCAGGCGAGCACCGGGGTCACGACGAAGCCGGTGACGGGAATGAAGATCGGCGGCAACGCGGCGATCACCTGCACGTCCGCGGCGTCGAGGCCGACCTCCTCGGTGGCCTCGCGCAGGGCCGCCGCGACCGGCGAGGCGTCCCCGTCGTCGATCGACCCGCCCGGGAACGCGACCTGGCCCGCGTGCTTGCGCAGGTCGGAGGAACGTTCGATGAGCAGGACGGACGGGCCGTCCGGGCCGTCGGCGAAGGAGATGAGGACGGCCGAGGGACGCCCCGACCCGTCGTCGGGGGGCAGGAAGCGAGAGAGGTCGTCACCGCCGATCGAGGCGGCCGCGTCGGCCAGCGGCGCCAGCCACCCGGGAACGGCAGCGCTCACGTGGCGACCATCTGCGCCTCGGTCTTGACCAGCTTCGCCGCGGCCTCGGGGTCGGTGGGCCCTTCGCCGAAGGACGGGCACAGCCGCGCGATCGGGCACACCCCGCACGCGGGCTTGCGGGAATGGCACATTCGCCGCCCGTGCCAGATGGTGCGGTGGCTGAAGATCGTCCATTCCTTCTTGGGGATGAGGGTCGCGACGGCGGCCTCGACCTTGACGGGGTCGGTCTCGGTCGTCCAGCCCCACCGCCGCACGAGCCGCCCGAAGTGGGTGTCCACCGTCAGCCCGGGCACGTCGAAGGCGTTGCCGAGCACGACGTTCGCGGTCTTGCGCCCGAAGCCCGGCAGGGTGACGAGCTCGGCGAGCGTCCGCGGGACCTCCCCGTCGAAGTTCTCGACCAGGGCCTGCCCGAGCTTGATCAGCGACGTGGTCTTGTTCCGGAAGAACCCGGTCGGCTTGATGAGGGCCTCGAGCTCGTCACGGTCGGCACCGGCGTACGCGGCCGCGTCGCGGTAGCGGCGGAAGACGGCCGGGGTGACCTCGTTGACCCGCTTGTCGGTGCACTGCGCCGACAGGACCGTGGCCACCGACAGCTCGAGCGGCGTCGTGAAGTCCAGCTCGATGTGGGCATCCGGATACAGGTCGGCGAGCTCACGGTTGATCCGCCGCGCGCGGCGGGTGAGGGCCAACGGGGTTTCGGGGGCTGAGGCCCGGACGGTTGCCACGACAGCGAGCCTACGAGCCGGTACGGACACCGCGTCGGCCCGCTTGGCCGACATCCGCACCGTGGTGCGGCATGATGGGCGGCGTCATGATCGGTTTCGCGCTGCTCCTCTTCCCCTTCGTGGTGCTCGGCTTCGTGCTGCTCATGGAACGCGTCGAGGAGCCGCTGAACCACCTACCGAACGAGCGCGAGATCGAGAACTTCCTCGACAGCGCCAACCCCTCCGAGCTGAACACGTTCGTCCGTGAAGGCAGCGAGTCGGCGCTGCGGCGCTTCCGCGGGCGGCTGGGCCGTCGCCGTGGCCGGCGCAAGGCCGACGCAGCCACGCTGGACTGAGCTCGCCCCGCGAGCGTGCGCATGGCGCGTCGCCGTCCGGCACGGAGGCCAGCGGCGCACTATAAGGCCGGTGCCCTAGACTTCTGTCAGCTGTGACCGGATTCGCACTGACGGCGATCGAGGAGCATGAGTGGACGAGGTTCTGCGCCGGGCGGGACTGTTCCAGGGCGTCGACCCTGAGGACGTCGAGGCGCTGTCCGACGAGTTCGAGATCTTCGACGCCCCTCGCGGTGCCGTCCTGTTCAACGAGGGCGAGCCCGGCGACAGCCTGTACATCGTCGTGGCCGGCAAGGTGAAGCTCGGCCGCCGCTCCCCCGACGGCCGCGAGAACCTCGTCGCGATCTACGGCCCGTCGGACCAGTTCGGCGAGCTGTCGCTGTTCGACCCGGGCCCGCGCACGGCCACCGCCACCGTCGTCACGGACGCCCGGCTGGCGCGCCTGCCCAAGTCGGCGCTGCAGAAGTGGGCGACCGAGCGGCCGCAGATCGCGATGCAGCTGCTGCGCGTCGTCGCCCGGCGGCTGCGCCGCACGAACACGATGCTCGCGGACCTGATCTTCGTCGACGTGCCGGGCCGGGTGGCCAAGCAGCTGCTGCAGCTCGCGCAGCGCTTCGGTTCCATCGACGGCGGGCAGCTGCGGGTCACCCACGACCTCACCCAGGAGGAGCTCGCGCAGCTCGTCGGCGCCTCCCGGGAGACGGTGAACAAGGCGCTGGCCGACTTCGCCTCCCGCGGGTGGCTGCGCCTCGAGGGCAAGAGCGTCGTCATCCTCGACCGCGAACGTCTGGCTCGCCGCGCCCGCTGACCGACCGCCGCACCCGCTGACCGCCCACCACGTCGAGTGGCGGGATATTCGTCGAGTGGTGGGCTATAACCCACCACTCGCGTCATAGCCCGCCACTCGCGATACGTCCCCGCAGCTGTCCACAGGCACGGCTCGTGTCCACAGGAAGTCGGCACCAGCGGATCGCGGTGCGCTCGGCAGTCCAACGTTGCGTTCATGACCGATCTCGCTCGCGTCAGCCACGGCGTCTGGCGCGAACCTTCCGACATCGTCGATCTTGCGGGCAGAGCGGCAGCGTTACTCACCGGGATAGCGCCCGGCTCCGTGGTCTCAGGGCTTTCCGCGGCGCGGCTGCACGGCCTGTGGTTGCCCTCTTCCGCACACGTCGGCCCGGTGGAATTCATCACCCATCCGGGCGCCGAACAGCCTCGTGCGCATGCGCACAGCGAACGCAGCGAGGTTCGGTTGCGAAGGTGCAGACTCCGACGGGATGAGATCGTGAACGTCGACGGGTTGGACGTCACCTGCATCGAGCGCACGTGGATCGACATCGCCGAGCGGTTGACGTTGCTCGATGTCGTTGCTGCCGGCGACAGCGCGCTGCGAGGCGGCGCGGGGACCGACTCGTTGGCGGACGCCGTGGGCCGGGGCCGCGGCCGTCGTGGTGTACGAGCGGCCCGGGCGGCCCTGACGCTGCTCGATGCACGCTCGCGGTCGCGGCCCGAGTCCCACCTGCGAGCCGGCTTCGTCCTGCGTGGGCTGGTGCCGTCGGGCGTCAACCAGCCGGTCTTCGACGACCTCGGGCAATGGCTTGCCGAACCCGATCTCAGCTTCGACGACGCTCGCCTGGCCGTCGAGTACAACGGCGCCGATCACGCAACGACGGATCGGATGCGGAGGGACATGACCCGTCAGGTCGATCTCGGTGACCGCGGTGGTTGGCAGACCGTTGCGTTCGGCCCGGCTCAGGTGTTCGGGCGCCTCGACCAGTGCGCCGCGTACGTCGCACGGGTGCGACGCGAACGGATCGGCGTTCGGATCTGATCGAGCCGCGGCGGCAAGTCTGCCGAGTGGCGGGGAATGCGTCGAGTGGCGGGAGATATCCCGCCACTCGAGCAATAACCCACCACTCGAGCGAGGGACGGAGGCGGGATGGCTCGACGGAGAGCGGGCGCGAGGCGGGGATGGCTCGACGGGGCCGGGGCCGAGGGCCTCAGCGGCGCAGGTAGTCCAGCTGGGCGGCGACGGACAGCTCGGCGGCCCACCACACGGCCGGGTCGACGTCGGCGTAGACGTCCTCGACGATCTCGCGTGCCGTCGCCGACGGCCCGAGCCGTTGCAGCGCCGACCGCACCTGCTCCAACCGCTCGGCACGGTGCGCGAGGTACTCCGCCGCCACCGTGCCGATCGAGTCGAGCTCCGGCCCGTGACCGGGCAGCACCCGCGCCCCGCCGAGGCCCTGCAGCAGACGCAGCGACGCCAGGTAGGGCCCCAGCGCGCCGTCCGGGTGCGCGACCACGGTCGTGCCCCGGCCCAGGACCGTGTCGCCGGTGAACACGGCGGCACCGTCGGCGTCGTCGCTGCCGGCCAGGACGAAGGACACCGAGTCGGCCGTGTGCCCGGGGGTGGCGAGGACCTGCAGCCGCACACCGGACGCGTCGACGACCGCCCCGTCCCGCAGCGGCGGCCCACCGCGGCACAGCGCCGGGTCCGCGGCACGGACCGCCACCCCGGTCTGCTCGTGCAACCGCGCCGCCAGGCCGCTGTGGTCGTGGTGGCCGTGGGTCAGCAGCACCACCGAGACCGACGGCGCCGCGCTCAGCAGCCGCTCGAGGTGGTCCGCGCCGGGGTGGTTCTCGCTGTCCTCGCCGGGGTCGATGAGGATGCGTTCCGCGGCGTCCCGCGCACCGACCACCCAGCTGTTCGTGCCCTCGAGACTCATCGGTCCAGGGTTGCGTTGCAGCAGCACCGACGCGCGCGGGGTCACCGCGCGCAGGGTTCCGTACGCGGGGAATGCGACCTCGGACGCGGCCGCCTCCGGTCGGCGGCGCCGTCGCAGCCTCACGCCAGCATCGCCCGCGGGACGGGATGCACGCTGCCGTCGTCGAGCTCGACGGTCACGGCGCCGTCCTCGGCGATGCGGAGCGTGGGGCGGACGGGGCGGATCACCCGCTCGTCGGCCGCCACCAGGACCTCGGCCACCGTGCTGTGCGCCAGCAGCTCCGTCATGGTGATCATCGTCGGCGGCAGCATGCGACGCTCGCCGGCCTGCACCTGCTCGAGGGCCACGCCGATGGGCAGCCAGCCCGCCGCGCTGGACTCGGTCGTCACGTCGGCGGCCGAGGCGCCGTCGGGCAGAGTGCCCACGAAGAACCGGGTGTCGTAGCGGCGGACCTCGCCCTCGGGGGTGACCCACCGCGCCCAGGGCCGCAGGGCGGCGCCGTCGACGGTCAGCTGGTGCCGGGCCAGCAGGTCGCCGAAGGAGAGCGCGCCGCTCTCGACGGCGGCGCGGTCGTCGGGCAGGACGGCCGCCGGCCGGGTCAGCAGCACGCCGGTCTCCTCGAACGTCTCGCGCGCGGCCGCGCCGAGTACCGCCCGCGCGGACGGGGCGTCGCAGTCGAACCGCGCCGCCACCCGTTCGACGTCGGCCACCTCCAGCGGGAGGTGCACGTCGGCCTCGTCGACCCGGCCGCCGGGGAACACGGTCATGCCCGCGGCGAAGGCCATCTGCCGGACCCGGGTCAGCAGCCACGCCTCGAGACCGTCGGCGCCGTCGCGCAGCAGCACCACGGTGGCGGCATCGCGGACCGGCACCGGCGCCCCCACCGTCTCACTCTCACGCCTACTCAACGACGACCTCGACGATGAGCTCGATCTCCACCGGCACGTCGAGCGGCAGGACGGCCATCCCGACCGCCGAGCGGGCGTGGGCGCCCTCGGGCCCGAAGATCTCCCCCAGCACCTCGCTGGCCCCGTTGACGACCGCCGGCTGGCCGGTGAACCCGGGGGCGCTCGCGACGTAACCGACCATCTTGACCACCCGCACGACCGCGTCGACGCCCACCAGGGCGTCCACGGCGGCGATCGCGTTCAGGGCCGCCACCCGGGCGTCGGCCGCCGCGTCCTCGGGCGTCACCTCCGCCCCCACCTTGCCGACGTGCCGCAGTTCGCCGTCCACCAGCGGGAGGTGACCGGACGTGTAGACCAGCGACCCGGTCCGGACGGCCGGCACGTAGGACGCGAGCGGGGCGGGGACGGCGGGCAGGGTGATGCCGAGCTCGGCGAGACGCTCGGACGCGGAGGCGGACATGCGCCCGACGGTATCGCTGACGTGCGTCCTACGCTGGGTTGATGGTCGCTCTCGCGGACGGGATCTCCCCCAAGGCGCGGCTGCACGTCGTCACCGGCAAGGGCGGGACGGGCAAGACCACCGCCGCGGCAGCGCTGGCGCTGGCCCTCGCCGACACCGGACGCAAGGTGCTGCTCGTCGAGGTCGAGTCCCGGCAGGCGATCGCCCAGCTGTTCGACACGCCCCCGATGCCCTACGAGGAACGCCACCTCGCCGGCGCCGCGAACGGTGGCGAGCTGCTGGGGCTAGCCGTCGACCCCGAGCAGGCGATGCTCGACTACCTCGAACTGTTCTACAACCTCAAGCGGGCCGGGCGCGGGCTGAAGAAGATGGGCGCCGTCGACTTCGTGACCACCCTGGCGCCGGGCCTGCGCGACGTGTTGCTCACCGGCAAGGTCAAGGAGTCGGTGGTGCGGCAGGCCCATAGCCGCCCGGTCTACGACTCGGTCGTCCTGGACGCGCCGCCGACGGGCCGCATCGCCCGCTTCCTCGACGCCACCCGCGAGGTCGCCAAGCTCACCAAGTTCGGCCCGATCAACAAGCAGAGCGAGGGCGTCATCTCCCTGCTGCACGGGCCGCGCACGGTCCTCCACCTCGTCACCCTGCTCGAGGAGATGCCGGTGCAGGAGACGATCGACGCCGCCGGCGAGCTCGCCGACCTGGGCTTCCAGCTCGGCGCGGTCGTCGTGAACCGCGCCCGTCCGGCACTGATCAGCGAGGGCCAGGTGCGGGCGGACGGCACGGTCGACGCGAAGGCCCTGGCCGTGGGGTTGCGCCGGGCCGGGGTCGCGGTGGCCCAGGCGCCGGCGCTCGCCGCCGAGATGGCCGACTACGCCCAGCGTCAGGTCGTGCAGGCCGAGAACGCCGCGCGCCTCGACAAGCTCGACCTGCCCCGCATCGAGCTGCCCGACCTGAACCCGCCCGTCCAGCTCGGCGAGCTCAAGGACCTCGCGGCGCGCTTCCTCGACGGCGGCGAGGCATGAGCGACGCTTGCGGAGCGAACCAGAGGTATTGCGTCTCTGCATGCCCGAACGGAGTGAGGGCATGAGCGACGCTTGCGGAGCGAACCAGCGGTATTGCGTCTCTGCATGCCCGAACGGAGTGAGGGCATGAGCGACTTCGACGTCGCGGCCCTGGTCCGCGATCCCACGACCCGCGTCGTCGTCACCTGTGGCAGCGGCGGTGTCGGCAAGACGACGACGGCCGCAGCCGTGGCGATGCTCGGCGCCCGGGCCGGCCGGCGCACCGTTGTCCTCACCATCGACCCGGCCCGCCGGCTGGCGCAGTCCATGGGCCTCACCGAGCTCGACAACACCCCGCGGCCCGTGCAGGGCGTCGAGGCGGGCGACGGCGGCGCGCTGTTCGCGATGATGCTGGACATGAAGCGCACGTTCGACGACGTCGTGCTCGAGCACTCGACGCCCGACCGCGCCGAGCAGATCTTCAACAATCCGTTCTACCAATCGCTGTCGTCGTCGTTCGCCGGGACGCAGGAGTACATGGCGATGGAGAAGCTGGGCCAGCTCGTGGCCCAGGACGAGTGGGACCTCATCGTCGTCGACACCCCGCCGTCCCGCTCGGCGCTGGACTTCCTGGACGCGCCGAACCGGCTCAGCCGCTTCCTCGACGGCCGCATGATCAAGCTGCTCACCGCCCCGGCCAAGGCCGGCGGCAAGGCCTACCTGAAGGTGGTCACCGTCTCGGTCGGCATGGTGGCGCGGGTGTTCACCAAGGTCATCGGTGGCGACCTGCTCAACGACCTGTCGACGTTCGTCAGCGCGCTCGAGTCGATGTTCGGCGGCTTCCGCGAGCGGGCCGAGCAGACCTACGAACTGCTCAAACGCCCCGGCACTGCCTTCGTCGTCGTGGCCGCCCCGGAGCCGGACGCGCTGCGTGAAGCGTCTTACTTCGTCGACCGCCTCTCGACCGACGCGATGCCGCTGGCCGGGGTGATCGTCAACCGCACCCGCTTCACCAGCCCGGTGCAGGGTGCCAAGACGCTGCCGGCCGCGCGAGCGGAGGCGGCTGCGGACGCGCTCGCCGAGAAGCCCGCCGACGCGGCCTCGGAGCTCGCCGTCGCTGCCCTCCGGGTCCACGCCGAGGTGGCGGGCGCCGCCGAGCACGACGCCCGGATGACCCGCCGCTTCTCCTCGGCGCATCCGGCCGTGCCCCTGGTCGCGGTGCCGGCGCTGCCGATCGACGTACACGACCTCGACGGGTTGGTCACCATCGGCGGGTTGCTCGGCGGCTGAGACCGACCCGACTCCACGGCGCGACACGCCCACATTCCGGGCCCTGGAGGTTCTCAGCTGCTGAGGGCGCCCCCAGCGAGGCAACAGCACCCCTCGGCTGCCCCGTACCCTGATGCTCCGTGGCAGCTTTCCCCGGACGCCCGGACCCCTGGCAGACGCTGGCGAAACTCTTCGTCGCCCTGGTCGCGGCCGGCGTGCTCGTCGCCGGCCTGGCCCTGCCCTACGTCGGTGGGCTCGGCCTCGTCGCCGGTCGCGAGGCCGACAAGTTCCAGAACACCCAGTGCAACCTGCCGGACAGCAAGCCGCCGCAGAAGACCACGCTGTATGCGAAGGACGGCAAGACCGTCGTCGCCACCCTGTTCAAGCAGGACCGCGTTCCGGTGCCGCTGAGCCAGGTGCCTACCTACCTGCAGGACGCGCTGGTTGCCACCGAGGACCGCCGCTTCTACCAGCACCACGGCGTCGACCTGCGTGGCCTGGTGCGCTCGGCCGTCAATACCTCCAGCGGTGACACGCAGGGCGGTTCGACGCTCACCATGCAGTACGTCAAGCAGCTGCGGTACTACCAGGCCGGCGACAACGTGGCCAAGCAGCAGGCGGCCATCGCGCAGAACCTGACCCGCAAGATCGAGGACGCGAAGTGCGCCCTCTACATCGAGGGCACGCTGCACAAGAGCAAGAAGCAGATCCTCGACGACTACCTGAACATCGCCTTCTTCGGCGAGCACTCCTACGGCATCCAGACCGCGGCCGAGACCTACTTCGACAAGCCGTCGTCGAAGCTGACCCTCGGCGAGTCGGCGCTGCTCGTCGGCCTGTTGCGCGCGCCGTCGGACTACGACCCGTTCGTGCACCGCGAGGCCGCCACCCAGCGCCGCAACGAGGTCCTGCAGAACCTGGTGTCGGTCGGCCGGCTGACCCAGGCCGAGGCCAACAGCGAGAAGGCCAAGCCGATCGCGCTCGTCACGAACTCCCCGCCGCAGGTCCGGCAGGGATGTGCCAACGCCGCGTCCAAGATCGCGAATGTGAACTTCTTCTGCGACTACGCCGTCAACTGGCTCGAGAAGGTCAACGGGCTGTCCTCCACGCAGCTGCAGACCGGCGGCCTGAAGATCGTCACGACCCTCGACCCGGCTCTGCAGAACGCCAGCCAGGCCAAGGTGTCCAAGGCCGTACCGGCCACGTCACCCATGACGGCGGTGCTCCCGGCCGTCGACCCGAAGACCGGCAACGTGCTGGCCATGGCCACCAGCAAGACCTTCGGCACCGGCAAGGGACAGACCGAGCAGCCGGTGTTCACCGCACACGTCGCCAACGGAGCCTCGACCTACAAGCTGTTCCCGCTGCTCAGCGCGCTGTCGATCGGCGTGCCGAGCGACTGGCCGCTGCTGACCACCGCCAACGGTGTCTACAAGCCCAAGTACTGCGTGACGAGCAAACCGGGCACCTCCAACGGTGACGCCGACGAGAGCTACAGCGACCAGGAGACCCTGACGTCCGCCACGGCCAAGTCGTCGAACACCTACTTCCTCGGTCTGGCCGACCAGCTCTACAACTGCCAGCTGCAGCCCATGGTGTCGATGGCGCAGAAGCTGGGCATGGCTGGCCTGTCGCAGATCGAGAGCGGAAAGCAGACCGTGGCGCAGGCCATCGAGGCGTACGGGCGTGCGCAGCAGTTCGTGCTCGGCAGCGTGCCGACCAGCCCGCTCGAGATCGCCGGCGCCTACGCGGCCGTGGCCAACGGCGGCACCTTCCACGCTCCGGCGCCCATCCTCTCGGTCACCGACAGCAACGGCAGCGCGCTCTCGCTCAAGCGCTCGCCGGGCGTGCAGGTCGTCTCCCCGGACACGGCGCGCAAGGCCGTGAAGATCCTCACCGGCGACACGCGTGGGGACGGCACCTCGGCGGGCGAGTTCGCCAGCTGGGACGACGCGGGTCACAGCGAGGTGGCCGGCAAGACCGGCACGGTGGCCGCGGTCAAGAACGGCAAGGAGACCTCCAAGAACGCGGCGGTCTGGTTCGTCGGCATGACCCCGAACCTGGTCGCCACCAGCGCGCTGATCAACTTCGACTACCCGAACAGCGCGTCGACGGGTCTGCCTCGCGAGAAGACCGGCGGTGCGTACGGCAACTACGCCTCCGGCGTCTGGCTCAAGGCGTTCGGCCCGAGCCTCACGTCGCAGTCGTGGTCCTGGACCTCTGCCATCGACGTCAAGGGCCAGGACGTGCCGCCCCTGACCGGCATGACCCTGAGCGAGGCCCGCTCGGCGCTGGCCGGCCAGTTCAAGCTGGCGGTCATCAGCAGCAACGACGCGCTCCGCTGCCCCGCCTCGCCGAGCGTGGCGCCCTACGACTCGATCGCGTTCTACGGCCCGCACAAGGCGCCCGAGGGCTCGACGATCACGGTCTGCCAGAGCCTGGGTACGTCGCAGACGATCTACGTGCCACCGCCGCCGAAGGTCACCAAGAAGCCGCGCACGACGGGGCGGTCCGGGTCCGGCTCGGGTTCGACCCGCTCGGGTTCCCCCGGGTCGGGCAGCACGAAGACCAAGACACCCGGTGGTGGCGGCCGCACCAAGACCAAGCCGCCGCGGCGGTAGCCGGTACGGGCTGCGGCTGAGGGTCGCCCGGTGGGCAGGCCGTCAGCCGGCGAGCTGGTCCTTCACCTCGGTGCTCACCCGCTTGCCGTCGGCACGGCCGGCGACCTGGGGCTGAACGACCTTCATGACCGCACCCATGTCCCGCGGGCTGCTCGCCCCGGTCTGCGCGATCGCGTCGCGGACCAGCTCGGCCAGCTCGGCGTCCTCGAGCTGGGCGGGCAGGTACCGGTCGATGACCGAGTTCTCGGCCCGCTCGCGCTCGGCGAGCTCGGGACGTCCGGCACCGTCGTAGGCCTCGGCCGCCTCGCGACGCTTCTTGCCCTCCCGGGTGAGGACGCGCAGCACCTCGTCGTCGGACAGCTCGCGGGCGCTGGACCCGGAGACCTCCTCCGTCGTGACGGCGGTGAGCGCCATCCGCAGGGTCGCGGTGGTCAACTCGTCACGGGCCTTCATGGCCGTGTTGAGATCGGCGTGCAGACGGTCCTTGAGCTCAGCCATAGCGTCGACGGTACCGAGGCCCGCACCTCCGTAGGCTGGACGCATGTCGACGACCACCCGCGTGCTCGGTGCGACAGCTGCCGCCGGGGCCGGAGCGTTGTTCTACGGCTCGGTGGTCGAGCGCAACGCCTTCGTGCTGCGCCGCCGCGAGGTGCCGGTGCTGGCACCGGGTTCGTCGCCGTTGCGCGTGCTGCACCTGTCAGACCTGCACATCACGGCCCGTCAGCGACGCAAGCAGGACTGGGTCCGGAGGCTGGCCGAGGAGCGTCCCGACCTGGTCGTCAACACCGGCGACACCCTGTCCGGCGCCGACGCGATCCCTGCCGTCATGCACGCGCTCGAGCCCCTGCTCGCGTTCCCGGGCGCCTTCGTGCCCGGCAACAACGACTACTGGGCGCCGAAGCCGAAGAACCCGGCGCGTTACTTCACGGCGCCCGGTGACCTGCCGCCCGACCTGCAGCCGTTGCCGTGGCCCGTCCTCGCGCGGGCCATGAGCGGCGCGGGGTGGGCCGATCTCACCCACGTGCGCACCGTGCTCGGCGCGGGTGCCGGGAAAGCGGCCCTGGCCGGCACCGACGACCCGCACCTGCGCCGGGCCCGGTACAAGCGCATCGCCGGCCCGGCCGAACCGGATGCGAACGTACGCATCGGCGTCATCCATTCGCCCGAACCCGAGCTGCTGTCGGCGTTCGCCGCCGACGGCTACGACCTGGTGCTGGCCGGGCACACGCACGGCGGCCAGGTGCGCATCCCGTTCGGGCCGCCGTTGGTCACCAACTGCGGGATCGACCGTGCTCGTGCGCGCTGGCTGCACCGGTGGGACGAGCGCATGTACTTCCACGTCAGCGCGGGCCTCGGCACCAACCCGTACTCGCCGATCCGGTTCTGCTGCCGCCCCGAGGCCACCCTGCTGACGCTCGTCCCGCGTACATAGCGCTGTCCCTGCCCGGGTATGCTGGGCCGGTTGCGTTTCACGGGTTCCCGCCCGGCGGCGTAGCGGGGTGTGGCGCAGCTTGGTAGCGCGCTTCGTTCGGGACGAAGAGGCCGCAGGTTCAAATCCTGTCACCCCGACTGAGACGAGGGCAGAGCGAGCTCGCTCGCTCTGCCGAGGCGATGGAGGGGGTAGGAGGCGCGTAGCGCCGAATACCCCGACCAGGCAAGGCCGCTCCCTCCGCAAACCTTCGGCCCGGATAGGCTTTTCGCGTGACCACGCCGCCGAAGATCCGAGTCGTGGGTGATCCCGTCCTCGCCACGCCGGCCCGTCCCGTCACCGAGTTCGACGACACGCTGGCGACCCTGATCGAGGACCTCTTCGCCTCGCTCGCCGTGGCCGAGGGCGTTGGGCTCGCCGCTCCGCAGATCGGCGTCGACCTCGCCGTCTTCGTCTACGACTGCCCCGACGGTTCGGGCGAGCGGGTGCGCGGCCACGTCGTGAACCCGACCATCGAGACCAGCGGCGCGACGCAGAACGGCGAGGAGGGCTGCCTGTCGGTGCCCGGCCCGTTCCACGAGCTCGAGCGCGCCATGCACGCCGAGGTGCGCGGCGTCGACCTGCACAACGAGCCGGTCGAGGTCAGCGGCGACGGGTACTTCGCGCGCTGCCTGCAGCACGAGACCGACCACCTGCGCGGCGTGCTCTACATCGACCACCTGCCGCGCAACCGCCGCCGGCGGGTGCTGCGCGACATGGAGCCGTTCGACTGGAACGCACCCGTCCCCGGCTGAGTGGGGCACGGCGATGCCCCAAGGCGTGTCACAGCGTGTTACGGAGCCCGCCGTATCACCGTGTGACACGCCCGCGAGAGCGGACACGGCTCCAGCCGTGCGACCACGCCCTCGTCAGACGAGCAGTTCCGCAATCTGCACCGTGTTCAGCGCCGCGCCCTTGCGCAGGTTGTCGTTGCTGACGAACAGGGCCAGCCCGCGGCCGCCGTCGACGCCCTCGTCCTGGCGCAGCCGCCCGACGTAGGACGGGTCACGACCCGCGGCTTGCAACGGGGTCGGCACGTCGGACAGCTCGACGCCGGGTGCGCCGGCCAGCAGCTCGGTCGCCCGGGCCACCGACAGCGGCCGCTCGAACTCGGCGTTGATCGACAACGAGTGCCCGGTGAACACGGGCACACGCACGCACAGCCCCGACACGCGCAGCGCCGGAATGTCGAGGATCTTGCGCGACTCGTTGCGCAGCTTCTTCTCCTCGTCGGTCTCGAACGCACCGTCGTCGACGATGGACCCGGCCAGCGGCAGGACGTTGAACGCGATCGGCCGGGCGAACTTCACCGGCTCGGGGAAGGCCACCGCGCCGCCGTCATGGGTCAGGCCTGCGGCACCACCGGCGACCTTCTGCACCTGGCCGTCGAGCTCGTCCACGCCGGCGAGGCCCGCGCCGGACACGGCCTGGTAGGTGGAGACGACGAGGCGGATCAGCCCGGCGTCGTCGTGCAGCGGCTTGAGCACCGGCATCGCCGCCATGGTGGTGCAGTTCGGGTTGGCGATGATGCCCTTGGTGGCGTGGTGGACCTCGGCGCCGTTGACCTCGGCCACGACGAGCGGGACGTCGGGGTCCATGCGCCAGGCGCTGGAGTTGTCGATGACGGTGACCCCGGCCGCGGCGAAGGTCGGGGCCAGCTCCTTCGACGTCGAGCCGCCGGCGGAGAACAGCGCGATGTCGAGCCCGGACGGGTCGGCGGTGGCGGCGTCCTCGATGCGGACGTCGACGCCCTCCCACGGCAGGGTGCCGCCGGCGGAGCGCGCCGAGGCGAAGAAGCGGATGTCGTCGACCGGGAACGAGCGCTCGGCCAGCAGCCGCCGCATGACCGTGCCGACCTGGCCCGTGGCTCCGACCACTCCCACTCTCATCGGGGCCCCCGCGAATTCGTGGAGCGTTCTGTGCGGAGCGAAGTCGTGGGGTGGTTCATCTGCCGGTACCTCCGTAGACGACGGCCTGCTCGTCCTCGGACCCGAGCTCGAAGGCGTCGTGCACGACCCGGACGGCGACGTCGAGGTCGGTGTCGCGCACGACCACCGAGATGCGGATCTCGGACGTCGAGATCATCTCCATGTTGATGCCGGCGTCGGACAGGGCGGTGAAGAAACGCGCCGACACACCGGGGTGCGAACGCATGCCCGCCCCGACCAGCGACAGCTTGCCCACGTGGTCGTCGTAAAGCAGGTCGGAGAACCCGACCTCGTCCTGGACGCGCTTGAGCGCGGACAACGCGGTGCTGCCGTCGGTGGCGGGGAGCGTGAACGACACGTCCGTGCGTCCGGTGCCGCCCGTCGACACGTTCTGCACGATCATGTCGATATTGATCTCGGCGTTGGCCAGCTCGCGGAAGATCGCGGCGGCCTGGCCCGGCTTGTCGGGCACGTTCACGACCGTGATCTTGACCTCGCTGCGGTCGTGTGCGACGCCGCTGATGATCGCCTGTTCCACCGGGAGGTCCTCCATCGATCCGCTGACTGTGGTGCCGGACTTGGCCGAGAACGACGAGCGCACGTGCAACGGCATCCCGTAGCGACGCGCGTACTCGACGCTGCGCAGGTGCAGGATCTTCGCGCCGCAGGCCGCGAGCTCGAGCATCTCCTCGAACGTCACCTGCTCGAGCCGTCGCGCGTTCGGGACGATGCGCGGGTCGGCGCTGTAGACGCCGTCGACGTCGGTGTAGATCTCGCAGACGTCGGCGCGCAACGCGGCGGCGATGGCCACTGCGGTGGTGTCCGAGCCGCCGCGCCCGAGGGTCGTGATGTTCATGGTCTCTTTGGAGAACCCCTGGAACCCCGCGACGATGGCGATGTTGCCCTCGGCGATGGAGTTCTCGATGCGCGCCGGAGTCACGTCGACGATCTTGGCGTTGCCGTGCACGGACGTGGTGAGCACACCGGCCTGCGAGCCGGTGAACGACTCGGCGCGGTAGCCCAACGAGTTGATGGCCATCGCGAGCAGCGCCATCGAGATGCGCTCGCCGGCCGTGAGCAGCATGTCGAACTCACGGCCCCCGGGCACCGGGACGATCTGCTCGGCGAGGTCGATGAGCTCGTCGGTGGTGTCGCCCATGGCGGACACGATGACCGCGACGTCGTGCCCCTCGCGCTTGGTGGCGACGATGCGCTCGGCGACCCGCTTGATGCGCTCGGCGTCGGCGACGGACGAGCCGCCGTACTTCTGCACGACGAGACTCACTGCATCGACCCCTGACGAACGGCGGCGGGCGGGAAACCCCAGCCTACCGGCCCGCCGGCAACGCTTTCGCCCGCCGCTCAGTCGGGGCGGGGGTGCGCGCCGTCGCCGAGCTGCGGACGCTCGGGCTCGGGCGCGTCCGGTTCGCCGGCGTCCTCGGCACTCGATCCGTTGAGGTTGCCGCGGATCGAGTCGAAGATCGTCAGGCCCTGGCCGACGAGGCTGGCCGCCATCTCGCTGAGCCCGCTGGCGCCGTTGAGGATGTTGACGTTGGCGCCGTTCAGCCCGGCCGCCGCCTCCCGGACGATCAGTGGCAGCTGGTCGATGAGCATCCGGTCGAGCGCGACCCGGTTGTGCGACGCGGCGGCCTCGGCCTGGATGCGCATCCGCTCGGCGTCGGCTTTGGCCAGCACGCGGGTCTTCTCGGCGTCGGCCTCGGCCGGTTTGACCACCTCGGCCACCAGCTGCTGCTGCCGCAGCTCGGCGTTGCGCTGTGCGAGCTCGGTCTGCATGGCCAGCACCTCTCGCTGCGCCTTGGCCGCGGCCAGCGGGCCGGCCTGCCCGGCGGACGCCTGGGCCTGGTCGACCTCTGCCTTGTACTGCGCCTGCACGATCGCGGTCTGGCGGGCGTACTCGGCCTGCGCCCGCTGCGACTCCTGCTCGGCCTCGGCGGCCGCCTGCCGCGCCTGCGACTGCGAGATCTGCGCGGCCTGCTGGATGGCGGCGGTGTGCGGCGCCGACATCGCGGCGATGTAGCCGAGGTCGCCGTCGTCGATGGACTGGATCTGCAGGGCGTCGACGCCCAGGCCGATGCGGGCCATCTCCTCCTTGGACCCGTCGAGCACCTCGGTGGCCAGCTTCTGCCGTTCGGTGACGATCTCCTCCACGGTCATCGAGCCGATGATGGAGCGCAGGTGGCCGGCGAAGATGCGTCCGGTGAGCACCGACATCTGGTCCTGGTCGGACAGGAAGCGCTGTCCGGCGGCCACGATGCTGGCCTCGTCGGTGCCGACCTTGAAGGCGATCACGGCGCGGACGTTCAGCGCGATGCCCTGCCGCGTCACGCAACGTTCGTCGACCTCCGACTCCATCATCGACAGCGTGAGGAAGCGGGCCTTGCGGAAGAACGGCAGCACGAAGGCGCCGTGGCCTGTGACCACGCGGAACGGGGTGCTGCCCTTGTTCTTGCCGCCAGCAATCAGCATCGCCTCGTCGGGCGACGGGACCTGGTAACCGAGCATGATCAGCCCTTCCCGGCGCTGTCCGCGCCGAACTCCGAGATCGCCTCGACCTCGACCGTGCGGGCGCCGCGGACGTCCGTGACGAGCACCTGCTCGCCCTTGGGCAACGGCGTGGTCGACCAGGCGAGGAAGGTCTCGCCGGTGCCGCCCGTCTCGAGCAGCACCTCGCCCGACCCGTTCGAGCCACGCGTGGCGACGATGACGACCCCTGTCGAGCCGATCAACGACGCGTCCGCCACCGTGCCCCCGCCCTCACCCGATGATGACGTGATCTTTGCACTCCACGCGGCTTCCTGGGAGCCCGGTGTACGCAGATGTCAGCGCTCCGAAAGGTCCCGCTCAGGCGTGCACGGCGCTCAGGCGTGCCCGGCGAAGGCGGCGTCGAGGATGTCGAGTCCCTCGTGCAGCAGGTCGTCACCGATGACCAGCGGCGGCAGGAAGCGCAGGACGTTGCCGTACGTGCCGGCGGTCAGGGTGATGAGGCCCTCTCGGTGGCAGGCCGCCGACAGCGCGGCGGTGAGCGCCGGGTCGGGGGTGGACGTGCCCGGCTCGACGAGTTCGACGGCCAGCATCGCGCCTCGGCCCCGGACGTCGCCGACCGAGCCGTACTTCTCGGCCAGCGCCTGCAGCCGCGGCAGCATCGTCGACTCGATGCGCTTGGCCGCCCCGCACAGGTCGTCGGCCTGCATGGTCTCGATCGCGGCCAGCGCCGCGGCGCAGGCCACCGGGTTGCCGCCGTAGGTGCCGCCCAGACCCCCGGTGTGGACGGCGTCCATCATCTCGGCGCGGCCGGTGACGGCGGCGAGCGGCAGGCCGCCGGCGATGCCCTTGGCCGTGGTGATCAGGTCGGGCACGACGCCCTCGAACTCGCAGGCGAACCAGTCGCCGGTGCGGCAGAAACCGCTCTGGATCTCATCCGCGACGAACACGATGCCGTGCGCCGCGCACCATTCGGCCACGCGGGCCAGGAAACCGGGTGCGGGCACGACGAAGCCGCCCTCGCCCTGGATCGGCTCGACGATCACGGCCGCCGTGTTCTGCTCACCGACCTGCGCGTGCACCTGCTCGACGAACGTCGCGAACGCCTCGTCCGCACAGTTCTCCGGGCCGGTCGGCCACCGGTACGGGTAGGCCATCGGGACGCGGTAGACCTCGCCGGCAAACGGCCCGAAGCCGCTCTTGTAGGGCATCGACTTGGCGGTCAGGGCCATCGTCAGGTTCGTGCGCCCGTGGTAGGCGTGGTCGAACGCGACCACGGCCTGCCGGCCCGTGTGATGCCGCGCGATCTTGACTGCGTTCTCGACGGCCTCGGCGCCGGAGTTGAACAGCGCGCTGCGCTTGTCGTGGGTGCCCGGGGTCAGCTCGTTGAGCTTCTCGGCCACCGCGACGTAGCCCTCGTACGGCGTGACCATGAAACAGGTGTGGGTGAACGCGGCGACCTGGGCCTGCACCGCCTCGACCACGCGCGGCGCCGCGTTGCCTACCGTCGTCACGGCGATGCCCGAACCGAAGTCGATGAGCTGGTTGCCGTCGACGTCGACCACGACCCCGCCGCCGGCCCGCTCCACGTACACCGGCAGTGTCGTCCCGACGCCGGACGCGACCGCGGCACCCTTGCGCTCGTGCAGCGCTCGCGAGCGCGGCCCCGGGATCTCGGTGGTCAGGAGGCGTCGCTGCTCGACGGTCATGGCGTCCTCGCGTTCGTCGGTCTAGCTCTGCGTCTCGTCGAGGACGGCGATGACGTCGCCCTCCTGGATGTTGTCGCCGGGCGCGACGGAGATCTCCCGGACGACGCCGTCGACCTCGGCCAGCACCGGGATCTCCATCTTCATGGACTCCAGGAGCACGACCATGGTGTCGGGTCGCACCGTGTCGCCGACCTGCACCGCCACCGAGTGGACCCGCGCGACCATCTCGGCGCCCAGAACGTGACTCATGACAGGAAGGCTAGTCGCGTCGTTCACACATCGATGTTGTGCATGACGTGCTTGATGCGGGTGTAGTCCTCCAGCCCGTACACGGACAGGTCCTTGCCGTAGCCCGAGTGCTTGAACCCGCCGTGCGGCATCTCGGCCACGATCGGGATGTGGCAGTTGACCCACACGCAGCCGAAGTCGAGTGCGCGCGTCATGCGCATCGCCCGGCCGTGGTCCTTCGTCCACACCGACGACGCCAGCCCGTACTCGACGTCGTTGGCGCTGCGGATCGCCTCGGCCTCGTCGGTGAAGCTCTGCACGCTGATGACCGGCCCGAACACCTCGTGCTGGCTCATCTCGTCGCGCTGGGTCAGCCCGCCGACGACGGTCGGCTGCCAGAAGTACCCCTTGTTGCCCTGCCGGGCGCCACCGGCCAGCACCTCGGCGTGGTCCGGCAGCCGCTCGAGCATGCCGCCGACGTGCTCGAGCTGGGTGGCGTTGTTGAGCGGCCCGTACAGCGCGTCCTTGTCCGACGGCGGCCCCACCTTGGTAGCGCGCGCCTGCTCGGCGAGCAGGGCCGAGAACTCGTCGGCCACCGCGGCCTCGACGAGCACGCGGGTTGCGGCCGTGCAATCCTGGCCGGCGTTGAAGTAGCCGGCGATCGCGATGTTCTCGGCCGCGTCGGCGAGGTCGGCGTCGGCGAACACGACGACCGGCGCCTTGCCGCCGAGCTCGAGGTGCACGCGCTTGAGGTCCTTGGCCGCGGCGTCGGCGACCTGGAACCCGGCCCGGACCGAGCCGGTGATCGACACCATGGCCGGGACGCGGTGCGAGACGAGCTCGCGGCCGGTGTCGCGGTCGCCGCACAGGACGTTGAAGACGCCGGGCGGGAAGAACTCCTGGGCGATCTCGGCCATCAGCACGGAGCTAGCCGGCGTCGTGTCGCTCGGCTTGAGCACCACGCAGTTGCCGGCGGCCAGGGCGGGCGCGAACTTCCAGACGGCCATCATCATCGGGTAGTTCCACGGCGTCACCTGGCCGACGACGCCGACCGGCTCGCGACGCACGTAGGACGTGAAGCCCTTCATGTACTCCCCGGCGCCCCGGCCCTCGAGCAGGCGGGCCGCGCCGGCGAAGAAGCGGATCTGGTCGAGCGCGGGCGGGATCTCCTCGGTGCGGGTCATCTCGATCGGCTTGCCGGTGTTGCGGCACTCGGCGGCGATCAGGTCCTCGGCGCGGTCCTCCAGGGCCTGCGCGAACTTGAGCAGGGCCTGCTGGCGCTCGCTGGGCGTGGTGTCGCGCCAGCCCTCGAACGCGGTCGCGGCCGCGGTATAGGCCCGGTCGACGTCCTCGGCGCCGGACACCGGGGAGGTGCCGAAGACCTCGCCGGTGCTCGGGTCAACGAGGTCGAGCGTGCGCCCGTCCGCCGCCGGGGCCGACTCGCCGTTGATCAGGTTCTGGACCACAGTCTTGTCGCTCACGTGGGGAACGTTACCGACGGTGCACACGCCCGACAACAACGGAATCCGTAGCAATGGCTGTAATCAACTGCGGATTCGGATTGCCTGGCCGCACGCATCCGCAGTTGATCACCGTCGGGCGACCGCCCTGGCCCGGTCCCGCCGGGTCGGCTAGCCTGGCAGCACCATGACCCGCGTGCTGCTCCTTCCCGGCCGCGGCGAGGCCCGGAACTGATCCGGTCGGCCCCTCGCCGCGGGATCGCACCGCGCCGCCGACCGCTCCCACCGATCACCCCCGGAGCACCGTCATGAGCCGTCCCGCCAGCCGACCCAGTCCGCAGCAGCCCTCGGGCATGCCGCACCACCGCTACCCGCGCTTCCCGAGCGTCGACCTCCCCGACCGCACCTGGCCCACGAGAACCATCGACAGGGCCCCGCGCTGGCTCTCGACCGACCTGCGCGACGGCAACCAGGCTCTCATCGACCCGATGAACGCCGCCCGCAAGAACGCCATGTTCGACCTGCTCGTCCGTCTGGGCTACAAGGAGATCGAGGTCGGGTTCCCGGCCGCCAGCCAGACCGACTTCGACTTCGTCCGCAGCCTCGTCGAGGGCGACCGCATCCCCGACGACGTGCGCATCTCGGTGCTCACCCAGGCGCGCGAGGAACTCATCGAGCGCACCGTGCAGTCGCTCGTCGGCGCACGCCAGGCCACCGTGCACATGTACAACGCGGCCGCGCCGGTGTTCCGCAAGGTCGTGTTCGGCTGGGAGGGCGACGGCCGGGCCCAGTGCCGCGCCGTCGCCGTCGACGGCATCCAGTCGATCATGAAATACGCGGACGTCCACCTGCCCGGCACCGACTTCGGTCTCGAGTACTCCCCCGAGATCTTCATGGACACCGAGCTCGACTTCTCCCTGGAGATCTGCGAGGGCGTCATGGACGTCTGGCAGCCCGGCCCGGAGCGCGAGATCGTCATCAACCTGCCGTGCACCGTCGAGCGATCGACCCCCAACGTCTACGCCGACCAGATCGAGTGGATGTCGCGGCACTTCTCCCGTCGTGACCACGTCTGCCTGTCCGTGCACACCCACAACGACCGCGGGACCGCGACCGCCGACGCCGAGCTGGCCGTGCTGGCCGGCGCGCAGCGCATCGAGGGCTGCCTGTTCGGCAACGGCGAGCGCAGCGGCAACGTCGACCTGGTGACGCTCGGGCTGAACCTGTACAGCCAGGGCATCGACCCGATGATCGACTTCAGCGACATCGACGAGATCCGCCGTACCGTCGAGTACTGCAACCGGATCGGCGTGCACGAGCGGCACCCGTACGCGGGCGACCTCGTCTACACGTCCTTCTCGGGCTCGCACCAGGACGCGATCAAGAAGGGCTTCGACGACCTGTCGCGGCAGGCGGCCGACGCGGGCCGGCCGGTCGGCGAGATGCCGTGGCACATCCCGTACCTGCCGATCGACCCCAAGGACGTCGGCCGCAGCTACGAGGCCGTCATCCGGGTGAACTCGCAGTCCGGCAAGGGCGGCGTCGCCTACATCATGAAGAACGACCACAAGCTCGACCTGCCGCGCCGGCTGCAGATCGAGTTCAGCCACGTCATCCAGGGCCACACCGACGCCGAGGGCGGCGAGGTCGAGCCGGCGGCGATGTGGCGGATCTTCTCCGACGAGTACCTGTCGGCCGGCGACGTCGAGCTGGTGCGGTTGTCGTCCACGAGCGACGAGGGCATCGAACGGATCACCGCGACGGTGCGGGTCAAGGGTGTCGAGCACGAGATCAGCGGCGTGGGCAACGGCCCGGTGTCGGCGTTCTGCGACGCGCTGTCGACCGTCGACCTCGGCTACGGCGGGCTGACCGTGCGGGTCCTCGACTACCACGAGCACGCGCTGACCTCGGGTCGTGACGCCGAGGCCGCCGCCTACCTCGAGATCGAGTTCGGCGACGCCGAGGGCACCGTGCTCTGGGGCGTCGGCATCAGCGAGTCGACGACCCAGGCGTCACTGCGTGCCGTTGTCAGCGCCGTCAACCGAGAATCCCGCCGCCTCGGCTGACACGCCCCCCTCCCCGAGTTGTCCGCGCCTCGTTGTAATCCGGCGCGTCAGAGCGCGGACGACTCGGGCTGCGGCGGCTGCGGCGGCTGCGGCTAGAACGCCTGCCGTCGACGGCGGCGGCGTTGCGTGCCGACGGCCACGACGGCGAGCAGCGCCACGAGCCCGGCGGCGGAGACGCCGGTGGCCCGCCGGGCCCGGTCGGTGAACCGGGGGTGGCCGGCCACCGCGTAGCCGCCCGTCGGCAGCGGCGTGTCCGCGGCCGGTTTGGGCGGGACGGGTTGGACCCGGTCCAGGCGCGCCTCCCGCTCGCTGAACGGCGCCGCCGCCGCGAACACCGGGTTGGGCGCGTCGGCGGGGACCCGGGCGCGGACGAGGGTGCCCGCGTCCAGGCGCCCGTAGCCGTCGGCGCTGCTGGGCGTGGTCCGCCGCCCGTCGACGGTCGCCAGCAGCCGCGCGACGAGTTGGCGGTTCGTGAGCTGCGGGTGCGCCGACCAGGCCAGGGCCAGCGCGGCCGACACTAGCGCCGTCGCCTGGCTGGTGCCGTCGCCGGAGAACGCATCCCCTGCGGTGCGACCCAGTGACGGGATGTCGACCCCCGGCGCGGTGACGGTCAGGAACGGTTCGCGGGCCGAGAAGCTCGCGACGACGCCCTGCCGGTCCACCGCCCCGACCGAGACCACACCGAGGCAGACGGCTGGTTCCTCCACCGTGTTGCGGGTCGGCCCGGTGTTGCCCACGGACGCCACCACGACCGCGCCCTTGCCCAGGGCGTGGAACACGGCCTGCTGCTCGTCCTCCGGACACGGGGTGTCATCGGTCGCCGGGTCGCGCAGCCCGCCCACCGACATGTTGATGATCTTGGCGCCGTGGTCGGCCGCGTAGCGGATCGCGTCGGGCAACCGGTCGGGTCGCTGGGCGTCGGTGGTGCCGGTCAACGGCACGGCGACGGGCAGGACCTTGGCGTCGGGGGCCAGCCCGGTGATGTCCAACAGCCCGGGTCGGGCGACCATGATCGAGGCCATGGCCGTTCCGTGGCCGAAGCTGCTGCGCTCGCGGTCGACCTGGCCGTCGCCGCCGACCCCGAGATCGGTGCCGGGCACCACCCGGCCGGCGAGTTCGGGCAGCGCCGCGTTCACCCCGGAGTCGATCTCGGCGATGGTGACGCCCTGCCCGCGCGCGCCGGAGCTCCACAGGGCCGGGACGCCCCAGCTGTCGAACCAGTACTCCGGAGCGTTCGGCGGGCCCGGTGCCGCCGCCGCCGGAGCTGCGGGGCCCATGGCCACGGCCAGGCCCGCGGCCGCGACCAGGGCGGCCAGCCGCCGCATCACGCCGGCAACCAGGTGATCGTCAGCAGCGGACGGGCCGCGGCCAGGGCGTGGACGTCGAGGGTGACGCGGCCGCGGCCGGTGCTGGCCCGGTTGTGGAAGTCCAGCCGCTGGTAGCTGGTCGCCGCGACCGCCACGGTGGCGGTCAGGTCGAAGCGGCCGATCTCGGTGACGTCGAGCGAGAGGTGCACGCCGGACAGCCCGCCGGTCGGTCGCCCGTGCACGCTGCCGGGCACGTAGCGCGCGTCGGGCAGCGGGCAGGTGACGGCGGGGTGGGCGTCCGACAGGCACCGGGTGATCGCGGCCAGCACCGCGGCCTGCATGGCCCTGCGTCCGGCCGCGGTGGCGACGACGTCGAAGGTGCGGGCGCCGCTGCGGCCCGGGACGATGCCGGAGTCGGGGTCGAGGGCCAGGTAGGCGGTGTCGAAGCGAACGGGCGGCGCGCCCGGGAAGGCCAGCACGTCGGTTGTGGGCACCTCGTGGCCCAGCACCGAGGCGCGCTGCGACGCCATGCGCAGGGTCAGCTGCGTGCGGACGGCGGCGGCATCGAGGCGCCAGCCGCTGCCCGAGTCGTGCACGGGGATGCGGACCGACACCGGGACGTCGGCACCCGGGTAGCGCAGCGTGTAGGACACCGGCACGACGGCCCGCGACCCGGTGTGCCGCACCGTCGCGACGTGCACGTCGACGATGGTCGCGTTGCGCCGCTGTTCCCGCAGCACGGCGGACGTCAGCAGCACGCGGGAACCGGACGGCACGTCGCCGAACCCCAGGGCGCGGGGCGCGTCGGCGTGCTGGAGGGCATCGAAGTAGCCCCGGACGGCGCCGGCCGGCGCCTGCGTGCCGACGACGCTCGTGACGGCCACGACGGCTCCGCCGACGAGGGCGGCCAGGGCGACGAGCAGCGCCGACCAGAACAGCAGGGGGCGACGCGGTGGCCCCGTGGATGAGCCCGTGGATGACCCGGCGGGCGCCTCGGGCGGCATCGGGGCGCCCTCAGTCGACGCGTCGACGTCCCGAGAACGCCCGGCCGAGCGTCACCTCGTCGGCGTACTCGAGGTCACCGCCGACCGGCAGCCCACTGGCCAACCGGGAGACGGTGAGACCCATCGGCGAGAGCAGGCGCGCGAGGTAGGTGGCGGTCGCCTCGCCCTCGAGGTTCGGGTCGGTGGCGAGGATGAGCTCGGTGACGACGCCGTCCCGCAGGCGGGTCAGCAGCTCACGGATGCGCAGGTCGTCCGGGCCGATCCCGTCGATGGGGCTGATCGCGCCGCCGAGCACGTGGTACCGGCCGCGGAACTCCCTGGTGCGCTCGACGGCGACGACGTCCTTGGGCTCCTCGACCACGCAGATCACCGTCGCGTCGCGGCGGTCGTCGCTGCAGATGCGGCAGACCTCGGCCTGCGCGACGTTGCCGCAGATCGAGCAGAACTTGACCTCGTTCTTGACCCGCAGCAGCGTGCTGGCCAGGCGCTCGACGTCGACGGCCTCGGTGGCCAGCAGGTGGAAGGCGATGCGCTGCGCGCTCTTGGGGCCCACACCGGGCAACCGTCCGAGCTCGTCGATGAGGTCCTGGACGGCGCCTTCGTACACGGGTGGTCTGCTCGCTCGGGCCGGTCAGAGACCGGGGATGCCCAGGCCGCCGCCGAGCCCGCCGGTGACCGGGCCCATCTTCTCGGCGGTGAGTTCGCCGACGGCACGCTGCGCGTCGCGCACGGCGGCGACCACGAGGTCCTGCAGGGTCTCGACGTCGTCGGGGTCGACGACCTCGGGGTCGATGACGAGCGAGGCGAGCTCACCGTCGCCGCTGAGCGTGGCCGTCACCAGACCGCCGCCGGACGACCCGGTGACCTGCGCCTCGGCCAGCTCCGCCTGCGCCGCGGCGAGGTCCTGCTGCATCTTCTGGGCCTGCTGCATCAGCTGCTGCAGGTTCGGCTGGCCACCGCCGCCGAATCTTCCTGGCTGGCTCACGTCGTCCTACCTCTGTAGCTGGGGTGTGCTGCGGGTGTCTCAGGTGTGCTGCGGCCCAGGGTAACGGGCACTCACCCGCGCTCGACGGGGCGCGCGCCGAGCTGCTCGCTCAACAACCTGACTGCGTCGGCCTCGGGGTCGTGGGCCGCGGACGCGCCCGAACCGGGAGCCGACGGGGCCGAGTGCTCGAAGTCCGGTTCGTCGCGCGGGTCGGGCTCGTCGCGCTCCGCCGCCCGGGTCCGCGCGGCCGGGGCAGGGGTGGTGTCGCCCGCAGCCGCCGGTGCGCCGGACCCGGCCGAGACCTCGATGCGCCAGGAACCCCCGACGACCGCGCGCAGGGCGTCCTTGAGCACCGAGGTGTTGCTGTCGTCGCTGATCATCTTGGCCAGCGCCGCCGGCGCGCTCAGCCGAACCAGCTCGCCGTCGGCCTCGGTGATCTGGGCGTTGTCGAGCAGCGCGCGGGTGCGGCGGCTCGAGATCTTGACCGTCTCGAGGATCTCCGGCCAGAGCCGACGAAGAGCCGCCGAGTCGAGGGCTCCGGGGGTGTCGTGTATGTCCGGGGTCGACGCGGCCGCCGCCGCGGGGGCGGTTGGCTCCGGCGCCCCGGCCGGCGGGCGGGCGGCCGCGGGTTGTGGCGTGGCTGGGCGGTGCGGTGGGGCTGGGCGTTGCGGTGCGGCGGGGCGTCCCGGTGCCGCTGGGCGTTCCGGTGCCGCTGGGCGTTCCGGCGCGGCTTGACGTTCGGGTGCCGCCGCAGGTTGCGGTGCGTCGGGGCGTTCCGATGCGGCGGGGCATTCCGATGCGGCGGGGCGTTCCGATGCGGCTGGGCGTTCCGGTGCGGCCGCGGGCGGCTGCGCAAGCGCGGCGGCCCGGGGCAGCTCCGGCGGGGCGTCGTCGTCCGAGGCCGTCATCCGACGTTCGAGACGTTCGAGGCGTTGCAGCAGCGCCGCAGCGTCGGTGGTCGCGTCGGGCAGCATCATCCGCGCGCAGAGCAGCTCGAGCACGAGGCGCGGGGAGGTCGTGCCGCGCATCTCGATGAGCGCGGTGTGCACGATCTCGGCGTAGCGGGCCAGCGTGGCGCCGCCGAGCCGGACGGCCTGGTCGGCCATGTGGGCGAGCTGGTCCTGCGGGACGTTGATCAGCCCGCGCTCCCCGGCGTCCGGCACGGCGTCGAGCAGGATCAGGTCGCGGAAGCGGTCGAGCAGGTCGACGGAGAACCGGCGCGGGTCGTGACCGGCCTCGGCGACGCGGTCGACCGTGCCGTACACGCCGGCCGCATCGGCGGCGGCCAACGAGTCGATCATGTCGTCGAGCAGCGCCGAGTCGGTGACGCCGAGCAGCCCGACGGCCCGCGCGTACGTGACGCCCTCCGGACCGGCGCCGGCCAGCAGCTGATCGAGGATGGACAGCGAGTCACGCGCCGAGCCGCCACCCGCCCGTACCACCAGCGGCAGCACCGCCGGCTCGACCGCGATGCCCTCGGCGGCGGTGATGTGCTCGAGGTGCTTGCGCAGGACCTGCGGCGGGATCAGCCGGAACGGGTAGTGGTGGGTCCGCGAGCGGATGGTGGTGAGCACCTTGTCGGGCTCGGTGGTCGCGAAGATGAAGACCAGGAAGTCCGGCGGTTCCTCGACAAGTTTCAGCAGCGCGTTGAACGCCGCCGTCGTCACCATGTGCGCCTCGTCGATGATGTAGACCTTGTAGCGGTCGCGCACCGGGGCGAAGAACGCGCGCTCACGCAGGTCGCGGGCGTCGTCGACACCGTTGTGGCTCGCCGCGTCGATCTCGATCACGTCGATCGAGCCCGGGCCGTTCGGCGCCAGCTCGCGGCAGGAGTCGCAGACGCCGCACGGCTCGCTCGTGGGGCCCTGGGCGCAGTTCAGCGAACGGG
This sequence comes from uncultured Jatrophihabitans sp., assembly GCF_964252635.1. GTDB lineage: Bacteria > Actinomycetota > Actinomycetes > Mycobacteriales > Jatrophihabitantaceae > Jatrophihabitans. The sequence goes on from NZ_CAXUNP010000005.1 coordinate 38,395, forward strand.
CCAGGATGCGCGCGCTCGAGGTCTTGCCACAGCCGCGTGGCCCACTGAACAAATAGGCGTGGTTGATCCGTCCGGCGTCCAGCGCGGCGCGCAGCGGGACGGTGACGTGGTCCTGCCCGATGACCTCGGCGAAGGTGGCGGAGCGGTACTTGCGGTAGAGCGCCAGGTTGCTCGACGCGGGCTGGGTCATGCCCTCACCCCGTTCGGGCCGGCAGAGCCGTCATGCCTGCTGTTCGCTCTGCTCACCCGTCGACCTTAACCATCGGCACCGACACCCGCCACGCCCGTCCACCGGCGGAGCGGTCGGCGCGCCCGGGCAGGGAAGGACCCCCCGCGCACCCGTCAGAGCCTGCTTATCCTTGCTGCCTTCCGGCCCTGGGGAGGTTCGCGGGATGAGCGCCGCACGGGGGGTCGGGTGCCGAGTCTACGGGTGCCGCCGGGGCCGGTCACACACTCCTCCGGAGCGGGTGTGGGCCGCGCGCGACGATGCCCGTATCCTCGTCGGCGGAGGATTCGCCTAGTGGCCTATGGCGCTCGCCTGGAACGCGGGTTGGGGGAAACCCCTCATGGGTTCAAATCCCATATCCTCCGCCACCGGGCCCGCGTGATCACCACACGCGGGCCCGCTGCACGAAGGCACCACGGCGCGAGCGCGACGCTCAACGACCGGCCGGCACCGGTGGCTGCTCCGCCGCGATGCGCTCGGCGCGGACGGGCACCAGCGGGATCGCCAGCAGCGGGGACACGGCCACCAGGGCGAACCCCCACGCGTACCCGGCGCTGCTGACGATCGCCGCCAGCGCCGGCGGCGTCGCGACCGCGGCCACGTTCTGCACCGTGTTCTGCACGCCCAGCGCGCGGCCGGACCATTCCCGCCCGGCGACCTCGGCCACCGAGACGTACGCCAGCCCGTTGTCGGCGACGGTGACGACCGCACCCAGCCCGAAGCCGGCCACGACCAACCAGGCGCCGGTGCCGGCTCCCACCGCGATGAGGGCCATCAGGGCGGCGCTGGCGACGGCGAGCTGGCGCATCGGACGCAACCGGCTGGCGACCCGGTCGGACCACACGCCCGCGACCACGCGGCCGACCGCTCCCGCGACCTGGAACCCGACGACCAGCCGGCCGGCGGCGACCGGGTCCCAGTGCCGCTCGGCGACGAGGTAGGCGAGCGTGAAGCCGCTGACCGCGAACTGCGGAACGACGAGCAGCGCGCTCGACCCGTGCACCCGCGCGAGCACCCGCGAGCCGCGGTAGGGCGAGCGGGCCGGCGCTTCCCCCTCGACCTTCGCCGGGCGGGCCGGGTCACGCACGACGAGGAACACGAGCACCGCGGCCACCGCGCACAGCGCGGCCGGGAACGCCAGGGCGAGGTACGGGCCGTGCACCCGGGCCAGCGCCGGCAGCACCAGGGCCGCGAGCGCGACGCCCAGCGGCTGCGCGGTCTGCCGCGTCCCCATCGCGAGGCCGCGCTCGGCGACCGGGAACCAGCCGAGCACCATGCGCCCGCTGGCGGCGTTCACCGATCCTGCTGCCGCCCCGGCCAGGCCGAGCAGCGCCCCGAACGGAACCGGGCTCTGCGTGGCGGCCGCTCCGGCGAGCAGGACGGCCGACAGCCCGACGCCGGTCACGATGACAACGCGCTCACCGTGCCGGTCGGCTGCGGCTCCCCAGAGGATCAGCGTGCACAGCAGGCCGGCCACGGGCGCGGACACCAGCACACCGGCCTGCACGAGGCTCAGCCCCTCGTCACGCAGGGCGGCCACGAGCAGCGGCATGCCGTACAGGAACGAGCAGGTGGCGGCCTGCGCGTAGGTGCCGACCGCGAGGATCGCCCAACGCCTCGACTCGGCCATGCCCGTCAGCCTAACCGCTCGTCTCATAGGAAGAGACGACCGTCCTACTCAGTGAGATAAGAGGAAGGCCGCCACCTCGTCGGCAAAGCGCTCCGGATCCCGTCGGTGCGGCTCGTGGCCCCCGCCCGGCAGCACGACCAGCCGGCTGCCCGGGAGATGGGCGTGCGCGGCGCGCGCGTGCGCGACCGGGATGACCGGGTCGCCCTCGGTCCACAGCAGCAGCGTGGGCCGCTCGGCCGAGAGGCGTCCCATGTCGATGAACGACCCGCGTTGACCGCCGACCTCGATGACCCCCCGCAGCGAGGCGAAGAACGACGACTGGCCGTTCGGATCCCCGAGAGCACGACCGGCCCGCCGCAGGTTGACGAGGTTGTCCTCGGTCAGGCGCAGTGCGCGATGGACCCGCGGGTGGTTGTACCAACGCCGCAGGCGGGGGCGGGTCGCCGCCCGCAGCACGTAGGGCGCGACCGGCAGCGCGGCGGCGCGCAGGAGCGGATGGACCTCACGCCCGAGGCCACCGGCCGAGACCAGCACCAGGGCGTCGACGGTGGCGGGGTACTCACTGGCGACGGCCATGGCGATGGCGCCACCCCACGAGTGACCGCACAGCGTCGCCGACTCGACTCCCACCGCGTCCAGGAAGGCCTTGACGGAGGCGGCGAGCTCGGCGAGCTCGTAGGACGTATCGGGCTTGTCGGACCGGCCGTGCCCGATCAGGTCGAGCGCGAGAACCCGGAAACCGCGGGCGGCCAGCGGCTCCAGGGCACGGTCCCACGTCTCGCTATCGGACGCGAGCCCGTGCAGGAGCAGGACGACCGGGTCGTCGGCGGCCCCGGCCTGCAGGTAGGACAGCACGTACCCGCCGACCAGGACGTCACTGCGCACGCCACGCGAGATTAGTGCGCGCCTCTCAGGGGCGCGCGGCCGGACCTCGGCCCGGGTCAGGCGGCGACGCGGCGCTTGCGGGAGTGCTTGACGGGCTCGACCATCTCGGCCCGCGCGCTCGTCACGACCTCGTCGCCGAGGCCCAGGATGGAGAGCAGCATGCGGGCGTCGTCCACGTCGGTGGCGGCGGCCGCCACGACGCGCACGGCCCTGCGCTGCTGTTCGGAGTGCAGCACTTCCTCGGCCTCGATGCGGGCCATGTCGGCCTGCGAGATCGGCGTGCCGTCCACGGACATCGTGCCCACATGAGCTGTCATGGCTCGACCATTCCCCCGGCAAAACGCGTTCTAACCGGCCGGCGGGCCCTTCTTCGCCGGGCCGTCGCGACGCACAGCCCGGCGCCAGGTTCCGGGGGTCAGTCCGCCTGCGGAGGCAGCCGCGCGACCTCGGAGAAGAAGCTGTCAATCTGCTTGACCACGGCGGTGAAGTGGTCGAAGTCGACCGGCTTGGTGACGTAGACGTTGGCGTACTGCTCGTAGGAGCGCGCGACGTCCTCGACGGCCGCCGACGTGGTCAGCACGACCACCGGGATCGAGCGCAGGGCAGGGTCGGCCTTGACCTCGGCGAGCACCTCGTGCCCGGACTTCCGCGGCAGGTTGAGGTCGAGCAGGATGAGGTCGGGCCGCTCGGCGTCGCGGTACTCACCCTCGCGGTGCAGGAAGGCCATGGCCTCCACGCCGTCACTGACGATGGACAGCCGCGTGTCGACCTGCCCGGCCCGCAGCGCTTCCTGGGCGATGATCACGTCGCCGGCGTCGTCCTCGACGAGCAGCACGTCGAGCGGGCCACGCTCCTCGGAGTCACTCGTCGTCTGATCGGGCACGGTGCTGGCCTTCCGGTAGGGAGAAGACGAAGGCAGCGCCCTCGCCGGGGTCGGGGGTGTCGAGCCGGATCCGGCCACCGTGGAAGTCCACGATGCGTCGGCAGAGCGCCAACCCGATGCCGGTGCCACCGTACTGGTCGCGCAGGTGCAGCCGCTGGAATACGGCGAAGATCCGGTCGGCGTACTGCGGGTCGATGCCGATGCCGTTGTCGCTGACCCGGATGACCCAGTTCTTGCCGTCGCGCTCGGCCCCGATCCGCACGATCGGCGGCACGTCGTCACGGTGGTACTTGATCGCGTTGCCGATGAGGTTCTGCAGCAACGAGATCATCAGCGCCCGGTCGCCCTCGATCGTCGGCAAGCGCGTCAGCCGCTCGATCGTCGCCCCGGTGGCCGTGATCTGCTCGCCGAGGTTGGCGATGGCCTGGTCGAGCTTGGCGTCGAGGTCTATCTGTTCGAACGTGTCGGTCGTGCGCCCGACGCGCGACAGGGCCAGCAGGTCGTTGATCAGCGCCTGCATCCGCTTGGCCCCGTCGACGGCGAACCAGATGTACTGCCGCCCGCGGTCGTCGAGCTGCGGGCCGTACTGGCGCTCGATGAGCTGGCAGAAGTTGGCCACCTTGCGCAGCGGCTCGGACAGGTCGTGGGACGCGACGTAGGCGAACTGCTGCAGATCGGCGTTCGAGCGTTCCAGCTCGGCACCCTGCCTGCGCAGGTCCTCGGAGATGTCCTCGGCGCGGGCCAGCTCGTCGACGATGCGCGCGCGCATGGTCTCGACGTCGTAGGCCAGGTTCGTCATCTCGATCGGGCCGAGCGGCTCGATGGCCCGGGACAGGTCCCCTTCGGCCACCACCCGGGTCTGCGCACCCAGGCTGTCGACGGGTAGGAGTACCCAGCGGTGCAATCCGCGCCAGACGACCACCCCGGCGAGAACGAGAATGGCCACGGCCAGACCGAGGGCCACCGCGGCAACCACGCCGGCCGTCAGCCGGCCCCCGCGCGAGCTGGAGACTGCGTCGTCGATCGCGGTGCCCAGCACGTCGGCTGCCGAGGCGACGCGCGCGCTGCGAGCCCGGGTCTGGGCGGTGGCGACCGTGGTGATGCCCTTCCGCTTCTGGGCGATCGCCGGCGTTGCGTTGTTCTTCTCCCAGCTGTCGACCGCGGCCAGGTATTCAGTGGTGCGTTTCGTGATCGTGTCCCAGTCGTGGGTCAGATGACGCAACCGTCGTAGGTCCGCGGTACGCGCGGCGGGCGCGGCGCTGTACGGGGCCAGTGACGTGGCCTGGCCGTTGATGAGGTAGGACCGCAGTGCGTTCTGCTCGACCAGGAAGTCGGCGTAGAGCTGCTTGCTGGTGGTCTGCGCGGGCTGCAACCGGTAGACAAGGGCGTTGCCGGCGGTGACGAAGCGGATCGAGGCCAGCACGGCCAGCGCGACGAACAGCAGCACCACGACGGTGACGACGGCGAAGGCCCGACCAAGTCTGGACCGTAACCGCCACGGACTGGTGCGGGTGGCGACAGGCTCGACGAGCGCGTTCACGGTTCGCTCCTCGACAGCGCCGACGTCAGTACCAGCGCTGCAGTGTCGTCGGCGGAGTCCAGCGGCGCCCCGCTCACCAGCTCGGAGATCCACCCCGTCGCAGGTTCGCCCCCGCGGCTCAACCGGCCCACCGCCTCGACCAGTTCGGGGATGCCCAGCGAGTCGGTCTCGGGATGCACGGCGTACGCCTCGAGCAGGCCGTCGGTGTAGAGCACGACGGACGACCCTGCGGGGAAGGCGGTCGTGGTGGCGGGCCAGCGGCCGCCGCCGGGCACGCGCACGCCGAGCGGCGGACCCACGACGGCGTCCGGGTACTCGGCGACGTCGGACACCGTCAGCACCGGCGCGGGGTGTCCCGCGACCCGCATGGACAGCTCGCCGCCGTCGATGGTGACCTCGCAGGCGGTGACGTAGCGGGGGTGCTCGGCCTGCTCGGAGTCGAGCAGTCGCGACAGGTTCGGCAGGATCTCCACGTCCGGGACGCCGGCGAGCAGCAGCGTGCGCCACGCGACACGGAGGTGGACGCCGAGCGCGGCCTCGTCGGGCCCGTGGCCCATCACGTCGCCGATGACCGCGCGGATGCGGCCCTCGGGAGTCTCGACGACGTCGAAGAAGTCGCCGCCGAGGACCGCGTTGTCGCGTCCGGGGCGGTAGTAGGTGGCGACGCCGACCGCGTCGGTGCGCACCAGTGGTCTCGGCAGCAGCCCGCGCTCGAGCCGGGCCTGTTCGGCCGCGCTGAGCTCGGCCTCGAGCAGTTGTTCCTGAGCCCGCTGCGTCCGCTTGCGCTCCATCGCGTAGCGGATCGAGCGCTCGAGCAGCTCGCCGTCGATGGCGTCCTTGACCAGGTAGTCCTGCGCCCCGGCGGTCAGCGCGTCGGCCCCGTTGCGCTCCTGACGCCCGGTGAGCACGATGACCGCGACGTCCGGCGCGGTCGTCACCATCTCCTGCACCGCCGCGTACCCCTCCGCGTCGGGCAGCCCCAGGTCGAGCAGCACGCAGCGTGGTCGACGGGCGGCGACCGCGTCCTTGGCCTCGGCCATCGTCCGGACCCACAGCACGGCGTCGTCCGGGAAGCCGACCTCGTGCAGGCTGGCCTGCACGAGCACCGCATCACCGTGGTCGTCCTCGACGAGCAGGACGCTGACCGCGCCCTCCTGCCCGCCGGCGACCTCGAGGATGCTCATCCTGCCTGCCTGCCCGTCGTCGCGTGACGCAGACGGGTCGGCCCGCCTACCGGCCCGGACCGGTACGGCGGGCCGTGCAGACCATAGTCGGTCCGGCGGCTTTCAGCATGAGCCCGCGTCGCTCTCTGCACACGTCGCTTCACGCCCCGCGCACTGAGCAGCCAGACGATCCCGGACAGTCCGGGATATGTCCCCCAGAACCGCGACCTGGTCTGGAGTGAGCAGGTCGAACAGGTAGCGGCGCACCGACTCCACGTGCCGTGGAGCCGCCGCCTCGACGGCGCGCCGGCCGTCGGCGGTGAGGACGACGAACGACCCGCGGCGGTCCTCGCGACAGTTCGAACGCTCGATCAGGCCGCGCTGCTCCATCCGGGTGAGCTGGTGGGACAGCCGGCTCTTCTCCCACTGCAGGCCGCGAGCCAGCTCGAGGATCCGCAGGCGACCCTCGGGGTGCTCGCTGAGCGGCACCAGCACCGAGAAGTCGGCGATGGACAACCCGGAGCTGTCCTGCATGTCCCGACCGAGCTGGGCGTCCAGCTCGGTCTTCATGGCCAGGAACGCCCGCCACGCCGACTGCTCGTCGTCGGTGAGCCAGCGGACGGCGGACTCGGCCGGCGGGCTGTCGGTGGTGGACACGGTCATCAGTTCACCATACTCGGTTGGTTGACACGTCATCCTCAGAGTACTAGCTTGGTTGACATCTCAACCAAGCCTCGATCAACCGGGAGCAGACCATGACCAGCACCACCACCGACTTCACCGTCCACACGGGCACCTACACCCTCGACCCCGCCCACTCCCGCCTCGGCTTCGTCGCCCGGCACGCGATGGTCACCAAGGTGCGCGGCGGCTTCAACGACTTCGAGGGCACCATCACCGTCGACGGCGCGGACCCGAGCCTGTCCCGCGTCGACGTGCGGGCCAAGGTCGCCAGCATCGACACCCGCAACGAGCAGCGCGACGGTCACCTGCGCACGAACGACTTCCTGGACGCCGAGACCTACCCCGAGATCACCTTCGTCTCGACCTCCGTCGCGCACCGCGGCGGCGACGACTTCGAGGTGACCGGCGACCTGACGATCAAGGGCACGACCAAGGCGATCACCGTCCCGCTGGAGTTCCAGGGCTCGGCCAAGGACCCGTTCGGCAACACCCGCATCGGCTTCGACGGCACGACGACCATCGACCGCACCGACTACGGCGTCAGCTTCAACGCCGCGCTCGAGACCGGTGGCGTGCTGGTCAGCGAGAAGGTCACCCTGGAGTTCGAGATCTCCGCGGTGAAGTCCGCCTGACGCACCGCGTTCGCAGCCTCACCACGGCAGGGCCCGGGTCATCCGACCCGGGCCTTCGTCGTCCCCGGGACGAGCAGCCGCAGCGCACCCGGCAGCACGGTGACGTCGACGGGCAGCGGGCCGAGGTGGTCACCGTCGGCGTAGGCGTTGATGCCCGTGCCCATCTCGATGCGTACCCGGTCCGTGCGCACCGTGGTCGTGTCGGGCCGGCGGACGTGCGTGCCGCGGTAGACCCGCGGCAGCTGGGCCAGGACGTGCCGCCGGGACGCCGCGGCGCCGATCGTCACGTCGAGCAGCCCGTCGGACGGATCGGCGTCCGGGCAGATCCGCATCCCGCCGCCGTAGCTGGTGGTGTTGCCGACCGCGACGAGCAGCACGTCCTGGCTGACGACCGTGCCGTCGCCGAGCGTGATCGTCGCGGGCAGGGGCCGCAGGCCGACGAACTCCACGAGCATCGCCAGGTTGTAGCGCGCGCGGCCGTGCGGCCACTGCATCCGGTTGGTGCGGTCGCTGACCAGCGAGTCGAACCCGGACGCCAGGACGGACCCGAAGTAGGTGCGGCGCCCGTCCGAGGTCTCGGCCACGCCGACGTCGACGGCGACCGAGCGGCCGTCGGCCACGACGTCGGCCGCCTCGGGTGCGCGCCGCACCCCGCGCGGCCAGCCGTAGTGGCGCGCCTGGTCGTTGCCGGTCCCGGCAGGGACGACGCCGAGCGGCGTCCCGGTACCGACCACGGCCGGCAGCGCGCAGCGGATCATGCCGTCCCCGCCTACCACGACCAGCGCGTCCACACCGTCCAGTACTGCCTGGCACGCGAGCTCGCGCGACTCGTCCGCGCTACCGCCGACCAGCGTCCGTACCCCGACGTCCCGCGCCGCGAGCCGCGCGGCTGCGGCGTCCGCGGCCCTGCGCGAGGCCCCGTGGCCGGCCTGCGGGTTCACCAGCATGGCGACGCGGCGGATCGGACTCATGCGACGAGCTTGGCAGCCGATCGACCGACGACATCGAAGGCCGCGCGTTCTAGGCTTCCGGGATGCGCCGAGTCGTAGTCGTGGGGGCAGGTTTCGCCGGGTACTACGCCGCGCGCCGGCTGACCGAGCACGCCGACGCGACCGACGTCGAGGTGGTCCTGCTCAACCCGCACGACTACTTCCTCTACGTCCCGCTGCTGCCCCAGGTCATGGCCGGGGTCGTCGAGCCGCGTCGGCTGACGATCTCACTGGCCGGTTCCCTGCCTCGGGTGCGTCACGTGGCGGGCACGGTCACCGGCATCGACCTCGACGCCCGGACCGTCTCCTTCGACGCGCTGGACGGTGGTCCGCAGCAGCTCGGCTACGACCAAGTGATCATCACCTCCGGCAGCGTCACCAAGCTGTTGCCCATCCCCGGCGTGGCCGAGCACGCGCTGGGGTTCCGCGACCTCGCCGAGGCGGTGTACCTGCGTGACCACCTCATCCGGCAGATCGAGCTGGCCGACGAGACGTCCGACGCCGACGAGCGGAGGGCGCGGCTGACGTTCGTCGTCGTGGGCGCCGGCTACACGGGCACCGAGGTCGCGGCGTACGGGGCACGCACCACCCGCCGGCTGCTTCGCCGGCACCCGAGGCTGTCCGGCACGGAGGCGAACTGGCTGCTGCTCGACACCGCCGACCACGTGCTGCCGGGGCTCAAACCACGGCTCGGCCGGACCGCGGCGAAGACGCTGCACAAGCTCGGGGTGGACGTCCGGCTGGGCACCTCGGTCAAGGAGGCGACCCACGCCGGGGTCGAGCTCACCGACGGCGACACGCTGCCCACCTGGTCGCTCGTGTGGTGCGTGGGCGTGCGCCCGGACCCGCTCGTCTCCTCGCTCGGCGTCGACACCGACCACGGCCGGCTGACGGTGTCGCCCACCTTGGGCGTGCCGGGCCACCCGGACGCGTGGGCGTGCGGCGACGCCGCCGCGGTGCCCGACCTGACCCGGCCGGGCCAGGTGACGGCGATGACCGCGCAGCACGCGCAGCGGCAGGGCGCGCGGGTCGCCGAGAACGTTCTGGCCGCCCTCGACGGTCACGCCCCCCATCCGTACGAGCACCACGACCTCGGCTTCGTCGTCGACCTCGGTGGCGCGTCCGGCGCGGCCGACCCGCTGGGCGTACCGCTCGGCGGGTTGCCCGCGGCGGTGGTCACCCGTGGCTACCACCTGGCCGCCATGCCGGGCAACCGCCTGCGCACCGTGTTCGACTGGTTCGAGCACGCGCTGCTCGGCCCGCAGGAGGTGCAGCTGATGCTGACCACGCGCCCCGGCCTGCCCCTCGACACGTCGCGTCCGCAGAACGGATGATCCTCATGCACGAGCCGACGCCATGACCCAGGCCGGTCCCGACCGCGTCCCCTTCGCCGCCCAGACCATCGAGGCGACGCTGAGCCCCTTCGCCGAGTTCGTCGTGCTGAAGATCGGCCCGCGCGAGGAGGATCTCGAGGCCACGCGCGCCGCGCTCGCGGACGTACCCGACCTGCTCAAGACGGTCGGCTTCCGCGACCTCTCGGCCCGGCTGACGTGTGTGGTCGGCATCGGCAGCGCTGCCTGGTCGCGGCTCGCACCGGGCCGCGCGCCCGCCGAGCTGCGGCCCTTCGAGGCGATCGTCGGGCCGAAGCACACCGCCGTCTCGACGCCCGGGGACCTGTTGCTGCACGTTCGGGCCGAGCGCGCCGACCTCTGTTTCGAGTTCGTGCGGCTGCTGACCGCCTCGCTCGGCGACGCCGTCACCGTCGAGGACGACACGTCGTGCTTCCGCTACTTCGACGCCCGTGACCTGCTGGGCTTCGTCGACGGCACCGCCAACCCCGTCGGTGCCGACGCCGCCGCCTCGGCGCTCGTCGGTGACGACGACCCGGGCTTCGCCGGCGGCAGCTACGTCGTGGTGCAGAAGTACCTGCACGACCTCGACGCGTGGGGGCAGCTCGGCGAGGACGAACAGGCCCGGATCGTCGGCCGGCGCAAGAGCGACAACGTCGAGCTGCCGGACGCGGAGTTCGGACAGAAGTCGCACAAGACGCTGGCCACCATCGAGGACGACGACGGCGAGCACGACATCCTGCGCGACAACATGCCGTTCGGTCGTGCCGCGCACGGCGAGTTCGGCACGTACTTCGTCGGCTACTCCGGCCGGGCGTGGGTGACCCTGGAGATGCTGCGGCGCATGTTCCTCGGCGACCCGCCAGGCCTGTCCGACCGCATCCTGGACGTCTCGCACGCCGTCACCGGAGCGCTGTTCTTCGCGCCGTCCGCGGCCCTGCTCGAGACCATCACGACGGCGCGGTAGTCGGGTGCACCGCGTCGTCGCGCTGGCCGTCGAATCGGTCGTCGCCTTCGACCTCGCCATCCCTGCGCAGATCTTCGGTCATCCCGACGAACGTGACCGGTACCTGTTCTCGGTGTGTGCCGAACGCCCCGGGGTCGTCCCGACGTCGACCGGCTTCGGCGTGGAGGTGACGCACGGACTCGAGGCGCTCGAGCAGGCCGACACGGTGGTCGTGCCGGGGTTCCATCCCAAGGACAGACCGGGTGAGGCCAACCTGGAGGCGCTGCGACGTGCGCACGCCCGCGGGGCGCGGGTCGCGTCGGTGTGCATCGGCGCGTTCGGGCTCGCCGCCGCAGGCCTGCTCGACGGCTTGGTCGCGACCACGCACTGGGAGCACGCCGGCGAGCTCGCGGCCATGTTCCCGTCCGTGCGGGTGAACCCGGACGTGCTCTACGTCGACGAGGGCCGGGTGCTCACCAGCGCCGGCCTGTCCGCCGGTATCGACCTGTGCCTGCACATGGTCCGCCGTGACCACGGGCAGGTGGTGGCCGCGCAGGTCGCGCGCCGGATGGTGGTCGCCGGCCACCGCACCGGCGGCCAGACCCAGTACGCGCAACGGCCGGTGCTGCCCGACGGCGGCCTGTCGTCGACGCGCGAGTGGGCGATCACCGAGATGCAGCGTCCGCTGACCGTCACCCACCTGGCGCGCCACGCCGGCCTGCCCGTCCGCACGTTCGCGCGCCAGTTCCACGACGAGACGGGCCTGAGCCCCATGCGCTGGCTCACCGCACAGCGGGTTCGCGAGGCGCAGCGGCTGCTCGAGGCCACCACGCTGTCGGTCGACGACGTCGCGCTGCACAGCGGCTTCGGTACCGGCACCTCCCTGCGGCTGCACCTGGCGCGCGAGCTCGGCACCACTCCGACGGCGTACCGGCAGGACGTCCGCGGCGCCTGACCGGTGAGGGTGGCCGGAACCCGACGTCGTCTGGCCGTCCGGCGATGGCGACGGCCGGTGCGGCCGGCGCATCGTGGTCGGCATGACACACCTCGACGAACTCATCGCAGCCAATCGCCGCTTCGCCGGCACCGACGCCAAGGACCACGTCCCGCAGATCCCGTTCATCCCGAACCGGCAGGTGTACGTCATCACCTGCATCGACCCGCGCGTCGACCCCGCCGCGCTGTTCGACCTGAGTCTCGGCGACGCGATCGTCGCCCGCGTGGTCGGCGGCCGGGTCACCGACGCGGTGCTCGACGATCTCGCCTGGATCAGCTACCTGCACGAGGTCAAGACCCCGGACGCGGAATGGTTCGAGGTCGCGGTCGTGCACCACACGGACTGCGGGTCGGGGCTGATGGCCGACGACGAGCTGCGCGCCGGCTTCGTCGCCCGCGGGTTCGACGACGCGACGTTGCGCGCCACCGCCGTGCTCGATCCCGCCGCCACCGTGCCCGGCGACGTCCGGCGCATCATCGAGGACACGAACCTGTCGGACCGGATCCGCGTCGGGGGTTACGCCTACGACGTCCACACCGGGCTCGTCACCGAGGTCGTCGCGCCGACGAGTCGTGCGGCCTGAAGCACGACCACGGCACGGCCGCCTCGGGCCCTGCAGCCGGTCGACGAGGATTCTCTGGCGGTGGCGGTGGGATTCGAACCCACGGTGGTTTTACCCACACACGCTTTCGAGGCGTGCTCCTTTGGCCGCTCGGACACGCCACCGCCGATGAGGTTACAGGTCAGCGGCGAGCGGCGAAAAACGCCTCCAGCAACGCTGCGCACTCGTCCTCGCGCACCCCGCCGACGACCTCGGGGCGGTGGTTGAGCCGCCGGTCCCGCACGACGTCCCACAACGAGCCGACGGCGCCCGCCTTCGGGTCCCACGCGCCGAACACGAGCCGGGCGACGCGGGCCAGGACGAGCGCACCGGCACACATCGTGCACGGCTCCAGGGTGACGATGAGCGTGCAGCCGGTCAGCTGCCAGTCGCCAAGCACCGCCCCGGCCTGCCGCAAGGCGACGACCTCGGCGTGGGCGGTCGGGTCGCGGTCGGCCTCCCGGGCGTTCCCCGCCGACGCCAGCACCGTGCCGTCCGCGGCGACGACGACGGCGCCGACCGGGATCTCACCGTCCGCACCGGCAGCCGCCGCGACGGACAGCGCGGACCCCATCAACACGGGATCGGACGGACTCATCCGTGCAGGTCTTCGAAGACCTCGCCGCAGCCGGCCTTCTCGCAGACCGCCAGCACGAGATCGACGGGCAGGGTGCCCTGGTGCTCGCACATCTCGATGAGGTCGGCGGCCGACGTGCCCAGGTCCTCGACGAGGTCCGGGTCACCGAACGGTGCGCTGTCGTGCACGGCGGCCGCCGCCGTCTCGACGGCGTCGGGATCGGCGGCCAGCGCGTCGCCGCCGATCTCCTCGAGCTCCTCGGCGATGATCGCCGCCATCGGGTACCGGTCGGCGGCGTGGCCGTCGGAGAGGAACGCGCGCGGGTCGTCGTCGCTGTCGTCGAGCCGCAGCAGCGCCGCGTACTCGTCGTCCTGCTCGATGATCAGCAGGCGGACGTCGCCGGACAGGTCGCGCAGCGCGTCACCGAGGTCGGCGATGGACTCGCACTCGGACAGGTCTGCCTCGACCCCGCTCCAGCGATCGCCTCGACGCGTCAGCACGGCAGCGAAGTAGGACATCGTGGGTCACCGGACCCAGGCCGCGTCGGTCGCACGCGCGAAGGCCTCGGCGAGGTCCAGGCGCTCGACGATGGCGTCGAGCATGTCCTCCGGCAGGGCGTCGAGATCGTCGAGGATGTCCTCCATCTCGTCCTCGCCGAGGTCGAGATCGTCGAACAGCTCGAGGTCACCTACCGGCCAGACCTCGTCCAGCTCGTCATCGTTCGGCGGGTCCTCACCGAGTCGCGTGATGGCCTGCTCGGCCAGCGGGAACTCGACGGCCGCCGTCAGGTCGGACAGCAGCAGCGCGACCCGCCGGCCCTCCTCCTGACGCGCGATGACGAAGAACTCCTCCTCGATGCAGGCGATGACGAACGGCCCGCCCTCGGGCGGCTGCGAACGCAAGGCCGACAGCAGCACGCCGAGGTCCTCGAGGACGGTCGGCGGCAGGGGTTCCAGACGCCACTCGGCCGCGTCCTTGTACGCGGCCACCGCGAATCCGCGCGCAGCCATCGGTCACCCCCTGTCGCGTCATCGACACCCGTGACGATCCTGGCACGTCGGGCCGGTCGCAGGAAGCGGTTGCGAGGCGGCTACTACGGTCGGGACGGTGAACCCTCAGCCATCCCCGACGGGGCCGACACCGTGAGCGCAGGTTTCGCCCGCCTCGCGGTGCTGGGCCTCGGGCTCATCGGTGGATCGGTGCTCCGGTCGGCGCGCCACGCCGGCCTGGAGACCGTCGGCTACGACGTCGACCCCGACACCGCCGAGCAGGCCAGCGGCGACGGGTTCGCCGTCGCCCCGTCGGCGGCCGCGGCCGTCCGCGGCGCCGACCTGGTCGTGCTCGCCATGCCGCTGCCCGAGGTCCGCAACGCGGCCGCCGGGCTGCGCGGCCGGCTGGGCCCCCGCACCGTCGTCACCGACGTCGGCACGCTCAAGGCACCGGTCGTCGACGCCGTGCGCGGCGAGCTGCCGGGGGCGTCGTTCGTCGGCGGTCACCCCCTCGCCGGCGTCGAGGACACCGGCTGGGCCGCGGCCCGGCCGACCATGTTCCGCGACGCGTCCTGGGCGCTGGTGCTCGAGCCCGACACCGACCTCGACGACTGGCTGCGCCTCGCGTCCTTCGTCTGCGATCTCGGTGCCCGGCCCGTCCCCACGACCGCCGCCGAACAGGACGCCGCCGTCGCCCGGGTCATCGGCCTGCCGCACGTGCTGGCCGAGGCGCTGGCCCTCACCGGCCTCGCGGGCGGTCCGCTCGGCCTCACCCTCGCGGCCGGGTCCTACCTGTCCGGCTCCCGCGTGGCCCGCACCCGTCCCGAGCTGGTGGCCACCTGGTGCGACGGCAACGAGGCGCTGCCCGCCGCGCTCGACGACGCGATCCGACACCTCACCGAGGCCCGTGACGCCCTCCGGGGAGACGGGTCGGTGCTGCCGCTGGCCGAGGCCGGTCACGCGGCACGCACCGACTGGGAGCACCGGCACGTCGAACCGGTCGAGCTGGGCGCGGACGCCGCGACCCTGCTCGAGCACGGACGCCACGGTGGGTGGGTCACCGCCGTGCTGCGCGACGACGACGAGGTCCGCCTGCTCGGCATGCGCCCGCACTGACCACCGACCACCGGTTTGGGAGCGTGTGGCGCCGTCCCCTATGCTGGAGCGGTCCGCCAGCGGGGCTAGCATGATGCGGTTCGCCGCCCTCATCGTCTAGAGGCCCAGGACGCCGCCCTTTCAAGGCGGTAGCACGGGTTCGAATCCCGTTGGGGGCACGCAGTTCACACAAGCAAGATCGCCAGATCGGCCCGCCAGTCGGGTCGCCGAGGCCCCGTAGCGCAGCTGGTTAGCGTGCCGCCCTGTCACGGCGGAGGTCGCGGGTTCAAGTCCCGTCGGGGTCGCCAAGCACGAATCGGATGCGATGCACGAAACAGCCTCGGTGTCCGTCACCGGACCGCGCGTCCACCCGCGCCTGGTGCTCGTCGCGCACGGCACACGGTCGGCCGCCGGCGGCGGCACCAGCCGGCGGCTGCGTGACGCGGTCGCCGCGGCACGCCCCGAGCACGACGTCACCCTGTGCTTTCTCGACGTCGCCGAGCCCCGGTTGCCCGACGTGCTCGACGATCGACCGACGGTCGTCGTCCCCGCCCTGCTGTCCACCGGCTACCACGTGCAGCACGACATCCCGGACGCGATCGGCGACCGGGCCGCGACGCGGCAGGCCCGCCACCTCGGGCCCCATTCCCTGCTGC
Organism: uncultured Jatrophihabitans sp.; assembly: GCF_964252635.1. Taxonomy (GTDB): domain Bacteria; phylum Actinomycetota; class Actinomycetes; order Mycobacteriales; family Jatrophihabitantaceae; genus Jatrophihabitans. Next base: position 54,237 of record NZ_CAXUNP010000005.1, read on the forward strand.
TGGACGCGATGCTGGACCGGCTGCCGGCCGGCGCCGCCGGCACGACGGTGCTCGTCGGGGCCGGTTCGAGCCGACCGGAGGCCCGCGTCGAGCTGGAGGCGATGGCCGCGCTCGCCGGCGCCCGGCTGGGCGGGCCCGTCGCCACCCTGACCCTGGCCGACGACCTCGTCGCCGCCTTCGCGCAACTGGACCACCCGGTCCGGGTGCTGACCTACCTGCTCGCCGACGGCCAGTTCGTCTCGACGCTGAACGCCGCGGCCACGGGCGAGGTCACGGTGGGCGCACCGATCGGCGTGCACCCGGCCCTGGTCGAGCTGATCTGGGCGCGCTACGACGAGGTGAGCGCGGACGGCGGCGGCCGGGTGGTCGGCTAGACTCTCGACTGGTCCGGCCCGGCACGTCCGCGGTCGGCACGGCCAGGTAGCTCAGTTGGTACGAGCGACCGCCTGAAAAGCGGTAGGTCGGCGGTTCGACCCCGCCCCTGGCCACCATCGCAGCTCAAGTTTGACCCGCCCTATCGGCCGACTCATGTCGCGTGTTGAGCACCAGCCTGCAATGGGCTTACTCACTGTCGAGCAGCCGCTTGAACTGCCCCACCTGAGGCAATGAAGCACGACGTTCTTCGCCTCCGTAACCCTCTCTACGTTCGGCATGGCGGCACAGTCGCCCTTGATCAACGCTTGCCAACCTCTCAGTCATACTTTACATTTCCTTTACCTCAAGACTGAGCGAGGCTTCGTGACCAGTACCGAAGAAGCGGCACCCTGCAGCCGTCAAAGCGCTTTTTCGACAAGAGTGGGCCGACGTGCGTTCATTGCGGTCGCGGCAGCTGTCCTGGCTGCAATCGTCAGCGCTGTACTTGTTGTGGTGTCGTCCGACGGCAGCTCAAGCGATCCCGATGCGCCGCTCGCAACTGGCTCGGACCGGCATTCGGTGCTCGCGGTGTACACCGCCTGCCGCGGCGATTACACCGCCCCAGGCGGAACCTGTCGGAGGCCGCCGCCTGAAGTCGTCGCTCTGTGTAATTCTTGGAAAGCAGCCGAGCTGCCGTCTGTAACGCCGGAAGATCTCGTGACTACCACGAGCACCGTCGGAACCGGCCCGGCGTTCGTCAGCACCCACACCTACGTGAGCGGTCCCGACAACTTCGGCGCATTCGCAATTACCTGCGAACACGATGACGACAATCTTTTATGGAAAGTAGTGGCCACCTTTCCAAGTCACCGAACCTCACTTCCAGCACCTGCCCCCTGCGGGCCGTCGCAGACCTGCACGACGAGGGGTGACACGCGCACCGACGATCTTCCCGCATCAGCGCTCGGCACCACGGTCGATTTTCACAATCCCGACCTCGACCTCTCGGTTACCGTAAAGAGCAGCGACCAACCCGCCGACGAAAGCCGGGCTCGCTCGACAATCAGCAACGCGATCAACGGGCTTAGGAAAGATCAAGGCGCTAATCCCGCAGCATCGTCGCCGAACAGGGCCGCCTCCGCTTCGTCACCAACCTTGCGACCCGTTTCGGCGCCAACGACCACGGCGCCGCCAGCCCAAACTGGCAGCGACCCACTAAGGCCGATCGCTGGCCACCAGCTAAACGTTCAGGGGCTCGACGGCGCCGTCTACCCGTTGCAGATCATCGCTGCAGACCGCATCACCGACTGCGCTGGGCACTCCTACGGCACTCGCATGATCGCGTTCTTCAAGTCCACGCCCTGCGCGCAGGCGAAACGAATAGTCGCGACCGCAATTATCGGCGGCCGGCAAGCCGTCATTTCCGAAGTCTGGGTCAGCTTCCCACCGGCTCCCGGTGACCAGTACGGATACAAGGCGAACCAAAAGTTTCAACGGCTGCAGAACGCCAACGACACCGGGTCCATCAATGACCTGCTCCGCGAAGGTCACCCGGCGCCCGGCGCGACCCAGGTACCTTCCAGCGAGGCCTACACGATCACCGGACAGGACAACATGGGCGTCGTACTCGACGCGTGGTGGGTGCACGGTTCGACCCGTGACCAGGACCCGATGCTCGTCGCCGCCGAGCAAGCGCTGTCCATCTGGTCTGTGCCGCCCGGAAGTCGATCGCCGTCGTCCAGCCTGAGCAACGACGCTCTAGCGACGGAGGCATGCACAACCTGGCAGAGCATCGAACGCCAGCAGATCTCCATGGCCGACGCTGGCCCCGTTCAGCTTAAAGCCGCCGAGCAGGCCCGGACCGCTGGTTCTGGCTGGGCAAGGCTCGCGCGGGCTATGCACGCCCTCGCCGAACTCCCAAATACCAGTCTTTCCCGAATGCAGCTCCAGGCGGCCAGAGCTAGCCTTCCCATCGTCAAGAATGATTGCCGCAACCTGGGAGTCAAGGTCAACTACTGACTTTGTTCTCCTCCATAGCCTGGCTTGGTCCGCTCTCGGTGCCCCAGGGCCATGACGTCCTGACGAGACCAAGGGTCACCGATGGAGTTGGTAACAACCGTGGCAACGCCATCTCTTCGCGCGGCTGGCAATCCGGACGCCAGACGAGCGCGACCTCACTGAACGGTCCGGGACGGATAATCCCTTCGTGTGAGGCACCCACGGCTTGCGTGGTCGGTGCGGTGGCCCACGGCGCGGTGTAATACGGAGTAATACGGGCTGCGAGCAGCGGCCACTCATGACAGCCAGGCGAGGACGGGTCCGTGACCGCACTTCCCCACGAGCCCACCCTGCCGAGCGAGCCCGGGCTGGCCCCCGACCACGTCCCCACCGCGGGCGCCCGCGCCGGGGAGCTGCGCGCCTACGGACGGATGGTGCGCATGCTCGGCCGTCCCGTGGCCCAGCCGGACGTCAGCACCCGCGCCCCGGTGCTGCTCGTGCCGGGTTTCCTGTCCGGCGACGTCTCGCTGACCCTGCTCGCACGCGAGCTGCGCCGGGCGGGTCTGCGCACCTTCCGCAGCGACATCGGGGCGAACGTCGGCTGCACCGAGGAGATGGTCGAGCGCCTGGTCCGTCGCGTGGAGGTCGTGACGGGCGACGAGGGTCGCCCGGTCGTGCTGGTCGGACACAGCCGCGGCGGCATGATCACCGCGTTGGCCGCACGACGCCGGCCGGACCTGGTGGCCGGCCTCGTCACCCTGGCGGCCCCGATCACCGGATCGCTGAGCGTGGCGCCGCACGTCCGCAAGCAGCTCGAGCTGCTGTTCCGGTTGCACGAGCGCGGTCTGCACCGGGTGCTGGCCGCCGACTGCGTCACCGGGGCGTGCGCGACTCGCGTGATTACCGAGCTGGGAACGCCGTTCCCGTCGGACGTGCCGTTCACGTCCGTCTACTCGCGCAACGACGCGATCCTCGACTGGCGCACCTGCCTGGACCCGGCCGCCGACCTGGTCGAGGTGGCGGCCGGCCACGTCGGTATGACCACCGACCCGCAGGCGCTGCGCGCCGTCACGCGCACGGTGGCGGCTACGGCAGCACCTGGGTCTTGAGGCCGGCGCCGGACTTGAAGGCCTCGATCGCGTCGGCGTACCGGTCGAGCGGCACGCGGTCGGTGATGAACAGCTCCGGGTCCAGCACGCCGGTCGCGAACAGGTCGGCGGCCCTCTCGTAGCTGTGCAGCACCGCCATCGAGCCGGTGATGGTGATTTCCTTGTTGTAGATGCGGTACGGCTCGATGGTGGCCCGCGCGGCATAGTCGGCGACACCGAACTGCAGGAAGGTGCCGCCGGGGGCGACCCGGCCGAGGCCGTCCTGGATGGCCTTGGCGTTGCCCGTCGCGTCGACGACGAGGTCCCAGCCGAAGCGTGGCTCGATGCCCTCGGCGGTCGTCTCGGCGTGCGTCACGCCCAACCCCCGCGCGATCTCGAGTCGGTCGGTGTTCAGGTCGACGACGTCGATGCTCGTCGCACCCACCCGCTGCGCGAGACGCAGCATCATCAGCCCCATCGTGCCCGCGCCGTAGATCAGCACGTGCGAGCCGAGCTGGCTGCTGAGCACGTCGTAACCGCGAACAGCGCACGACAACGGCTCGATCAGTGCCGCGTCACGGGTGTCGACGTGGTCGGGCAGCTGCACGCAGTTGGCCGCGGGCACCGCGACGTACTGGGCCGCCCCGCCCGCCGTGGTGACGCCGATCGCGCCCCACCGCAGGCAGAGGTTGTTGTGCCCGCGGCGACAGTAGTGGCACTCGTGGCAGTACAGCGACGGGTCGACCGCGACGCGGTCGCCCTCGTTGACGTCCAGCGCACCCGGGCCGAGCGCGACGACGGTGCCGGCGAACTCATGGCCCGGGATGACCGGCAGCGTCGGCGCGAACTCGCCCTGCAGGATGTGCAGGTCGGTGCCGCACAGGCCGCACGCGGCCACCTCGACGACGACCTCACCCGGACCGGGGGTCGGGTCGTCGACCGTTTCGATCCCGACCTCACCGATGGATTTGACGACGGCGGCCTTCATTTGACTGCTCCCAACGAGAGACCCTGCACCAGCTTGTCCTGCGCGGCGAAACCGGCGACGAGCACCGGGATGGAGATCATCACCGCACCGGCGGACAGCTGGGCGAGGTAGGAATGCTCGGTCTGGATGAGCGTGCTGACGTACACCGGTGCGGTCTGCGCGTTGACGCTGGTCAGCACCTTGGCGAACAGCTGCTCGTTCCAGCTGAAGATGAAGCAGATGAGCGACGTCGCGGCGATACCCGGCGCGGCGATGGGCGCGACGATCTTGCGCAGGATCATCGTCGTGCTGGCACCGTCCATCGACGCCGCCTCGATGATCGCCGGCGGCACCTCGGCCAGGAACGAGCGCATCATCCACACCGCGATCGGCAGGTTCATCGAGGTGTACAGGATGATCAGGACGAGGATGTTGTCCGGCAGATGGATGATCTTGTTGACGAACAGGTAGATCGGCAGGATGCCCGCGACCGGCGGCAGCATCTTGGTCGACAGGAAGAAGAACATCACGTCGGTCCACTTACGCACCGGCTTGATGGCCAGCGCGTACGCCGCCGGGATCGCGAGCACCAGCACCAGTACCGTCGAGATGACGCTGGCCTGCAGGGAATTCAGCAGGGCCGGACGGATGCTGTTCGTGGCGCTGAACAGGTCGCTGTAGTTCTGGCCGGTCAGCGGCGCACCCCATGCGGGCGGGTACTTCTGCGCGTCGGGCGCGCGGTGCAGCGACGTCAGGATCATGTAGAGGATCGGGACGATGAAGATGAGCCCGATGATCCACGCGCCGATCCCGATGAACGCCTTGCCGTATCGCCGGTTGCTCGGCGACTTGGCCGACGGCACGTCCTCCAGCGCCGGCTTGTCCAGGGTCGTGGAACTCATCGGACCTCCTCGTCGGTGAGCAGCGAGGACACGACCCGCAACCCGATGGTGGCCACGATGATCGAGCCGATCACCACCACGACGCCCAGCGCGGACGCGGCGCCGTAGTCCTTGGCCGAGTAGAAGACCTCGTAGATCTCGAACGGGATGTTCGTCGAGTTCTGCCCACCGGTCATGCCGATGATCGAGTCGAAGTTCTGGACGATGAAGATGGTGCCCAGCACGACGCTCAGCTCGAGGTAGCGGCGCAGGTGCGGCAGCGTGATGTTGCGGAACATCTGCCACGCGTTCGCACCGTCGATGCTGGCCGCCTCCATGACGTCACCGTCCCTCGACTGCAGGCCGGCCAACAGGATCAACATCATGAACGGCGTCCACTGCCAGATGAGCTCGATCTCGATCGCGAGCTTCGGATGCTCGGTCAGGAAGGAGATGTTCTGGGCGTTGTGCACACCGATCTCGCCGAGCAGCCCGTCGACGAGACCGAAACCGGTCTGCAGCACGCCGTTGCCCCAGAACACCGCCGCCGCGATCGGAACGATGAGGAACGGCGCGATCATCATCGTCCGCACGATGCCCCGCCCGAAGAAGGCGTGGTCGAGCAGCAGCGCGATGCCCAGGCCGAGGATCGCGCTGACGGCCACCACGGTCACGGTCATCTCGATGGAGGTGTACACCGCTTCGCGGTACGCGGGGGTCTGGAAGACCTCTTTGAAGTTGTCGAAGCCGGCGAACGAGCGGCCCGGTGCGTCGGGCTGCGCGCTCCAGTTCATGAACGAGATGACCAGCGTCGCCACGAAGGGCAACTGGGTGACGATGATCAGGAAGACCAACGCCGGCAGCAGTGGCGCGCGACGCACCCACGACGCCTTGTCCCACTTGCGGACCTTCGGCGGCTTGACCTTCGACGTCGCCTCGGGCGCCGTAGCCGTGCCGGTCTTGCCGAGCGCGACCGAACTCACGGGTTCACCTCTTTCGACTCGACAAGACGCGGCACGGCACGGATCACTTCTTCTGCTTGTTGCCGGCCGCCTGCGCCAGGGTCTGGCAGCTGTTCAGTGCCGAGTTCGTGCTCTCCGAACCGGCGATGGCGCTGCTGATGACCTTGGCGCAGTTCGTGCCGAAGTCGGTGAACGACGGGATACCGACGAACTGGATCCCGCTGTAGGGCCGCTTCTGCACACCCGGCATGGAGGCCGGTGCGTTCTTGATCGAGTTCAGCGTCGGCTTCGCGAACGCCGATGCCACCTTCAGGTAGGTCGGGTTGCTGTAGGTCGAGGCACGCTTGCCGGCCGGGATGTTGGTCGGGCCGCCCGTGCTCGGGTTCTTGGTGTCGTTGGCGACCAGCTGCTCGTAGGCCTTGCTCGACGCCCAGCTGACGAACTTCATCGCGTCGCTCTGGTGCTTGGACGCCTTCTCGATGGCCCAGGCCCAGGTGTAGAGCCAGCCGGACTGCGAGGTCTTGTCGTGCGGCGCCGAGACGTAGCCGATCTTGCCCTTGACCGGCGAGTCGGAGGCCTCGAGCGAGCCGGCGGCGGCCGTCGAGTCGTACCACATGGCGACCTTGCCCTGCTGGAGCGCGTTCAGGCACTGCGGGAAGCTGAACGTGGCCGCACCGGGCTCACCGTGCTGACGGACCAGGTTGACGTAGAAGTTGGCCGCCGCCTTGAAGCCGCCGGTGTTGACCTGCGCCTTCCAGTCGTCGTTGAACCACGTTCCGCCGAAGGTGTTGACGACGGTGGTCAGCGGGGCCAGGTTGTCGCCCCAGCCGGCCAGGCCGCGCAGGCAGATGCCCTTCATGCCCGACTGCGCGCCATCGGCTTTGGCCGCCCACTGCGCGACCTGCGACCAGGTCGGGTTCGTCGGCACCGTGATGCCCAGCTTCTGGAACACGTCCTTGCGGTACATCAGGAACGACGACTCACCGTAGAAGGGTTCGCCGTAGACCGTGCCGTTGTAGGACAACGCCTGCGTCATCGACGGCAGGATGTCGGCCTGGTCGAAGCTCTTGCTCTTGGCGATACTCGCCATGCTCGAGATCCAGCCGGCCTTCGCGTAGTAGGGGATCTCGAAGTTCGACAGTGTCGCCACGTCGTACTGGCCGCTCTGGTTGGCGAACTCGGTGCTCGCCGTGTCGCGCATGTCCTGCTCGACCTTGGTCACGAAGCGGACCTTGATGCCGGTCTTCTTCGTGAAGTTGGCGGCCGTGAGCTTCTGCAGCTCCAACATCGGCGGGTTGTTGACCATGAGCACGGTGATGCTCTTCTTGCCCGAACTGCTGCCGCCTGCGCTGCACGCGCTCATCCCTGCCGCGGCAAGGACGAGGGACAGTGCCACGACGCCGATTCGTCTGATTCGCATACTTCGGTCTCCCGTTCCGGGTGCGCTGAGCTCTCAAATGAGCGCTACGGTGCTCGAAATGTCAGGCGAAGCTTCTACGTGACACCGGTCACTGTCAACGACCGCTGCCAAACTGATATGAAGAGCGCTCAGATGAGCGGCCGGAGGACGACGTGACTCTCACTCCCACCGAGCACGTGCTGCTCGCGCGCGTGGCGCGGCACTACTACCTCGAGGACCGCTCGAAGAGCGACATCGCCGACGAGCTCGGCATCAGCCGATTCCGCGTGGCCCGGTTGCTGGACACCGCGCGCCGCGAAGGTGTCGTCAGCATCCGCATCGAGTCGCCGACCGGGTACGACACCGAGCTGTCCATGCGGTTGCAGCAGATGTTCGGGCTCGCCCACGCCGTGGTGGTCACCGCCGAGGACGACGAGCCCGACACCCTGCGCGCGCTGCTCGGACGCGTCACCGCGGAAGTGCTGCACGGGGTGGTCACGCGCGACGACGTCCTGGGGCTGGCGTGGGCCAGGTCGTTGCGCGGCATCGCCCACGAGGGCGCGAAACCCCTCGCCCCGTGCCCGGTCGTGCAGCTCACCGGCGCGCTGTCCGGACCGGACGGCAGCGACGTGCTCGACCTGGTCCGCCGTGTCGCGAAGGCCAGCAATGGCGTGCCGCACGTCTTCTACGCGCCGCTCGTCGCACCGGACGCGGCCTCGGCGCGCAGCCTGCGCCGGCAGCCCGAGGTCATGCGCGCGGCCGCCCTCGCCGAACAGGTCACCGTGGCCGTGGTCGGCGTCGGTGCGTGGGAGCCGGAGCTGTCGACCATCTACGACATGGTCGACCCGGTCGCCCGCCGCCGTACCGGTGAGCTCGGCGCGATCGGCGAGATCTCCGGCGCGCTGATCGATCGTGACGGCAACGCGCTCGAGGCACCGCTGACCCGACGGATCATCGGCGTGACGGGTGATCAGCTGCGTCACGTCGACACCGTCATCTCGGTCGCCTACGGACCGGCGAAGGCGCCGGCCCTGCTGGCCGCCCTGCGCGGCGGCCTTGTCAACGGGGTCGTCACCCACGCGGGTCTGGCCCGGGCCCTGCTCGACGTCGCCGCCGAGGCTGGGCTGGACGAGGCCGGGGTCAGGAGCGGCCGTGTGCGCTGAGCCGCGACACCCCGGCGCACTGGACGGGCCGCTTCCGGGCGGCACCGCGAACCGCGGCCGCGTCCTGCGGGTGGGTGACACCGTCCACCGACCGCGTGGCATCCAGTCGCGCGCGGTCCACGCCCTGCTCGACCATCTCGTCCGGCGCGGGTTCACCAAGGCGCCGCGCGTCGTCACCGCCGACGACCGCATCGAGGTCCTCACCTACCTGGAGGGCACCGCGGCCACCGAGCCGCTGGCCGCCTGGGCCCTGAGCGACGAGGCCGTCCACGGGGTGGGGCGCCTGCTCAAGGAGCTGCACGAACACCTCGTCGACTTCGACGGCAGCGCCCTGGCCTGGCAGCGACCCGTACCCGCACCGTGGCGAGGCCCGCTGGTGACCCACAACGACGTCAACCCGGCCAACGTCATCTTCCGCGCCGGAGAGCCGGCGGCGCTGATCGACTTCGACCTCGCCGCGCCCGCCACCCCCGCGTGGGAGCTTGCGGTCACCGCCTGCTTCTGGGCCCCGCTGCGCAGCGCGGACGACATCAGCGACAGCCGCCAGGGCAACGTCCGGCGACGGTTCCGCATCCTGCTCGACGGGTACGAGGCGCCGCTCGCGTTGCGCCAGGACGTCGCCCGCGCCACGGTCGCCGCCAACGGGTGGATCGCGGCGATCATCGAGGACGCGAGCCGCCGCGGCCATCCCGCGTTCGGCAGTCTGTGGGCCGCGCAGTCGCAGATGTACGCGCGCGCCGACGACTGGTTACGGCACAACGCCGGAGGACTCGTCGACGCCGCCTCCTGAACGGCGGCGACGAGCCCTGCCGACCTCCGTGCCGATCGACCTGCGGTGGTGCGGGAGCGGTCAGTCGATGCGGTCGCCGGACTCGGCGTCGAACACGTGCTCCGAACCCGGCTGCGCGGCTACGGTCATCGTCGAACCGATGCGCGGGGCCGACCGGCCGTCGACCCGCACCACGATCGGACGGTCGGTCGCCGGGTTGTCGCCGGGCAGGCTGCCGTAGACGTAGCTGTCCGAACCCAGTTCCTCGACGAGCGTCACCTCGAGGGTCAGGCCCTTGTCGGCGGCGGCGAGCGCCTCGGGACGGATGCCGAGCTGGATGCGCTCGACGTTGTTCTGGTGGGCCCGCTGCAGCGTCTCGCGCGACAGCGGCACGACGGTGTCACCGATCTTCGCGCCGTCCGCGACCAGCGACGCCTGCCGCAGGTTCATGGCCGGCGAGCCGATGAAGCCCGCCACGAACGCGTTCTTCGGGCGGTCGTAGAGGTTGCGCGGGGTGTCGACCTGCTGCAGGAGGCCGTCCTTGAGCAGCGCGACCCGGTGGCCCATGGTCATGGCCTCGACCTGGTCGTGCGTCACGTACACCGTCGTCGTCTTCAATCGTGATTGCAGCGCCGCGATGTTGGCGCGCGTCTCGACGCGCAGCTTCGCGTCTAGGTTCGACAGCGGCTCGTCCATGAGGAAGACGCTGGGTTCGCGCACGATGGCCCGCCCCATGGCGACGCGTTGGCGCTGGCCACCGGACAGCGCCTTGGGCTTGCGGTCGAGGTACTTGTCGAGGTCGAGCAGCTTCGCGGCGTCGGTGACCTTCGCCATCCGCTCCTCCTTCGACACGCCCTTCAGCTTCAGCGCGAAGCCCATGTTCTCGGCGACGCTCATGTGCGGGTAGAGCGCGTAGTTCTGGAACACCATCGCGATGTCGCGGTCCTTGGGCGCCTTGCGCGAGACGTCCTCACCGTCGATGCGGATCTCGCCACCGTTGACCTCCTCGAGGCCGGCCAGCATGCGCAACGCCGTGGACTTGCCCGAACCCGACGGACCGACGAGCACCATGAACTCGCCGTCCTCGATGTCGAGGTCGAGCTCGTTCACCGCCGCCACCGGGTTTCCCGGGTAGAGCCGTGATGCCTTGACGAAAGAAACCGTGGCCATGCCACACTCCCCGACCGGTGTGTTCGGCTGCGCCGAGTACGGGCGACGGGGTTGTCGCCTCACGGATTTCCGTCGGGAGTGCGGCACCCGCCCCACCGGTATGAGGGCGGCACACGCACCGACGGCATAGCAACCTGATGAGTGGGATGAGACACGCTCGGCAGGTCCCCGGTCAAGGCCCCGGGCCCGATCGATGCCGCGACGAGCCTCGGACCGACCGTCGCGGGTGAGCCGCGTCAGCCCTGGTGCGCGGAGTACACGGCGTCGAACGCCGACGCCAGCTTGGGACGCTTCTGCAGGACGGGCTTGAGCTTGTCGTACTCCACCCGCAGGCCGGCGACGCGGCTCGCCGAGGTGACCGTGGCGCTGCGCTGACCGCCCTTGAGCAACGCCATCTCGCCGACGAGGTCACCCACGCCGATATCGGCGATCTGCTCGCGCTGGTGGAAGACGCGTGCCTGACCCTCGGTCAGCACGTACACCGCGTCGGCCGGGATGCCCTCCTGCACGAGCGGCCAGCCCGACGGCAGGGAGAACGGGGCGCCGGCCTCGACGAGGGCCTCGATGTCGCCCTTGTCGCAGCCGGAAAAGGTGTCGAACCCGCGCAGGGTGGAGATGAGCTCACGCGTGTCACTGCCTTTGGCCACCTGGGTCCACCTCACGTCGTCGTTCGTCCCGCGCGGCCCGCGGCCGGCTGGGTGAGAGCCTAGGGCCGCGGCCGCACGTACGCACGACGACGCGTCACGTGTTCTTTCGCAGCGGGTGCTTGCCGAGCCCGACGGAGCCGTTCGTGCCGGCCTCCGGCTGGGCACCGGGCTCGTCGCCGGTCGGCGTCTGCGCGTCGGTGACACCGTCCGCGGCCGGAGCGGCCGCGGCAGCCGCCGAGCGAGCGGCCTGCTGGCCGGACATCGTGCGCAGCGGCACCTCCTTCATCACGGAGGAGACGACCACGGCCAGGACGAGCACGATCGCCGCGACCAGGAACACGGTGTCCATCGCGTTGCTGAAGCCGACCAGGATCGGGTGCTTGATCTGCTCCGGCAGCTTGCCGATCCCGCTGGTGTCGTTGAGGTCGAACGAGCCGCCGGCGGAACCCGACACCCCGGCCTTCTTCAGCTCGGCCGGCACGTTGGTGGCCGCCCGCGAGAACAGGATGGACAGGAAGATCGCCGTGCCCAACGAACCGCCGACCTGGCGGAAGAAGGTGACCGACGAGGTGGCCACCCCCATGTCGCGGGGATCGGCCGAGTTCTGCATGGCCAGCACGATGCTCTGCATGTTCATGCCCAGGCCGAGGCCGAACACGGCCATGAAGATGTCGGTCTGCCACAGCGGGGTGTCCGCGGCCGTCTGCGTCAACAGCAGCATGCCGACGACCATGAACACCGACCCGACGACGGGGAAGATCTTGTACCGCCCGGTCCGGGACGTGATCTGGCCGGAGGCCAGTGAGGCGACCATCAGCCCACCGATCAGCGGCAGCAGCAGCAACCCGGACTTCGTGGGCGACGCGCCCTTGACGATCTGCAGGTACAGGGGAATCGAGGCGATCCCGCCGAACATCCCCATGCCGATGATCGTGGCCTGCACGGAGCCGAGGGCGAAGACGCGGTTGCGGAACAACCGGATCGGCAGCAGGGCGTCATCGCCCATCCGACGTTCCACGAGGACGAAGCCGATGAGCCCGGCAACGCCCAGGATGTAGCAGGTGAAGGCGCCGATCGACGCCCACCCCCAGGTCCGGCCCTGCTCGGCGATGATCAACAGCGGGACGAGGCCGGCCGCGAGCACGGCCGCACCGCCCCAGTCGATCCGGCTCTGTCGTCGGGTGTGGTCGAGCTTGAGCACGGCCTGCACGACGAACAGTGCGAGGGCGCCGATCGGCACGTTGATGTAGAAGATCCAGCGCCAGCCGGGCACGCCGAACAGGTGGGACTGGCCGGCGAGGAAGCCGCCGATGACCGGGCCGAGCACCGAGGACGTGGCGAAGACGGCCATGAAGTAGCCCTGGTACCGAGCGCGTTCGCGCGGCGGGATGATGTCGCCGATGATCGCCAGCGCCAACGGCATGATGCCGCCGGCGCCGATGCCCTGCAGGGCGCGGAACCCGGCCAGCATGTACATCGACTGCGCCAGGCCGCACAGGGCGGAACCCGCCACGAAGATCGTGATCGCGATCATGAACAGCGGCTTGCGCCCGTAGATGTCGGACAGCTTGCCGAACAGCGGGGTGGCGATGGTGGAGGTGATGAGGAACGCGGTGGTCACCCACGCCTGCACGGACAGCCCGTTGAGGTCGTCGCCGATGGTGCGGATGGCGGTCGAGACGATGGTCTGGTCGAGCGCAGCGAGGAACATGCCCAGCATCAGGCCGGACAGGATGGTCAGGATCTGCTTGTGGCTCAGCCCGCCGTCGTCGGTGGCCTCGACCGCGGCTGCGGGGGCGGAGTGGGTGGTCGCCATCAGTTCGTTCCTCCTGGACGCGCGGCCGCCTGGAGGAGTCGTTCGCTCATCCACAGCTCATTGGCGTTCTCGTAGTCGGTGGTGAACCGGCGCAGCAGGCCGGCGAAATCGTGCAGCTCGGACGGTGACCAGTCGGCCAGCATCCGGGCGAAGTAGTCCAGGCGGACCCGGTGCTGGGCCCCGAGCACCTCGTGGGCCCGTGCGGTGAGCACGAGCAGCGCGGCCCGGCCGTCTTCCGGATCGGCCTGCCGCTCGAGCATGCCGTCCTTGACCAGCGCGGCCACCTGCCGGCTCACGGTCGAGGGATCGGACTGGATCGCCTCCGCGATCGCGCTCGCGCGCATCGGGCCCTCGTTCTGCACCGCCCGGAGGATCACGTGCGCCGACCATTCGACGTCGTGGCGTGCGGCGGCGAGCAGGCGGGCGCGGGCCTTGCCGAACGAGTGCATCAGGCCGACGAACGTGTCGGCCACCTGCTCGACGAGGGGCGCCTCGGCGGCAGGGGTGTCAGTCGTGTTCGGCGCGTCAACGAGATCGGTCACGGGTCACCTCCGAATTAGATGCTCGATACAAGCATCTACCCGGGGCACAGCAAACGCAAATCCCGTGACGTAGGTAACGCGGGCTGTCCCGACCCGCCGCCGTCACCCGCCGGCCGAGCCCTCCCCGTTCAGCATCGCGGCGGCCGCCTCCCGCATCTCGACCTTGCGCACCTTGCCCGTCACCGTCATCGGGAACTCGTCCACCACGTGCACGTAACGCGGGATCTTGTAGTGGGCGAGTTTGCCGGTGCAGAACGCACGCAACGCCTCGGCGGTCAGGCCATCGACCCCCTCGCGCAGCCGTACCCACGCCATCAGTTCCTCGCCGTACTTCGCGTCGGGGACCCCGATGACCTGGGCGTCGACGATGTCGGGGTGGGTGTAGAGGAACTCCTCGATCTCGCGGGGGTACACGTTCTCGCCGCCCCGGATGACCATGTCCTTGATGCGCCCGACGATGCTCAGGTAGCCCTCGTCGTCCATGACGGCCAGGTCCCCGGTGTGCATCCAGCCGCGCTGCAGCACCTCGGCCGTCTTCTCGGGTTCGTCCCAGTACCCGATCATCACCGAGTAGGCCCGGGTGCACAGTTCGCCGGACTCGCCCCGGGGTACCGGCAGGCCGGTCTCCGGGTCGACCACCATGACCTCGACGTGCGGGTGCACCCGGCCCACGGTCGCGGTGCGCCGGTCGAGGGAGTCGTCCTTGCGGGTCTGGGTCGACACCGGGGAGGTCTCGGTCATCCCGTAGCAGATGGTGACCTCGTCCATGTGCATCTCGGAGATCACCCGCTTCATGACCTCGACCGGGCAGGGCGAGCCGGCCATGCAGCCCGTGCGCAGGCTCGACAGGTCGTAGCTGCCGAAGTCGGGCAGCGCCAGTTCGGCGATGAACATGGTCGGCACGCCGTACAGCGAGGTGCAGCGCTCGTCCTGCACCGCCCGCAGCGTGGCCGCAGGGTCGAACCCGGGCGCCGGGATGACGATGCACGCGCCGTGGCTGGTCGCGGCGAGATTGCCCATGACCATGCCGAAGCAGTGGTAGAAGGGCACCGGCACGCAGATGCGGTCGTGCTCGGAGTAGTCCATCCCCTCGCCCACGAAGAACCCGTTGTTGAGGATGTTGTGGTGCGACAGCGTCGCGCCCTTCGGGAAGCCCGTGGTCCCGGACGTGTACTGGATGTTGATCGCGTCGTCGAAGCTGAGCGCCGCGGCACACTCGTCGACCCGCTCCGGCGCGATCGAGCCTCCGTCGGCGAGCAGCGCGTCCCAGCTGGGGTCGTCGATGAACACGACGTCGCGCAATTCGGTGAGCTGCGGGCGCACCTGCTCGACCATCACCCGGTAATCACTGGTCTTGAACGACGTCGCCGAGATCAGCGTGCCGACCCTCGCCTGCTCGAGCACGAAGGCCAGCTCGTGGGTGCGATAGCTGGGATTGATGTTGACCAGGATGGCGCCGATCCGCGCGGTGGCGTACTGGACGAGGAACCACTGCGCGCAGTTCGGCGCCCAGATGCCCACCCGGTCGCCGCGCTCGACGCCCCGCGCCAGCAGACCGCGCGCGAGCTCGGTCACGGAGGCGTCGAGCTCGGCGTAGGTGTGGCGGGTCCCGGCGGCCACGTCGACGAGCGCCTCACGGTCGGGGAACCGGGCCACGGCCCGACGCAGGTTGGCGTCGATGGTCTGGCCGAGCAGCGGGGTGGCGGACGTGCCGCTGGCATACGACAGGGCGGTGGGCACCGTGGGAGTCGTCACCCTGGTCAGCTTAGGTCCACAATCCAGAGGGTAGAGAGGTCTGATGACCCATCTCGTCAACGCTCTCGACGAGGTCGTCACGCAGTCCATCGACGGCCTGGTACGCGGTTCCGGCGGCGCGCTGGCTCGACTCGACGGATACCCCGACGTCAAGGTCGTGGTGCGCGCCGACTGGCAGCGGGACCGCGTGGCCCTGGTGTCCGGGGGCGGCGCGGGACACGAACCGGCACACGCCGGGTTCGTCGGCAGCGGCCTGCTCACCGCGGCCGTGTCCGGCGAGATCTTCGCCTCCCCCAGCGTCGACGCGGTGCTGGCCGCGATCAGGCACGTCACCGGCGACGCTGGCTGCCTGGTGATCGTCAAGAACTACACCGGCGACCGGCTGAACTTCGGCCTCGCGGTGGAACAGGCCAGGGCGGCCGGGCTCGACGTCGAGATGGTCGTCGTGGGCGACGACGTCGCCCTGCCGGACGTCCCGCAGCCACGTGGCCTCGCCGGGACGTTGCTGGTGCACAAGGTCGCCGGCGCCGCGGCCGAACGGGGCGCCCCGCTCGCCGAGGTCGCGCAGGCGGCACGAGAGGTGATCGACGGTGCCCGGACCCTGGGGGTGTCGCTCAGCCCGGTAGCCATCCCCGGACGACCGGTCGAGCAACGCATCCCCGACGGCCGGGCCGAGCTCGGGCTCGGGATCCACGGCGAGCCGGGCGCGCAGACCATCGACGTCGACGGTGCGGCAACGCTCGTGGCCGAGATGGCCCACCGCCTCGACGCCGAAACCGCACCCGGTCCGCTGGCCCTGCTGGTCAACAATCTCGGCGGGGTCGCCGCCCTCGAGATGGGGGTCGTGACGGATGACGTGCTCGGGTCCGACCTCGGTGCGCGCGCCGAGCTCGTCGTCGGTCCGGCCGCTCTGATGACGTCACTGGCTGCGCAGGGGTTCTCGCTGACGGCGCTGCCCCTGACCGACACCGTTCGTGCCGGGCTGCTGGCACCGGTGGCGGCGCACACCGCCTGGCCCGCGGTGCGGTCGGTCGGATCGCTCGAGGTCCGGGCGATGCCGGAGGCGCCCGGTGAGACCTTCGAGGCCTCGGTCGACGCCGGAACACGGGGGCTCGTGGTCGCGGTGTGCGAGGCCCTGGTCGCGGCCGAGGAGGAACTGAACGCCCTGGATGCCCGCGTGGGCGACGGCGACACCGGATCCACGTTCGCCACCGCGGCCCGCCGGGTGCTCGACGCGACGGACCGGCTGCCGTTGGCCGACCCGCCCGCCCTGCTGCGCGCCCTGTCGGTTGTGCTGTCGACGGCGATGGGTGGGTCGAGCGGGGTGCTGGCCTCGATCTTGTTCTCCGCCGCCGCCGGCGCGGCTCGTGAAGGCGCCACGACGGCGGACGCGCTGTGGGCAGGGGCCGAGTCGATGCAGCGCCACGGTGGAGCCGCGCCAGGCGATCGGACCCTGCTCGATGCTCTGGTACCCGCGCTCGAGGCGTTGCGCGCCGGGGGGTCCCTGGCTGACGCCGCGGCCGCCGCCGAGGCCGGCGCGCGCTCGACGGCCGACATGGCCCACGCCGGGGCCGGACGTTCGGCCTACGTATCCGGCGAGCACCTCGCCGGCGTGCAGGATCCGGGGGCCGCCGCTGTCGCCGTGATGCTCCGCGCCGCGGCCGGGAGATGAGCCAGCCCGCGGCAACCCGCCGCCGTGCGTGGCCGAAGACGGACGTCGAACCGGGCACCGCCCTCCTGCACCAGACGTCAGAAACCACGAAAGCCGCATCCTGACGCAAGGTCGGGATGCGGCTCGTGCCGCACACGGAGTGCGGTGCTGCCCGTCGGGCGGCTCGTTCAGCTGTCGATGGTTGCGGTGTTGCCGTCGAGCAGCGAACGGACCTCGGACTCGCGGTACCGGCGGTGGCCGCCAAGGGTGCGAATCGAGGTGAGCTTGCCGGCCTTGGCCCAGCGCGTGACCGTCTTCGGGTCGACGCGGAAGAGCGTCGCGACCTCGGACGGCGTGAGGAGAGCTTCGGTGTCGGGCCTTTGGCGGACCGTCGTCATGTGTGGTGCCACCCTTCTGGAGGATTCATCACCCGGAGTCCTGTTCCGCGTGAACACCCCAAGTATGCATAAGGTGAAGCCCGGCGCCCATAGCTGCGCGTTCAACTGTCCACTCTGTGCCATGCAACAAGTTGCTGGTGGTCGGTGTCATGGCATAAAACGGACATTGACGGTCACTTAGGGCCACGATGCAGGGGTCTGTCCCTCGGTGCCGAGGTAGTTGTCCGCGCGGTACGCTGATCTCACGACAGAACAAGTTCCCGGTGACGCCCGCTAACCCTCCGACAGCGGGCCGACAGCCGGATGAGCGCGCGAGCGAGGGGGTCGAGCCGTGGGGCGAGGCCGGGCGAAGGCCAAGCAGCAAAAAGTGGCCCGAGAGCTGAAATACAACACGCATTTCACCGATTTGGACTCCTTGCAGCGCGAGCTCGGGACTTCGGACCCTGGCGGGCGCGCGCCTACCCAGGAGTCCGATGCCGACGAGGACGACTACGAGGACTGGACCGGCACCGAGCGCTGACAGCGCGTGACGGCTCCCGCCCCTCGTCCGAGGGGCCTCGTAGCGACCCGTCGTTTTCGTGACACAGCCGGTTCAGGTGACGTGACACGCTGACACCGGATCAAACGGGCGTTTCGCCGTTCCGCGACACCCGCAGGCTCGGCCGGCGGATGTCGGACCCGGTTCGGCCCGTCAGACCCAGCCCGCAGCGAGCCCCGCGTAGTCGCCGTGCAGGGTGACGAAAGTGGGCCGCGCGCCGTCTGCGCGGCGGACCTCACCGAGCGGCCACGCCGGGACGTCGCCTGCCGCCAGCAGGTCCAGGGCCTGCGACGCCCGGTCACCGGGAACCACGGCCACCATGCCCACGCCGAGGTTGAACGCCAGCTCGAGGTCGGCCCGCGACAGCGCGCCGGCCTCCCGGACCAGGTCGAACACCGGCTGCGGGGCCCAGGTCGAGCGGTCCACGACGGCCTCGAGCCCCTCGGGGAGCACCCGAGCGAGGTTGCCGGCCAGCCCGCCACCGGTGATGTGGGCGAAGGTCCGCGCGTCGCACTCGGCGGCCAGGGCCAGGCAGTCGAGGGCGTAGATGCGGGTGGGCACCAGCAGCTCGTCGCCGAGCGTGCGCCCGCCGAGGACGGCCGGAGTCTCGTCGAGACCGATGCCGGCCTGGTCGAACAGCGCGTGCCGCACCAGCGAGTACCCGTTGGAGTGCAGGCCGGACGAACCCAGTGCCACCAGCACGTCACCGGCCTGCACGCGCTCCGGCCCCAGCACGGCGTCCGCGTTCACGACGCCGACGCCGGTGCCGGAGATGTCGTAGTCGTCGCGGGCCATCACACCCGGGTGCTCGGCGGTCTCCCCGCCGACCAGCGCGCAGCCGGCCTGCACGCAGCCCTCGGCGATACCGGCCACGATGGTGGCGATCTTCTCGGGTACGACCGTGCCGGTGGCGATGTAGTCGGTGAGCACGAGCGGCTCGGCGCCGACCACCACGAGGTCGTCGACGACCATCGCGACGAGGTCGATGCCGATGGTGTCGTGGCGGTCGAGCGCCTGCGCGATCGCCAGCTTGGTGCCCACGCCGTCGGTCGAACTGGCGAGGACCGGCTGCGGGTACTTCGCGAGGTCGAGGCGGAACAGCCCGGCGAACCCGCCGAGACCGCCCAACGACTCGGGTCGGTCGGTGCGCTTGACCGAGGCCTTCATCAGCTCGACCGCGCGGTCGCCGGCCTCGATGTCGACGCCGGCCGCGGCGTACCCGGAGCGGCTCACGGCCGGGTGAGGGCGTCGACGGCGTCGTAGGCGCCGCCGTGCTCGGGTTCCCGACCGGTCAGGCGCACCGACTTCTCGATCCCTTCCAGGACGTGCTTGCCGCCCATCTCCTCGGGCAGCGCGATCGGGTAGTTGCCGTCGAAGCAGGCGCAGCACAGGCGGGACCTCGGCTGCTCGGTCGCGGCCACGGTGTTCTCCAGCGACACGTAACCGAGCGAGTCGGCGCCGATCGAGCGGCGGATCCCCTCGTCGTCCAGACCGTTGGCCACCAGCTCCGCGCGGGACGCGAAGTCGATGCCGTAGAAGCACGGCCACTTGACCGGGGGCGCCGAGATGCGGACGTGGACCTCGACGGCACCCGCCTCGCGCAGCATCCGGATGAGCGCGCGCTGGGTGTTGCCGCGCACGATCGTGTCGTCGACGACGACGAGCCGCTTGCCGCGGATGACGTCGCGCAACGGGTTGAGCTTGAGCCGGATACCGAGCTGGCGGATCGTCTGCGACGGTTGGATGAAGGTCCGTCCGACGTAGGAGTTCTTGACCAGCCCGACGCCGTACGGGATGCCCGACTCCTCGGCGTAGCCGATCGCGGCGGGCGTGCCCGACTCGGGAACCGGGATGACGAGGTCGGCCTCGGCCGGGTGCTGCCGCGCGAGCCGCCGGCCCATCTCGACGCGAGCCGAATGCACGCTGCGCCCGGCGATCGTGGTGTCGGGGCGGGCGAGGTAGATGTACTCGAAGATGCAGCCCTTGGGGTCGGCGTTCGCGAAGTGCTGCGAGCGCAGCCCGTCGGCGTCGACGGTGACCAGTTCGCCCGGCTCGACCTCGCGGACGAAGCTCGCGCCGACGATGTCGAGCGCGGCGGTCTCGGACGTGACGACCCAGCCGCGGTCGAGGCGCCCGAGCACGAGCGGGCGCACGCCCTGTGCATCACGGGCGGCGTAGAGGGTGTGCTCGTCCATGAAGCACAGCGAGAACGCGCCGCGCAGTTTCGGCAGGACGTCCATGGCCGCCTGCTCGACGCTGACGTCGGGACGGGCGGCCAGTAGCGCGGTCAGCAGCTCGGAGTCGGTGGTGGCCCCGATGGCGCTGCGGATCCCGGCGGCGCGGGCCTCGGCGGCGAGGTCGGCGGTGTTCACCAGGTTGCCGTTGTGCCCGAGAGCGAGGCCGGTGCCGGCGGGGGTGGTGCGGAAGCTGGGCTGGGCGTTCTCCCACGTGGTCGACCCGGTGGTCGAGTAGCGGGTGTGGCCGACGGCGATGTGGCCCTGCAGGGTGGCCAGCGTCGCCTCGTCGAAGACCTGCGACACCAGGCCGAGGTCCTTGTAGACGACCAGCGAGCTGCCGTCGCTGACGGCGATGCCGGCCGCTTCCTGCCCGCGGTGCTGCAGCGCGTACAGCCCGAAGTAGGTCAGCTTGGCGACCTGTTCGCCCGGCGCCCAGACACCGAAGACGCCGCACGCGTCCTGGGGTCCTTTGTCGTCAGCGAGTAGATCGTGGGTCAGTCTTCCGTCGCCTCCGGCCACGACTCCAGTGTAGGGGTGAACGGCAGCACCCCGTGCCACGGGCGGCGAGGCGCGCGCGGGTCAGCTGAGCAGCGGCAGATGGTCGGTGAGGTCGGCGCGGTTGCCGCTCGCGCGCACGCTGCCGTCGGCCACGGCCTCGGCGAACACCCGCCTGCCGGTGGCGATCCGCAGCCAGGTCAGGCCGTCAGTCTCCATGACGTTGGGCGGCGTGCCCCGCGTGTGACGGGGGCCGGGGACGGCCTGCACGGCGACGAACGGCGGCACCCGCACCTCGACCGAGCGGCCGGGCACCGACTCGGCCAGCATCTCGGCGAGCAGCCGGACGGCGTCGGCCAGCGCCGGACGCACCAACGGCCCGGCGTCGGCATCGGGCAGCGAGCGCGACAGGTCGTCGGCGTGGATCACGGCTTCCAGGACCCGGGTGCGGACCCAGTCCAGTGCGCTGATCGGCCCGCGGTGGCCGGCGAGCACGGTCGCATCGGTCGACCCGTCCGCGGCCTCGCGCACCGCGGCGTCCGGCGGTTCGGCCAGCGCGGCCACGAGCTCGGCCGGGACGCGCGTACCGGCCGCCTCGACCGTGCCGGACGAGATCTCGCCTGCCGCCGGGCGGTAGGCCTGCACGTAGCGCGCAACCGGGATCGCCGTGGCGCCCGAACGGGTGCCGAGCACCTCGATCAGCCCGGCGCGCGACCGGACGAGGTGGCCGACCAGCGTGCGCACGTCCCAGCCGTCGAGCACCGACGGCCGGCCGAAGTCGTCGGCCGGCAACGTGGCAAGCCAGGCCGACGTCGCCGCCGTCTGGGCGAGGTAGGCGTCCAGCGCCCGGGGCAGGCGTTCGCTCATCAGACCGTGGAGATCACCGGTCGAAGCGCCGCGGGAGGGTGGCCGTCCAGGTCTCGCGCAGCTCCCGCAACGGGATGCGGAACCGGTCCTGCACCTCCAGCGCCGCGTCGAGCAGGTCGACCGATCCGATCCTCGTGCACGGCAGTCCCCGCTGCGCGCACAGCTCGGTGAAGCGGTCCTTGTCCGCGCGCAGGACGCTGACGACCGCCCGGCCGGCGGACTCGCTGAACAGTGACACGAACGCGTCCGGAGCGGCGCCGGACTCGGCTTCGGTGTCGGTGTCGGTCGGCAGCGTGATGCGCGCGCCGACGTCACCGTGCAGGCAGCACTCGACGAGGGCCTGCGACAGGCCACCGTCGGCAAGGTCGTGTGCGGAGTCGAGCAGGCCCTGCGCGCCGGCCTCGATCAGGACGTCGGCGAGCACCTGCTCGCGCGCGAGGTCGACCGCCGGCGGCCGGCCGCCGAGGAACCCGTGGACGGTGTAGGCCCACTCGGAACCGCCGAGCTCGTCGTGGGTGTCCCCGAGCAGGTAGATCTCTGCCCCGTCGGTACGGAACGCCTGCGGCACGCGCCGCGACACGTCGTCGATGACGCCGAGCACGCCGATGACGGGCGTGGGGAGGATCGGCGTGCTGCCCGTCTGGTTGTAGAAGCTGACGTTGCCGCCGGTGACCGGGGTTCCCAGCTGCTGGCAGCCGTCGGCCAGCCCGCGCACGGCCTCGGCGAACTGCCACATGACCGCCGGGTCCTCGGGCGAGCCGAAGTTCAGACAGTTGGTGACGGCCAGCGGTCGCGCGCCGGTGGTGGCCACGTTGCGGTACGCCTCGGCGAGGGCGAGCTGCGCGCCGGCGTAGGGGTCCAGGCGGGCGTACCGGCCGTTGCCATCGGTGGCGAGCGCGAGCCCACGCGACGTCGAGTCGTCGACGCGGATCATGCCGGCGTCCTCGGGCTGGGCGAGCACGGTGTTGCCGAGCACGTAACGGTCGTACTGGTCGGTGACCCACGACTTGTCGGCCAGGTTCGGCGCGCCGGCCAGGCGCAGCACGGTGGCGCGCAGCTCGTCGGGGGTGCGGGGGCGGGGCAGGCCCGCGCCGTCGTGCTCGATGACCGCGTCCTGGTCGAGCGGCCGCTCGATCGGACGCTGGTACACGGGTCCGTCGTGGGCGGCGGTGCGCGGTGGCAGGTCGACGATCTGCTCGCCGTGCCAGTTCATCCGCAACCGGCCCGTGTCGGTCACCGTCCCGATGACGGTGGCCAGCACATCCCACTTGCCGCAGATGGCCAGGAAGTCGTCGAGCTTCTCGGGAGTGACGACGGCCATCATGCGTTCCTGCGACTCGCTCATGAGGATCTCCTCGGGAGCGAGCGTGTCGTCGCGCAGCGGGGCAAGGTCGAGGTCGACGTCCATGCCGCCGGTGCCGGCCGCGGCGAGCTCGGTCGTCGCGCAGGACAGCCCGGCCGCGCCGAGGTCCTGGATGCCGACGACGAGGTCGGCGGCGAAGATCTCCAGGCAGCACTCGATGAGCACCTTCTCGGCGAACGGGTCGCCGACCTGGACCGCGGGCCGCTTGGCGTCGCCGTCGGCGAAGCTCGCGGACGCCAGCACCGACGCGCCGCCGATGCCGTCGCCGCCGGTGCGCGCGCCGAAGAGCACCACCTTGTTGCCCGGGCCGTCGGCCTTGGCCAGCTTGATGCCGTCGGCCCGCATCACACCGACGCACAGGGCGTTGACGAGCGGGTTGCCGACGTAGCTCTCGTCGAAGACGACCTCGCCACCGACGTTCGGCAGGCCGAGGCAGTTGCCGTACCCGCCGACCCCGGCGACGACGCCGGGCAGCACGCGGCCGGTGTCGGCGGCGTGCAGCGGGCCGAAACGCAGGCTGTCGAGCACGGCGACGGGACGGGCCCCCATGGTCAGGATGTCGCGGACGATGCCGCCCACACCCGTCGCCGCGCCCTGGTACGGCTCGACGTAGGACGGGTGGTTGTGCGACTCGATCTTGAAGGTGACCGCCCATCCGTCACCGACGTCGACGACGCCGGCGTTCTCGCCCATGCCCACGAGCAGAGCTGAGCTGCCAGCCGTGCCTACGGGCTTCTTCTCGCCGAACTGGCGCAGATGCACCTTCGAGGACTTGTACGAGCAGTGCTCGCTCCACATCACCGAGTAGATGGCCAATTCCGACGACGTCGGCCGGCGGCCGAGGATCTCGCGGACGCGCTGGTACTCCTCCTCGCGCAGCCCGAGCTCCTTGAACGGCTGCTCCTGCTCCGGGGTCTGTTCGGCGACGCCGACGGTGTCCACAGTCATGAGCGAGCTCCGCGAGCGAAGGACGAATGGGCATGGCCTCCGGCGGCCGGAGCGCAGCGGAGGGCGGTCATCACGCGGCCTCGAGGATGCGGGACAGGAAGAAGCCGAGGCCGTCGGTGCCCGGGCCGGTCAGCGGGTCGATCGCGTGCTCGGGGTGCGGCATGAGGCCGACAACGTTGCCCGCCTCGTTAGTGATGCCGGCGATGTCGCGCTGGCTGCCGTTGGGGTTGCGCTCGAGGTAACGCGCGACGACCCGCCCCTCGGCCTCGAGCTCGTCGAGGGTGCGGGCGTCGGCGACGTAGCCGCCCTCCATGTTCTTCAGCGGCACGACGATCTCCTGGCCCGCGGCGTAGTGCGAGGTCCAGGCCGTCGAGGCGTTCTCGATGCGCAGGCGCTGGTCGCGGCACACGAAGCGCTGGTGGTCGTTGCGGATTAGCGCGCCGGGCAGCAGGTGGGCCTCGCAGAGCACCTGGAAGCCGTTGCAGATGCCGAGCACCGGCAGGCCGTCTCGCGCGCCGGCAACGACGGAGTCCATGACCGGCGACAGTCGCGCGATCGCGCCGCACCGCAGGTAGTCGCCGTAGGAGAACCCGCCGGGCAGCACCACCGCCGAGACGTCGTGCAGGTCGGGGTCGGCGTGCCACAGCGCGACGGGCTCACCACCCGCCACCCGGACCGCGCGCTGCGCGTCGCGGTCGTCGAGGCTGCCAGGGAAAGTCACGACACCGACACGGAAAGCCACACACGCAGATTACCGGGGCGGCGGGGCCGTTCCGGCCGCTGCGTCCCAGCGGCCCGCGCAAACCCGGACGCCGCCCTGACCTCGCTCGAACAATCGGCGCGTTGGATCGGTCGCATGACCAGCGAGTGGGCCGCCGCGGCGCGGCTCGTCCGACGTACCGGGTTCGGCGCCACGGGCACCGAGGTCGACGCCGTGGTGAAGCAGGGCATGGCCGCCTTCGTCACACGCACCCTGGCCGCCGATCCGGACG
Source organism: uncultured Jatrophihabitans sp. (assembly GCF_964252635.1). Classification (GTDB taxonomy): domain Bacteria; phylum Actinomycetota; class Actinomycetes; order Mycobacteriales; family Jatrophihabitantaceae; genus Jatrophihabitans. Next base: position 79,237 of record NZ_CAXUNP010000005.1, read on the forward strand.
CCGACGCCGGCGCGCGCCGGACCCCCGTCCCCCACTTCGAGGCGGTCGACCGGCCGGTGAAGGACGCCGATGCCGACGCCAAGAAGGCGCGCAACAAGAAGCTGCACGCGCAGGGCACGCAGGCCACCGCGTGGTGGCTGCGTCGTATGGTGGCGGCCGAGTCCGCCTTCGGGGAGAAGTCGACGTTCGTGTGGCACGGACACTTCGCGACGTCGCTGAAGAAGGTGCGCGATGCGCGGGTGATGCTGGCCCAGAACCAGAAGTTGCGCACCCTCGGCCGCGGCGACTTCCACACCCTGGCCTCCGCCGTGCTCACCGACGCCGCGACCTTGCGCTGGCTGGACGGCGAGAAGAACACCGTCAAGGGACCGAACGAGAACCTCGCCCGCGAGTTCATGGAGATCTTCACGCTGGGCCACTCCGACGGCTACACCGAGCAGGACGTCCGCCAAGGTGCGCGCGCGCTGACCGGGCTGAAGATCAACCGGGCGACCGGCGCGACCCGGCTCGTGCCGGCATTGCACGACAACGGGTCCAAGACGTTCCTCGGCGTCACCGGCGACCTCGGCCCGACCCAGTACTGCGACGCGGTGCTGGCCCGTCCGGGCGGCCCGGCCTACATCGTGAACCGCCTCTGGGCGCAGTACGTGTCCAGCACCCCGCCGGCCAAGGACGTCCTGGCCCGGCTGACCGCGGCGTACGGCGCGAAGCGCGACCTCAAGGCCCTGTTCACCGCGCTGTTCACCGACCCGTCGTTCGCCGCGGCCGAGGGCTCGCTCATCATCGGGCCGACGGAGTGGTTGATCGGCTCGGCCCGCATCCTGCGTGTGTCGCTCGACGACGCGAGAAGTGCCGCGCAGGCCGCCGGGGCCCTGGACTCGCTCGGCCAGCTGCCGTTCTACCCGCCGAGCGTCGGCGGATGGCCGTCCGGCCAGGTGTGGGCGTCGACCGCCGCGGCCGATCTGCGGTTCCGTTACGCCGCGATGCTGGTCAAGCAGGCGCAGCTGCCCGCCCTCGCCGGCAGTGTCACGAGCCGCCTGGAGGCCGTGGCGCACCTGCTCGGGGTCGACACGTGGTCGGCGCGCAGCCTCGCCGTCCTCAAGGGCAGTGCGAGCAATGCTGCGCAACTGGTCGCCGTCGCCCTGAACACCCCCGAGTACCTCGTCCACTGACCTCGTCCACCGAACTCGTCCACCGAACTCGTCCACCGAACTCGTCCACTGACCTCGTCCACCGAACCGGAGCGACCCATGGACACCCTGACCCGACGACGGTTCCTCCTCGCCTCGGGCGTCACCGGAGCGGCCGCCCTGGCCGCCGGCGCCGCGGTGATCGGCCCGCGGGAGCTGCAGCACGCGGCCGACAACACGCCACTGGACGAGGCCGACAACATCCTGGTGCTGGTCACGCTGTACGGCGGCAACGACGGGCTCAACACGGTGATCCCCTACGCCGACAGCGCCTACCAGGACGCCCGCCCGGACCTCGCCTACGACGCCGACGACGTGATCCGCCTCGACGACGAGGTCGGGCTCAACCCGTCGCTCAAGGGCCTCGGCGCGTTGTGGAAGGACAAGCGACTCGCGATCGTCCGCGGCGCGGGCTACCCGACGCCGGACTTCAGCCACTTCCGCTCCATGGACATCTGGCAGACCGCATCACCGTCGGCGCCGGTGACGACCGGATGGATCGGTCGCTGGCTCGACGCGACCGGTGACGACCCGGTCCGGGCCCTCAACATCGGATCGGTGCTGCCGCCCGCGGGAGTGGGTGCCCGGTGCACCGCCGCGGCCCTCGACGCCAGCGGCGACGGACAGCTGCGACCCACGTTCGCCTCGGCGGTCACCGGGCTCGGGCGCACCCAGACGGGCGACTCGCCCGCCACGTCGACGGTCTGCACCTCCTACCGCAACGAGCGGACGGTCGCCAAGACCTTTGCGTCCGCGCTGAGGGGAACGTCGACCACCTCGGGCAACGGTCGTGGTGCGCGTTCCGGCGGGCACTCCGGCCAGTCGGCCAACGCGCTGAGCGGGCAGCTGGACTTCGTCGGACGGTGCGTCAAGGCGGGCGTGCCGACGCGTGCCTACCTCGTCAGCCTCGGCGGCTTCGACACCCACGCCAACGAGAAGCAGACGCAGCAGCAGCTGCTGTCGACCTTCGACGACGCAGTGTCCGGTTTCCTCAAGGACATGGCCGGCGACCGCAACGGCAAGAAGGTGGTGGTGATGGCGTACTCCGAGTTCGGGCGCCGCGTCGCCGCCAACGCCTCGGACGGCACCGACCACGGCACGGCGGGCCCGGTGTTCGTGGCGGGTGTGCCCGTGCAGGGCGGCTACTACGGCGACCCGCCGTCGCTGACCAAGCTCGACGACGGCAACATGATCTCGACCGTGGACTTCCGGGCCGTGTACGGCGAGGTGGTGCGCGGGGTGCTCGGCGCCGATCCGAGCCGGGTGCTCGACAAGGTGCCGTCGGAGCTCGGCTTCCTGGCCTGAGCGCAGGGCGCCTGGGTCAGGTGCGGTGGATCGTGAAGGTCTCGATCACCGGGTTGGCGAGCAGCGTGTCGGCGAGCCGGGTGAGGGTGGCCTCGTCCACGGCGTCGTCGACGTCGAGCTCGAAGTGCTTGCCCTGACGGACGTCGCGGACCCCGGCGATGCCCAGGCGGCCGAGCGCGCCCACGATCGCCTGACCCTGCGGGTCCAGGATCTCGGGCTTGAGCACGACGTCGACGACCACGCGGGCCACGGGCAACTCCTTCAGACGGTGGGGTCTCCGACCCTAAACAGCTGAGCCTAGTCGCCGCGGTCAGGTGTTCTCGCGCACCGTGGCCAGGGCCGGCGCCAGCTTGGCCAGCTCGTCGAGCACGGTCGTTGCGGAAGCAGCGATGATGTCGGTGGGGTGGAACCCGTCGTCGTCGACCAGCGTCTTGACCATCGGGATCGGGACGGCGTCGTTCACCGCGATCATGCGCAGCGCTGACACCACGGGCTTCAGCATCTGCACCGCGCGGATGCCCCCCGACATGCCGCCGTAGCTGACGAAGGCGACCGGCTTGTAGGCCCACTCGCGGTTGAGGTAGTCGAGCGCGTTCTTCAGCGGCGCGTTGAAGCTGAAGTTGTACTCCGGCATGACGAGGACGAACGCGTCCGAGCGGGCGACGATGGCGGCCCAGTCCTTGGTGTGCTGGTGCTCGTACTGCCCGGTCATCGGGTGGGCCGGCTCGTCGTGGAAGGGCAGGTCCAGCACCTTGAGGTCGGTGACCTCGACCTCGAAGCCGCCGTGGGCTTTCGCCTGTTCGGCGAACCAGTCGGCGACCACGGGCCCGACCCGGCCCGGGCGGGTGCTCGCGACGATGACCTGCAGCAGCATGGGGACTCCGAACGAGAGAGGTTGATCTGTCAACCTCACCCTACCCACCGGGGTGACAGGTCAACCAAGCATGGTCCGGATCACTCGCCACCCGGCCAGTCGGCGAAGGACAACCCGGTGAGCCGTTCGTAGGCCTGCACGTACCGGTCACGGGTGGCGGCGACGACGTCGTCCGGCAACGGGGGCGGCGCCTCGGTGCCGTTGCGGTCCCACCCGGACGCGGGCGACAGCAGCCAATTGCGCACGAACTGCTTGTCGAAGCTGGCCTGCGGCCGGCCCGGCTCCCACTCGTCGGCGGGCCAGAAGCGTGACGAATCGGGAGTGAGCACCTCGTCGCCGAGCACGAGCGGGCCGTCGGGCGACGTACGACCGAACTCGAACTTGGTGTCGGCCAGGATCACCCCCCGATCGCGGGCGATGTCGCTCGCCGCCGCGTAGATCGCCAGCGTCGTGTCGCGCAGCTGCGATGCGGTGGCCTCGCCGACCTGCGCCGCGACCGTGGCGTAGCTGACGTTCTCGTCGTGCTCCCCGAGATCGGCCTTGCTCGCCGGGGTGAAGACGGGCGCCGGCAACCGGTCACCGTCGACGAGACCGGGCGGGAGGGCCACGCCGCAGATCTCACCGGTGGCGCGGTAGTCCAGCAACCCCGAACCGGCCAGGTAGCCGCGGGCCACGGCCTCGACGGGGATCATCTGCAACGGCCGGCACACGAGGGCCCGCCCGCGCCAGGCGGCCGGGATCACCGGGTCGTCGGCGCTGATCAGGTGATTCGGAACGACGTCGGCGAGCGTCGCGAACCACCAGACCGACATGGCGGTCAGGATGCGGCCCTTGTCGGCAATGGGGCTGGCCAGGACGTGGTCGAACGCCGAGATGCGGTCGCTGGCCACCATGACCAGCCGGCCGTCGTCGGTGCGGTAGAGGTCGCGGACCTTGCCGCTGTGCACGTGCGTGAGGCCGTCCATGGCCTGATCCTGGCAGAGCGCTCGGCGCTACCCGGGGTCGGTCAGACCCACCAGTCCATCGGCCGGACGGTGTGCACCGAGCTCGTGCGGTCCGAGGACGCTGCGCCGCTCGTCGGGTGGGCCGAGGCGGGCAGGGCGGTGGCACCGACCGTGACACCGGCGACCAGGGCGACGATCGCGGTCCAACGGGCAAGAAGCCTGCGCATTATGTGCCTTTCGGTGGGCTATGTCCGGTTTTTACGGCGGAAACCGACTGCGGCCGAATTTCGGCCAGTTTGCTCTACACCTAGAATCATGTCCCACGGCGTGTCTGACAAATCCAGACCGTGGCACATACATGCCAGGCATGAATTGCGAGCGCACCCACATGAGCGACTTCGGCGAGCTGATCGAGTTCGACATCGCGGTGTACCGCGCCGTCCTGGTCGAGCCCCTCTGCACCGTCGACGCGCTCGCTCGACGGCTCGCCAGCACGTCGGACGAGATCGACAAATCGGTGGCCCGGCTCGGCGAGATGGGCCTGATCCGCTTCGACGGCCCCGACCGGCTCACAGCCATCAGCCCGATGCTCGCCGAGGCCACCGTCCTGGGCGCCGAGGACCTCGAGCTGGCCGCCCGTCGCGCAGCCGTCGAGCAGCGGCGCGACGCGATCCGCCAGCTCATCCCCGACTGGAACACCGCGTTGTCCGAGCGGGTCAACGACGGCGTCGTCGACGTCATCTCCGACCCGACCGCGATGGCCAACATCCTCATGCACTACGCCGACAGCTGCAGCGAGGAGCTGCTCTCGATCGCCCCGGGCCGGATGGCCGCCACGCGAATCGACGGGCGCACCCGGGTGGCCAACGTGTACTCCTCGCGCCGCGGGATCAAGACCCGCGCCATCTACCAGTACGTCGCCCTGCGCGACCGCGCGACCCGGTCCTACCTCAACGAGCTGGCGCAGAACGGCGCGCGGGTGCGCCTGACACCATCCGTCCCCGGCCGTGGTCTCGTCGTCGACCGCGAGGTCGCGCTGCTCCCGATCCCCACCGAGGAGCCGGGCGGCCAACGGCTGGCCGTGGTGCGGGAACGCAACGTCATCGCCTGGGTCGTCGCGACGTTCGAGCAGCTCTGGGCGGAGGCGTCCCCGCTCGACGAGGTCATGCACAAGGAGCACGACGACGAGACCGAGCTGGACCAGACCCGCGCGGCGATCCTGCGGCTGATGGCCGAGGGCGAGAAGGACGAGGCCATCTCGCGACGGCTGTCGATCTCGGTACGGACGTGCCGCCGGCACATCGCCGACTACATGCTGCAGGTCGGTGCGTCGAGCCGCTTCCAGGCCGGGGTCATCGCCGCTCGCGCCGGCCACACCGACGCGCCGTCGCAGAGCTGACCGGCGCCGAACTGACCGGCGCCGAACTGACGTACACCGCCGCCGCCGGGCCCGGCGGCGGTTAGCCTCGCACCGTGCTCGCGCTGCTCGTCGTGCTGGTCGTGCTCCTCGCCCTGACGACCGCGCTGGCCGTGGTGGCACTGGTGCTGCTCGTGCGCCGGCCGCCCGCCTGGCTGCTCGAGCGCGTCCTGGAGGTGGATGCCACCGCCGCGGCCGCGCTGGATCGCACGCCGCGCCCGCCCACCGTCGCCGGGATGACGCGGAGGCTCATCAGCGTCGAGATCCTCAACGCGCTCGAGCTGGCCGGCACGCGCGGCAGGCTGGCGAGCATCGCCGGGTCACTGGCGCCCGGCATCACCCGCCGCATCGTGTACGACCAGACGCTGAAGATCCTCAAGGAACAGCTCGTCGCCCAGCAGGTGCGCGCCGACGTTCGCCTGCACGTGCTCAAGCCCGGCGCGGAGCCCGCGGTCACCGTCGACCGGCCGATCGAGCTCGGCGACCCGTCCGCGTGACCGGTCGCCGGGCGGACCGGGCTACCTACGCCCCGGTGTAGTAGCCGTCGGCGACCTCGAGCGCCTCGTCGAGGATAGCCAGGCCCTCGCGCAGCTCGTCCGCGGTGACGGTGCACGGCGGCACCACGTGAGTGCGGTTGAAGTGCGTGAACGGCCACAGCCCCCGCTGCTTGCACGCACCCGCGAACTCGGTCATGGGGGCGGCCGCGGCGCCGGCGACGTTGAACGGCACGAGCGGTTCGCGGGTGTCGCGGTCACGCACGAGCTCGACGGCCCAGAACATGCCCAGGCCGCGGACGTCACCCACCGACGGGTGCTTCGCCGCGATCTTGGCCAGCTCGGGTTCGACGACCTCCTCGCCGAGGGTGCGGACGTTCTCCAGGATCTTCTCGTCCCGGAAGATCGTCATCGAGGCGACCGCGGTGGCGCACGCCAGCGGATGGCCCGAGTAGGTGAGCCCGCCGGGGTAGACCCGCCGCGCGAACGTCTCTGCGATCTCGTCGGAGATCACGACACCACCGAGCGGCACGTACCCGGAGTTGATGCCCTTGGCGAAGGTGATCAGGTCGGGTTCGACGTTCCAGTGGTCGACCGCCCACCACTCGCCGCAGCGGCCCATGCCGGCCATGACCTCGTCGCTGATCAACAGGATGCCGGTGTCGTCGCAGAGCTGGCGCACGCCCTCGAGGTAGCCGGGCGGCGGGACGAGGATGCCGTTCGTGCCGACGACCGGCTCGAGGATGATCGCGGCGATCGTCGAGGCGCCCTCGACCATGACGGTCTCGTGCAGGTGCCGCAGCGCGCGCTCGGTCTCCTGCTCGGGTGAGTCGGAGTGGAACGCCGAGCGGTAGGGATAAGGCCCCCAGTAGTGGACGACGCCCGGGATCGCCCCGGGCTCGCTGCCCCACCGTCGCGGGTCACCGGTGAGCGCGATCGATCCGTGGGTGGCGCCGTGGTAGCTGCGGTAGGCGGCCAGGATCTTGCTGCGTCCGGTGTGCAGGCGCGCCAGCCGGATGGCGTTCTCGTTGGCCTCGGCGCCGGCGTTGGTGAAGAACACCTGGTTGAGCGCCGGAGGTGACACCTCGGCGATGAGCCGCGCGGCCTCGCTGCGTGCGTCGTTGGCGAAAGCCGGCGACACCGTCGTGAACCGCTGCGCGTACTCGGTGATCGCCGCGATCATGCGTGGGTGCGAGTAACCGATGTTGACGTTGACGAGCTGGCTGGAGAAGTCCAGGTAGCGGTTGCCGTCGTAGTCGGCGAAGTAGGAACCCGACGCGCTCGCGATCGGCAGCGGGTCGATGAGTTCCTGGGCCGACCAGGAGTGGAAGACGTGGTCGCGGTCGAGCAGGCGCACGGTGGCGTCGTCGCGGGGCAGGCCGGCGAGGTCCGACATGGGTCATCCTCTCGAGCGTGGTGTCTGTCCCCGACCCTGCCACGTCGACGCACGCGGCGGCAGGGCCGGTGACAGGTCGGCGTCGATCATCGGTGTCGAGGACCGAGCCGTCCCGCGTCCGCAGCTTGGGTCAGCGGGTCGTCGGCGCGGTGCGCGCCCAGGGCCGGACCCGCTCGATCTGCCCGGCCACGCTGAGCAGTTGCGCCTCGGAACCGGGTTTGCCGACGAGCTGCACGGCCAGTGGACGGCCGTGCGCGTCGAGCCCGGCCGGGACCGCCATCGCCGGCCAGCCCGCGAGGTTCCACGGCGCCGCGAACGGCGCGTAGCGGCTGTTCGACCACACGTTGGCCAGCCAGCCCCGCCCGGCCCAGGCCTTCGCGGGTACCGGCGGCTGGGCCAGCGCGGGTGTCAGCAGGATGTCGACGTCGGCGAAGAAGCGCTCCGCGCGGTGCAGCCATCGGCGGCGCCCGCTCTCCCGCGGCAGCCCGGCGCGCAGCGCGAGCCGGCCGACCGCCGCATGCCGGGCGGTGCGGGCCGCGAGGCGGGTGCGGTCGCGCACGAGACGCGCGTCGAGCTCGGTACCGGCGACCCAGCGCACCATCTCGTGCAGGCCCAGTGTCGACCCGTACGGCGGGTCGGCGGCCTCGACCGCGTGGCCCTCACCGTGCAGCACCTCGCCGATGAGATGCGTGACGTCGGCCCATGGCCGGGCGAGCGGTACCCCGACCATCGGCACCGCGGTCGACACCGCGACCCGCAGCCGGCCGGGATCCAGCGGCGTCGCGAGACCGGGGCGATCAGCGAGCACCGAGAGCATGAGCGCTGCGTCGGCGGCGGTGGTGGCGAGCGGCCCGTTCTCGGACATGTCGAACCACCCGCTGCCCAGGTCGCGTGGCACGACCCCGGCGCCCGGCTTGATCGCGACCAGTCCGCAGCAGGCGGCCGGGATGCGCAGCGAGCCCATCCCGTCGTTGCCGTGCGCGACGGGGACCGCGCCGGCGGCCACGGCAGCGGCGGAACCGCCCGACGAACCGCCCGGGGTCAGGTCGACGTCCCACGGGTTCCGGGTGATGCCCCACGACGAGTCGGTGGTGCCGAACACGCACAGCTCGGGGACGCGCGTGGTGCCGACGACGACCGCGCCCGCAGCGCGCAGCCTGCGCACCACCTCGTGATCGGCAGGCTGTGGCGCGTCGTCGGTCGCCAGCGACCCGTTGCGGCGCGGCTCCCCCGCCACCGCCACGTTGTCCTTGACCGCGATCGGGACGCCGGCCAGGGGCAGCTCGGCGCGGTCGGGACGGGCGTCGATCTCGTCGGCCTCGCGCAGCGCCGCGAACACCCGTACCTGTTGCCAGGCGTTCAGACGCGCGGAGTCCTCGATCCGCCCGAGCGCGGCCTCCACCGTGGCTCGCGCCGTCGTGCGCCCGGCCCGGACGGCGGCGGCGATCTGGGTCGCGGTGGCCGTCGCCGTCATGCGATGCCTGCTGCGTGGGTGCCCGTCATGGCCCGACCGTAGCGGTCGGGCCATGACGGGCCTGTCGGATCGGTGCTGCCGGTTGCGTCAGCGAACCAGTTGCGCGTCCTGCAGGATCCGCAACAGCACCGGGCTGCGGTGCGCGACGCCCGCCGTGGCCGCCGACCGTGCGTTCGCATCGGCCAGCGGGTTCGGCTTCGGCACCGGCGGGCACACCTTGTCCGAGCGGTTGCCCGATCGCCGGGCCGGCGTCTTACCGGTGGCGAGATAGGTCGCGATCGCGTTGTCGGTGCACGAGACGCCGCTGAGCGAACCGGCGTGCGTGGTGCCGTCGCGCCCCTCGATCAGCGATGCGCCGCGGAACAGCTTGCGCACGTACAGGCTGCCCTCGTACGGCGTCGCCGCGTCGTACGTCTCGTCGATCATCAGGATCTTGGCGTGCACTTTCCGGCCCGAGACCTTGAAGGGGTGGATGCGGCCGGGGAAGTGCCAGTACGCGCAGGGCCCGTTGAACCAGGCGTTGCTCCACGTGAAGTAGTTGTACTTCTTGTTGAGCCTGCGGCTGTCCCGGTCGAGGCGGGCCTGGCTGCGCGGCCAGCGGGCGTCGGTGCACTGCGTACCGAGGTACAGCGCGTCCTCGTTGTCGCCGCCCGCGGTCGTCGGGTCGGCCTGCCGGTACAGCGCGATGAGGGCGCTCGGGTTCTTGTGGTTGATGTACGCCGAGTACGCCTTGGCGATGTCCTCCCAGCCGTACACGTAGTAGCCGGCCGAGGTGAAGACGTCGATGAACTCGTCGCCGCCGAGGATGCCCCGTGCGGCATGGCGGTTGAGCTTCGCGATGGTGGCGAGGTAGCGCGCCCGCACGGTGCGGAAGCTGGCGCCCACGTGATAGACGCTGTGGTACTTCGCGAGCCACTTGAAGTAGATGTTGAACGTCCGCTGGAACGCGACGTCCTGGTCGAGGTTGCTCTTGTAGAACGCCGTGCGGGGGTCGACCGTGCTGTCGAGCACGAAACGACGCACGCGCGTCGGGTGCAGGGTCATGTAGACCGAGCCCAGGTAGGTGCCGTAGGAGAAGCCGTAGTAGTTGATCTGACGCCGGCCGATGGCGCGTCGCAGGCTCTCCATGTCGTTGACGGTGTCCGTGGTCCGCACGTGGTTGAACAGGGCGTGGCCCGCAGTGTGCGCGCACTTCGCGGCGTAGGCCTTCGAGCGCTTGACCCAGGCGCGGTGGATGGCCGCGGTCGTCGGGTCGTAGGGCGGCCGGTCGGGCTTGGTCCAGTGCCGGTCACAGCTCAGGGACGGGATGCTGGACCCCACCCCGCGCGGGTCGAAGCCGTACCAGTCGTAGCCGTCACCGGCGTGCTTCGGCACGTACTGAGCGAGCACCGGGAGGTCGAGTCCTGAACCGCCCGGGCCGCCGGGGTTGGTGAACATCGCACCCTGGTAGCTGGTGCCGCTCTTGTGCAGCAGCCGCGACACGGCGATCTTGATCTTGTGGCCGTTGGGGAAGGCGTAGTCGAGCGGCACGACGAGGTAGCCGCACTGCGCGCCGATCCCCGTCAACGTGTCGTCGTGGCAGGCGCCCCAGGCGATCTTCGGCGGCTGGTAGACGGACGAGCGGGTGGGGGCCTTCGGACTGGCCTGCGCGGCCACCGGCGCGGCGGCAACCGCACCCACCGCAGCCAGCGAAACCACTATGGACAACAAGCGGCGCAACGGGACTCCTTGGTCTCGGGAGACTCCCTACCTGTGTAGGGGATATGAGTGTTGCGGGCGGGACCCCGCCGGACAAGAGGTCCGGGCGAAGTCGCACGACAGACCGTTCGGCCGGTGAAGCGATTCAGCTCCGCAAGGGGGTCTCAGGCCCCTCGACCCGGGGTTTTGTCGGACGCCCGCGGTAGGCAACACTGGATGACGAACGACCAGTTCGACGCAGTACCAGCATCACCGCAGTACGAGGACGGCCGAGCCTGGGCCGCCCCCGCACCGACCCGCGGTCGCACCTCACGGTGTGACCGGTCCGGACCTGGAGGGGGCGGATGACCGCTCAGTATTCATTCACCGATCGCGATCCGAGCGGGCCCTGTCCGGCCGACTGCACGGAGACCGACGCGCTGCACCTCAGCGCCGACCCGCTGGCCGTCGCCCGGTCCCACATCGCGGCCAGCGCACTCACCGAGACGCCGGCCGGCTCCGGCCTCGTGGGCCTCGAGCTCGAACTGCACCTCGTCGACCTGGACCGGCCTGCGCGGCGGCCCGACTGGGAGCGCATCACCGAGGTCGTCGCCGGGCTGCCCGCCATGCCGTCGGGCAGTAGCGTCACCCTGGAACCCGGTGGCCAGATCGAGTTGTCGACCCCGCCCGTGGTCGGCGTGGCCGGCTCGGTGGCGGCCCTCGAGGCCGACCGCGCCGTCCTGGCCGCCGCACTGCTGGAGGTCGGGCTGGGCGCCGCACCGCTCGGCACCGACCCCGCCCGCGAGGCCCGCCGCGTCAACCCGAGCCGGCGCTACGTCGCCATGGAGACGCACTTCGCCGCACGCGGCTGCGCCGGACCGGGTCGGGCCATGATGACGGCCACGGCCGCGCTGCAGGTCAATCTCGACGCCGGTCCTCGCGACGGGTGGGCACGGCGCACCGCGCACATCCGCGACCTCAGCCCGGTCCTCGTCGCCGTCTCGGCATGCTCGCCATTGCTCGGCGGGACCGCGTCCGGCTGGCACTCGATGCGCCAGCAGGCCTGGCACGGCATCGACCACGGCCGGACGGCGCCGATCCACGGCGCCGAGCCCGCGCAGGCCTGGGCCGACTACGCACTCGACGCACCGCTGATGCTCGTCCGCGACGGTGCCGACGCGCAGGCCGTCACGACCGGCGCCTCGTTGGCGGACTGGGTGTCGGGGCGCGCCGTGGTGCCGCGGCCGCCGCGGGTGGAGGACCTCGACTACCACCTCACGACGCTGTTCCCACCGATCCGTCCGCGCGGGTATCTCGAGCTGCGCTGCCTCGACGCGGTGCCCGACCGCTGGTGGCCCGCGCTGGCCACGATCGCCACGGTGCTCGTCGACGACCCGGTGGCCGCCGACTCCGCGGCGGAGGCCTGCGCACCGGTGCGCGACGCCTGGCTGGTCGCGGCACGCGACGGCCTGGCCGACCGGGCGCTGCACGCCGCCGCCACCGCGTGCCTCGACATCGCCGTGCGGCACGCGCCGCCGTCCCTGCACGACCAGGTCGATGCCTACGCCGAACTCGTGGCCGCCGGACGCACACCGGGCGACGAGATCCGCGAGCGCGCCACCGCCACCGACCCGCTGACCGCCCTGCTGGAGGAAGCCCGTGCGTGACAATGCCGCTCGCGGCCTGGAACGAGCCCGCCGCCGCACCGCCGAGCTGACCGAGTTCGACGACGCCGAGCTGACCCGCCAGCACAGCCCGCTGATGAGCCCGCTGGTCTGGGACCTCGCCCACATCGGCCAGCAGGAGGATCTCTGGCTGCTCCGCGCCGGCGACGCGTCGGCCCAGGGCGTGCTGCCCCAGGCCGTCGAGCGCCTCTACAACGCCTTCGAGAACCCGCGGGCCACCCGCGCGACGCTGCCGCTGCTCACCCCCGGCGAGGCGCGCGCCTACCTCGACGACGTGCGCGGCCGCGTCTTCGACGCGCTCGACCGGCTTCCCGACGACGCGGCGGCGCTGTTCCCGTACGCGATGGTCGAGCAGCACGAGCAGATGCACGTGGAGACCATGCTGGCCACCCATCAGCTGCGCGACGGCACCCCGATCCTCGGCCCGGGCACCACGGTGCCGGCCGCGCGGTCGGTGCTGCACGACGGCGTGCTGGTGCCGGCCGGCCCGTTCGAGCTCGGGGTCGACGGCAGCGACGAGCCGTTCTCGCTGGACAACGAGCGACCGGCCCACGTCGTCGACCTGCCCGCCTACCGCATCGGCCGGGTGCCGGTGACCAATGGCGAGTACCGCCGCTTCGTCGCGGCCGGTGGCTACGACGAGCAGCGCTGGTGGTCCGAGCCCGGCTGGGCGCACCGCGTCGAGGCCGGTCTCCAGCGCCCGCAGTTCTGGACGGTGGACGGCGGCCGGGTCCGCTTCGGCGCGGTCGAGGACCTGCCCGACGACGAACCCGTGCAGCACGTCTGCTTCTTCGAGGCCGAGGCGTACGCCGCCTGGGCCGGCGCCCGGCTGCCGACGGAGCAGGAGTGGGAGAAGGCGTGTGCCTGGGACCCGGAGCGCGGCGAGCGGCGACGCTGGCCGTGGGGCGCGGCCGACTGGACGCCCGCGCTGGCCAACCTCGGCGGCACGGGGCTGCGCCCGGCTCCCGTCGGCGCCTACGAGGCCGGCGCCTCCGCCTACGGCGTCGAGCAGCTCATGGGTGACGTGTGGGAGTGGACGTCCTCGGGCTTCGAGGCCTGGCCGGGCTTCACGCCGATGCTCTACGCGCAGTACAGCGCACCGTTCTTCGGTGGCGACTTCCGCGTGCTGCGCGGCGGGTCGTGGGCGGTCGACGCGAGTTCGATCCGGCCCTCGTTCCGCAACTGGGACCTCCCGATCCGGCGCCAGATCTTCACGGGGTTCCGGTTGGCCTGGGATGTGTAGGCACCTGGCCTGGCTGGGGGCACCGCGCTCGGTGTCGTCGCTCGTGCTGGATCCACCGGCGGGGTTGCTGCACCAGTCCTACGCGCCGCGCCGCCAGAAGCGCGGAGTCGTCAACGCCGACGGCTGGGGCGTGGGCTTCCACGACGCCGACGGTGCGGTGCGCCGCTGGCGTTCGGCGCGGCCGCTGTGGGGCGACGCGTCCTTCGCCTCGCTCGCGCCGGTGCTCGCGTCCGGTTCGGTGCTGGCCGCGGTCCGCTCCGCGACCGTCGGTATGCCCATGGACGAGAGCGCGGCCGCACCGTTCACCGACGGTGCGTGGCTGCTGTCGCACAACGGCCGCGTCGATCGCAGCGCCCTGCCCGCGAGCCGCGACGCCGAGTCCACCTGCGACTCCGCGCAGCTGGCCGCGCACGTCTTCGACCGCGGGGCCGACCACGTCGTCGACACCGTCCGCGAGGTCGCCAGGCGCGACCCGGACGCCTACCTCAACCTGCTCCTCACCGACGGGCAGCGGGTCCTCGGGCTCACCTGGGGCGACGAGCTGAGCTACCTCGTCGAGCCGGACGGGGTCGTCGTGGCCAGTGAGCCGTGGGACGACGACCCGCGCTGGACCGACGTGCCCGATCACCACCTCATCGAGGTGACCCGGGGCGTCGACGGACCCGCCCGGATCACCGTCACCGATCTGGAGTCCTGATGAACGTCCCCGAGGTCGTCCTGACCGACCCCGGTGCGCTGGCCGAGCAGCTGGCCGCCGACGTCCGCGCCGGGTTGACCGCGACCCGGAAGACGCTGCCGTCGAAGTACCTGTACGACGCGCACGGCAGTGAGCTGTTCGACCAGATCACCCGGCTGCCCCAGTACTACCCCACGCGCGCCGAGCGGGCCATCCTCGAGGCCCACGCCGCCGACATCGCCCGCGTCACGGGCGCGCGGTCACTCGTCGAGCTCGGCAGCGGCACGTCGGAGAAGACCCGCCTGCTGCTGGGCGCGCTGCGTGACGCCGGCACCCTGGAGAGCTTCATCCCCTTCGACGTCGACCCGGCCGTGCTCAAGGACGCGAGCTCCGCGGTGGCCGGTGAGTTCCCCGGCGTGCTGGTCGAACCGGTCGTCGGCGACTTCGACCGTCACCTCGGCGAGCTGCCGCGTCACCCGGGGCGACTCGTCGCGTTCCTCGGGTCCACGATCGGCAACCTCGACCCGGCACAGCGCGCCGGGTTCTTCGCCGACGTGCGCAGCATCCTGCGGCCGGGCGACGCGTTCCTGCTCGGCACCGACCTGGTGAAGCCCGTCGAGCGGTTGATCGCCGCCTACGACGACGCGCAGGGCGTCACCGCGGCCTTCGACAAGAACGTCCTCGCCGTGGTGAACCGCGACCTGGACGGCGACTTCGACCTCGACGCCTTCGAGCACCGTGCGGTCTGGGACGCCGAGCACGAGCGCATCGAGATGCGGTTGCAGTCGTCGCGCGAGCAGGTGGTGCAGGTATGTGGACTCGGCCTCGAGGTGCACTTCGCACAGCACGAGGAGATGCGGACCGAGATCAGCTCGAAGTTCCGGCGGGCGACGGTCGAGGCCGAACTGGCCGCGGCCGGGTTGCTGCTGACGCAGTGGTGGACGGACCCGCCCGGCGACTTCGCGCTGTCTCTCTCCGTCCCGGGATAGACCGGCCACCCTGGGTGTACCGATCCGGTACGACAGGGCGGATAGTGGGCGCATGGGGCCGCACGACGACCGGACGTACCGCACGGTCATCCGGATCTTCCGGCTGGTGTTCCGGCTGCTGGGGCTGAGACTGCGCGTGATCGGCGAGCACGCCGTCCCTTCCCACGGGCCCGCGGTGCTGGCCAGCAACCACCTCAGCTACCTCGACTTCGCCTTCGTCGGGCTGGCCGGTCGACGCCGGCGACGGCTCGTGCGCTTCATGGCCAAGACCGCGGTCTTCGAGCACGGTGTCGCCGGTCCGTTGATGCGCAGGATGGGCCACATCCCGGTCGACCGGGCCAGCGGAGCGGCGGCCTACCGGCGCGCGGCGCGCGAGCTCGCGGCCGGGGAACTGGTCGGGGTGTTCCCCGAGGCCACGATCTCGCGGTCGTTCACGCTCAAGTCCTTCAAGCTCGGCGCCGCGACGCTGGCCGTCCGCGAGCAGGTGCCACTGATCCCCGTCGTGCTGTGGGCCCCGCAGCGGACCTTCACCGTCGACAAGCAGTACAGCCTCACCCGCGGCAAGACCGTGCTCATCGTGGTGGGCGAGCCGATCGTGCCCGGACGCGACGCCGACCCGGCCGACGTCGACGCCGAGCTACGCCACCGGATGGACGCCCTGCTCGTCGAGGCGTGGCGTGCCTACCCCGACCAACCCCGTGACGACGCCGACCGGTGGTGGGTGCCCGCGGTGGCCGGCGGCTCGGCGCCCACCGTCGAGGTGGCCGCCGACCGTGAGCGCGCCGCAGCCGAGCGGACGGCCCGGCGGGTGGCCGAGCGGCGCGCTCACGG
>NZ_CAXUNP010000005.1:95441-129105 GCF_964252635.1 uncultured Jatrophihabitans sp.
GTCGTAGGAGGGCGCGTCGAGGTCGTCGTGCGTCAGCGGCGTCTGAACCCAGCCGTCAGCATCTGCCGGGGTTGCATCGAGAGCCGACGACGCGATCGCGCTCTCGAGCTCGAGCCGCTCGCTCGCCTCCGGCGCCGTGAGCGCCCCGCAGCCGAGCGGACGCCCCGGCGGGTGGCCGTGCGGCGCGCCGGCTGACGCGGGCGGCGCTCGTCAGCTGCCGGCGTGCGGCGCCAGGATCGGGCAGGCGGCACGGGGCGGCGGGGTGTCTGCGCCGGCGTCGTCGGGCGAGCTGCCGTCCGGCGCCTGCGGCTGCTCGGGCTCGTCCGGCGTCGCCAGGTTGGACTCGCCCTTGCGCCGGACGAGCAGGGCCGACAGCAACCCGCCGAACACGGCCAGGCCGCCGGCGATGAGCACCGCGTGGTGGAACCCGTCCGACAACTCGCTCGGGTTGCGGTACGCCTCCGGGGTGATGCCGGCGATCCCGGGGAGCACTGCGACGGCCAGCAGCCCGGCGACGCGGGCGATGTCGTTGTTCACCGCCGACGCGACGCCCACGAGTCGCGCCGGTGCCGACGCCAGGGCGGTCGCGGTCAGCGGCGCGACGGTGGCCGAGAGGCCGAGGGAGAACACGAGGAGCGCGGGCAGCAGGTCGGTGAGGTACGAGGCGTGCGCACCCACCCGGGTGAGCAGGGCCAGGCCGACGCCCGCGACGATCGGCCCCACGGTCATCGGCCACCGCGGCCCGATGCGCTGAGCCACCCGCCCCATCCGCGCCGACAGCAGCAGCATCACCGCGGTGATGGGCAGCAGCGCGCTGCCGGCGGCCACCGGCGCGTACCCCGACACGCGCTGGAGCTGGACGGGGATGAGGAACAGGGCTCCGCCGAGCGCGGCGTACATGATGAAGGTGACGATGTTGGCGGCCGTGAACTCGCGGTCGCCGAACAGGGTCAGCGGCATCATCGGGTGGCTGCCCCGTGCCTCGACGACCACGAAGCCAGCGAGCACGACGACGCCGGCGACGAGGCAACCGACGAGCGCGACGGGCCAGTGCTGCGGCGGGCCCTCGGTGAGCGCGTAGACGGCGAGGGCGAGGCCGCCGGCCGCGAGCACCGCGCCGAGGACGTCGAGCCGACCCGTGGCCTCCTCGTCACGGGTCTCCGGTACGTAGCGACGTGCCAGCGCGACGACCGCCACCGCCATCGGCACGTTGATAAGGAAGACGAGCCGCCACCCCCACGGCGCCACCCCGACGAGCACGCCGCCGAGCACCGGCCCGATCGCGGTGGCGATACCGCCGAGCCCCGACCACGCACCGACGGCGGCCGCGCGGTCGGCCGGGCGGAAGACGGCTTCGAGGATGGCCAGGGAGCCCGGCGTGAGCAGCGCGGCGCCGACCCCCTGCAGGGCGCGCATCGCGATCAGGGTGGCGGGCTCCGGCGCGAGCGTGCAGCCGGCCGAGGCGACGGTGAACCAGATGACGCCGACCACGAACACCTTGCGCCGGCCGAGCCGGTCGCCGAGCGAGCCGCCGAGCAGCAGCAGCCCGGCGAGGGTGAGCGTGTAGGCGTTGACGGTCCACTGCAGCGCGGTGAGCCCGGCGCCGAGGTCGCGGCCGATCCGCGGCAGCGCCACGTTCACGACGGTGCCGTCGAGCTGGGCCATGCCGCTGCCGAGGATGGTCGCCGCGATCACGCCGCGGCCCTGCGGCGAGCGCAGTGCCAGACCGGGCTCGCTCACCTGCACCTCCGAACCGGGCGGATCAGTCGTTGCCGCCAATGCCGTAGACGTGCTGCGCATTCCCGGCCAGCACCAGGTCCGCAGTCTGATCGTCCGGGCAGAGCGCGGCAACCGCCCGGGCGTTGGCGGCGATGCCGGGAACGCCGGGCCAGTCCGTCCCGAAGATCATCTTCTGGGTCAGGCGCGGCCAGTTGTGCCGCGCGTAGTAGGTCTGCAGGCGCGACGGAGGCAGCCCGGACAGCTCGATCCAGACGTGGCTGTTCGACAGCACGAGGAAGGCCGCGGCGTCGTACCACCAGCCCCGCCCGCCGTGGGCGAGCACGATGTCGAGGCGGCGGAAATCGCGTAGGAGGTCGTCGATCGCGATGGGGTCGCCGTACTGGTTCAGCGCGCCGGGGAACGTCGAGGTGCCGCAGTGGACGACGAGGGGCAGGCCGCGCTCCTGCAGCATCGCGTAGGCCGGGTAGAGCGCGCGATGGTTGACGGCGAAGCCGCCGTGGACCGGGTGGACCTTGAGGGCCACGGCGCCGAGGTCCAGCTGGCGGGCCAGCTCGTCCTCGACGGGGTGGTGCAGGTGCGGGTTGATGTTGGCCGCGAAGCGCACCCGCGGCCCGACGAGCGCGGCCATGTCCTCTGCGGACTGGATGCCGGTGACGCGCGGGCTGTACTCGGCGAGCGCGACCGCGGCGTCCACGCCCTCGGCGGCGAGCAGGTCGTCGAGGCGGACGGCGTCGACCGTGCCGTCCTCGCGGTAGAGCGCGCGCAGCTCGGGTGCGTCCCGGCCCTGTACCCAGGTGGCCCAGTCGACCTTGAGGCTGCCGAGGGGCGCCGGATGCAGGTGGACGTCGATCAGGGGCCGGCCGTCGAGCATGCACCCTCCTTCGTCGTACCGGTTCGCTGACGTCCCGACCCTAGGCAACGGTCGCTTCGTAGCATGAGCGGCGTGACGGACGGCGGCTTCGAACAGGTACGCCACCGTCCGCCGACCCCGCTCGACGCGCCCCGCGAGCTGGTCGTCGCCTGTGCCCCGATGCGCAGCAACGTCAACCTGTCGACGATCGCCCGCACCGCCGGGTGTTGCGGGGTGCAGCGCATGATCGTCTGTGGGCACGCGAAGCTCGACCGCACCATCGCCCGCGACGGTGCCGACCAGGTGCGCCTCGAGGTCCGCAACTCCCTCGCGCCGGTGCTGCGGACACTGCGCGGCGACGGGTACCGCCTGGTGGGGCTGGAGCAGACGACCAACTCCACCGACTTGCACCACTACGCGTTCCCGCGGCGGACGGCGTTGGTGATCGGCAACGAGCGGGCCGGTCTGTCGGACGACGAGCTGGCCCTGATGGACGACTGCGTCGAGATCCCGGTGTGGGGCCTGCCGTACTCCTACAACGTGGCGACCGCGACGTCGATGGCGCTCTACGAGTACTGCCGCCAGTTCCCGTCCTGACTCCCGTTCGGTCCGGTGATCAACAGCGGATCCTGATGGCTGGGCAGCCGCTGTCGGCCGTTGATCAGGCGCCGATTCGCCCGCGCAGGGTCAGGACGGCGAGTTCGTCGCGGGTCGAGCCCAGCCGCTTGGTCCAGGATGTGCCGAGGGCGGCGAGCTCGGCGTCGTCGGCGTAGTGCGCGTCCGTGAGCTGCCAGCCTGCCGAGGCGTATTGCGGCGCGAGCTCGGTGACCGCCGTTTCGGGAGTGGGTTCCGGTGCCGGGCCGACCTCGGGGACGGGCGGGCGCCAGGCGTGCAGGTTGAGCGTGACGAGGAACGTGGCGCCGGCGCGGCAGCGTTCACCGACACCGAGCAGCACGCTGCGCTCGGTCAGGGTGAGCGCGCGCAGCAGGCTGCCCCACGGCATGAGGACGTGCAGCTCGTCGACCCCGTCGAGCTCGGGCGGCAGGCGTTCGGCCGACGCCCACACGAAGATCGCGTTCGGGGTGCCGCCGCGGGCCGGCTTCTGCGCCGCCCGCGCCGCCGTGCGCCGCATCGCGTCCGGGCTCGCGTCCACCCCGACGACCAGCGCGTCCGGCCGGGCGCGGGCCACGGCGAGGACGTGCTTGCCGTCACCGGTGCCCAGATCGACGACCAGCGACGTGTGCCGGGACCGCAGCTCGGCGAAGGCGGCGGCGTCGAGGTCGACCGTCCGCTTGCCGATCACCTGACGCACGCCCTCACTCCGCTCGGGCCGGCAAGCCGCCATGCCCATCGTTCGCTCCGCAAGCGTCACTCACGTCCACAGACTAAGGGGGTTGCGGCTTTCCCCCGCGGCGGTCGCTGCACCGGTGGGCGCGGGTGCTCCGGAGGGGAAAGGCGGTCCGGGCCGCGACGCCTACCCTGGGTCGGTGCGCTTCGTCGGGCGGGGACATCCCGCGGTCCGTGCCACGCACGCCAAGACGCTCGAGCTGTCCCCCGATCCCGACATCACGGCCCGCGCGACGTGCGTCGTCGCCGTCGGCAGCGAGGCCGACCCCGTGGCGCCGATGGCCGGCCGGGTACGCATCCGCGTCGCCGCCGGCGGTGAACGGTTCACCCTCGAGGCCGACGCCAATCCTTCGTGGGACCCGTCCGGGCCTGCGGTGATCCGTCGCAGTCCGTTGCGCCGCCCGGGTACCTTCGCCACCGGCGCGACCGCGTCGGCCGCCGACCTCCCCCGCCCGCTGGTCGCCGCACTGCAGGACCCCGACGCGCTCGTCACCGTCGACGTGACGGCCGTGCCCGACGACCGCCGGACGCTCGTCCTGTACGCCGCCGATCCGGCCCTCGCCGCCCCCGTTGCCGGCCTGCGTGCAGAGCACCAGCGGGCGGCACGGGTCGTCGCCCAGGACGACGGCGCGCGCCACCTGCTCACCACCCTGGACGAGCCGCCCGACGGGACCGGGCATCGCACCCTCGTCGTCGCCACCGCCGACCTGCCCCGTCCCCCGGACGCGACGGCCGGCCATCGGGTCGAGGTCGTCGGCCTGAACGCCCGGCTCGCGACGGCGGCCGCGTCGCCCAGCGGAGGTCCGGTAGTCCTCGCCGAGCCCGGCGCGGACGTCCGTCGCAGCCTGCGCGAGACCCCGGCCGCCGCCCGCCTGGTCGTGGTCGTGCCCGCCGCGGCACTGGACGAGCTCCTCGGGCAGGCCCGCGCGATCCGGGGCAGCAGCGCGTGCGTCGTCGCGCAGGAGTACGTCCACCCCGTCCGCGTCGAGAGCGGCGCGACGCCCGAGCTGGCCGGCAGCGCCGATGTCGCGGTGTGCTTCGACGCGGCTCCTCCCGACGAGGCGTTCGACCCGGCCGTCCGTGCCGCCGTCGACGCCCTGCTCGCCGACGGGGTCGCGACCCGCACCGCAGCCAAGGCCCTGGTCGCCCTCACCGGCTGGGACCGCCGCCGGGCCTACGACGCGATCGTGGCCTGGCCGCGCCGCTGAATCGCCCGCGCGTCCGGCACGGAGTTGTCGCATTCGCCTGGTATCAACGGCCTATGCCTGTCGTGCGGACGGGCGGGGCCAGCCGCGTCCTCGCCACGTGTGCGGCCGCGCTCGCCCTCGTGAGCTGCAGCTCGTCGTCGCCCGGCACGTCTGCGACGCACGCCTCCAGCCGGGCACCGGTCACCTCCCGGTCGATGACGCCGTCCGCGACGCGTGCCCCGGCCACCGCGTCGTCGACCTCGGCGTCAGCGCACCCCACGTCGGCGTCCGGCCCCTCGACCTCGGCGTCGTCCGACTCCGCGGATCGCACCCTTCCGCGCGGCGGCCGGGCCATCCTCGGCCACTACCGGGTCGTCGCCTTCTACGGCGCGGCCGGCAACCCGCAGCTCGGCGCGCTCGGCACTGCGTCGCCCGAAAGCATCGCGCCCAAGATCGTGCAGCGGGCGAACGGCTTCGCGCCCTACGGCCTACCGGTGCAGCCGGCGATGGAGCTGATCGCCACCGTCGCACAGGGGTCACCCCAGGCCGACGGCTCGTACTCCAAGCCCATCGCGATGGCGACGATCCGCCACTACCTCGCGGTGGCGCACCGGTACCGGATGCTGCTGGTCCTCGACCTGCAGCCGGGCCGGTCGACGTTCTACAAGCAGGTGCAGGCCCTGCACGACGTGCTGCTCGACCCGTCCGTCGAGCTCGGGCTCGACCCGGAGTGGAAGGTCGCGGCCGGGCAGCGGCCGGGCGACGGGCTCATCGGCTCGAGCGGATCGGGCGACGTCGACCGCACCATCGACTACGTCAGCGGGCTCGTCAGTACCCACCACCTGCCGCACAAGCTGGTCGTGGTGCACGAGTTCACCTCGTCGATGCTGCCCGACCGCGATGACATCCGGGCCAGGCCCGGCGTCGAGCTGGCCTTCCACGCCGACGGGTTCGGTCACCCCAGCTCGAAGATCTCCGTGCTCCACAAGCTGGCGTTCCCGGGCCGACCGATGGGTGTCGGCTTCAAGCTGTTCTTCACGCAGGACTCGAGGCTGATGACGCCCGGCGAGGTCATGGCCCTGCATCCCCGGCCGGACATCATCACCTACCAGTGACGGCTCAGCCGAGCAGCGCCTCGGCGAGCGCGGCGAACTGCGGCAGCGCCTCGGTTGCGGAGACGCCCGGAGCGCTCAGCAGCTGGATCGGCACGTGGTCCGCGCCGGAGTCCAGGTGCTGCTGCACCCGTGCCGCCGCGGTGCGAGCGTCGCCGTGGCCGACCAGCGCGTCGATGAGCGCGTCGCTGCCCGGACGGGCGAGGTCGGCGTCGCTCCAGCCGAGCCGCTTCAGGTTGCTGACGTAGTTGGTGAGGCCGAGGTAGGGGTTGTCGACGGCCGGCCGGCCGATCGCGCGAGCCTTCTCGGGGTCGGTCTCGAGGACGACCTTCTGCTCCGGCGCGAGCAGCACGCCGTCGCCCAGGATGTCGCGCGCCTCGCGGGTGTGCTCCGGCGTCACCAGGTAGGGGTGCGCACCCGCGCTGCGCTCGGCCGACAGCCGAAGCACCTTGGGCCCCAGCGCGGCCAGCGCCCGTTCCTGCTCGGGGACGCCCTCGCCGTCGAGCACGTCGAGATAGTCGACGAGCGCGCCGTAGGGACGGGTGTAGTCCGACGTCGCCTCCGGGTGCCCGACGCCGATACCGAGCAGGAACCGGTCGGGGTAGGCCGCCGTGATGCGCTTGTGCGACGTGGCGACCGTGCGGGCGTCGTCCTTCCAGATGTTCACGATGCCGGTGGCGAGCACGAGGTGGTCGGTGGCCGCGAGCGCCTCGTCGACGATCGTGAGGTCACCGTCCGGCGAGCCACCGAGCCAGATCGCGCCGTAGCCGAGCCGCTCGATCTCCGCGGCGAACGACGGGGTCAGGTTGCCGGCGTGGGTCCAGACGCCGATACGTCCGAGCTGGGGAGTCATGGGCTGTCCTTCGGGGTCGGGTCCTTTGTCGGGGCCAACGTCACCCGCGGCAAATCCCATCCAGCGGAGGGCGTGGGATTCGAACCCACGTCAGGGGATCACCCTGAAGCGGTTTTCAAGACCGCCGCACTCGGCCACTATGCGAGCCCTCCAGGTGGTGTCACGCTACCCGGGGCGTCGATCCGGGCCTGCTCTCCCCGGTCGTGCCGGACCGTGATGCGGCCACCGGCTGACGTACGGCGTGTCCACCGGTTGACGGCACACGGTGGTCACGCGACACGGGTCCTGCCGCTCCTAATCTGACACGCCGCTGAGGATGTCGTTTGACCTTGCCGTTGCGTCAAGGTCGAGAGTGGCAACGTGACCGCGAAGCTGCCCTCCCCGGCGTCGAACTCGCGCGGCGCCGAGATCATCGACGTCACCCCCGGCAAGCCACGCGGCGGGTCCGCCCAGGAGTTCGACGCGCCGCTCGCCCCACCCGTGCCCGGCCTGCAGCGCGCCGGCGCCCGGCTGCCCGTCGTCGAGTACCTGCAGCGGTTGTGGCAGCGGCGCTGGTTCATCGCCGCCTACACCTCCGCGTCCCGCGCCGCGGGCTACGAGGGCAGCTTCCTCGGGCAGGCGTGGCAGCTGCTCACCCCGCTGCTCAACATCGGCGTCTACTACCTGATCTTCGGCCTGCTGCTGAACACCAGCCGAGGGGTCCCGAACTTCATCGCCTTCCTCTCGGTCGGCGTGTTCGTCTTCACCTTCTGCACCTCGACGCTGACCGTCGGGGCGAAGGCCGTCACCGGCAACCTGGGTCTGGTCCGCGCGCTGCAGTTCCCGCGCGCCGTCCTGCCGATGTCGACCACGCTCGTCGCCCTGATGCAGTTGCTGACCTCGTGCGTGGTGCTGGTGCCGATCCTGCTGCTCAGCGGTGTGTATCCGTCGCCGCGGTGGGTGCTGCTCGTGCCGGCCATCGCGTTGCAGACCATGTTCTGCCTCGGCCTGGCGTTCGTCGTGGCGCGGATCGGCGCGCAGGTACCGGACGCGACGCAACTGCTGCCGTTCATCTCGCGCGTGTGGATGTACATGTCCGGCGTGATGTACAGCGTGCAGGTGTTCACCCGCGGCCATCCCGCCCTGGGCGTCATCCTGCGCAACAACCCCGGTTACGTGTACCTCGAACTGGCCCGCAACGCCCTGCTCCCGGGCCAGCCGGCGTCCGTGCACCTCTGGCTGCTCGGCCTGCTGTGGGCCGTCGGCACGCTGGTCTTCAGCTTCCTGTACTTCTGGCGCGGCGAGGAGCAGTACGGCAATGTCTGACGCCCTCGACACCGACGATGCGCAGACCGGCGCCGCCGACGACGGCGTGGCCACGCCGCCTGCGCGTCGCGAGGAGACCGTCGTCGTCGACGACCTGCACCTGAACTACCGCATCATCGGCAAGGCCGGTCGCAAGGGCGGGGGCGGCGGTGCCGTCGTCCGCCGGGTCCTCATGGGTCAGCAGAACCCGGGTCAGCGGACGGTGCACGCCGTGCGGGGCGTGAGCTTCACCGCCTACCGCGGCGAGGCCATCGGCCTCATCGGACCCAACGGCTCCGGCAAGTCCACGCTGCTGCGGGCCGTCGCCGGGCTCATGGCGCCCTCGCAGGGTGTCGTGTGGACCCGCGGCCAGGCGTCGTTGCTCGGGGTGTCCGCCGCCATGATGGCGTCGATGTCCGGCGACCAGAACATCATGCTGGGCTGCCTGGCCATCGGGATGACGCCGACCGAGGTGGCCGAGGAGTACGACTCGATCTGCGAGTTCGCCGGCATCGGCGAGTTCGTGCACCTGCCGATGAACACCTACTCCTCCGGCATGGGCGCCCGGCTGCGTTTCGCCATCGCCGCGGCGCGCGTGCCGGACATCCTGCTCATCGACGAGGCCCTCGCGACCGGCGACGCCAAGTTCCGCCAGCGCAGCGAGAAGCGCATCGCCGAACTGCGCGGGCAGGCCGGCACGGTGTTCCTCGTCAGCCACGGGCTCGGCATCATCCGTGACACCTGCGACCGCGTCATCTGGCTGGAGAACGGCAAGATCATCCTGGACGGCGAGGCCGACGCGGTCGTCGACGCCTACGAGCATCGCCACGACCCCGGCAGCCCCTACTCGGGCGGCCCCAACTCACGATCGCGGAGCTGACGCGTGTTCGATCCGAGCAGACCCCCCACCCGCAAGGCCCAGGGAGGCATCGCCAGCCTGGCGGCCAACCGAGCCAGGCTCGGCAAGGTGATGTCCGGACGGGTGCTCAAGCGCTCGGGCATCGGGCTGGTCGCCGCCGTCGTGGTGCTCGCCGTGCTGGCGGTGCTGCTGCTGCAGGTCGTCACCATCTCGACCAACGCGATGTGGTTCAACTCGGTGCACGCGGGCTCGGTGTACTCGACGGTCATCTGGACCCGCATCGGGCTGTTCGCGGTCTTCGCCGTCATCGCCGCACTCGTCACCGGTGCGACGACGGTCGCCCTGCGCCGCATCCGGCCGCTGTACCTGTCGCCCGAGGACGACACGATCCGGTGGACGTTCCGGCGCTACGAGTCCAAGCTCGGCCGCGCCATCGTCGTGCTGGTCGCGGTCGTCGCCGCCGTCAAACTCGGTTCACGAGCCGCGGCCGGTTGGCAGACCTACCAGTTGTGGCTGAACGCCACGCCGTTCCACACCAGCGACCCGTTGTTCCACAAGGACGTGTCGTTCTTCGTCGAGATCCTCCCGTTCCACCAGATGGTGGTGACGTTGCTGCTGCAGACGGTCACCTGGTCGCTCGGGATCGCGATCGTGGGCGGTTACGTCTACGGCTCCTGGCGCATCCGGCGCGGCAGCCAGAAGGTGTCGAGCGGGTTCGTGGCGCTCGTGTCCGCGCTCGCCGCGGCCTACCTGGTGCTCAAGGCCGCCAACTACTGGCTGTCGAGGTACGCGCTGACGACGTCGTCACGCGGCCCGGTGACCGGCGCGTCCTACACCGACCGGACCGCCGCCCTGCCCGCCGCGTACGTGCTGACCGTCCTGGCCCTGCTCGGTGCCGTGGCGTTCGCGGCCAACGCCGTCTTCGCCGCACGCGGTGGACGCCGTCGGATGCTCGGCCGGGTTCGCGGGTTCGCCGGCGCCGTCGTGCTGGTCGCCGTCGCCGTCATGCTCGTCGGGTCGAGCTGGCCGGGTCTCGTCTACCACTTCCGCGAAGCGCCGAGCGCGTCCAAGGTCGACCTCGGCGAGATCGCGCACAACCAGAAGGCCACCCGTGCCGCCTTCGGTCTCGACAACGACGTCAAGACCGTCACCTACAAGACCACGAACCCGGCGAGCAGCTCCTCGTTGGCCACGCTGGCCGCGAAGAACTCGCAGCCCTCGGTCACCGACCCCAACCAGCTGTCACCCACGTTCAACGTCGAGCAGCAGCTGCAGTCGTACTACAACTTCAAGTCGACGCTGGACACGGGCAACTACCGCATCGACGGTAAGTCGCAGGACGTCGTCCTCGCCGTGCGCGAGCTGCGCACGGCCGGCATCCCCGGCAAGACCTGGGTCAACAAGCACCTGGTCTACACGCACGGCTACGGGGTCATCGCCGCACCCACCACGAAGGTCGACCCGAAGACCGAGAGCCCGGTGTTCCTCAACGCCGGCATCCCTCCCGCGCAGGACATCCCGGTCAGCCGCCCGCAGGTGTACTTCGGCCAGGGCTTCACCCGCTCGTCGTACGCCATCGTGGGCCAGCCGTCCGGCAGCCCCCGCACCCTCGAGTTCGACCACCCCGGCGGCAGCGGCTCGTCGGCGTCGGCGCACACGACGTACCGGGGCAAGGGCGGCGTCGACGTCGGCTCGACCCTGCGCCGCCTGCTGTTCGCGGTGAAGTTCCACGATCCCAACATCCTGTTCAGCTCCGAGCTCAACAGCGCCTCGCAGCTGCTGGAGGTGCGTAACCCACGCACCCGCGTGGCCAAGGTCGCGCCGTGGCTCACCCTCGACGGCGACGTCTACCCCGCGGTCGTCGACGGCCGGATCAAGTGGATCGTCGACGGCTACACGACCAGCGCGAACTACCCGTACGCACAGTCGGTGAACCTGCACGCGGCGAGCAAGACGACGCTGACCGCGAACGGTGCGTCGGTCAGCCAACCGGGCACCACCGTCAACTACATGCACAACTCGGTGAAGGCCGTCGTGGACGCCTACACGGGACGCGTGAGCCTGTACGAGTGGAACCAGAAGACCCAGCGCGACCCGCTGCTCAAGGCGTGGGAGTCGGTGTTCCCCGGGCTGGTCAAGCCGCAGTCCGACATCTCGTCCGCGCTGCTGACGCAGATGCGCTACCCGACCGACCTGTTCAACGTGCAGCGCAGCCTGCTGGCGAAGTACCACGTCAGCCAGCCGTCGAACTTCTACAGCGGCAACGACTTCTGGACGGTGCCCACCGACCCCACGGTCGCGGCCACCAGCACCTTCAACGGCTCGACGAGCGCCGGCTCGAGCCCACCGCTGCCGTCCAAGTACGCGTCGGTCTCGGCCGACGGCTACGGCGACCAGCAGTACTCACTGTCGACACCGATGGTGACGCTGAACGGCCACGAGCTCGCGGCGTTCATCCACGTCGACTCCGAACCCGGGCCGAACTACGGGAAGTTCACCGTGCTGCAGTTCCCGTCCGGGGCCGGGGGCGAGTCGCCGTCGCAGGTGCAGAACGACATCGAGTCGGACACGACGATCACCGAGGCCCTCACCCTGCAACGCGGCGGCAACTCCTCGGTGGTGCTCGGGTCGCTGCAGGCCATCCCGGTGGCGGACCGGATCCTCTACATCGAGCCGGTCTACACCCAGTCCAGCGGCGGCGCGTCCTTCCCCGTCCTGCGGCACGTCATCGCCCTGTACGGCGACGGCGACCCGTCCTTCGAGAACACGCCCACCCAGGCCATCAAGGCGGCGATCGAGTCCGCGACCGGGTCCGGTTGATCCCGTCGGCCTGCCTGTGTGGCCGGTGTCGCAGATAAACGGAGTGACAACCTCCGGATCGTGGGTATAGTCGTCTGCGGAAACGGAGGAAACCTCTCCGCTATTCGTCCCCACGCTCCAGGAGTTCACCCATGGCTCTCGACGCCACCCAGGCCGACAGCACGCAGGAGTCTGCGCCGAACCTGTCGAAGAATGCACCACCCGAGAACGATCGCACCCACGACCGGCGCTGGTTCATCCTCGCCATCCTCGGGCTCGCGCAGCTGATGGTCGTGCTCGACGCGACCATCGTGAACATCGCGCTGCCCACCGCCCAGAGCTCGCTCGGCTTCAACAACGCCGACCGGCAGTGGGTCGTCACCGGCTACGCGCTCGCCTTCGGCAGCCTGCTGCTCATCGGCGGACGGTTGAGCGACTTCTTCGGCCGCAAGTGGGCCCTGCTCGTCGGCCTGGTCGGCTTCGCCGTCGCCTCGGCGGTCGGCGGTGCCGCGCAGAACTTCGGCATGCTGGTGACGGCCCGGGCCGTCCAGGGCGCGTTCGGCGCGGTCCTGGCGCCTGCGGTGCTGGCCCTGCTGACCACCACGTTCCGGGACCCGAAGGAACGCGGCAAGGCCTTCGGCATCTTCGGTGGCATCGCCGGCGCCGGTGCCTCCATCGGCCTGCTGCTCGGCGGCGTGCTCACCGAGTACGCCAGCTGGCGCTGGACGCTGTACGTCAACCTGGCCTTCGCCGCGGTCGCCTTCGTCGGCGCCCTGCTGCTGCTGCCGCGCTTCGAGCGCTCCAAGGAGCGCCAGGGCCAGGACCTGCCCGGCACGTTCAGCATCACCCTGGGCCTGTTCGCGGTCGTCTACGGCTTCTCGAACGCCGACCAGCACAGCTGGTCCGCCCCGCTCACCATCGCGTGCCTGGCCATCGGTGCCGTGCTGCTGATCGCGTTCGTGTTCATCGAGCAGCGCGCGGAGCACCCGATCCTCCCGCTGCGCGTGATCGCCGACCGCAACCGTGGTGGCGCGTTCATCGCGATGTTCCTGTCGGGCATCGGCATCTTCGCCGTCTTCCTGTTCCTGACCTACTACCTGCAGGGCATCCGCGGCTACTCCGCCGTCAAGTCCGGCGTCGCGTTCCTGCCCATGACGGGCACGATCGTGGTCGTCGCGTCGCTCGGCAGCGCGGTCCTGGTCACCCGCATCAGCTCGCGGATCATGATCCCGCTGGGCATGGTGCTGGCCGCGATCGGCCTGTTCCTGCTGACGCACATCAGCCTCGAGGGCAACTACGTCTCGGTCATCCTGCCGGCGACGATCATCATGGGCGCCGGGCTCGGGCTGATCTTCGCGCCCGGCTTCAACCTGGCGGTGCTCGGTGTGGAGGACGAGGACTCCGGCGTCGCCTCGGCCTCGGTCAACGTGGCCCAGCAGGTCGGCGGTTCGGTCGGCACCTCGCTGTTCAACACCATCGCCGGCACCACCGTGGCCAGCTACGTCGCGTCTCACCTGCACGGTGCCAAGCCGGGCAGCCCGCAGTACGCGCTGACCCAGGCCAACGCGCAGCTGCACAGCTACACCGTGGCGTTCTGGATCGGCGTCGGCGTGTTCGTCTTCGGCGCGATCGTCTCGGCGTTGGTGCTGCGGTCCGGCATCGCCCAGTCGCCCGACACGCCGGCGGTCGTCTGAGCGGCGTCGCCATGACCACCACCGAACGACCGCAGTCACCCGAGGACGACGCGGTCCGGCCGATGCGCAAGGACGCGGCACGCAACCGCGTCCTGCTCATCGCCGCCGGACGGGAGGTCTTCGCCAAGCGCGGCCTCGACGCCAGCCTCGACGACATCGCGCGTCAGGCCGGCGTCGGGATCGGCACCGCCTACCGGCACTTCGGCAACAAGTTCGCGCTCGCCGAGGCGATCATGCACGAGGCGGTCGACGGCGTCGTCTCCGCGGCCGACCGTGCGCTCGACAACGACGACCCGTGGGCCGGCCTCGTCGGTTTCCTCGAGGCGGTGCTCGAGGTGCAGACCGCCGACCGTGGGTTGCGTGAGGTCCTCATGGGCGTCCACGAGGCCAAGTCCGACGCCGTCCAGGAACGACTGCTCGGTCGGGTCGAGCGCCTGCTGGACCGTGCCCGGCGGGCCGGCGTCGTCCGCCTCGACGCCGCGGCCAGCGACCTCGGCGCCGTCATCTCGATGCTCTGCTTGGTCGCCGACCTCGGCGGCGACGAGGCGCCGGACCTGTGGCGCCGTTACGTGCCGACGCTGCTGTCGGCGCTGCGCCCGGACGGCCCGCCGCTGCCGGGGCGGCCGCTCACCGACGACGAGATGCACCAGGCGATGATCCGCCTGCACGGGCTGCGGTCAGCCCGCCCGCTTCCCGACTGACGGTGCGGACCTCGGTCCGCGCCGTTCTGTCGGTGGGTCGTCCTAGCGTGCAGGGCATGACGAACCTGGTGCTACGCGAGCTGCCCGAATCCCTGCGCCGCGAGCTGGGCCGGGTCGACCTGACCCGTCGCGGCGGCCGCTCCCCCGACGTCGAGGTCGTGCTCGACGCGGGCGGCCCGTTGATGCGCGCCCTGTTTCGCGCCGAGGCCGAGCTGCTCGTCGCCGACGCGCTGGCCATGGAGTCCGGCACCTACGTTGCCCGGGATCCCGACGAACGGCGCCACGATGCGCTGCTGCTTGTGCTGCAGCGGCTGGCGTACGTGGAGGCAGCGGCCTGATCGTCGGCCCGAGGGGGTCGGGTCAGCCCAGCAATGCCGCGCGCAGGGCGGCGTCGTCCTCGTCGGTCCACCCCTGCGCGCGCAGCCAGGCCTGCGTACCGCCGTGGGTCTCGTCGACGGCAGCGAGCAGCACCACCATGGTCTCTGCCTTCGGCTTGTGCCGGTCGACGTCGTCGGCCTTCGGCCTGATGTCGTCGGCGTAGGTGCGTCGCTGGGCCAGGCGGGCGAAGATCTGCGGCACCCGTTCGGCGCTGAGCGCGTAGTCGGCGGCGATGGCCGCGCGCTCGACACCGATCTGGTCCAGGGCCAGTGCCACGACGGTGCCGGTGCGGTCCTTGCCGGCAGCGCAGTGCACGACGGTCGCGCCGTCGGTGTAGGCGACGAGCCGTAGCGCCGCCACGATGGAGTCGGCCCGCTCGGCGAGGTAGTGCAGGTACACCGCCGACGCGCCGCGTCGGCGTTCGTCGTCGGTCAGCGTCTCGTCGCGGCCCTGCCACGGCAGGATCACCGGCGCGTCGACGCCGTCCTCCGCGGCGGCCGCGTCGGTCGCGGTTCCGGCGTCCGGCAGCAACGACAGGTGCGCGATCTCGACCCGGGGCTCGCGCGTCAGCGGCCCGGGGCCCTCGTTGTCGACCTCCACGTCGCTGCGCAGGTCGGCCACCGCGCGTACCCCGACGACGTCGACGAGCAGGTGGACGTCGGAGTCGGTGAGGGTCTGCAGGCTGTCCGCGCGGATCAATCGACCGGGACGTACGGTGCCGCCGTCGACCGTCGGCAGGCCGCCGACATCGCGGACGTTGTCGGCGCCCTGCAGCGTGATCCACAACGGGGCGCTCATGGCCCTGACTGTAACCACGACCGACCGCGACCCGGCGCGCGGCTGCGTGACGGATCCCGCCGCCGCGGCGACGTGCCGCCGAGCGGTCCGGCGCGGGCGCTGTTGGGTACACCGCTCCCGATGACCGACCCCACTTCGACGATCGACCCGCCACCGCCCGCGCCGACCGCGGGCCGCGGGTCGCCCGGCCGTACCGTGGCCGACGTCAGCTGATGCTCGACCCGTCGCTGCACGACCGTCTGGACGCCCTGCTCGCCGACGACGACGGCCGCCGGGCGCGGCTGTACCCGGCCACCCGGCTGCGTCGTCAACCCGTGCACACCGTGCACGTCCCGGCCGACCGCTTCGCCGGGCACACGGTGGCCGAGTGGCGGTCCGGGGCCCTGGCCGCTCTGGACGAACACGGGCCGATGCCCGGCGTCGACGAGGCGCTCGAGGCGAGGGTGCGCGACAAGCTCGCCGACGAACCCATCGAGGACCTGCGCATCGACTTCGCCGACGGTTACGGCCTGCGTTCCGACGCCGACGAGGACGCCGCGGCGCGGGCCGCCGGCACCGCACTCGGCCGGGGGGCGCAGACGCCGTTCGTCGGGCTGCGCATCAAGTCGCTCGAGGCGGCGACGCCACACCGGGCCGTCTGCACCCTCGAGCTGTTCCTGGAGCAGCTCTTCGCCTTCGGCGGCCTGCCCGCCGGCTTCCGCGTCACGGTGCCCGCCGTGACGTCGGTGGCCCAGGTCGAGGCGATGGTCGAGCTCTGCGCGGCGTTCGAGTCGGAGCTCGCGATCGCCCGCGTGCCCTTCGAGCTCCAGCTCGACTCGCCGCAGGCCGTGGTCGGAGCCGACGGCACCGCGTTGCTCGCCCGGATGCTGCACTCGGGCGCAGGGCGGTGCGTAGGCCTGACCCTCGACCCGGCCGGCTTCACCGCCGCGGCCGGCGGCGGGCCGACGGACGGGTCGGTCGCCGACCACGCAAGGGCCGTGCTGGTGCTGGCGACGGCGGGCACGGGCGTCCCGGTCAGCGACGGGACGGCCGGGATGGTTCCTGCGGGGCCGCGGACCCAGGTGCACGCGGCGTGGTCGGCACACCTCGCCCTGGTCCGCCACGCGCTCGAGGCCGGGTTCCCGCAGGGCCGCGACGTGCACCCCGCCCAGTTGCCGTCACGCTTCGCGGCCACGTTCGCCTTCTACGCCGACGGTCTCGATGCCGCGGCCCGCGCGGTGGCCCCCTCCGGCGCGACGTCGACCGTCCGCGTCCCCGCCTCGACCAGGTCTTCGGCGCGGTTCCTGCTCCGCGGGCTGCGGTGCGGCGCCCTCGACGAGCCCGACGTGCGTGAACGATGCGGTCTGGGCACGGCCGAGCTCGACGTGCTCGCCATCGCCTGACCCGACGACGCCCGACACGACAACGCCCGACACGACGACGGGAGTGTCGTGTGCCGGATCGGCACGCAACACTCCCGCGGTCGGACGGAACGGTCAGAAGGAGTTCTCGGCCACGTCCATGAGTGCGTTGTCCATGCCCTCGGCCACCTGACGGCGAGCGGCGAGCTCGGGCAGCACCGTGGTCGCGAAGAAGCGCGCGACGGCCGGCTTGCCCGCGTAGAACGCGCGGTCGGCGGTGGAGAGCCCGTTAGCGTCGAGCTTGACGAGCGCCACCGCGGCCTGGCGCAGCAGCAGGTACCCGACCATGAGGTCACCCGCCGACAGCAGCGCACGGGTGGCGTTCAGACCGACCTTGTAGACGTTGCTCACGTCCTCCTGGCCGCTCATCAGCTGGTTGAACATCGCACCGACGATGCCGCCGAAGTCCTCGAGCGCCTTCTGCAGTGCGGCGGCCTCTTCCTTGAGCCGACCCTCGTCGGCGATCGACTCGAGGAACGTGGTGATCTCGTTCGACACCGTGCCCAGCGCCGCGCCCTGGTTCTTCACGATCTTGCGGAAGAAGAAGTCCTGGGCCTGGATCGCCGTGGTGCCCTCGTAGAGCGTGTCGATCTTGGCGTCGCGGATGTACTGCTCGAGCGGGTAGTCCTGCAGGTACCCGGAACCACCGAAGGTCTGCAACGCCTGCGCGAGCTGGTCGTAGGAACGCTCGGAACCCACGCCCTTGACGATGGGCAGCAACAGGTCGTTGATGGCCTCGTCGGCCGAGGTGTCGGTGCCGTTGTGCTCGCCGACGATGATGCGGTCCTGCGCCGAGGCCGTGTAGTACACGAGCGCGCGCAGACCCTCGGCGTAGGCCTTGTTCATCATCAGGCTGCGGCGGACGTCGGGATGGTTGATGATCGTCACGCGCGGCGCGGTCTTGTCCGCCGCCTTGGTGAGATCGGCCGACTGCACGCGGGTCCTGGCGTAGTCGAGCGCGTTCAGGTAACCCGTCGACAGCGTGGCGATGGCCTTCGTGCCGACCATCATCCGGGCGTGCTCGATCACCTGGAACATCTGGGCGATCCCGCGGTGGACGTCGCCGACGAGCCAGCCCTTGGCCGGGACGTTGTCGATCTCGCCGAAGCGCAGCTCGCACGTCGTCGACGCCTTGAGGCCCATCTTGTGCTCGACGTTGGTCACGAAAGCACCGTTGCGCTCGCCGAGCTCGCCGGTCTCGACGTCGAAGTGGTACTTCGGGACGACGAACAGCGACAGCCCCTTGGTGCCGGCCTGCGCGCCCTCGGGGCGGGCGAGCACCAGGTGGACGATGTTCTCGGTCATGTCCTGCTCGGCCGAGGTGATGAAGCGCTTGACGCCCTCGATGTGCCACGAGCCGTCGGTCTGCTCGATCGCCTTCGTCTTGCCGGCACCGACATCGGACCCGGCGTCGGGCTCGGTCAGCACCATGGTGGCGCCCCAGCCGCGGTCGACCATGAGCTGGGCCATCTTCTTCTGCTCGTCGTTGCCGTTCGCGTGCAGGATCCCGGCGAACGGCGCGCCGGCCATGTACATGTGCAGGGCCGGGTTGGCCCCCAGCACCTGCTCGGCCACCGCCCACACGACGGTGCGCGGCACCTGCTGACCGCCGAGCTCCGGCAGCGTCTCGAGCCGCCACCACTCACTGTCCTGCAGCGCCTTGTAGGATTTCTTGAACGACTCGGGGACGGTGACCGAGTAGGTGTCCGGGTCGAACACGGGCGGGTTGCGGTCGGCGTCGACGAACGACGCGGCCAGCGGACCCTCGGCCAGCTTGGCGACCTCGGCGATGATGCCGCGGGCGGTGTCCTCGTCGACCTCGTCGAACGGGGCGCTTTGCAGGGTCTTGTCGGTGCCGAACACCTCGAACAGGTTGAACTCGATATCGCGGACGTTGCTCTTGAAGTGGCCCATCGCCGAATCTCCTTGCGGGTTACTCGTCAGTAACATAGAGGGTATTACCCACCAGTAACTGATGCAAGATGACGTGTCACACCTACCCGCGGCGGGGCGACCCGCTGTCGGGCGCACGCAGGAGGGCGAGCGGCGCGGAACGACCACGTTTTCCCGCCGACTTGCCGGAAATCCGGGGCTCAGCGGCAACAAGACAGGAAGACGTGATCGATCGGCGAGCGCTACTTCCCGTGTAGCGGTCGCGCGGACGCATCACGCAGGGTGCCCCAGGGGCGAAGACGGGTCGGGCGACCGCTAGAAGATGACGCGCAGGTTGATCGTCTCGGGTAAGGCCCGGATCCGGTCGACGATGGCCTGTGTGGTGCCACTGGCCGAGTCGGTCACCACGTAACCGACGTCGCCGCGCGTGCCGAGCAGTTGGGCCTCGACGTTCACGCCGTTGTCGGCCAGCAACCCGTTGACCCGCGCGAGCACGCCGGGCACGTTGCGGTGCAACAGGATCAGCCGCAGGGTGCCCCCGGCGCGCGGCAGCGAGAGCCCCGGCACGTTGACGCTCATGGCCGTCGAGCCGTCGCGGACGTAGTCACGCAGCTTGCCCGCGACGAAGCGGCCGATGTCCTGCTGCGCCTCTTCGGTGGAACCGCCGATGTGCGGCGTGAGGATGACATTGCCCAGGCCACGCAGCTCGGAGACGAACTCGTCGCCGCGCCGCTTCGGTTCGACCGGGAACACGTCGACGGCCGCACCGGCGATGTGGCCGGACTCGATGTGCGCGCGCAGCGCGGCGTAGTCGACGACGAAGCCGCGCGACAGGTTCAGGAACAGCGAGCCCTGCCGCATGGCGGCGAAGTCGTCCTCGCCGAAGAAGTTCTCGTTGGACGGACGCCCGTCGACGTGCAGGGTGACGACGTCGGATTCGCCGAGCAGCTCCTTCATGGACAGGCATCGCTTGGCGTTGCCGAGAGCGAGCCGGTCGGCGGTGTCGAAGAACAGCACGTGCATGCCGAGGTTCTCGGCCAGCACCGACAGCTGCGTGCCGATGTTGCCGTAGCCGACGATGCCGAGCGTGCGCCCGCGAACTTCGTGAGCACCGGTTGCTGACTTGTCCCAGACGCCTTCGTGCATCAGTGCGTTCTTCTCGGTCAGCCGCCGGGTCAGCGAGATGATCTCGGAGATGGCCATCTCGACCACGGAGCGGGTGTTGGAGAACGGTGCGTTGAAGACCGTCACGCCGCGCTCGGCCGCGGCGGTGAGCTCGATCTGGTTGGTGCCGATGCAGAAGGCGCCGATGGCGATCAGCTTGTCGGCGGCCGCGAGCACCCGCTCCGTGACGTGGGTCTTGGATCGGATGCCGAGCAGCGATACGCCTGCGATGCGCTGGACGAGCTCATCCTCGTCCAGCGCACCGTCGAGACTGTCCACCTCGAAACCGGCCGAGGACAGGATCTCGACGGCGTCGGGGTGGATCTGTTCGAGGAGCAGGACTCGGACGGGCGCGTCGGGCACGGGGCTGACCTTCCAGTGGGAGCGACGGGTTCGCGGTCCACTCTAGTGAGCCGGTCGGGTGGCCTTATTGCCCGCGCAGACGAAGGGCCCCGGGGCCACCGGTTCGCGGATCAGGCGCGCACCGATCGGCGTCCGCTGACCTTGCGGTAGATGAGCAGGGCGATGACGCCGCCGATGATCGAGCCGATCAGCCCGGACGGCTGGAAGTAGCCCTCGGCGTTGTCCTTGCCGAAGATCACGTAGCCGAGGAAACCGCCGATGAAGGAGCCGACGATGCCCAGCAGCACGGTGCCGCCGAAGCCGAGGTGGTCCTTGCCCGGGACGATGAGACGCGCGATGGCACCCGCGATCAGACCGACGATGACCAGCGTGACGATGAAACCCAACATGGCGGACCCTCCTTCGTGCCGCGGTGCCCGCGGCGATTGCCGAAGGGTTACCCGGGCTGTCGTCGGCCGCTAACTGTGCCGATCCGAGGCATCCGCTGTGGGCTTTGTGGGCATCGTGGGCACTGTGGGCCGTACGCCCGGGTCAGGCGACCGACGTCGCGGACCTGCTGATGCCGATGCCACCGGGCGTTTCGGCGCCGTACCGTCCGATCTCGCGGGCCAGGTCGAGGGGCCGGATGTGCTCGCGGCCGGCCAGCGTCTCGTCGTCGAGACGGTCGGCAGGCACGACCCAGGCGATCTCGAACTCCAACCCGTCCGGGTCGTGGCCGTAGAGGGACTTCGTGGTGCTGTGGTCGGACGCGCCGACGAGCGCGTCGGCCGCTCCCAGGCGTTCGGCGAGCCGCTCGAGGTCGCGCAACGTGTCGACCTCCCACGCCAGGTGGTAGAGCCCGACGGTGCTGCGACCGGCCTGTGAACCGCCGGCGGCGGCGCCGAGCTGGAACAGGCCGAGGTCGTGGTCGTTCTGCGAGGACTCGGCGCGCAAGAAGGCCGCCCGACCCGGGATGTCGACGTCCACGATGAAGCCGAGGACGTCACGGTAGAAGGCCGCACTCGCCGCGACGTCGCGGACGTAGAGAACGGCGTGGTTGAGGCGGTGGATCGGCACGGCTGGTCTCCTCGAGGACGGCCCACTCAGCATAGCCGACTCAGTTGAGTATTCAACAATTGAGCGGTGCCGTAGGATTCCTGTGTGCCCGAGGAGCCCTGGCTGACGCCTGACGAGCAGGAAGCGTGGCGCGCCTACATCGAGTCCACGAAGATCGTGGCGGATGCGCTGGATCGCCAGTTGCAGCGCGATTCCGACATGCCGCACGCCTATTTCGAGGTGCTCGTCCGGCTGTCCGAGTCGCCCGAACGCACGATGCGCATGAGCGAGCTGGCGGACATCACGTTGTCCTCGCGGAGCCGACTGTCGCACGCGATCGCGCGCCTCGAGGACCGCGGTTGGGTCGAGCGGACGAACTGCGAGACCGACCGGCGCGGCCAGAACGCCACCCTCACCGACGAGGGCTTCGCGGTGCTCGCCGCCGCCGCGCCCGCTCACGTCACGACGGTGCGCGAGACCGTCATCGACGTGCTCACCCCCGCGCAGCTCGCCGCACTCACCGACATCGGCCGGCGCATTCTCGCCCGGGCCCAGGCCGAGCCCGCCTGACCGACCGGCCGACCCGGTCAGGCGGTCCGCCCGTCAGCGGGTGGCGGTCAGCAACGCCCGCCAGGTGTTCTGGTTCATGGCTCCGGTCACCGGCAGGTGGTGCGCCCGCTGCAGGCGCTCCACCGCGGCCACGGCGCTCGACCCGTAGGACGACGAGCTCGACAGGTGCAACGCACGGCGGACGGCGACGACCGCAGGACCCGAGGACGAGCGTCCCAGCCAGGCACCGGACCACGTCACCAACGCCTTCTTCGTCGACGTCGCACCCTTGGGCGCGCGGGCCTTCGCATACTGCGGGCACGGTGTCGACCGCGGGCCGTAGTAGCGCGGCCCCCAGTTGAGGTCGCGGGCACGGCACGGCCCGAAGTCCTGTGCGGCGACCTTCTTCGTCCAGAACGACGTGCGGCCCTGCGCGCCGGCCCACCCCAGCGAGATGTGGATGTGCGTGCGGTGGCAGGCGTTGGCGTACGCGGCCTTCTGCATCGACTTCGCCAGGCAGCCGTTGTAGTTCGACCAGCCGCCGCCCCACGAACCCCAGATCCGGTTGTTCCAGATGAGGTACATGACGCCTAGGCGTCGGGCCATGGCGTAACGGTTGCCGTGCGAGTCGGTGGCCAGCAGCCAGGCGATCGTGGCGTTGGCCGCTGCGCGCTGCTTGGGGTCGCGCACGTTGACCATCCAGTCGATGGCGCGGCCGTCGGAGTGCTCGCTCGGCGTCCCGTCGGTGCCGCAGGGGTAGAACGACATCCACGTCGTCCGGGTGCTGGCCCGGTAGGTGTTGGCCAGGTAGTTGGCGAGCTTGCGGGTGCCGGGGCCGATCCGGGGGTCGCACGACACCTGTGGGACGTAAGCCGCCATCGGCTCGATGGCGCTCGGCAGCCCGGAGGGTGTGCGCGGAGCGGGGGTCGAGGCGGTCGCCGGGCCGGCGAGCGTGATCGAACCGACGACGAGGGAGCCGGTGATCAGGGCGGTCGCTGCGCGGCGCCAGGCCCGGAGGAGGGGGGAGGAAGACATCGAAACCTCGGTACTACTAGGCCCCGCAGCCATTCCCGCTCGCGCAAATTACCCGTGACGCACCGGGCCTCAAACCGGTTTGTCGCACCCAATTCATGATCGACGCCGGGACCTAGGTCCGTTTGGTCACCGTGAGGCACGGGTATGCCTGGTCCGTCCCGCGGCGACCGCGGCCGGACGGAACGCAGCGGAAGGGGGAGTCATGGCCCAGCTTGCCTCGCGGACGAACCCGTCCGGGGATCCCGCCCCGTTCGTCGGCCTCGAAGTTGCCACCCTGAACGCGGACACGCTGCGGGCCAGCCTGCGGGTGACCGGCACGTTGGTGCCGGCCGGCGCCGGGCTGCTCACCAGTGTGCTGCGCACCCACATCGCCGGCGGGCGACGCTATCTCCGCGTCGACCTCGCCCAGGCCCGGATCGACGACCCGGCCATCATCGAAGCGCTCGTCGACGCGCGCCACGCGGTGGCGGCGCTGGGCGGGATGCTGGTCTTCGAGAACGCCGGCCCACGCGTCGTCGACGCCATGCGTCAGGCCTCGCTGTTCGTCCGCGCCGACACCTGACGAATCGCGGCCGCCGGCGGCACCGCTGACGTGCCACGACTGGTCGCGATCGTGCGCCTGGGCGCGGCCGTGCCGTCCCCGGCGGAGCCGGTGGGGCCGACGCTCGCCGGGCCGACGACACCGGGGCTCGGGTAGGGTCGTTGACGTTCGCGGGTGTAGTTCAATGGCAGAACATCAGCTTCCCAAGCTGACAGTGCGGGTTCGATTCCCGTCACCCGCTCCAGGAAGAAGGCCCCGCTTCCTCGAGGCTGCATCGTCCTGACGACGGATCTGCGGGTTGATCACGTTCGTCTCGTGCATCAGAAGTGTTCGGGCTTCGAGCGCACGAGGCGCGGCACGAGCCGGACGTAGACGAGCATGACGATCAGTTCGACGAGGGTTTGCGTAACCACGACTGCCGGTGCGATGTCGTAGGCGGCCGGCAGCGCCAGGGCGAGCGGCAGGACCACCAGGCTGTTGCGGGTGGTGCCGCTGAACATCACCGCGCGCCCGTCGGCAGGGTCGAGCCGCAAGCATCTGGTGGCGACCCAGCCGACTGCGGCCATCACCGCGGCGAACGCCGCGAAGATCGGCACGACCTCGGCGACCGCGCGCAGGTTGCCACGGACTGCAGGTACTTGCGAGGCGACAACGACGAACAAGGTCGCGGCCAGCAGCGCCACCATCAACCCTGTCAAGGCCGACGTGACGAGCATCCCGACATGGTGGCGAGCGGCGAGCATCTCGGTGAGCAGGGCGAGCAGTAGCGGGACAACGATCAGCACCACGAACGCGTGAACGAAGGGGCCGGGGTCGAAGACGTCGGCGAGGTCGCGTCCGACGAACATGATCAAGTACAGCGGGAGCAGCAGCAACTGGCCCAGCATCAGGATCGGCGAGGCGGCCAGCAGCTTCGTGGATGCACCGCCGGCCAGGCCACAGAACACGATGACGTAGTCGATGCAGGGCGTCAGCAGCACCAACAGCACAGCTATGAGCACCGCCTTGTCGCCGGCCACGAACCTGGTCAGTCCGAAGACGACGACGGGAACCACGACGAAGTTCACCAGCAACAACACGGTCAAGAACCTGCGGTCACGGAACGCGTGTGCGAGCGCGGTGAACGGGACCTGTTGAAAGGTCGCGAACAGCAGCAGCGCCAGGACCGGTTCGATCGCCTGCTCGAACCCGTGGCTGCTGGCGGGTGCGATGGTGCCGACAACGACACCCAGGGCAAGAGCCAGGAGATAGATCGGGATCTGATGGTCGTCGGCGAACGCGACAGCCTTGCTGGCGACACCGCTCACGACTGAGCGACGTCAGACGCCGATCCGAGCAGCTCGAGCCAGCGGCTCTCGGCGGGGCGGGCTCGTTGATGTGCTGCCCGGCTGTGCCTTCTGACAAACGGTGCGCCCGCCTCATCGTCGTCGATCGATGGGCCGATCAAGCGCTGTATTCGGTAGGGGTTACGGCCCTGCTCGTCGCGGCCCAGCTCGCGAGCACGCGCAGCGCCTCGCTGGAGGTGCTGGCGGGCTCGACGGTGTAGGCGATGATCGTCAGTCCCGGGTCTGCCGGGACAGTGAGGGCTTGGCCGGTGACTTCGACGTCGCCGACGACGGGGTGGCGTAGGAGTTTGGTGGCGCTGTTGTGCAGGCGGACGTTGTGGGTTGCCCACCAGGTGCGGAACGGTTCGCTGCGGGTGGTGAGTTCGCCGACGAGGTCGGTGAGCCGTCGGTTGTAGGGGTCGCGGCCGGCTTCGATGCGCAGGGCGGCGACGCAGTCGCGGGCGACGGTCTCCCAGTCGGCGTAGAAGTCTTGAGCTTGCGCGTCCAGGAACAGATAACGGGCCATGTTGCGGATGGCGGTGCCGTCCGGGGCCAGGTCGGGTAGCAGCGCGGCGCCCAGGGCGTTGACGGCAAGGATGTCGTACCAGCCGTTGCGCACGTAGGCGGGCAGGTCGGTCATCCCGTCCAGGAGCAGTTGCAGGCCTGATCGGACGCGGGTGTGAGGGGCGGTCTTGCGGACCCGCCGGGCGGTGTTGGAGTGGGCGAGGTCGATCAGGTGGGCGCGTTCGGCGTCGTCGAGCTGCAGGGCGGCGGAGACTGCCTCGAGCACCTGGTCGGAGACGCCGTTCAGACTGCCGCGTTCCATGCGGTTGTAGTAGTCGACGCTGACCCCGGCCAGGGTGGCGACCTCTTCGCGGCGCAGCCCCTTGACCCGGCGGGTGGACCCGAAGGACGGGAGGCCGGCCTGCTCGGGGGTGAGCCGGGCACGGCGCGTCGTGAGGAAGTCGCGTACCTCGCTGCGGTTGTCCACCCCGTCGACGCTACGGCTCGTTGCGCCTATGCGGTATGTGCGAAGGGTGCACTGCCAGTACCTGGAAACGCCGTCACTGCCGCGCCCGCGCGTCGGCCGGTTGACTGGGATGGGTAGCCGGCCCACGGCGCTGCTCGAGACGAACAAAGGACGCGATGAAGCCACCGGAATCCATCCAGACTCCGAACCCAGCCGACACCCGCCGCACCGACCTGAACACCGAACCCAGCACAGGAGAGACACGATGAGCACGAGCACCGTCCCCGACCTCACGGTGAACAACGGCGTTCAGCTGCCGACCATCGGCCTCGGGGTGTTCCAGACCCCGCCTGATGAGACCCGGGACGCGGTCGCGGCTGCCCTGGACACGGGCTACCGGCACGTCGACACGGCCGCCGCCTACGGCAACGAACGCGGCGTCGGCGACGCCATCAAGGCGTCCACCCTGGACCGGGGCGAGGTGTTCCTGGAGACCAAGATCTGGATCAGCGACTACGGCTATGACCAGACGCTGCACGCCTTCGACAAGAGCGCCGGCAAGCTCGGCGTCGACCAGATCGACCTGCTGATCCTGCACCAGGCGCTGCCCGGTGAGTTCGACAAGACCCTGGCCGCCTACAAGGCGCTCGAGCAGCTGCTGGCCGACGGAAAGGTCCGCGCCATAGGTGTCTCCAACTTCATGGTCGAGCACCTGACCCGCCTGCTGGACGAGACGAGCGTGGTGCCCGCGGTCAACCAGATCGAGGTCCACCCCTACTTCCAGCAGCGTGAGGTCCAGGCCTTCGGCGCCGAACACGGCATCCTGACCCAGGCCTGGTCCCCGATCGGCGGCATCACCCACTACCGCGACGGTCAGCACACCAGCACCCTGGAGGACGAGACCATCGTCGGCATCGCCCAGGCCCATGACAAGAGCCCGGCGCAGGTGATGCTGCGCTGGCACATCCAGCAGGGCCGCTCGGTGATCCCGAAGTCGACCAAGGCGCAGCGCATCACCGAGAACTTCGACGTCTTCGACTTCCAGCTCACCGGCGACGAGCTGAACGCCATCGACGCCCTGGACACCGACCAGCGCGGCGGACCCGAGCCCGAGGCCATCACGCTCGAGGACTTCGGCCGCGACATCCCGGAGGCCTGACCCCGTGAACGGAAGCTGCTCATGAGCACCTGGATCATCACCGGCTGCTCCACCGGGCTCGGCCGCGCCTTCGCCGAGACCGCCTTGGCGCGCGGCCACAACGTCGTCGTCACCGCCCGCGACGTGTCGGCGGTGCAGGACCTCGCCGACACCCACCCCGACACCGCGCTCGCTGCGGCCCTCGACGTCACCGACGACACGCAGGTCCAGGCCGCGGTCGC
The DNA here is from genome assembly GCF_964252635.1 of uncultured Jatrophihabitans sp. GTDB lineage: Bacteria > Actinomycetota > Actinomycetes > Mycobacteriales > Jatrophihabitantaceae > Jatrophihabitans. The sequence goes on from NZ_CAXUNP010000005.1 coordinate 122,699, forward strand.
CGCCGCGGTCGACCGGTTCGGCGCCGTGGACGTGCTGATCAACAACGCCGGCTACGGCTACCGGGCCGCGGTCGAGGAAGGCGAGGACGATGCGGTGCGCCAGCTGTTCGACACCCATGTCTTCGGCACCGTCCGCATGGTCAAAGCGGTGCTACCCGGCATGCGCGCCCGCCGCTCGGGCACCATCGCCACGCTGTCTTCGATCGGGGCACGCGTCTGCCCGGAGGGCTCTGGCTACTACGCCGCCGCCAAGGCGGCCACCGAGGCGCTGACCCTGTCGCTGCGCAAAGAGGCTGCCCCCCTGGGGATTGCGGCGATGACCGTCGAACCTGGCGCGTTCCGCACCGACTTCGCCGGCCGCTCCCTCACCCAGGCCGTCACCCCCATCGACGACTACGCCGAGACCGCCGGGAAACGCCGTAAGGATCACGACACCGGCCACGGCCGACAACCCGGCGACCCGGACAAGGCGGCGGCCGCCCTCGTCGACGTCATCGACGCCGGCGACGTCCCGTACCTGCTGGCCCTGGGCACCGACGCCGCGGCCGCGGTGCGCGCCAGCCTCGACGCACTGCACTACGACCTCGACACCTTCGACGAGGTCACGCGTAGCACCGACTACGACGCCGACCCCGCAGGGCGATGACCCCACCGCAGCGGCCAGACCCACACACCGTCAGCCGGCGCACCCTGCTACGAACCACCGGCGCCACCGCGCTCGCCGTCGTCGCCGGCCCGCTGTTGGCCGCCTGCACATCAGACAGCCCGGACCGGACCGGCTCGAGCAGCTCAGCGCGCGCGGACAGCCGATCGCCGTCGAACCCGGCCGCGGCTGCCAGCTCGAGCCGATCAGCGGGAGCCGACAGCAACCGGCCGGCAGGCCGGCGTGTTCTGCTCGCCTACTTCTCCCGGCGCGGTGAGAACTACTACTACGGCGGCCGACGTGACCTGCAAACCGGCAACACCGAGGTGCTGGCCCGCATGATCAGCGACGCGATCAACTGCGACGTCTACCGGATCGAGCCCGCCGAACCCTACTCACGCGACTACGACGCCACCGTGGCCCGCAACGTGAGAGAACAAGACAGCGACGCCCGACCCAAGATCGCCCGGGCGCTGCCCGACGTCGGTGACTACGACATCGTGCTGCTGGCCAGCCCGATCTGGAACGTCCGCACCCCCATGATCATGCGCACCTTCACCGACGGCGTGAATCTGCGCGGCAAGACCGTCCATCCCGTCGTCACCTACGCCGTCAGCGGCCTCGCCAACACTGAGGACGACTACCGACAGGCGTGCCCCGGCGCACGAGTCGGCACCGGCCTCGGTGTGCAAGGCGAGCGGGTCAGCCAAGCGGGCGCCGCCGTCACCACCTGGCTCACCCGCACTAATCTCAGCCACGCGACGACCGCGAAGTGAGTGCCTTGCCCTACGACCCCTGGCCGCGGCCGGGACGCGTTCTCGGCCGTGCCCTGGCCTCTGCCGTGGCGCCGACGCGCAGCACGTGCTCGATTGGGCGTACGTCTCGGCAGGCTGGTACGGCCATCGGGACGAGGACGCGTTCGCGCACGCTCTCGTCGGCGCCCTCGGAGTGGCCGGTGCCGACGAGCAACCGACGGCCCGCCGCACCGTCGTGCTGACACATGGGCTGATCCGGGTGGGCGACCCTGCTCACCGGGATGTCCGATAGTGACGAGGTCCGACCGCTCGAGCCGTACCTCGACGCCGCGCCGCGCGTGCTGATGAGAGCGCAGACCATCAAGTTGCCCTGAGCCCGGTCTGATGACCGGCGCGCCACCACGGCGGTCGCTCAGCCGACGCGCGGTCCGTTCGCGGCAGACACCTTGAGGTCGAGGCGCACCGGAAGGTCGTCGCGTCCGGTGGCCGTGCGGGCGTGCGCGATCGGGCCCTCGACGATGCGGGTGTGCAGCCCGGCGAGGTCGGCGTCGTGGCGGATCCGCGCCTCGAGCACGAGTTCCGGGTCGTCCGGGTCGCCGATCAGGCGGGCCTTGGCCGATTCGACACCGGACATGCTCTCGGTCTCCTCGGCCACGGCCTCGGTCAATGCGCTCGAGGACAGACTGGTTCGTCCGCTGCCACCGCCGCTCGCGACATTCAGGTCACCGGAGCGATCGGTCGAGAAGAGCAGCGCGAGGAGCCAGCGCAGGGCCAGCAGCACCACGACGAGGGCGACCCCGGCCGCGGCCCACCACAGCCAGATCCCGTGTCGACCGACGTAGTGCGAGACGCTGTTGTCGGTGAGGGCGTGGTGCTGGAACGTGCGTCCGAACACGCCCCAGGAGGCCGCGATGCCGGCGCCCGCGCCGGCGATGAGCACGAGCGCGAACACGATGAGGGCGGCGCGGTTGGTGCGGTCGGCGTGCATCAGCGTTTCCTCTCCGTCGCGGTCAACCGGAGCCGCGGCGCGTGCGCGAGCTCCAGGGCGTCCAGCTGTTGCTGCGCCGCGTCCTGCGCGGGTTGCTCGAGCTCGGCGGCTGCGGCCGAATCCCGCGCCGCGGTGGCGGCCCGCACCGTGACCTTGCGTCGTGTCACCGCGACCTTCGCGCCGCGCACGCCGTCGACGTCGAGGACGGCGGTCCGGACGGCATCGGCGACACCGCGGCGGGTGTAGGCCGCGTCGAGCGGGCCGTGCGCGTCGTCCGAGGCGATTCGGAAGCGGGTGACACGGGTGCGCTTGATCTCGGCGAGCAGCAGGATGACCCCGACCGCGGCGACGACGATGAGCCCCACCCGCAGGCTGCCTTGTGTCCAGGACGTGTGCTGCGCCCAGTGGTAGACGCGGTGCCACTTCGTCACGGCCGGATGCTTCACGGTGCGGTCGGCGATCACCTCGATGATGAGCAGGACGCCGACGACGATGAGGGCCAGCGCGAGCAGCGCGGCAAGTGCACGATTGAGCAGTCTCATGGCGCTGCCTCCTACCGGACCCGGGCAGAGGTCTGGGTCTGCGTGACGAGATCGCTGACGTGGACGCGGACGTCGGTGACCCGCAGTCCGGTGAGGTCGCGCAGCTGGTCGATGATGCGCCGTCGGACCTCAGCCGTGACCTTCGGAACGGACGCGGGCCAGCGCACGCTGACCGTCACCTCGATGGTCGCGACGGACAGGTCCGCGTCGACATCGACCTTGGGCGCTCCGCCGAGATTCGCGCCGAGGCCGGGCACGGCGCCACCCAGCACCCGGCGCGCGGGCGTGCCCGCGTCAGGCACCTCGAGCACGGCCTGGGCCGCGATCTTGGCGACGACCCGGTCCTCGACGGAGATCGCCCCCAGCTCGGTACGCCCGGGGTGTGCCGACGACGGGCGGTCCTGCGTCTGCGCCGTGGCCTCGGAGGTCGCGCCGGTCATCGGTGGTCGCGACGTCCGGAGACGTACGGGCTGATGTCGATGTCGCCGGAGATGACCTTGGCGATGACGTAGCCGATGGCGGCGAACAGCGCGACGATGAGCATCTTGCCGAAGTCGCCGAAGGCGACGGCCCAGCCGAGTACCAGTCCGACGACGGTCGCCAGTGCGGTGCGGTTCATGTTGTCCTCGTTCTCCCTAGACCGTTCGATGTGGTGGTGTCGAAGCAGGCTCAGCGCACCCGGGGTGGGCTGGACCGGACGCGACGTTGCGCCGCTCGTACCAGTCGGCGCGGCCAGGCCGTGCGGCGGACGACCTGGACGCGCACGGTGTCGGCGGCGCGGCCGGCCGCCCGGTCGAAGGCGGCGAGACCGGCGACGAACGCCGCCGGATCACCACCGCGATCGGGGTGGTGATCCCGGACGAACGCGCGCCGGGCGCTGCGGTGGTCGACCCGCTGGTCGTTGGGGTGGTTGTCGACGGCGACTCACCCCGCTCCCGGAGAATCGGCGCCGTCGGACGCCGGGGTGTCGATGTCGGAGACGACAACGTCGACCGTCCGGCCGCCGACGAGCGGCGACACGGCGGCACGAACGTGCCGGCCGAGCTCCGCGACCGGAACCCCCCACTGCGCACGTATCTGAACGGTCACCCGCTCGGCGTCCACGCGTACGCCGGGTACCCGGGAACCCGGCAGGTAGGAGACGACCGACCCGGCGAGACCCTCGTCGAGGTCGGCCACACCTGGGCAGGCGCGCACCGCCTCGGCGACGCCGGGAACGTCGACGCCGTCGATCAGGTGCGGCTGCGGGTTGATCGAGCTCATGCCACGCGCGACGGGCCCTCGTCATCGCCGCCGCTGTCGGGGAGGTACACGTCGTCGACGCTGACGTTGACCTCGACGACCTCGAGACCGGTCATGCGCTCGACGGCCTGTTTGACGTTGCGCTGGATGCTCTGGCCGAGGTCGGCGATGGCCACCCCGTACTCGACGACAATGTCCAGGTCGATGGCCGCCTGCGACTCGCCCACCTCGACGCCGACGCCCTGGGTCACGCTCGGGCCGGAGCTGCCGGGAATGCGCTCACGGATGGCGCCGAAGGCACGGGTGCCGGACGTGCCCATGGCGTGCACCCCGGAGATCTCGCGGCAGGCGACTCCGGCGATCTTGGACACCACCCCTTGCGCGACGGTGATCTTGCCGTCGCCGGTGTTCAGCCGACTGTTCGTCACGACCTCGGTGCTCTGCTCGCTCCCGGACGCGGTCCGGTCGGGGGTCTTGCTCGTCACGTCAGCCATAGCAACTCCTTCGAGACGGCAGCGGGTCCGGATGGCACGCTGCGTGTTCAGCGCCGCCCGGCTGCCTTACACCGTCAACCTGCCCAAACCGGATGGGAATTACCCAAGACGGACGGCCCGGCCCTTCCAACGCAGAACACCCCGCCGGTGCTGCACCACCGAGCGCACGATCAGCCAGTCCAGGACGGCGATCGAGACCGGGTGGGCCAAGGCGTCGGGCAGGGCCCGGCCCCCGGTACGCCGCGCCGAGACCCAGCGCCCGCCCACGCCGGCCAGGTAACCCACGGCGCCGATGCGCGACCCGAACGCGGCGGCCACCCCCGGCACCACGTAGGCCACGGTCAGGACCGCCATCGCGACGACGGCTCCGGGCTCGGACCCGCACGCCGACCACAGCGACTTGCCGTACCCGTCCCGGAGTTCCGGCCAGCTCCGGTACATGCGACAGGACGCGACCTGCGAGCCGTCGACCACGCCCCCGCGGCCGCCCGCCCGCTTCACGGCGCGCACCAGCGCGACGTCGTCGAGCACCGCCGACCGCGCGGCCGCGAAGCCGCCGGCCCGCTCGAGCGCGTCACGACGGACCACCAGGAACTGACCGCAGGCCGCGGTCAGCGACGCCCGCGGCGAGCGTTCGGCGAGCCGCAGCGGCAACGTCGTCAGCCACGACCACTGCAGCAGCGGCTGCACCAGCCGCTCGGCGGGACCGCACGCGAGCTGGCGCGGGAACGGGCAGACGATGTCGAGCCTCTGGTCGAGCAGCAGGGAGACGGCCGCGTCGATGGCGCCGTCCTCGAGACGGACGTCGGCGTCGAGGAACACCAGCACCTCGCTGGACGGGTCAGCGGCCTCGACCAGCTGGGCGCAGGCCCACGGCTTGCCCAGCCAGCCCGGCGGCACGGGTGCGCCCGGGACGACACGCGCGCCGGCCTCGCGGGCGCGCTCAGCGGTGGCGTCGGTGGACTCGTCGTCGAGCACCAGCACCTCTCGGGCGGCGCCGACACTGCTGACGCAGTCCCCCACGACCGCCGCCTCGTCGCGGGCGGGCACGAGTACCGACACGAGCGGCAGGTCGGCCCGCGTCACCGCCGGTGCTCTCAGCAGCCGGGCGTTCACGGTGGCGTGGACGGCCCCGGCGACGGACAGCACCGTGCCCGCCGCCACCAGGGCCCGACCGGTCGCCACCACAGCTACGAGCCCTCCCGTTGCACGATCACGACAGCCGCGGGCGCCGCCGGGGCACGATGGACAGTACGGCGCCCGCCGCACGGCGGCGCGCAGTCTCGTCCGCCCCCAGGAGGCGATGGCCTTGACCGACACCGTCCGCCGGCTCCACCCCGGTGCAGGTGACGAGGTCGCCGTGGCGCCCGCGCCGGCCGAGGCGGCAGCCCGCCGCATCCCCATCGTGCGGCTCCCCCGCACTCCCCCGGCCCGGCTGGGCGCGACCTGGCGGCAGGCCGATCCCGATCGCATCGCGGCCGCCCTCGCCGTGGCCGAAGGCCGCGACCCCGGTGGGTGGTACGCCGTCGGGTCCTCCGCGGGCTTCGCGACGACCCGCTCGGTGGTCCGCACCGTCGCCGGGCGCGAGGTGGTCTTCTGGCGCACCGCCGACGGGCGTCTGGTGGCCGGCCCGGGCGCCTGCCCGCACCTGGGCGCCGCGCTCGACGACTGTCCCGTGGTCGGCAGCACGCTGCGGTGCCGCTGGCACGGCCTAGGGCCCACCCGACGGGGTGAGCCCTAGGC
>NZ_CAXUNP010000006.1:0-67080 GCF_964252635.1 uncultured Jatrophihabitans sp.
ACGTCGACCCCGCCCACCGCGAGACCCACGCCCGAGCCACTGACCTGCAGGGCGACGGCCAGGAGCCCCCTCGGCGGGACGTCCCCGGTCCGGATCTGCATCCCGGCCATCCGCGTCCAGGCATCGGTGATGCAGCTGGGGCTCAACGCCGACCGCACCGTGCAGGTGCCGCCGCTGTCCCGTGTCGGCGACGCCGGTTGGTACAAGTACTCGGCGGCCCCGGGCCGCAGCGGGCCGACGGTCATCCTCGGGCACGTCGACTCAGCCACCTACGGCGCCGGGGTGTTCTTCCGGTTGGGCCAGCTGCGCGCGGGCGACTCCGTCAGCATCAACCGTGGCGACGGACGGATCGCGCTCTACCGCATCGACCGGGTCCAGGAGATCGCCAAACGGAGGTTCCCCAGCCAGGCCGTGTACGGGCCCACCTCGGGGCCGGCGCTGCGGCTCGTCACCTGCGGCGGACGGTTCGACTCGGCGACCGGCAACTACGAGGACAACATCATCGCCTACGGGACCCTCAGCGGCGTCCGTTCGGCCTGACCCGTCGTCAGGGTGCGTCGTTGCGGGCGCGGTTGCTCGTGACCGGGACGGCGGCCGACGTCAGGTCGACGCAGAGGATGCCGTCCTGCACGTGTGCCGGCCACCGCAGTGAGCGCGTCGTGTCGATGTCGTAGTACTTGGTGAACGCGATCGCAGAGATCACCCACGGCCCGCTCGGGGACGGGGTCGAGGCCCGCACGTGATACGCGTTCGCCACGTCGTGGGGGACGCCCCGCAGGCCGACGATCTGTGCCCCGCGGTCGAAGAGGAGCTCGACCGAGGCGGGTGAGCCGATGGCCTCGTAGGCCGGACGGTTCAGCGACAGGGTGCCCCGCTTGTGGATCGTCACGTGCGGTTCGGCGTTCGACGTCAGCATCTGCCGACTGAAGCTCTCGAAGTTCACGATGACGTCCCCTACCGACGGCCGGTTCGCCGACCACGCAGACCTGGGCCCTACAGTCGGGACTTCGTGACGGCCGACCCGAACGGTTCTGCCTGACCATGAAATGGCGGCGACGACGGCGAGAACGATGGGCGGCCCGTCTGGCCGGGTCCGCCAGTTCGACGAGCTCCCCGCCTGGCACCCGGTGATCGCGTCGAGTTCGCTGGACTCCGGACAAGAGGGCCAGGTGGGCGCGGTTCGCCGGTTGACGACCGGCGACGGCGGCGTGGTCGTCGAGCGTCTGATCACCCTGGACGACGAGGCACACCGGCTGACGTACGCCATCGAGCAGAGCCCGTTCCCGATCCGTGGCTAGGTGTCGACGATCCGGCTCGCCCCGGTCACCGACACCGGTGGCACGTTCGTCGAGTGGTTCTCGAGTTTCGACGTCGACGCCGCCGACGAGCAGGCCATGACCGGCCTGTTCGGCGACACCCTCTACGGGACCGGGCTGGCGGCACTGCGCCAGCACCTCGACGCCTAGGGGCCACCCCACGGCGGAGTAGCGGCGGATGCTGCCCGGCCGTCGCGCACCCGGATGGCCAGGACGGCGATGTCGTCGTCGTGGGTGACGTCGACGTGCATGGCGGCGACCATGCGGCCGGGTAGGGACTCGAGATCGTCGAGGTCCGCCACGGCCAGGTGGCCGGCCAGCTCGGCCAGGCCCGAATCGATGTCGCGGTCCCGGCGCTCGACCAGCCCGTCGGTGTAGAGGAAGACCACGTCACCGGGCCGCAGCACGCATCGCCGGTCCGCCCGTGGTGCGGCGGGCGAGACGCTGAGCGGGCGGTCCGGGGGGACGTCGCCGCCCAGGAACGACGTGTCGCCGGTCCGGGTCACGATGACGGGGGGCAGGTGACCGGCGTTCGAGAACAGCACCGTCACCGACCCGTCGGGCCCCGGCGGCGACAGCTCCATGGTCAGCGCGGTCGCGAAGGTCCCGGGGCCCAGGCCGTCGCTCACGGCGTCGGTCGCGGTCAGGACCTGCGCCGGGGACGGCCGGCCGTTCCAGGCGTTGGCCCGCAGGAACGAGCGCAGCTGCGCCATGGCCGCGATCGCGCTGAGGTCGTGACCCATCACGTCACCGATCGTGGCCACCGTCGACCCGTCGGCCAGGGCGAACACGTCGTACCAGTCGCCGCCGACCTCGCGGTCGCGGTAGGCCGGCCGGTACAACGCGGCCGCATCGAGCGACGGCGCGGGGTCGGAGACGCGCAGCAGGCTGCGCTGCATCGTCTCGGCCAGCATCCGGGCTCGGCGCGCCGCCCGTGCAGCACCGAGGACGGGCCCCGCCCGGCGCGAGACCTCCAGCAGCGTCGCCAGTTCGTCCGGGGTGTGGCTGCCCCGTGCGCTCGTGGTCACCGACACCAGGACGCCGAACGTGCGGTCGGCGAACTGCAGCGGGAAGACCGCGACGCCGCGCGGGTCGAGCCGGCGGGTCAGGTAGGCGACGTCGGGGTCGGGCAGGAAGGTGGCGAGGACCTCGTCGGTCAGATGCGGCACCACCACCGCCCGGCCCGTCCGCAACCCGACCGACACCGCGGCGACCTCGGTCATGTTGTCGAGATGGCAATCGGAGTAGGCCTGCAGGTCGTCCGCGCGGCTCGGGTCGCGGTGGGCGAGGCCGATGTCGTGCAGCTTGCCGTCCTCCTCCAGGACGGTGATGAAGCTCCAGTCCGCGAGTTCGGGGACGACGACCCGTGCCAACTGACCGACCGCCTCGTCGGGGTCCGGGGTGGACAGCAGCACCTCGCTGACCTGGACGAGCAGGGCGAGGCGGCCGGCCGAGATCGCGGTGGCTTCGGCCGGCGGCGCGGTTGGATCGTCGTCGACCGCAGGACGGTTGGCCGGGGCAGCCGACTCCATCACGCGAACCCTTCGGTCTCAGGCCGTTCCGGCGCTCGGACGGGTCGCACGATCCTCCCATCACACCAGGGCGACGAGGAGAACGACCTCGGGCTAGTGGGCCCAGTCGGGGTCGGTGTCGGTGAGCAGCAACGGATCGGTGGTCGCGTACACCCCGCGTAACGGTGTCTCGATGCGCGACCGGCTCAACGCGTCCACGGTGGAGGTCAACCCCTCGGGAGGGTCGGGCACGAACTGCCGGATGCGCCGGTCGCTGCTGGTCATCGAGTTCGGCAGGCTCATGATCAGGTCGGCAGTCAGCTCCCGCGGCAGCGGCGTGAGCCACGACGCGATGAGGGCGACGAGCCGGGCGGGAACGGGCGGGAACGGCAGCCACAGCCGGCGCAGCTTCCGGTCCTTGGCGAAGGCCTTGATGAGCTGGGTGTACGTCGGGCGGTCGTCGTTGGAGATGTCGTAGCTGCCCGCCGGCACGGACCCGTCCGCGGACGCCACGAGGTAGCGCAGCACGTCGTCGACGGCGACGGGGCAGATCACGTGGTTCATCCATGTCGGGATGGGGATCACCGGGATCCGCTCGGCGATGTGGCGCACCAACTCGAAGGACGTCGACCCCGAGCCGAGGATGACGGCGGCCCGTAGCCAGACCAGGTCGACGTCGGTGTCGGCCAACGCGTGGCCGACGTCGGCGCGGCTCTGCAGGTGCTCGGACAGCTCGTCGTCGTCCGGCACCAACCCGCCCAGGTAGACGACGCGGGTGACGCCGGCGTCGTGGGCGGCTGCGGCGAACTGTTTGGCACTGTCCAGATCGTGCGTGGCGAAGTCGCCCTCCCCGATGGAATGGACGAGGAAGTACGCCACGGTGACCGGCTGCCCGGCGCCCGGACCCCGTCGGGCGGCGCTCGCGAACGCCTCGCGGCACGAATCGGCGTCGGCGACGTCGAGGTCCACCCGGCCCACCTCGGGCGGGAAGTCGAAGCGGTCCAGCTTCTCGGTGTTGCGGGCGGTGGCCGTGACGGTGACGCCGGCCCGGGCGAGCTCGGCCACGAGCCGGGACCCGATGTACCCGGTCGACCCGGTCACCAGAGCGTGGATCGGCTGGGTCATCGGTCTCCTGCGGTCACGGTGTGGTGCGCCGGGCGTTTCCGCGACGTGCCACGGGCCTACCCGCAACGCCCGTCGAAACCTCCGCCACGACCTCCGCGGGTGACCACCGTCGCCGTCGGCGCAACTGTTCCGGCGTGGTCCCGCGGCGTCGGCGGATGAGCGTCGTCAGCGTGGTGGCGTCCTGGTAACCCACGGCACGGGCGACCGCGGCCAGGCCGAGGTCGGTCGTGACCAGGAGGTCGATGGCGTGTTCCAGGCGGACCTGCTGGATGTAGCGCACCGGCGACATGCCGAGGACGTGCGAGGTCAGCCGCTGCAGCGTGCGCTGGCTGACGCCGAGCTGACCGGCGAGCCGTGCGATGTCCAGCGGCCCGGACAGCCCGTCGCGCACCGCACGGTCGAACGCGGACAGCACCGGGTCGCTGATCGACAGGAAGCCGGTCCGCATCACGTCGCCCTGGCGCGGTCGGTCGCCGACGGCCAGGTAGTCGGCGACGAGGTCGGCCAGGGCCGGGCTGACGCCCCGCACGATCGACAGGGCCAGGTCCAGGTGCGCGAGCGCGGCGCCGGCCGTGGTCACCGTGTCGCTGACGACCAGGGCCTCGGTCTCGTCGAGGTGCACCGCGGGGTACCGGGCGCGGAAGCTCGGCCCGAGCCACCAGCTGGTGGTGGCCTCGCGACCCGCCAGCAGCCCGGCCTCGGCGAGGAAGAAGGTGCCGCTGCACGCCGCGGCGAGTGCCCCGCCGTGCTCGCGCAGGACGGGGAGCAGGTCCGCGGCCTGCTGCGAGCCGACCGCGCGCAGGATCTCGTCGACGCTGACCAGGCCCAGCGACGGGGCGATCAGCACGTCCGCCGGCTCGTCGCGCAGCTCGGCGAGGGGCCGGGTCGTCACGCGCAGCCCGTAGGAGGTATCGACGTGCTCACCCGTGGCGCGCAGCGACACGTCGAACTCCGCGATGTGCCGGTCGACGCGGCCGGCGAGCAGGTTGGCGGCGACGAACACGTCCTGGATCAGGGCCAGGCCGGAGTCGGCGACCCCGTCGACGAGCAGCAGACCGACACGCATGTCGCGAATGATAAGCAGTATGGCGCGATGGCCAGGTGATCGAGGCCCGGCGACGGGCACGTCATGGGGTGAGAAGGCAACGCCCCTGTCGGGGCCGACGTCCGGGAGGACCGACACGATGACCGAGGTAACCGCCCATTCGGGCCTGCTGGGCAAGACGAAGGTGCACGTGGAGGACAGCGGCGGCGCCGGGCGCCCGGTGGTGCTCATCCACGGCTGGCCGCTGTCGGGCGAGTCCTGGTCGGAGCAGGTCGGCCCGCTGCAGGCCGCCGGGTACCGCACGGTCGCCTACGACCGCCGCGGGTTCGGCCGCAGCGACAAGCCGCACGGCGGCTACGACTACGACACCCTGGCCTCGGATCTCGACAGCCTGCTGACCGAGATGGACCTCACCGACGTCACGCTCGTCGGGTTCTCGATGGGCGGCGGCGAGGTCGCCCGCTACGTCGCGAAGTACGGGCAGCAGCGCCTGCACAGCGTGGTGTTCGCCGCCGCGGTCCCTCCGTACCTGGCCAAGACCGACGACAACCCGGACGGTCCGCTGGACGACGAGACCGCGAACGGCATGAAGTCCGGCCTCGAGAGCGATCGGGACAGCTTCTTCGACGAGTTCACGACGCAGTTCTTCTCCGCCGGGGACGAGCTGAAGGTGAGCGAGCAGCAGCGGCAGGACGCGATTGGCCTGTGCCGCCAGTCCGACCAGCGCGCCGCGCTCGGTTGCATGGAAGCCTTCGCCACGACCGACTTCCGCGACGACCTGCCCGCCGTCACCGTGCCGACTCTCGTCATCCACGGTGACAGCGACGGCGTCGTGCCGTTCGAAGGATCGGGTGCGCGTACGCACGCGGCGATCCCGCAGTCCGAGCTGGTCGTGCTGCAGGGGGCACCGCACGGCTGCAACGTCAGCCACGCGCAGCAGTTCAACGACGCGCTGATCGCCTTCCTCGCCAAGTGAACCCCGCGACCGTCAAACCAGGACCGGCCGTGAGGAGCACACGATGACCGATCAGACGTCAGGCCTTGAGGTGGCCCGCACGGCGACCCGGTTCGCCGCTTCAGCCGGCATGCTGACCGCAGGAATCGGGCACCTGTCCTTCGCGCGGAAGAGCTTCCAGGCGCAGGTGCCCGACTGGGTGCCGATCAGCAAGGACGCCACGGTGCTGGCGTCGGGCGTGGTCGAGATCGGGTTCGGCCTGGGCGTGCTGGCGCCCCAGCCCCACCGGGCCAGGGTCGGCACGCTGCTCGCCGCCTTCCTCGTCGCGATCTTCCCCGGCAACATCAGCCAGAAGCAGCACGAGCGCGACGGCGCCGGCCTGAACTCCGACCGCCAGCGCTTCGTGCGGTTGTTCTTCCAGCCGCTGATGGTGGCCACCGCGTGGTGGTCGACGCGTCCGGCCCGGAAAGCAGGGGGTTTCGGCGGGTAGCACCGCGTTCACGGTCGAGGGCGTCGTGGATGACGAGCAGCGCGGTTTAGTCGCGACGTATGCGCAGCCCGTCGAAGGCGAACCGGCAGACGAGATCGGGCAGCGACGCCGCTGACCCGTCCTGCCCGGGTCGGTACCACTCGACGAGCGAGTTCACGAGCCCGAACAGCAGACGGGCGGTGACGGCGGGGCTGAGGTCGGGCCGGATCTCGCCGTCCTTCTCGGCCTGCCGCACCAGTTCGGCCACGTACCGGTCGAACCGGCGGCGCCGCTCGAGGGCAGCCCGTTCGACGTCGGTGTTGCCGCGTACGCGCAGCAGGAGGGTGACGTGCGGAAGTTGGTTCTGCAGCACCTCGACACTGCCGCGCACGACGTACTCGAGCCGTTCGATGGCCGGCACCCGCAGGGCCCGGGCCCGGCCGGCGACGGCGAACAGGGCGTCCAGCGCACGGTCCAGCGAGAGCCGCAGCAGCTCCTCCTTGCTCGCCACGTGGTGGTAGATCGCGCTCTTGGCGATGCCGAGGCGCCGGGACAGGTCCTCCATGGACGTGCCGTCGTAACCGCGCTCGTTGAACACCTCGACGGCGACCGCGAGCAGGGACTCGAGGTCGTACCCGGGGCGCCCCCGGCGCCGCGGGACGGTCACCCCCGGGACGGTCATGATCCGGGCGCCCGGTGGACGCGGTGGCTGCGGCCACGGAACTCGGCCACCACCGCGCGGTCGGCCTCGCGGCGCACGGTGACGTCGTAGACGCCCGACCGCCCGAAGGCGGTGCGCACCGCGGCCTCGGCGACCAGCACGTCACCGCGGCGGGCCGGCGCGACGAACACGACCTCGGCGCCCGCGGCGACGGTCTGCTCGCCGAAGCTGTTGCACGCGCAGGCGAACGCGGTGTCGGCCACCGAGAAGACCACGCCGCCGTGGGCCATGTCGTAACCGTTCACCATGTCGTCGCGCACCGTCATCCGGGTGACGGCCTGCCCGTCGGCGCAGGTCACCAGCTCGATGCCCAGGGTGCGCGACGCCGCGTCGGCGGCCATCATGCCGGCCACCAGCTCGGGGATCGGCATGAGTGCTCCTTGTCCGGAACCGGGTTCGGGTAGTAACTTACTGAACGTCCGGTCGGTAAGTCCAGGGGTCCAGTAAGTCCAGGGGTGATGAACATGGTGGTCCTGCGCAGCTACGTCGGCGGGTCATGGTTCGCACCGTCCGACGGGCGGCCCGTGCACGACGCGGTGACCGGCGACGAGATCGCGCGGGTGTCGTCCGACGGCATCGACATGGCCGCAGTGCTCGACTACGCCCGTACGGTCGGGGGGCCGGGGCTGCGTGAGCTGACCTTCCACGAGCGCGCCGCGCTGGCCAAGGCCGCGGGCACGCTGCTGCGCGAGAACCGCGACGAGCTGTACGCGCTCTCCCTGTGTACCGGCGCCACCGCGGCCGACGCCCGCTTCGACGTCGACGGCGGTTTCGGGGCGCTGCTGGCCTACGCCAGCAGGACCAAGCGCGAGCTGCCCAACGACCGCATCGTCGTAGAGGGGCCGGTCGAGCCGCTCGGGCGCGGCGGCTGCTTCGTCGGCCAGCACATCCTGACGTCCAAGCCAGGCGCCGCCGTGCAGGTCAACGCCTTCAACTTCCCGGTGTGGGGGCCGCTCGAGAAGCTCGCGCCGGCTCTGATCGCCGGCGTGCCGACGATCGTCAAGCCGGCCACTCCGACCGCCTACCTCACCGCCCGCGTCATCGAGCTGATCGTCGAGGCGGGCCTGCTCCCCGAGGGCGCGCTGCAGCTGGTGTGCGGCAGCGCCGGTGACCTGTTCGACCACCTCGAGGAACAGGACTCGGTCTCCTTCACCGGTTCGGCGGCCACCGCGGCGCGGCTGCGGTCGCACCCGAGCATCGTCGGCCGTGCGGTGGCCTTCACCGCTGAGGCCGACTCGCTGAACTGCTCCGTCCTCGGACCCGACGCCGAACCGGGCAGTGCCGGGTTCGAGCGCTACGTCGAACAGCTCGTCACCGAGATGACCGTCAAGGCCGGCCAGAAATGCACGGCCATCCGGCGCGCACTCGTGCCGGCCGGCCTGGTGGACGCCGTCGTCGAGTCCGTGTCCGCGCGGCTGGCCGAGGTCACCGTCGGCAACCCGGCCGACCCATCGGTGCAGATGGGCGCGCTGGCCGGGCTCGAACAGCGCGAGGAGCTGCGTCGCGCCGTCAAGGCCCTGACCGCCGGCGCGCGGATCGTGTTCGGCGACCCCGACCAGGTCGAGGTGGTGGACGCCGACGCCGAGCGCGGTGCGTTCGTCTCGCCGATCCTGCTGCGCGCGGACGACCCGAGTGCCGACGAGCCACACGCGGTCGAGGCGTTCGGGCCGGTCAGCACCGTCATCGGCTACCGCGACCCGGCCGACGCGGTGGCGCTGGCCGCCCGCGGTCGCGGCAGCCTGGTCGGCTCGGTCGTCACCGACGACGCCGACTTCGCGCGATCGGTCATCCTCGGGGCAGCGCCTTGGCACGGTCGTCTGCTGGTCCTGGACGAACAGGCGGCAGCCGAGTCCACCGGCCACGGCTCGCCGTTGCCCGCCCTCGTCCACGGCGGCCCCGGGCGGGCCGGCGGCGGCGAGGAGCTCGGCGGCATGCGGGCCGTCTTCCACCACCTGCAGCGCACTGCCGTGCAGGCCGGCCCCCGCATGCTCACCGCCGTCACCGGCCGATGGACCCCCGGTGCCGAGCGCGACACCGATGGCCCGCACCCCTTCACAAAGTCGCTCGCCGAGCTGCGCATCGGCGACACGGTCGTCGCCGGCCCTCGCACGGTCACGCTCGAGGACGTCCAGCACTTCGCCGAGTTCACCGGTGACACGTTCTACGCCCACACCGACGAGGTCGCCGCGTCCCGCAACCCGTTCTTCGGCGGCCGGGTCGCGCACGGCTACCTGATCGTGGCGTTCGCGGCCGGGCTGTTCGTTCAGCCCGACTTCGGGCCGGTGCTCGCCAACTACGGCATCGACAACCTGCGCTTCGTCACGCCGCTGAAACCGGGCGACGCGATGACCGTCGCCCTGACGTGCAAACAGATCAGCCCGCGCGACGGTGAGTACGGCGAGGTCCGCTGGGACACCACGATCACCAACCAGGACGGCAAGACCGTCGCGACGTACGACGTGTTGACCATGGTCGCCAAGACCTGGCCCCCGAATTCTCCTGAGGACGTGCAGTCATGACCGAGACCCTTGCCGAGCACTTCGACGCCACCATCGACCACGACCGACGCATCGAGCCGCGCGACTGGATGCCCGACGCCTACCGCAAGACGATGATCCGCCAGATCGCGCAGCACGCGCACTCCGAGATCATCGGCATGCAGCCCGAGGGCAACTGGATCACCCGCGCGCCGTCGCTGCGGCGCAAGGCCATCCTGCTGGCCAAGGTGCAGGACGAGGCCGGGCACGGCATGTACCTGTACTCAGCGGCCGAGACACTGGGCGCGGATCGCGCCGACCTCACCGAGAAGCTGGTGACCGGCAAGCAGAAGTACTCGTCCATCTTCAACTACCCCACGTTGACCTACGCCGACGTCGGCGTCATCGGCTGGCTCGTCGACGGCGCGGCCATCTGCAACCAGGTGCCTTTGTGCCGCTCGTCCTACGGGCCGTACGCCCGCGCCATGATCCGCGTCTGCAAGGAGGAGTCCTTCCACCAGAGGCAGGGCTACGAGCTGTTGATGACGATGATGCGCGGTACCGACGAGCAGCGCGCGATGGTGCAGGACGCGACGAACCGGTTCTGGTGGCCGTCGCTGATGATGTTCGGCCCGCCCGACGACCGCTCGCCGAACACCGCGCAGTCGATGGCGTGGGGCGTCAAGCGGCACACCAACGACGAGCTGCGGCAGCGTTTCGTCGACATGTCCGTTCCGCAGGCCGAGAAGCTCGGCGTCACCCTGCCCGACCCGGCCCTGCGCTGGAACGACGAGCGCGGCCACTACGACTTCGGCGCCATCGACTGGGACGAGTTCGCGGCCGTGGTCGCGGGCAACGGTCCGTGCAACACCCAGCGCGTCGCCCACCGCAAGGCGGCGCACGACGAGGGTGCCTGGGTCCGCGACGCCGCCACCGCCCACGCCGCGAAGGCGAAGGCGTCATGACGGACTTCAGCGCCGAGGGCGGGCACGGGGCCGTGCCGATGGAGGGCATCCCCGTCGAGCCGCAGGCAGCCGCAGTGCGTTCGGACTGGCCGCTGTACGAGGTGTTCCTGCGTGGGAAGCGCGGCTTGAACCACGTGCACGTCGGCTCGCTGCACGCCGCCGACCCGCAGATGGCCCTGCACCACGCACGCGACCTGTACACGCGCCGCAACGAGGGCGTCAGCATCTGGGTCGTCGCGGCCGAGCAAATCACCGCGTCGAGCCCGGACGAGAAGGACCCGTTCTTCGCGCCGTCCGGCGACAAGGTCTACCGGCACCCGACGTTCTACGCCATCCCCGACGACGTCCCCCACATGTGAGCGGCGACATGAGCGAACACGACACCCCCTACGACAGACTGGCCGACGACGGCAGCGACGACCACCGTTGGGCGTTCGGCACCGGCTTCGAGGACCCGCTCGAGGGCATCGACACGTCCGTACCCGACGGTACGGACGCACACGCGCTCGCCGAGACCAGCCTCGGCCTCGGCGACGACGCGCTGATCTACAGCCACCGGTTGCAGCAGTGGATGACCCGCATGCCCGAGCTCGAGGAGGAGACGGCGCTGGCCAACGTCGCGCTCGACCTGCTCGGCCAGGCCCGGATGCTGCTCGCCCGCGCCGGCACGATCCTCGGTCGCACCGAGGACCAGCTCGCCTACTTCCGCACCGAGGGCGAGTTCCGCAACGTCCGCCTCGTCGAGCACCAGGACCAGGACTTCGCCGAACTGGTCGGGCGCCTGCTCGTCTTCTCCACCTGGCGACTCGCGACGTTCACCTCCGGCACGTACCACCACGACCCGGTCCTGACCGCCATCGCCGGCAAAGGGACCAAGGAACTGACCTACCACCGCGATTACGCAGCCCAATGGGTCGTCCGGCTCGGCGACGGCACCGAGCTCAGCCACGGCCGCATGCAGGCCGCACTCAACCGGCTGTGGCCGCTGGTCGGCGAGTTGGGCACGGATGCCGAGTTCGACTCCGTCGTCGACACGGTGCTGGCCACCGGCGGCCTCGACCGGCCGACCGCGGCGCCGCTGGCCGGGGTCGGCGGCCGCACCGGGCGCGACGGCGTGCACACCGAGCACCTCGGCTACGTGCTCGCCGAGCTGCAGAGCATCGCGCGCACCTACCCGAACGCGACGTGGTGAGCGCGATGACGAGCCCCACTCGCACGGCCTACGACGTCGCCGCCGAGGTCCCCGACCCGGAGCTGCCCCAGCTGACCCTGGCCGACCTCGGGATCCTGCGGTCGGTGGAGGTCGACGAGGCGGACGGAGCGGTCGTCGCCGTGATCACGCCGACCTACAGCGGCTGCCCGGCCATGCGGGAGATCGGCCACGACGTGCGGCACCGCCTGGAGCAGGCCGGGTTCCACGACGTCGAGGTGCGCTTCCAGCTCGCGCCGGCGTGGTCGACGGAGTGGATCACGGACGAGGGACGGCGCAAGCTGCACGCGGCGGGCATCGCCCCGCCGAGCGCCGTGCGCCCCCGGACCGGACCTGTCCCGCTGACCCTGGGACGGCCGCCGGCGGTGGCCTGCCCGCGGTGCGGCGCCGGCGACACCCGGCAGACCGCTGCGTTCAGCGGCACCGCCTGCAAGTCGCTGCACCGGTGCGTGGCGTGCGGTGAGCCGTTCGAGGCCGTGAAGCCGTTATGACCTCGACGTCCGTGCCGCGAACCTCGACCCAGTTCCACCCGCTGATCGTGTCGCGCGTGGACCGGCTCACCGACGACGCTGCGGCCGTCACCTTCGACGTGCCCGCCGACCTGCGCGACGTCTTCACGTTCGCCCCGGGGCAGTCGTTGACCGTCCGGCGGGGCGACGAACGCCGCTCGTACTCCATCTGCGCGCCGGCCGGGCACGCGCCGCGTATCGGCGTGCGTGAGGTCGCCGGCGGCGCGGTGTCGGGCTTCCTCGTGCGGCAGCTGCGGGCCGGCGACACGCTCGACGTGCAGGCGCCCACCGGTACCTTCACCCCGCAGCTCGAACAACCGGGTCGACACGCGCTCGTCGGCGCGGGCTCGGGCATCACCCCGCTGCTCTCCATCGCCGCGTCCGTGCTCGACGGCAACGACGAGAGCACCGTGACGTTGCTCTACGGCAACCGGCGCAGCGACTCGGTGATGTTCGCCGACGAGGTGGCCGACCTCAAGGACGCGCACCCGTCCCGCATGCACATCGTGCACGTGCTCTCGCGCGAGCCGCAGGAGGTCGAGCTCTACAACGGCCGCCTCGACCGGGCCCGGCTCGCGGCGTTGCTGCCGGCGACCGTCGACGTCGCGCAGGTCGACCACTGGTGGCTGTGCGGGCCGTTCGGCATGGTCACCGACGCCGTCGAGCTGCTCGGCGAGCTCGGCGTCGAACGCGGCCGTATCCACCGCGAGCTGTTCTACGTCGGTGACGACCCGCCCGAACAGGCCACCCACGACGACCCGCCGGTCGGTGACGGCGCGCAGGTCACGGTCGTGCTCGACGGCCGGTCCAGCACGCTCACCCTGCCGCCCGGGACGCCGGTGCTCGACGGCGCGCAACAGGTGCGTCCCGACCTGCCTTTCGCCTGCAAGGGCGGCGTCTGCGGCACCTGCCGGGCACGGGTCGTCGCCGGCAGCGCCACCATGCGCCGCAACTACGCGCTCGAGCCCGACGAGGTCGAGGCCGGTTACGTCCTCACCTGCCAGACGCTGCCCACGACCGACGCGCTGACCGTCGACTACGACGCCTGACCCGCCCGGAGGCCTCGATGCACGACCGCACCCCGTCGCCCGACACCCTCGAGCCGGTCGAGCGGGCCGCCCCGGACGAGCTGCGCCGGCTGCAGCTCGAGCGGCTGCGGTGGTCGCTGCACCATGCCTACGACAACGTGCCGCACTACCGGCAGGCGTTCGACGCCGCCGGTGTGCACCCGAACGACTGCAAGGAACTGGGCGACCTCGCCCGCTTCCCGTTCACCACCAAGGCCGACCTGCGCGACAACTACCCGTTCGGCATGTTCGCCGTGCCGCAGGAGCAGGTGTCGCGCGTGCACGCGTCGTCGGGCACGACCGGTCGGCCGACGGTCGTCGGGTACACCGCGCAGGACATCCGGACGTGGTCGGCGGTGATGGCCCGCTCGATTCGCGCGGGCGGCGGCCGGCCGGGCGACAAGATCCACGTCGCCTACGGCTACGGGCTGTTCACCGGTGGTCTCGGCGCGCACTACGGCGCCGAGGCGCTGGGCGCCACCGTCATCCCCGTCTCGGGCGGCATGACCGAGCGTCAGGTCATGCTCGTCCGCGACTTCGAGCCCGACGTGATCATGGTGACGCCCAGCTACATGCTGGCGATTGCCGACGAGATGGAGCGGCAGGGCGTCGACCCGCGCTCGACGTCGTTGCAGGTCGGCATCTTCGGGGCCGAGCCGTGGACGAACGACATGCGCCTGGAGATGGAGCAGCGCCTGGACATCCACGCCGTGGACATCTACGGGCTGTCCGAGGTCATGGGGCCCGGCGTGGCGATGGAGTGCGTCGACACCAAGGACGGCCTGCACATCTGGGAGGACCACTTCTACCCCGAGGTCATCGACCCGGTGACCGGTGAGGTGCTGCCCGACGGCGAGGAGGGTGAGCTCGTCTTCACCTCGCTGACCAAGGAGGCCATGCCGGTCGTGCGCTACCGCACCCGCGATCTGACGCGCCTGCTGCCGGGCACGGCCCGCACGATGCGCCGGATGGAGAAGATCACCGGCCGCACCGACGACATGATCATCCTGCGCGGCGTGAACCTGTTCCCGACCCAGATCGAGGAACTCATCCTGCGCACGCCGGCGCTGGCGCCGCACTTCCAGTGCGTGCTATCGCGCAGCGGTGCCCTGGACGAGCTGGCGGTGCGGGTCGAGCGGCGTGCCGACGCCAACGAGGACGACGGGCACGCCGCGGGCCGTGCACTGCGGGCGCTGGTCAAGAACAGCATCGGCGTCAGCGTGGCCGTCGAGGTGCTGGCCCCGGACGGCGTCGAGCGCTCGGTCGGCAAGATGCGCCGCATCGTCGACGAGCGCCCGGCCCGCTGAGCTGCATCGCGGGGAGGCTTGTGTGCCGACGTGGCCGACAACTCTCCCCGACGACGGACGTCAGGAGTGGTAGACGCCCACCCAGGCGAGGCGCCAGGTGTTCGGGCCGATGTAGCCGTTGGGGACGAGCCCGTTCAGGCGTTGCAGCTGCTTGACCATGCGCAGGGTGTTGGGGCCGTACTGGCCGGTGCCGACGGGGAAGTAGCCGCGCTTGTGCATCTGGTCCTGGAAGGTCTTGATCTTCCTGGACGTCTCGCCCGGCGTGTACCAGTGACTGCCACCCGGGAACGCCGGGATCTTCGGCGCAGCCACCGTGGTCGAGGTCGAGTACCGGCCCGTCCAGGCGAGGCGCCAGGTGTTCGGGCCGATGTAGCCGTTGGGGACGAGCCCGTTCAGGCGTTGCAGCTGCTTGACCATGCGCAGGGTGTTGGGGCCGTACTGGCCGGTGCCGACGGGGAAGAAGCCGCGCTTGTGCATCTGGTCCTGGAAGATCTTGATCTTCCTGGACGTCTCACCGGGGGCGTACCAGTGACTGCCCCCGGGGAAGGCGGGGATGCCGTGCGAGCTGCCCTTGGACGTACCACCCGATGAGCCGTGCGAACCACCGGACGTCGACCCGCCGGCGCTGATCTTGATGTCCGACGTGCGTCCGGAGCGGGCGTCACCGTCCTCGCGCAGGCCCAGGATCCCCGCACACTGCCACGGCTGCCAGCCGCGCTCGCGGTACAGGATCAGCGCGCGGGCGTCCTGCTCGGCCTTGGAGGCGTTCTGCGGGTAGCCGGAGCCGCCGACGCTGCGCCAGGTGGGGACGTCGAACTGGTAGGCGCCGTAGTGGTCGTTACCGGTGTTGATGCGGTAGTTGTCGCTCGACTCACACATGCGCAGCCGGTACCAGGTGTGGGCGGACGGATCGGCGACCGCGCTCGCATTGGGGAGCACGACCGTGGCGGCCGCGGTGACCAGCAGCGCGCCGAGGGCGATCAACCGGGGCTTGGCCCGGCTCGGCTCGCAATCGGGCCCGTCGTCGGGGACGGCGTCGGCGTTCTTGTCGCGCCAGCCGGCGAAGAACGGCGCGTTCTCGCGTGCGGCATCGGTCGATCGGGTGCGGCCCATCGGTGATGTTCCTTCCGGCGTGCGGCCGGGCGCGTGGAGGGCGGGCCGGCGTTGCGTCGGCGCTCGACGGGGTGGAGCTGAGCGACGACTTCCGTATCAATCGCACCAACCGTCACACAGGTCACGCACGTTCACAAGGCTCGGGGCCAAAAAGTTGCGTCGGTCATCGGCGTGTCGCCGCGAATTACACCGGTGTAATGCTAATGCGCCGAGGTGTCAGGCCAGGAGGGACGGTGAGCCCAACATGCGGTGCACGGTGATCTCGAGCGCCACCCTGGCCGGGTTCTCCCGCGGCTGGCGGTAGCGCCCCGCGTACTTCGCCACCGCCGCGGCCACCGCTGCGGGCTCGGATGTGACCACGGCCGTGCCCTCGAGCGTGAGCCAGAGCCGTCCCTCGACCTGACACAGCGCGACCCGTCCACCGTCGCCCACGTTGCGGGCCTTGCGGCTCGACCCGCTGCAGATGACGCGGGCCAGCGTCCCGTCCCAGGTGAAACCGACCGGCGTCACGTGCGGGCTGCCGTCGGGTCGCAGCGTGGTCAGCGTGGCCAGATGGCGTTCGGTGACGAAGGTGCGCCCGGCGTCGGACAGGGTCCGCACGCGGTCGTCAGATCAGCTGACGGTCGTCGTGGGGCAGCACCGGAGGGGTCTCGTCGACGTCCTCGCCGCCACCGTCGCCACGGCACCAGGGGCACCAGGGCTGCAACCGGCGGTGCGTCGACTGCGCGAGGATCAGGTAGATCATCGACAGCTGCATGACGACCCAGAACACCCGCCCGGGCGTGCTGGTGGCGAAGTTCGACCCGATGAGCACCGCGAGGTAGGGGAGCAGGAACCGCGGCTCCGAGCCGGTGTGGGCCGTCCAGAAGCGGCGTTGGTAGCGGGTCGCCTCCTGCGCGGCGTTGAGCGGCATGGCCTTCATGCAGGCCTCGCACAGTCGGCGGTCGTGGGCACGCATCAGCAGGAAGCTGGCGATGACGAAGCCGAACAGCGCGATCGGGACGGTGAGGCCGAGCAGGCCGGGCAGTGGCCGCAGCCCGAGGACGATCGCGGCGCCGATCGAGACGATCAGCAGCTCGCTGGCGTGGTGCCCGAGGCTTGCCGCCAGTCGTGACGTCCACGGCCCGTCGTGCCAGCCGGCTCCGTCCGCGGCGCGCGCCGAACTACCCATCGTCGAACTCCCCCCACCGTGCTGCGTGGAACGCCCCCCGGCTTGCAGCACCCAACAGCTTACCCAGGATTAACGACATCGGCCCGCTGTCCGATACGGACAGCGGGCCGACGCGTGGTTCAGGGCCTGATCAGTGGCCGAACCGTCCGCGCACACGGTAGGCGGTCACGCCACCCCCGGCCAGCACCAGGCCGACCAGGACGAGCACGATCGGCAGCGCCGGTGACCCGCCGCCGTGGTGCCCCGCCGCACCGGCCGGCACGCCGGTCGGGATGGCGGTGTTCGGGGCGGTGGTCGTGCCTGTCGTCGGGCTGGTAGCGGAAGGCGCGCTGTTCGCGACCGCAGACAACGCCAGATTCAGCTGCAAGACCGCGGAACTTGTCGGTGCCGCCTGGACCGGACGAGCCGCCGCCGGAGCAGCCTCACGCACAGAAGTCAGCCGCACCGTGGAGAAGGAATGCGGGCTGGCGGATCCGCTCGGCTTCGACGACGGTTTTGCAGCGCGCGCCTTGGCCTGTGGTATCACACCAGTTGGTACACCCGGAATGTTCGGCAACCCTGGGAGACCAGACGTGGGCAGTCCGGGAATGGTCGGCAGCGAACCGCCATTCGGAATCAGCTTCAATACCAACGCCGCTTCAGTGAAGACGCCATCTGTTTCGTCTTGGGCGTTGGCCGTCAGGTCCAAGAGATTGTTCGTGATTGCATCGAGGGCCGGCTGGAAGGATGAGTCGAAGGTCGAGCCAATCTGGCTGGCGTTGGTGGACAGCGCGGACCCCGCGTCAGTGAACAGCGTGGTCAATGCGGACGATGACGGGAGCGCAACACCACCGACCTTGATCACGACGTTCTTGAAAGACTTCGTGATCGTCGTGAACGCACCAGAGATCACTTCGCCCAATGCAGCCGGGAGCTTGGACAAAGCATCGGCCAGGTAGGACACGAGCGACGTGTTGGGGCACAGATTGTCGAGGTCCAACCCGGCAGCCTCCAGAATCTTGGCGAGGTCGATCTTGAGCGAGCCGTCGGTCAGGCTGGCGGTAATGCCACCATCGGCCAGCGACACTGTGAAGTCTTTCTGCAGGTCCCCGGCTGTTGGCAGACCCGTAACGGTCACGGCTCCACCAGTGGAACCGACGGCGTTTGAGAAGGCCGTACTCAGAGTGCCCAGCGTCCCGGTCAGCGCCGTACCGAGAGCGCTGAGCAGCGGGCTTGTCGCGGACAGCGTGAGGTTGGCGAATTGGTACGACCCAGCTTGATCACTGTTGCTAACTCGGGAGTAGGTGCCTCCGGTGCACCCAACCGACGGGTCGGCCAGCTTCTTGCCGAACGCGGCCTGCCGGGCTTGCGACGACACAGCGCCGATCTTCAGTTTGAGGCCCCCCAGGGTGTCCGTCAGCGTTGACGCGCCCGGCAGATTCGCGAGGTCGATGGTTGCGAAGTCATCGTTGCCGGAACCGGCGACGTTGATATCACCGTTGCTACCAATCAACCCCGATGAGGCCGTCGCGCTGCCGTTGCTGCTGGCCGATGCGTACTGACCTACGGTGCCGAATGTGATGCCGCCAGGGAACGGCACGCTGATGTTCTTGGTCGGCCCCGCGAGCGCCATGCCCAGCACGCTGCCCTTGAGATCATTCGCGTTAGGGCCAGGGTTGCCCGGGTACGCAGCGTTCTCGCCTTCTAGTGCAGCAACCGAGTCGAAGCTCTGGCCCGCGGCCGTGCCGGTAAGGAACCGCCCTTCGGACTGACTGACCGGCTTGGCGGCGGCGTTCGCGCCGGTCGAGCCGACGATCGCGGCCGCGGCGACGCCGAGCGTCACACCGGCGGCGGTGAGGCGGACGAGCCGGCGCCGTGGGCGGACGGGGACGGGTGAAGAGGTGGTCATCGATGACCTTTCAGTCGTGGTCCGCGACGAGTACCGACACGTCGTCGCACATATACCTTGTTGCGCACACTAGATCCTGGCTCACACCGTGGCTACTCGAAGCGCCCCATGCCACAAGGGGTGGAACAGGGTCAGGCGGTCCGGGTGCTCGGCATGCCGAGCGGGGTCGGGCCGAAGCGCAACGCCGCGGGTGCGTGCTCGGGGACGGCCGGGTGAGCCGGCTCGACCGGTGCGATGCGCTCGTAGGCCGCGCCGAGCGGAGGCCGCTCGTCGACCTCGCCCTTGTTGGGCCACATCGACGCGGCGCGCTCGGCCTGCGCGGTGATCGACAACGACGGGTTGACGCCGAGGTTGGCCGACAGCGTCGAGCCGTCGATGACGTGCAGGCCCGGGTGACCGTAGAGGCGGTGGTAAGGGTCGATGACACCGGTCTCGGCCGAGTCGCCGATCGGGCACCCGCCGATGAAGTGCGCCGTCATCGGGATGTTCATCAGGTCGCCCCAGGTGCCTCCGGCCACGCCGTCGACGTTCTCGGCGAGCTGCTCGGCGGCCTGGTTCGCGACCGGGATCCACGTCGGGTTGGGTTCGCCCGCGCCCTGGGTCGACGTCAGCCGGCCTTTCCCGAACCGGGTTTTGCGGCGCAGGACCGTGATGCTGTTGTCCAGCGACTGCATGACCAGCAGGATGATGACCCGCTCCGACCACTTGCGCGGCACGAGCAGGCGCGCGTTGCCCGGCTTCTTCAACAGCAGCATGACGAACTGCAGCCACCTGCTGCGGCGGGTGCCGCCCCGCGTCAGCATGGTGTTCAACATGCCCATGGCGTTGCTGCCCTTGCCGTAGCGGCACGGCTCGATGTGGGTGTTCTCGTCCGGATGCCAGGACGACGTGATCGCGACACCCTCGGTGTAGTCGCGCTTGGGCTTGCTGACCCGCACGCCGAGGATGGCCTCGGAGTTGGTGCGGGTGAGGTGCCCCAGCCGCGGGGAGATGTTCGGCAGGCTCGAGTTCTGCAGCTGGTGCAGCAGCTTCTGGGTGTTGTACGTGCCCGCCGAGAACACCACCTGGTCCGCCGTGAGGGTGCGCGACTTCGGGAACCAGGCGCCGGTGGGGACGGTGACGACGTCGTAGGTGCCGTCGCGTCGGGGCTTGACGTCCTTGACGGTGGTGAGCGGCAGGATCTCGGCGCCGTTCTTCTCGGCCAGGTACAGGTAGTTGGCGGTCAGCGTGTTCTTGGCGCCGTGGCGGCAACCCGTCATGCATTCGCCGCACTGGATGCAGCCGGTGCGCTCGGGCCCGGCACCGCCGAAGAAGGGGTCCGGCACGGTCTTGCCCGGCTCCGGGGTGTCGTCGCGGCCGAAGAACACCCCGACGGGCGTGGGGTGGAAGGTGTCGCCCTTGCCGAACTGCTCGGCAAGGCGCTTCATCTCGAGGTCGCTCGGCGTCGTCGTGGGGTTGGTGACCACGCCGAGCATCCTCTTGGCCTGCGCGTAGTGCGGGGCCAATTCGTCGCGCCAGTCGGTGATGTGCGCCCACTGCGTGTCGTCGTAGAACGGCTGCAGCGGCTCGTACAGGGTGTTCGCGTAGTTCAGCGACCCGCCGCCGACGCCGGCGCCGGCCATGATGAGGCAGTCCTTCAGCACGTGGATGCGTTGCAGGCCGGTCATCCCCAGCTTGGGCGCCCAGATGTAGTCGCGCAGGTGCCAGGAGTTCTTGGGCAGGGTGTCGTCGGTGAAGCGGCGACCGGCCTCGACGATCCCGACGCGGTAGCCCTTCTCCACGAGGCGCAGCGCGGTGACGCTGCCCCCGAACCCGGATCCGATCACCAGGACGTCGTAGTCCGACACTGCTGCCTCCGTTATTGAGCACTGATCAATAACTGAGTTTACGGGTGACAGCCGGTCAGATCAATCGTCTGACGGCCCGGGAACGGCCGAATCGTCGAGCAGCAGGTCGACGAGGTCCCCCCGGCCGAACATCCGGGCCGTGTCGAGCGGGGTGGGTGAGCCGGTCGTCCGGTCGGCGCCGTGCTCGAGCAGCGCGCGCACGACGGCCACCTCACCCTTGAACACCGCACCCGCCAGGGGCGTCTGCCCGCGGTCGTTGGGCCGGTCGACGTCGGCCCCGCGCGTCGCGAGGGCACGGACGACGTCGGCACGCCCGTGGTACGCGCCGAGCATCATGAGGGTGTTCCCGGCGGGGTCGGTCAGGTCGACGGGCACGCCCGCGTCGACGTAGC
Source organism: uncultured Jatrophihabitans sp. (assembly GCF_964252635.1). GTDB lineage: Bacteria > Actinomycetota > Actinomycetes > Mycobacteriales > Jatrophihabitantaceae > Jatrophihabitans. Next base: position 21,089 of record NZ_CAXUNP010000006.1, read on the forward strand.
CGGCCAGTTCGTCGGCACGCCCGTCGCGGGCCAGGTCGAGCAGGCGGTGCGCGAGCTCGACCGCGTCGGGATCAGGGTCACTCACGCGTCCATCCTGCCGTGCCCGTCCGACGGCGATCTTCCTGCACTGGCAGCGGCAGGGCGCACCAGGCGCAGGAAGATCCGCCCGAGGCTCAGCCGAAGCGGCCGGAGATGTAGTCCTCGGTGCGGCGGTCGGACGGGTTGCTGAAGATCTTGTCGGTGTCGTCCATCTCGACGAGCTGCCCGGGCTTGCCGACGGCGGCGAGGTTGAAGAACGCCGTGCGCTCGGCGACGCGGGCCGCCTGCTGCATGTTGTGGGTGACGATGACGATCGTGTAGCTCTTCTTGAGCTCCTGGATGAGGTCCTCGATGGCGAGCGTCGAGATCGGGTCCAGGGCCGAGCACGGCTCGTCCATGAGCAGCACCTGCGGCTCGACGGCGATCGCGCGGGCGATGCACAGCCGCTGCTGCTGCCCGCCCGACAGGCCGGCGCCCGGCTTGTCGAGACGGTCTTTGACCTCTTCCCACAAGTTCGCGCCGCGCAGCGACTTCTCGACGATCGAGTCGGTCTCCGACTTCTTCATCCGCTTGCTGTTGAGCTTCATGCCGGCCACGACGTTGTCGTAGATCGACATGGTCGGGAACGGGTTCGGCCGCTGGAAGACCATGCCGATCGTGCGGCGGACGTCGACCGGGTCGACGTTCGAGGCGTAGATGTCGTCGCCGTCGAGCATGACCTTGCCCTGCACGCGGGCACCGGCGATGACCTCGTGCATGCGGTTGAGCGTCCGCAGCACGGTGGACTTGCCGCAGCCCGACGGGCCGATGAAGGCGGTGACGCTGCGCGGGGCGACGGTGAGGGTCACGTCGCTGACCGCGAGGAACTTGCCGTAGTAGATGTCGAGGTCTTTGGTCTCGATGCGCTTGGCCATCGTGGGTGCTCCGTCAGTTCGCGATCTTGTTGCGACGGCCGATGAGCCGCGCGATGAGGTTGAGGGCCATGACGATGATGATCAGCGTCAGGGCGGCGCCCCAGAGCCGGTCCGGGGCGTAGTTCGCGGTCGATCCGGCCACGAGCTGGCCGGTGACCGGGTCGAGGTGCTTGGTTGCGGTGGCCCCGGACGGGTTCAGGTTGATCGACTGCACGTTGATGAACAACGGCAGCGCGGCCTGGTTCCCGCTGAACGGGTTGAGGTTGGTGTAGCCCGAGTAGCCGACGAGGATCAGCAGCGGCGCGGTCTCACCGGCGACGCGGGCGATGCCGAGCACGATCCCAGTGACCAGCCCGGTGAACGCCGTCGGGATGACGACCTTGACGATCGTGCGCCACTTCGGGATGCCCAGCGCGTACGACGCCTCGCGCAGCTCGTTGGGCACCAGCCGCAGCATCTCCTCGGTGGTGCGCACGATGACCGGGATCATCAGGATGACCAGCGCCAGGGACACCAGCCACGCGGCTCGGGTGCCGTGCAGGGTGGTGATGAACAGGGCGTAGATGAACAGCGCGGCCACGATGGACGGGATGCCGGTGAGGATGTCGACCATGAAGGTCGTGATGCGGGCGAACGGGCCCTTGCCGTACTCGACGAGGTAGATGCCGACGAGCAGCGCGATCGGCACCGAGATGATCGTGCACAGCGCGACCTGCTCGGCGGTGCCGATGATGGCCGCGGAGACGCCGCCGCCCTTGGTCTTGTAGTCGATGCCGGTCTGGTCGGAACTGAACCACCCGGTCTGGACAATGGCGTGGTAGCCCTTGCCGATGACCGTGTAGAGCAGCCAGATCAGCGGGACGAGCGCGATGCCGAAGGCGAGCCAGACCAGGCCGGTGGCCGCGTTGTTCTTGATCCGGCGCGAGCCGCGGCCCTTGGCGAAGGCGAGGTCGCTGCCCGGCGACGCGGTCGCCGTGCTCATGAGCGAGCCTCGCGAGCGCATGAGCTGGGGGCGTGGCCTTCGGCGCCCGGAGCGAAGCGGAGGGCGGTGCTCATGAGAAGTCCTTCTTCCGGTTCACGATCGCCCGTGCTGCCGAGTTGACGACGAACGTCAGCACGAACAGCACCAGACCGGCGGCGATGTAGGCGCCCGTCGACTGCGGGTTGTTGAACTCCGACGAGCCGTTGGCGATCTTGGAGGCGAAGGTCTCGCCGCCGCCGAAGATCGAGAAGCTGAACGTGCTCGAGGTGCCCACGATCAGGTAGACAGCGATGGTCTCGCCGAGCGCCCGGCCGAGGCCGAGCATCGCGCCGCTGACGACACCGGCGCGCCCGTAGGGGATGACCGACATGCGGATCATCTCCCACTTGGTGGCGCCCAGGGCCAGGGCGGCCTCGACGTTGGCGCGCGGGGTGCGCTCGAAGACGTCACGGCTGATGGCGGTGATGATCGGCAGGATCATGACGGCCAGGACGACGCTGCCGTCGAAGATCGTGCGCGTCGAGGTCTTGTTGTCGAACAGGCCGATGGGGATGTGGGACAGGAAGCTCTGCACCGGCGAGAGCTTGGGCGCCAGGACGAGCAGGCCCCAGATGCCGTAGACGATCGACGGGATCGCGGCCAGCAGGTCCAGGACGTAGGCCACCGGCTTGCGGATCGCCTGCGGTGCGTACTGGGTGATGAACAACGCGACGCCGATCGCCACCGGTACGGCGATGATCATCGCGATCAGCGAGATGACCACCGTGACCCAGAGCAGGGCCGCGATACCGAAGCGCAGGTTGCCCGGCGTGGGCGACCAGGCCGTCGAGGTCAGGAAGTTGACCTTGTCGTCCCGGATCGACGGGAACGACTTGATGATGAGGAAGGCGGCCACGAGGACGACGAGCAGGATGACGAAGCCCGCGGCACCCGTGCTCATGCCGGCGAAGATGCGGTCGCCGATGCGGCGCTTGCCGCCGGTGTCGCCGGCCCCGAACACCGGCGGGGCGTCGTCGAGGCCACCCGTCATGGCCAGGGGGTCGGACGAGCTGATGGTGGTCTCGCCGACGGCCGGGTCGTGACGCAGCGTGGCGGATTCACCCTCGGCGGCCCCGCCCGCGGCGTGCCGCTCCGTGTGCAGGCGCGGCTCGATGGACTCACCGCCCACGCGGGGCGGGGGCAACGGTACGTCCGGCGACGGCTGGGCCCGGTCGGTCATGGTCTCTCGCTCTGGCATGAGGCGGGTTCCCCGTGAACGTAGTGGATGGTCGAACGTGTTGCGCCCTGCTGGCCGCCCCAGGACGGGCGACCAGCAGGGCGTGTCGAGAGCAGTGATCAGGAGATCTTGGCGATCGAGGCGTTCACCTTGGTCTGCAGGGCACTCGGCAGTGGTGCGTAGCCGAGGCCGGTGAGCAGCGACTGGCCACCGTTGGCGGTGTAGGTCAGGAAATTCTTGACGAACGTCCCGGTGGCCGGGGTCTTGTACTTGCTGCACACGATCTCGTACGTGACCAGGACGATCGGGTAGGCACCCGGGGTCTTGGTCGCGTAGTCGAGCTTGAGGGTCAGGTCGTCACCGGTGCCGGTGACCTGGGCCGCCCCCGCAGCCGCGCTGGCCGTCTGCTTGTTCACCGCGACCGCGCCGCCGCCGTTGTTGATCTTGGCGGTGCTCAGCGTGGTGGCGACGAAGGAGTACTCGTCGTAGCCGATGGCGCCCTCGGTGGTGGAGATCGCCTGCGCCACGCCCTGGGACTTCGCGGCGCCGGTGCCCTTGAACACGGTGGCGGCGTTGTCCTTGGCCGGGGTGGCCGTGAAGTCGCTCGGCGCCGCGGCGGCGAGGTACTTCTCGAAGTTCTGCGTGGTACCCGAGGCGTCCGAGCGGAACACGACGCTGATCTTGGTCGACGGCAGGTTCGCGCCCGAGTTCAGCGACTTGATGGCTGCGTCGTTCCAGGTGGTGATCTTGCCGGTGAAGATCTTGGCCAACACGCTCGGCGTCAGGGTCAGGCTGGTGACGCCCTTGAGCTTGTAGGCCACGGCGATCGGGCCGACGACCATGGGCAGGTCGAGCGCGGTGCTGCCGCACGCCTTGGCGGCCGCGGCGACCTCGCCCTTGGTCGGGTCGAGGGCCGAGTCCGAGCCGGCGAAGTTGACCTGGCCGGCGTTGAACTGGCTGACGCCCGCGCCCGAGCCGGTCGGGTTGTAGTTGATCTTGGCGCTGGTGCACTTCTTGGTGTACGCGTTGACCCACGCCGTCATGGCGTTGGTCTGGGCGGTCGAGCCCTCGCCGTTCAGCGTGCCGGACGAGCAGGCGGTGGTACCGCCGCTGCCGGCCGATCCGCTGCCGGAGGCGGACGATCCGCCGGCGGCCGTCGAGCCGGACTTGCCGCTGCCGCCGCCGGACGAGCCGCAGGCGGCGAGGGCGACGGTGGACGCGAGGATGCCCGCGGCCACGGCAGCTCGGGTGAGCTTCACGATTGGTTCTCCTTCGTCGGTTGACCTTCGAACCGGACGGTAGGAGCGACACGTGGCGCGATGGGGTGGCGTAGGTGAACGAAAGATGAATGCCGCGACCAGCTGAGGTGACTCTGACAAATCGGACACGTGGCGGTGAGATGAACGACGGCGTGCCCTCAGCCGCGCCGCCACTGCACGTCGAGGTCGTAGGTTACGAAGCCGTCCTTGGCGTACAGGTGCAGCGCCGCGTCGTTGTCCCCGTCGACGTAGAGCAGCACGGCCGGGCAGCCCCGCCCCGCCAGGAGCCGCAGACCGCGCACGAGCAGCCCGCGGCCGAGGCCGAGGCCCTGGGCCTGCGGCGAGACACCCAGCACGTACACCTCGCCCAGCGGGCCGTCGGGCTGGGCGCCGTCGGGCTGGGCGCCGTCGGGCTGGGCGCCGTCGGGCTGGGCGCCGTCGGACGGAGCGGTGTCGTGGACCTTCGTCCAGTGGAAGCCGAGCAGCTCGCCGTCCCGCTCGGCCAGCAGGAACCCGGCCGGGTCGAACCAGGGCTCGGCCATCCGGGCCTCGAGGTCACGCTCGTCCCATCCCCCCTGCTCCGGATGGTGGGCGAAGGCGGCCGCGTTGAGCGCCAGCCAGGCCGCGTCGTCCTGGCCGGCGACGAACGCGCGGACCGTGATGTCGTCGGCCAGCGGCGGGTCGGCCGGCACGGGGTGGTCGGCGTCGAGCGGCCGGCGCAACTGGTGCAGTTCGCGCTCGCGGACGAACCTGGCCTGCTCGAGCGACCCGACGACCCGGCTGCGGCGCCCGTGCGACCACACCAGCAGCGGGCCGTCGCCGGCCGCGGCGAGCAGCCCGGGCACCGCGTCGGCGCGCGCCGCGATCTCCAGCGACTCGCCGTCCAGCTGGGCGTAGCCCACCACGGCGGCGCCGTCACGGGCGAGCAGGTGCGTGACGTTGCCGCGGTCGAGCTGGGCCAGGGCCTGGTCCGACAGCGGTGGCGCGCCGTCCTCCGCCTCGATCGAGGCGGCAAGGGCCAGGACGGTCTGCCGGTCGGGCTGCTGGCGGGAGATCGACGGCGTCATCGTCCCGACGCTAGTGGCTGGGCTCAGGCGTGGAACTGCCGCTCGAGCGACGCGGTCTCGCCGTCGTCGGTGGCGGTGTCGTCGGAGTCCGTCGAGTCGCTGGTGAGCGGGCGACGGCCGCCGGCCTCGGACGGGCGGACGAACTTGTAGCCGACGTTGCGGACGGTGCCGATCATGCCCTCGTGCTCGACGCCCAGCTTGGCCCGCAACCGGCGGACGTGGACGTCGACGGTCCGGGTGCCGCCGAAGTAGTCGTAGCCCCACACCTCCTGCACCAGGTGCGAGCGGGTGAACACCCGGCCCGGGTGCTGGGCCAGGAACTTCAGCAGCTCGAACTCCTTGTACGTCAGGTCCAGCGAGCTGCCCGACAGGCGGGCCGAGTACGTCACCTCGTCGATGGTCAGCTCGCCGATCTCGAGGCGGCCGTCGACGTCGTCGGAGTCCGCGGCGCGCTTCTCGACGGCCAGCCGGAGGCGTGCGTCGAGCTCCGCCGGGCCTGCGGTGTCCAGGACGAAGTCGTCGACGGCCCACTCGCCGGAGATGGCGATGAGCCCGCCCTCGGTGAGGACGGCCACGACGGGCACCGCGGTGCCCATCGCGGTGAGCAGCCGGATGAACGACCGCGCGCCCATGAGGTCGCGACGGGCGTCGACCAGCACGGCGTCGCCGAGGCTCCGGTCGACGAGCGCGCCGGCGTCCTGGGGCAGCACCGTGACGTGGTGGGGCAGGAGTCCGAGGGCGGGAAGCACCTCGGCCGTGGGCTGGACTGCACCGGTGAGCAGGATGAGTTCCACTCGGGCCTCCGGATCACTGAGATCGTGGGGGTCGGACGTGGTCGGGCGCTGTTTGCCATCTCGGGCGGTCCAGCGCCGTTCCCGGCGGGCTCCGTTGCCCTCAAGCGCTTACAGAGTAGCGGAGCGCGGCGGCCCGCCGAGCCAAGGGTGCCCATCGCAGCCGCGATGCGACGGCCACAATGGCTCCGTGCCCCTGCCCGTCCCCCGTCGTCGCGCCGCAGCGACGACCGACGACCGGTACGAGCCGGTCGTCCTGCGCACCGACGACGGGCTGCGCCTCGCCGCCCTGCACTGGCCCGGCGGGTCACGGGAACTCGGGTGCGTCGTCGCGCACGGCTTCACCGGGTCCTCGCGCAACGTCGACGTCCAGCGGATCTGCGCCGGGCTGGTGGCCGCGGGCGCGGCGGTGCTCGCGCCCGACCTGCGCGGGCACGGGCGTTCCGGCGGCGCCACGACCGCCGGGGCCGAGGAGGTGCACGACATCGCGGCCGCCGTGCGCTGGCTACGGGCGTGCGGGTACCGCCGCGTCGTGGTGCTGGGCTGGTCGATGGGCGGCACGTCGGTGCTGCGGTACGCGGGCCTCGGCGGGGATGCGGACGCCGTCGTCAGCGTCAGCGCGCCCGGCACCTGGTGGGAGCGCGGCACGCGGCCGATGCGCATCGTCCACTGGATCTTCGAGAGCCGTACCGGCCGGGTGCTGGTGCGGGCCGCCCGGCGCACGCGGGTGGCTCCCGACGCGTGGGCCACCCTGCCCGAGGCGCCGGCCGAGGTCGCAGGCGCCATCGAGCCCCGTCCGCTGCTGATCGTCCACGGTGAGGACGACCACTACTTCCCGCTGTCGCACGTCGAGCAGCTGGCCGCGGCCGCGCCATCGGCCGACGTCTGGGTCGAACCGGGCATGGGCCACGCGGAACTCGCGACCACCGACGACCTGCTCGAGCGGATCGCCGACTGGGTGCTCGCGGCGATGCGCCGCGAGCCGGCCGTCTGCGACGATGAGCGCCGTGACTGACCTGCACGCGGAGACGCCGGCGGCCTCCGCACCGGGTGGCCGGGCACGCGGCGCGGCGCAGGTCGACGCTTCGCTTCTCGCGTCCCTGGTCACGGTGCTGGTGGCGGCCGGGGGGCTGGCCGCCGCGTCGCGCCTCAGCGCCGTCGCCCTGCTCGTCGCCGCCGGCGTCGTCCAGGCCGGTTTCGCGCTGTCGTGGGTGCTGGCGACCGGCATGCCGGGCCGCAAGGGCGCAATCGTGCTCGCCGCCCTCGGCGCCGCCGGTGCCGACGTCGTCGTGTCGGTGTGGCCGCACGGCCGGCTCGGCACGCTGCTCGCCGTCCTCGGGCTGGCCGTCCCTGCGATGTTCGTCCACCAGCTGGCCCGGGGCGCCGCCCGTACCCGGCTGGTCGAGTCGCTGTCCTTCGTCGCGCTGCTCGTGGTCTGCGTGGTGGCGCTGCCCGCCCTGCTGCAGCTGCGCCACGAGTTCGCGACCCCACGTCTCGGCGGGATCGTGGTCACGGCGGTGGTGGGGGCCGTCGGCGGCGCGCTGGTCGTCGGCTACCTCGTCGACCTCGTGTTCCCCGCACCGCGCTTCGACGCCGAGGTACCGCGGGGGATGCTGGCCCTGCTCGCCGCCACCGTGGTCGGCGGCGCCGTCGGTTATCTCGCGCTGAAGTCGCACGCCGAGTTCGCCGACGGGCGGGCCGTGTTCGTCGGCGCGGCACTCGGCGCCGTGGCGGCCTTCCTCGCGGTCGGCGCGGCCTTCGTGCTGCACAGCGTCCCGGCGGCCACGACGCGGTCCGCATCGGTGACCCGGCCGGTGTGTGCTGCGCTGCTGCCCCTGTGTCTGCTCGCGCCGGGAGCGTTCCTGCTCTGTCTGGCCGTCCGCACCTGACGTGGCGAACTGCGCTGTTGATCATCGGACAGGGCCGCCGTGCTGATCGCGCTGGCCGTGCTCGCGCTGTTGCTGCTCGTCGGCGTCGGGGCGGTGTTCGCCGACCGCAGCCTCTCGGCGCTGGCCGAGCGGCGGGCCTCGGAGGTGCTGTCGCAGCCGTTCGCGAACCCGGCCACCGTGCGGGTGATCGGGCGCCCGTTCGTGACCCAGGCCCTGCGCGGCCGGTACCGCGAGGTGCACGTCGCCGGGGGCGGCCTGAGCATCGGCGAGATGACGGGGGCGACCCTCGACGCCCGGCTGCACACCGTCTACCTGCCGGCGCGCGACCTGCTGCGCCACCGGGTCGGGGAGATCACCTGCGACCGCGTCGCGGGCCACGTCGTGCTGCCGTTCGGCGAACTCGCCCGGGTCGCGCCCATCCCGGGGCTCGAGCTCACGCTGGTCGGCGAGCGGCTGATGGCCTCGGCCGCACTGCCCATCCCGGGTTTCAGCCAGCTCGCCCGGGTCAACGGCCAGGCCGTCTGGACGGTGGGCAACGGCGGGGCGCTCTGGCTGCGCGTTCGCGGCATCTCGGTGGCCGGCATCTCGGTGCCGGGCATCGTCCTCAACCAGCTGCTGCCGGCGCTGGACGTCCCCGTCACGCTGCCGGAGCTGCCGTGGGGTCTGCGCATCGACGACCTCCGGCCCACCGCCGAGGGGCTGGTGGTCACCGGTTCGGCCGACGCGCCGGTCTTCCGCAGCTTCCCGGGCGGTCGCCCGCGCCAGGTCGACGAGCTCTGGTCCCAGTGAATGGGACGCCCGTCCCGTGCGGTGGGCGTCCCGGGTGGCTCTCGCCGCCGTCGGCCCGCTAGTCTGGGGCCCATGTGCAGCCCGCTCGTCCTGAGCCTGCCGGTGAGCCTGCTGCTCACCTCGCGCCGCACGGTGGACCTGTGCCGGCAGCGCAGCTGCCTGTGTCGCCACGCCTGAGCGGACTTTCCCGGCCCCCGGCCGCGTTCCACCCGACACGTCCGCACGTCCGGTGGCTGCGACGCGCCAGCGTCCCGGCCCCCGCCCTCTTCACCTCACCGCACGTCCATCCGAAGGGATCCACCATGAGCCGCAGTGACGCGCTCGTCTCGGCCGACTGGGCCGAGCAGAACCTGAACACCCCGGGGGTGGTCTTCGTCGAGGTCGACGAGGACACCACGGCCTACGACGGCGGCCACCTCGCCGGCGCGGTCAAGCTCGACTGGAAGACCGAGTTGCAGGACCAGGTCCGCCGCGACTTCGTCGACAAGGAGCAGTTCGAGAAGCTGCTGTCGGCCAAGGGCATCGGCAACGACGACACCGTCGTGCTCTACGGCGGCAACAACAACTGGTTCGCCGCCTACGCCTACTGGTACTTCAAGCTCTACGGCCACCAGGACGTCAAGCTGCTCGACGGCGGTCGCAAGAAGTGGGAGCTCGACGGTCGCCAGCTGTCGCAGGACACCGTCTCGCGTGACGCCACGGCCTACACCGCCAAGGACCAGGACACCGCCATCCGCGCCTTCCGCGACGAGACCGTCGCCGCGATCGGCAAGAAGAACCTCGTCGACGTGCGCTCGCCCGACGAGTTCAGCGGCAAGCTGCTTGCCCCGGCCCACCTGCCGCAGGAGCAGAGCCAGCGCGGCGGTCACATCCCCACCGCCCTGAACGTGCCCTGGAGCAAGACGGCCAACGAGGACGGCACCTTCAAGTCCGACGACGAGATCCGCAAGATCTACGCCGACGAGGGCCTCGACGAGGGCCGCGACACCATCGCCTACTGCCGCATCGGTGAGCGCTCCAGCCACACCTGGTTCGCGCTGCACGAGCTGCTCGGCTTCGACAACGTCAAGAACTACGACGGTTCGTGGACCGAGTACGGCTCGCTGGTCGGCGTCCCGATCGAGAAGACCGCCTGATGTGCGGGGCCCCGGCGCAGACGCCGACCATCCCCGCAGGCATCGACATCACGAAGGAGACCGTGATCTACGGCGTGGTCTCCCAGGGCGACGCGCCCGTGCCCGGCGCGTACGTCCGCCTGCTCGACGCCACCGACGAGTTCACCGCCGAGGTCGTGACGTCCGCGACCGGTGACTTCCGGTTCTTCGCCGCACCGGGCAGCTGGACGTTGTCCGTGCTGCACCGCGACGGCAAGGTCCGCCGGGCGGTCGCCGCGACCGAGCCCGGCCTGGTCGAGGTACCGCTGACGCTGTCCTGAACGTCCCGCGTGAATGCCCCCTCCTGCCGCGTCCTACCGGCCGGAGGGGGCATTCATCGCTTAAGGTCGGCAGCGTGGAGACCGCCTACTTCGCCGTCCTCGTCCTCGCCTTCCTGGCCATTGTCGCCGGGTGCGGGTGGGTGCTGGTCACGCTGATCGGGCAGCGCTGACCGTGCCCGACGGTCCCGACGGCACCGACGGCGCCGACGCGGTGGCGGTCGCCGACACCGACGACCTGCGTACCGGTGTCCCGGTCCACGACGCGTTGCTCGCCGTGCTGCCGCTGGTCGGCACCTGGCGTGGCACCGGCACCGGCGCCGTCCCAGACGAAGACCGCGAGTTCCGCTACGCCCAGCGCGTCGAGTTCGTGCACGACGGCCGGCCGTTCCTCGCCTACTCGTCGCGGTCCTGGCTGGTCGACGACGCCGGCGGCCTGATCCGGCTGGCCTGGCGCGAGAGCGGTTTCTGGCGACTGGGCACGGGCCCGGACGACGTCGAGGTCGTGCTGGCGTCCAACACCGGCCAGACCCTCGTGCTCACCGGGGCGGCCGGCGACCAGGAGTGGCAGCTCGAATCCACGTCCGTGGTGGGGACGCCGACGTCGGTGCCCGTCGACGGCGAGCGCCGCTTCTACGCGGTGCGCGGGAACGACCTGCTGTACGCGACCGAGCTGGCCCCGGGTGGCCACGCGTTCGTGCCGCACCTCAACGCCCGCCTGTCCCGCACCTGACCGACGCAGGAGTCAGGGGGCCAGGCGCGGGAGCGGCTGGTCCAGGTCCAGGTCGAGCCCGAGCTCGCGCGCACTGCGGTCCAGGATGACCCAGACCCGGTCGGTCAGCTCCGCGGTCAGTACCGCGCGCGGCGGCTCCCCGGTCTCCAGCCACCACGCCGCGGTGGCGTCGACCAGCCCGACCAGCCCGACGATGATCCGCTCGGCGGGGCTCGTGTCTGCACCCAGAACAGCCAGATAGCGCCGGATGAGGCCGGTCAGCTCGGCGGCGAACGCGGCCTTCGCGTCGACCGCGTCCGACGACCCGCTCAGCCGGACCGCGTAGGCGTGCTGGGCCAGGAAGCGGTAGAGGTTCGGATGGGCCTCGATCCAGCTCAGGTGCTCGTCGATCGAGGCGCTGACGATGGCCCGCACCGAACCGCGCCCGGCCAGCGCGACCCGGATTCGCTCGCCGATCTGCGCGCCGATGTGCGAGGAGACGGCCAGGTCCAGGGCCTGCTTGTCGTCGAAGTGCCGGTAGACGTGCGTGCGTGGCAGCCCCGCGAGCTCGGCGATCTGGGCGGTGAGCGCATCGGGCCCGTACCGCTCGATCGCGGTCACGGCGGCGGTCACGATGGTGTGACGCCGTGCGCGGCGGTGCTCGTCCCAGCGTGTCGACCGACCGTCGACGGCCGGTGTCGTCCCAGCATCCGCCGGGGTTTGCGTCCCCACCGGCGCAGCGTAGGCGAGGTACGGCGGGTCAGTTTTAGTGCGACACCTTGTCATCGACAAAAGTAAGGGGTACACCTAGTCACACACACAGCGTCAGGAGCAGGCCATGACCGCAGTGCAACAGCCCGTCACCCCGATCGACGGGGTGCGCAAGACCGCGACCCGGTTGCTCGGCTCGTCCTCGCGCAACTCCTACAGCCCCGAGCTCGACATCGACTGGGACGCACCCGTCGACGCCGACAAGCGCTTCATGCCCTTCGAGCGCGTCTCGCTGTACGGCACCGAGTTGTGGGACGGGCTCACTGACGCCCAGCGCATCGAGCTGTCACGGCACGAGCTGGCGAGCGTGGCCTCGACCGGGCTGTGGTTCGAGATCATCCTCATCGAGATGCTCGCCCGCTGGGCCTACGACCAGGACCCGCAGGACTCGCGCACCCAGTACGCGCTCACCGAGATCGGCGACGAGACGCGGCACGTGCTCATGTTCGCCAAGGCCATCCAGACCCTCGGCGCCCCGACCTACCGCCCGGCGCGGTGGATCCGGCGGGTCGCGAAGCTCTATAAGGCGACCGCGAACGGGACGGCGCTGTTCGCGCCCGTCCTGGTCGCCGAGGAGATCACCGACCGGCTGCAACGCGAGACGATGAACGACGAAGACGTCAACCCGCTCGTGCGGATGGTCAATCGCATCCACGTGGTCGAGGAGGCGCGACACGTGCGCTTCGCGCGCGAGGAGGTGCAGCGGCAGATGGCCACGATGGGCATGCCCGCCAAGGTCTTCAACAATCTCGTCGCCGCGGCGGTGGCCGGCGGTGTGACCGCGTCGCTGATCAGTCCGCAGGTCTACCGCGCGGTGGGCATCAACCCCAAGGCCGGCCTCAAGGCCGCGCGCAACAACCCGCACTACGCCGACACCCGGCGCTGGATGGGGGAGAAGATCATGGCCTTTCTCGAGGAGCAGGGCATGGTCACCTGGTACTCGAAGCCGATCTACCGGCTGGTCAGCCTCGTCTGACGGATCCGGGTCGGACCCGGACCCAACGGGCCCGGACGTAAAACAACCCCCGAGTCACTTCCTCGCCATCCGTGGTGGATGACGAGGGTCGGCTGGACGGGCTGACGACTCGGGGGCCGGGTAGCTACCAGGGAATTGCTCACCGCCGCGTTCACGGCAGGGGCTGTGATTCCCAGAGCCCGCACTGTCCGGTGCCCTGCGGCGGTTAGCTGGAAGCCACCTCACGTGTCCTGAAAGTATTCAACTTCGGACCACCCCCTCTCTCGTGTACGACCACGGTACGACGCGATCGAGCGGGTCGGCAACGAGGTTTGTCAGAAGCCGGAGAGCCGGCGGATCTCGGCGTCGATGTCGGGCCGACGCTCGCGGGACTTGCCGTCCAGTTCGACCACGTCGACGGGCCCGCGCACGCTGCTGATCACCCAGACGACGTCGGCTGCGTGCAGCTCGTCGACGGTCGCCGTCGTCTCGCGCACCTGCCATCCCGCGGCGCCCGCGTGTTCGAACATGAGCTGCTGGGTGGTTCCGGGCAGGATCCCGGTGTCGCCGGTGGGCGTGGTGTGCAGCGTGCGGCCGTGCGACCAGACCACCGTCCCGGTGGGCGCCTCCAGAACGATGCCGTCGGCGCTGACGAAGATCACGTCGTCGGCGCCGAGCCGCTCGGCCTCGCGCTGCGCGGCCATGTTGATCGCGTACGACAGCGTCTTGACGCCGCCGAGCAGCCACGGGCTCTGCGCGAACGCGTCGGAGCCCAGGCCGCGCGTGAGGGTGATGACCTTCAACCCGTTCTGGCGCAGGGCAACGGTCTCGGCGGTCACGGGGACGATCCACGCCAGCCCGGTGGGCTCACCGGTGCTCGCCGGGCCGCGGCTGAGCAGCAGCTTCATCGCCGCCTCGCCGCCACCGGTACGGGTCCACTCGGCGACCGCTACAGCGACGAGGTCGCGCCACGCCTCGGCGTCGAAGCCGATGTCCAGCGCCGCGGCCGAGCGCGTCATCCGGGCGAGGTGCGCGTCGAGCTTGGCCACCGTCGCGCGTCCGTCGGCGTCCATGACGATCCGGCAGCCCTCGAAGCAGCCGTCGCCTCGGGTGAGACCGGCGTCGTCCGCGCGCGCCACCGGCGACGCCGGGTCGACGAGCCCAGCACCCAGGACGGCCAGGACGGCGGAGCTCGGATCGGGCACGCGCACAGGCTACCGACGCGGGCTCCGGCTTCTACGATGGTCGGCATGGACGGGCACGGGCACGCGCACGGGCACGCTTCCGCGGGGCAGGACGAGTTGGCGGCCCGCCTGCGCGAGCGCGGGTTGCGCAACACGCCCCAGCGCGGCCAGGTGCTCGCGGCCGTCCGCGAGCTCGGCCACGCCACGCCGGAGCAGATCAGCGAGTCCGTTCCCGGTGTCGACGTCACGACCGTCTACCGCAACCTCGAGGTGCTCGAGGATCTCGGCTTCGTCAAGCACGCCCACCTCGGCCACGGCGCCGCGAGCTACCGGCCGGCCGAGGACGATCACGTGCACGTCGTCTGCCACCAGTGCGGCGCGGTCGTGGACGCGCCGCCCGACCTCGTCGACGCGCTGGCGACCCGCCTGCACACCGAGCGCGGGTTCGTCCTGGACCGCTCGCACTTCACGGTCTTCGGTTCGTGCGCTGACTGCGTGGCGGCGGCCGACGGGGAACAAACCCCGCCCGTAGGACGATGAAACCGGTGATGACCTCGAACCTGGAACGCGCAGTCCTCGGCACCGGCCGCGACGCCGGTGTGCCCTGGCACTACGGCGACCCGCTCGCCGAGCAACGGCGTGCCGTCCGCGGCGCGGGCGTGGTGCAGCGCGACCGCGACGTCGTCACCGTCTCCGGGGTGGACCGGTTGGGCTGGCTGCACTCCATCACCTCGCAGCACTTCGCGGCGCTGGCCGACGGCGACGCCGTCGAGTCGCTGGTGCTGTCGCCGCACGGGCACGTCGAGCAGCACTGGCAGGCCACCGAGCTCGGCGGCACCGTGTGGATCGACACCGAGGCCGGCGAGGGCCCCGAGGTTATCGGCTACCTGCAGAAAATGATCTTCATGAAGCGGGTCGAACCGCTGGACGTGTCCGCCGACTGGGGCGTGGTCTCGGTCGTCGGCCCGCAGACCGCGACGGTCCTCGCTGCCGCCGGTTACCCCGTCCCCGACCGTCCGGGCCGGGCCGTGTCGCTGCCCGCCGGCGGTTTCGTGCGCCGGATGAGCTGGCCCACCGACGACGCCGCCGACCTGCTCGTCCCGGCCGGGCAGGTCACCGACACGGTGGCCGCCCTGGCCGGCGCGGGGGCGGAGCCCATCGGACTGTGGGCCTTCGAGGCGTTGCGGGTCGAGGCCCGCCGCCCGCGCCTGAAGTACGAGACCGATCACCGGACCATCCCGCACGAGGTCGGGTGGATCAACCGCGCCGTGCACCTCGACAAGGGCTGCTACCGGGGCCAGGAGACCGTCGCCCGCGTGCACAACCTCGGCCGCCCGCCGCGCCGACTGGTGCTGGTGCACCTGGCCGGCGAGTCCGACGAGCTGCCGGAGCCGGGCACGCCGGTCGAGTCCGCCGGCCGGACCGTCGGATTCATCGGCACGGCGCTGCACCACCACGAGCTCGGGCCGGTGGCGCTCGCCGTCGTGAAGCGCTCGCTCGCCACCGACGCGCCGCTCGAGGTCGACGGCTCGCCCGTCGCCGTCGACGACGACCCGGTGACCGTCGGGCTCTGACCGCCGGAACACGCCGCGACGGCGTGACGCACATCGCTAGCTGAGCGCTTGCAACAGCTAGCACTCGTCCGCGAAACTGGACGGGTGATCGCCGAGAAGCCCAAGGAACAGGCCAAGCGCAGCAGCGCGGCCATCGGCGAGTTCATCCGCGACCAGCGCCAGCAGGCGCAGGTGTCGTTGCGGCAGCTCGCCCGGCTGGCCGGGGTGTCCAATCCCTACCTGTCGCAGATCGAGCGCGGCATGCGCAAGCCGAGCGCCGAGATCCTGCAACAGATCGCCAAGGGGCTACGGATCTCGGCCGAGCAGCTGTACGTGCACGCGGGCTTCCTCGAGTTCCGCGAGGGCAACCAGGAGATCGTCGGCGCCATCCTGGCCGACACCGAGATCAACGAGCGGCAGAAGCAGGTACTGCTCGACATCTACGACTCCTTCCGCCGCGAGAACGAACAACTGCAGGCCGAGGCCGGCCACGCGGCAGCAACGGCCACGGCCCGCGACGAAGCACCCACCGAGTAGTTCCCCGGGCCCCGACCGGGGCCGAAGTCTCGACCCTCACGAGGAGTGAGTCATGTCCATCGCCAGTGACATCCGTACGTACGCCGACAGCGCCGTCGCGCAGGGCAAGCAGTCGCTCGCCAGCGCCCAGGCCCAGCTGGGCGGGGTGGCCGGCACCGCCAACGACTACGCGTCATCCTTCGCCGACAAGGCGGGCGACACGGTCAACGACCTGCGCGCCACCGCCGAGAAGACGATCAACCTCGACGCGATCCGGACCGCGGTCGAGCCCTACCTGACCCAGGTCAAGGAGTACGGCGCGTCGGTGACCGACCGCGCCGAGCTCGTGCTCACCAACCTGCGCAGCGACAAGCGGGTGGCCCGCGTGCTCGACTCCGCGACGGCCGTGACGGACGTCGTCGTCGAGCAGGTCAACGACCGCATCGTCAAGCCCGTCCAGTCCGTGACGGGCATCGGCGTCAAGCAGGCCGCGCCGGCCCGCAAGCCGGCTCCGAAGCCGGCTGCCAAGCAGGCCGGCACCCGCCCGGCCGCGCGCAAGACCGCGTCGCCGACGACGGCCCGTAAGACGACGGCCCGTAAGACGAGCTCGACCTCCGCCGCGACCACGACGGCCAAGCGCACCCCGAAGGCCTGATCAACCCCGACACCGCTCGACGGCCCCGTCGCCCTCCGCCCGAGGGTGCCGGGGCCGTCCTGCGTCCGCGGCCGTGACGCCGATGGGGCACAGTCTCGATGCGTATCCTGCGGATGTGGACATCGTCGATCAGCTCTACCTCTGGACGGACCGCGTCCTGTTCTGGGGTCTGGTCGCGCTGCGGGCCTGGGCGCTGCTCGACTGCCTGACCCGGAAGGCCGCGGCGTTCCCGGCCGTCGACAAGCTGACCAAGCCGGCCTGGGCGACCATCCTGTTGATCAGCGGCGCCCTGGGCACCCTGCTCGGCATGCCGAACGGCCCGGCCAGCGTGCTGTCCGTCTTCTCGCTCGTGTCGGCGGTCGTCGCCGCGGTCTACCTGGCCGACGTTCGGCCGGCGGTGCGCGGGATCTCCAACGGTCGCTGACCCGCTGCCGGCTCGGGGCGCTCGAGCCAGAGCGCGACGCCGGTGGCCAGCACCACGACCGCCAGGCACGCTCCGGTGACGATGTCGGCGGGCCCGTCGACGAAGCCCTGCGGGGCCAGGACGCATCCCGCCACGGACAACCCCACCAGGACGATGCGCGACTGACCGGTCGCGAACGGCAGCAGCGCCAGCGTTCCCCAGAGCAGGTACCAGGGCTGCAGGATCGGCGCGAGCAGCCCGAACCAGAGCAGCGCGTACCCGATGCTCAGGGTCAGCGGACGCTGCCGGAGCGTCGCCAACAGGTAGGCGAGCACGCAGGCGGCCGCCAACGCTGCGGTGAGCCGGCCACCGGCCGCGAGGTCGTCGTCCGGCGCGATGCGCACGACCAGCGCGAGCCCGTTCTCGACCGCGCCGGCCAGCGAGTACGGCGTCCGCTCACTGGAGAACTCGCTGCGGACGTTGCGCAGCCACCCCCACCCCCGGTCGACGGCCAGGAAGGGGAGGACGAGCACGACCGCGACGATCACCGAGTCACGGGTGATCACCGGCCAGAGTCGCGTCCGGCGACGGCCGAACCAGTGCGTCGCGGCGATCAGCGGCACCGCGACCAGGCCGACCGGGCAGATGCCGCCCGCGAGCGTGGCCAGGATCAGCGCGCGCCACCACCGACGTTGGCCGGCGGCCACCGCCGCGGCGAGGACGAGCGCGACCATCACCGCGTCCAGGTGGGGTGAGGACACGACGTAGAGCAGCACCAGCGGATTCATCGCGCAGGCCGCCACGGCCGCCGCATCCGAGGGTGCGGGCTGCCCCGCGAGCTCCGCGCGGGCCGCGAGCTCGGCCACCGAGCGCGCGATCCACAACGCGGCAGCGACGGACACGACACGCCACACGAGCACCGTGGCGAGCAGTCCGCCGTTGCCGACCGACGCGGCCAGGTGCTGCAGCAGGGCGCCGACCGGGCCGGACGAGCTGGCCGTGCCGCGCCGGGCCGGGTCGATCGCCGAGACGATCGGGGAGTCGCCGAGGGCGGTCGGCCCGTCGCGATAGGGGTTGCGCCCCGCCCGGAGCAGGCGCCCGTAGGCCACGTAGGTGTAGACGCTGGTGTCCATCAGCGGCGGACCGAGCACGAACGGGATGGCCCAGGCGGCAGCAAGCACCCATACCCGAGACAGCGGGAGCCCGCGCGTCACGACCAGCCACAGGGTCGCGACCCAGAGCACCGCGAGGGTCAGGACGCCGGCCAGCATGATCGACCCGGCGGCGGACCCGATCGCGGAACTGCGGACGTCCTGCAACCCGGCCCAGGAGGTGAGCGGGCGGTCGGGGCGGGCCGCCGTCGCCCGCCCGCCGGACACGACGACCAGGACGCCGACCACGAAGCCGGTGGGGCCCAGCGCCCACACGGGGTGGTCGTGCACCCGGCGGCGCACGACGGTGACGCCCTCGAGTGCCTTCTCGGCGAGGTCGTTCATGCGGGGTGGACGTCCATGACGCCCGTCATTATGGTGGCCGGCCGGAACCGGTTACCGGCGGAGCCGCCGCGAGCTGCCGCCGGGAGCCCTTACCGGACCCGAACATTCCCTTGGCCTCGTGCGTACCTGCCGGGCGCAGAGTGGATCACGTCGGCGCACCGCGCCGCGCACCACAGCACGTTTCGGACAGGAGAATCCATGTACCGCAAGATCCTGGTCAGCGGCGTCACCGCGGCCGCCATTCTCGGCGCCGGCACCGCTGCGCTCGCCACCACCGGCTCGGACACCACGGCCGGCACCCCGTCGCCGAGCGGCACGAGCACGTCCTCGACGCACGCCAAGGCGGGCGCGAACGGCAAGGACCACAAGGGCAAGGGCAAGCACTCGCCGCTGCGCCGCGCCGCGCACGCCAAGATCACGGTCAAGACGAAGAAGGGCTACGTCACCCGGGACCTCATCCGCGGGACGGTGACGTCGGTGTCCGCGTCCTCGATCAGCGTCCAGGCCGGTGACAAGTACAGCGAGACGTTCACCGTCACCAAGGACACCAAGGTCGTCGCCCGGTCCGGCACGAAGGGCGCCAAGCCCGCGGCGTCGTCGATCAGCAAGGTGACCAAGGGCCAGCACGTCGTCGTCGCAGGTGTCGGCACGTCCAAGGCGACCGCGAAGCACATCGTGGACCTCGGCACCAAGTAGGCCCGCACCTCTCGAGTTGTCCGCGCGTCGTCGTTCGGGGGCCCGACGAGGCGCGGACAACTCGTTTCGGCCGGCCCGCAGGCGGACGTGCCATCCGCAGCTGTCCGCGCGTCGTCGTGGCGGGGCGCGACGGGGCGCGGACAACTCGTTTCGGCGGGACAACTCGGGTCAGGCGGGCGTGGCCGGGGGCAGCAGCACCGTGAACCGCGCCCCGCCCTCGGCGGCGTGACCCGCCTCGATCCGGCCGCCCAGGCGCGTCACCAGCCCGTGCACGATCGCGAGTCCCAGGCCGGTGCCGACCTGCCGGACCCCGCGGTAGCGCTGGTGCAGCACTCCTTGCGTGAACGCCACGCCGAGGTCCTCGTCGGTGAGCCCCGGGCCGCCGTCGCGCACCTCGGCCACCACCGCACCGAACGCCGGTTCGGCGCGGACGCCGAGCACCACCGGCGCACCCGCCGGCGTCACGCGTAGCGCGTTGTCGAACAAGCCGTCGAGCACCTGGCGCAGCCGGGACGGGTCGGTGTGGGCCAGCAGCGGGCCGGGCGGGCGCTCGAGCCGGAACTCGACGCCGCCGGCGGCGCTGCGGGACTGCCAGACCTGGGCGGCGTCCTGCGCGAGTGCCGCGACGTCGACCACCGCGAGCTCGACGCGGAAGTCCTCGGCGCCCAGCCGCGCGAGGTCGAGCAGGTCGCCGACGAGGCGTTCGAGACGCTGGGCCTCACCGAGCACGACGCCGCCGACCCGAGCGGTGTCCTCGGCCGGCACGAGCCCTTCAGCCATCGACTCGGCGTACCCGGCGATGGCGGTCAGCGGTGTGCGCAGGTCGTGCGACACCGAGAGCAGGAACTCGCGCTGCCGTGCCTCCGAGTGCCGCAGCGCGCCGGCGATGCTGTTGACGGCCTCACTCACCTCGACGACCTCGGCCGGTCCCACCGCGGGCAGGGTGACGTCGCGGTTGCCGGCCGCCACCGAGTGCGCGGCCGCCGCCGTGCGCCGCAGTGGCCGGGCCAGTCGCCACGCCACGAGCAGCCCGATGACGACGGCGGCGGCGGCGGCGATCAGCAGCGCGAGCAGCAGTTGGCGCACGGCCCGCTCGTCCTGCGCGACCGCGTCGGTGCGGCGCTGCACCACGACCACGCCCCCCGTGGGCGTCGGCCGCGCCTCGACGAAGACGGTGCTGCTGCCCACCGAGCGCGAGGCCGAGACGCTCTGCCCGGCGAGCACCGCGCTGACATCGGCGGGCGTGACCGCCTGCCCGACCAGCGGGTTGGACGCATTGATCCGGCCGTCGTCGTGCACGACGCCGCTCTGCACATGCAGTCCGCGCAGCGCGATCTGCAGCCGGGCCAGCACCGGGCGGCCCTGCCGTCCCGGCGTGGTGCCCCGTTGCATGGCGACGGACTGCGCGACGCCTGCGAGGTTGCCGAGGGTCTTGCGAGCCGAGTCGGCGCCCGCGTTGCGGATCAGGCCGGTGGCGATCGCTCCGGCGATCAGGGCGGTGACCACGGCGATGCCGACGCTGAGCAGCGCGATCCGTGCGGCGAGCGTCGAACGGCCCCGCCGGGTTCGGTTCATCGTCGTTCGGCGGCGCTGCGCTCAGCCGCGTACCCGACGCCGCGGACCGTCCGGATCGGGCTGTCCTCGCCGAGCTTGGCCCGCAGCTGCGCGATGTGGACGTCAACGGTCCGGGTGCCGGCCACCGACGAGTACCCCCACACCTCGCTGAGCAGCTGCTCGCGGCTGAACACCCGGCCGGGACGGCGCATCAGGTAGGCCAGCAGGTCGAACTCGGTGGCGGTGAGCGCGAACTCGCGGTCGTCGGCGTACGCACGTCGCCGGCCGGTGTCGATGGTCAGCGGGCCGACGGTCTGCGGGGCGGTTTCGGGCGTCCCCTGCGTGCGTCGCAGGACGCCGGTCACCCGGGCGACGAGCTCGCGCGGCGAGAAGGGCTTGGTGACGTAGTCGTCGGCGCCGAGCTCGAGCCCTACGATGCGGTCGACCTCGTCGTCGCGCGCGGTCACGAACAGCACCGGCGTCCAGTCCTGGTCGGCGCGCAGCGCGCGGCAGATCTCGATCCCGTCCATGCCGGGCAGGCCCACGTCGAGGATGATCGCCGCCGGTCGCAACCGCCGGACGTCGCCCAGCGCGTGCGCCCCGTCGTGCTGGACGTGCACCCCGTACCCGGCCTTGACGAGGTTGAGCCGTACGACGTCGGCGATCGCCGGCTCGTCCTCGACGACGAGCACCAGCCCACGGGGCGGGCGGGACTCCGGGGACACGCTCGCACGGTAGCGCGGCGGTCCCGCAGGACAGGACACAGCGGCGTCAGAGTCGTGTTCGGGTCAGGTTCGGGGTCGCGGTTGCTAGCATCCCTACTTCATTCGTAGACAATGTGGTCCGCGAAGGTCAGGAGGTAGGCAATGGGTGAACGGCCGGTCGTCGCCGTCGTCGGAGCGGGCGCCAGCGGGGTCCTGACGGCTACCCACGTCGCGCGCGCGGCGCAGGCCGCCGGGCGTTCGGTGGACGTCCTGCTGGTGGACCCGGCCCCGCTCGCCCAGGGCCTGGCCTACTCGACCCCCGACCCGCGGCATCGCCTCAACGTCCCGGCCAAGGGCATGAGCGCCCTGCCCGAGGACGGTGAGCACTTCCTGCGCTGGTTGTACCGCCACGTGCACCCGGAGTTCCCCGCCGGCGGTTTCGCCCCGCGCCTGCACTACGCCGACTACCTGCGTCAGACCCTCGAGGACGTCAGCGGGCCGGGCACCGGGGTGCACGTCGAACACCTCGCCGACACCGTCCGCGACCTGCGCCGCCACGGCCGCCGACTGCGGCTGACCCTCGCCGACGGCACCAGCCGTCCCGCCGACGCCGTCGTGCTGGCCATGGGGCACGGCGCGCCGTCGACGACCTGGGCGCCTGAGCAGCTCGCCGCCTCCCCGCACTTCCTCGCCGACCCGTGGCGGGCCAGCTCGGCGCCCACCGTGCGGGCCGGCGACCACGTGCTGCTGGTCGGGGCGGGCCTGACCATGGCCGACATGGCCCAGCGATGGGGGCGGCGCGGGGTCACCCTGCACGTCGCCTCACGTCACGGGATGCTGCCGCTGCCGCACGCGCAGGACCCGCGACCGCCGCTGCCCGCCGAGCTCGACCGGACCCTGGAGCCTGACCCGTCGGGAGCCGCGTCGCTCTCGCTGGCCGACGCCCGACGCCTGGTGTTCCGGCACGTCCGTCGCGCCGGCGGCGACTGGCGGCGGGCGATCGACGGGCTGCGTCCGGTGACGTCGGCGCTCTGGTCGCGGATGGACGACCGGGCCCGGCGCGACTTCCTGCGGACGGCTGCCCGCCGCTGGGACCGCGTCCGGCACCGGGTCGACCCCGCCCTGTCCGCCTGGCTGCAGCAACGCGTCGACGACGGCTCGCTGGTCGTCCACGCCGCGGAGGTCCGCGACGCCGTCGACGACGGCGACCGGGTCGTCGTCGAGCTGTCGGACGGCACGCGGCAGCGCTTCGCGGCGGTGCTGAACTGCACCGGGACGTGCGTGGGGCTGCGCGCCAGCGACGACCCGTTGGTGCTCAACCTGCTCACCTCCGGGACAGCGCGTCCCGGCTCGCTCGACCTGGGGTTCGCGACCGACGACGGGGGACGGGTGCTGTCCGGCGACGGGTCCTCGCCGGCGGTGTGGACGGTCGGCCCGTTGCGGCGTGGCGAGCTGTGGGAGAGCACGGCCGTGCCGGAGATCCGCGCCCAGGCCGCCGAGGTGGCCCGGGACGTCGTCGCCGCGCTGCCGTCCCCGACGTTGCAGCGGCGCGTCCGCGACCCGTTCGGGCTGCCGCTGACCGCCGCCACCGATGCCGCGATGCTCTACAACGACGCGCTCGGCAACATCCTGCGCGTCCGGTCCGGCGCCGAGGGCCTGCTGCGCGACGCGCTGGTCGCCGACCCGCAGTTCGCGCTGGGGCAGGCCGCGCTCGCGCTGCTCGGGGTCGAGTGGGGCGCGGACGTCGACGTCGACGCCGCCCTGGCTCACGCCCAACGGCACGCGGGCCGGGCCGACGAACGCGAACAGCGCTTCGTCGAGGTCGCGGCGCAGCGCGTGCGCGAGCCCGGGGCCGGTTCGGCGGCCGCCCTGCTCGCCTACATCCAGACCTATCCCGAGGACGCGCTGGCGGTGAGCATCGCCGTGCCGACCATCGCCTTCGGAGGCGCCACCGAGATCCCGGCCGAGGCCTGGGCGCTCGTCGAGGGCCTCGCCCCGGTGTACGGCGAGCACTGGTGGTACCGGAGCCTGCTCGCGTTCGTCCGGCAGGAGCAGGAGCGGTACGACGAAGCCCGCGAGCTGGCCGACCTGTCGCTGGGGGTCGAGCCGGCCGCCGGCCACGCGGTGCACGCCCGCACCCACGTGCACTACGAGACCGGCGACCACCTGGCCGGCCTGCGCTGGCTCGACGGATGGATCCGCACGTGCGGTGCGCGGGCCTCGCACCGCGCCCACTTCTCCTGGCACGCGGCCCTGCACGAACTCGCGCTCGGTGACGACCGCGCGGTGCTGTCGCGGTACGCGACGCAGCTCGCGCCGCCGGTGGTGACGGGGGTGCGCGCCCTCGTCGATTCGGCCTCGTTGCTCTGGCGCGGCTTCGTCGCCGGCGCCTGGGACACCGTCGACGTCGGGCCGGTGCTCGCCACCGTCGACCCCGCGCTGCTGGCTGCGCCGCCGACACCGTTCGTCGGCCTGCACGCCGCGTTGGCACTCACCGCGGCCGGCGACGCGCCCGCGTTGGCGCGATTGCGCCGGTACGCCGCCGCCCGCCCCGAACCGGTCTTCCGTGAGACGGTGGCGCCCCTGGCCGACGGCCTCGTCCACCTCGTCCTCGGCGACGCCGATCGCGCGGCAGACGCCCTGGGCGCCTTGCACGGCGTCGAGCAGCTCGGCGGCAGCGCCGCGCAACGCGAGATCGTGCAGGACACCCTGGTGCTCGCCGCCGTGCGGTGCGGGCGCGGCCAGCTGGCGCGCAGCATCCTGCACGCGCGCCTGGACCGCCGGCCGTCACCGCGCGACGTGCAGCGCAGCCTCGGCCTGCCGTCCGGCCCGCGCTGACTCCGCCCCCCTCCCGACCTGTCCGCGCCCGGACGACCTCCGGCCTGTCGTGGCGCGGACAACTCGGGGCGGGCCGGGCCGGGCCGTCAGCCGGACAGGATGAGGCAGCTGCTCGTGCCCGTCGACAGCAACCGGCCCGACGGGTCCTCGATGCGGGCCTCGGCCAGGGCGGTGCGCCGGCCGAAGTGCGTCACGGTGCCGGTGCAGCGCAGCAGCCCGGAGCCCAGCCGCGCCGACCCGAGGAACTTCACGGACAGGTCCAGGCTGGTATAGCCGACGCCCGCGGGCAGCATGGTCTGCACCGCACAGCCCATGGCCGAGTCGAGCAGGGTGGCGTAGACCCCGCCGTGCACCGACCCGATCGGGTTGAAGTGGTACTCGGCGGGTTCCACGGTGAACACGCACCGGCCGTGCTCGGCCTCCTCGACGCCGAAGTCCATCAACCGGGCGATGGGCGCGGGCGGGATCTCGCCGCGGGCCAGCGCCTGGATGAACTCCAGGCCGGTGCGGCCCTGTGCGCCGGCCGCCGTCTCCAGCGGGTCGTCCCAGGTGAAGGTGCGGGTGCGTTCGGCGGTCATGGCGGCAGCCTAGCTGACTATGGTGAGCAAAAGCCAGGAACGCCGGACCGAGCCGGGTGCGCGAAGCACAGGGGAACCGGGCATGCTGGTGGCAGTACTGGCCAGTAGCCAACGCCGAGGAGCGCGCATGGACATCGCCCTGAGCAAAGAGGAGCGTGCCTTCGCCGAGCGCATGCGCACCTTCTTCCGGTCCGAGATCCCGGAGGAGATCCGCGCGAAGGGCGCCCGCGGCGAGCACGCCAGCCGCGACGACATCCTGACCAGCCAGCGCATCCTCAACGAGCACGGCCTCGCCGTGCCGCACTGGCCCACCGAGTGGGGCGGGCAGGACTGGTCGCCGGTGCAACGTCACCTCTACGCCGAGGAGATGCTGCTCGCGCACGTGCCGCCGCCGCTGGCGTTCAACACGCAGATGGTCGGGCCGGTCATCGCCACCTTCGGCAGCCAGGAGCTCAAGGAGCGCTTCCTGCCGAAGACCGCGAGCCTGGACATCTGGTGGTGCCAGGGCTTCAGTGAGCCCAACGCCGGCTCCGACCTCGCGTCGCTGAAGACCACCGCGGTGCGCGACGGCGACGACTACATCGTCAACGGCCAGAAGACGTGGACGACGCTCGGGCAGTACGCGCAGTGGATCTTCTGCCTGGTCCGCACCGACCCCGAGGCGAAGAAGCAGCGCGGCATCTCCTTCCTGCTCATGGACATGGACGACCCGGGCATCACCGTCCGGCCCATCCACCTCATCGACGGCGGGTACGAGGTCAACGAGGTCTTCTTCGACAACGTCCGGGTGCCGGCCGAGAACCTCGTCGGCGAGGAGAACAAGGGCTGGGACTACGCGAAGTTCCTGCTCGGCAACGAGCGCACCGGCGTCGTCGCCGTCGGCCAGACCAAGGCGCGGATCCAGCGCATCAAGCGCCTGGCCGCGCAGACCGTGTCCGATGGTAAGCCGCTGCTCGAGGACCCGCTGTTCAAGGCCCGGCTGACCAAGCTCGAGGTCGAGCTGTCCGCGATCGAGATGTCGGTGCTGCGTGTCCTGGACGCCGAGGGCCGGCACGGGCCGGGCAAGCCCGACCCGGTGTCGTCCGTCCTCAAGCTCAAGGGTTCGGAGCTGCAGCAGGAGGCCACCGAACTGCTGGTCGACGTGCTGGGCCCGAACGCGCTGGCCTACCGCGAGGACCTGTCGGTGCCTGACGGTTTCGACACCCCGCCGGAGGGCTCGCTCGACGCGTTCCCGACCTACTTCAACTGGCGCAAGGCCTCGATCTACTCGGGCTCCAACGAGGTCCAGCGCACGATCATCGCCAAGGCCATCCTCAAATTCTGACGATCCTGCAGTTCTGAGAGGGACGACGTGGAACTCGAACTCACCGACGAACAGCGGATGCTCACCGACGCGGTGAACAGCCTGCTGGACAAGCGGTACGACGCCAACACCCGCCTGCAGCTGCTGGAGCAGGACGAGCTGGGCTGGTCGCGCGAGATGTGGAAGCAGTACGCCGAGCTCGGGTTGCTCGGGCTGACCTTCGACGAGCAGTACGGCGGTGCCGGTATGGGCGTCGGCGAGCTGTCGGTCGTCATGGAGGCGTTCGGGCGCGCGCTCGTCCTCGAGCCCTTCGTGGCCACCGTGGTGCTGGGCGGCGGGCTCGTCTCGGCCGCGGGTTCCCCGGAGCAGAAGCAGCAGATCCTGCCCGGCGTGGCCGGTGGCGAGACCCTGCTCGCGTTCGCCGCCACCGAGGCGGGTTCGCGCTGGTCGCTGACCGACATCGAGACCAGGGCGACGCCGGGCGACGGCGACGCGTGGACATTGCGCGGCGAGAAGGTCGCGGTGCTGGGCGGAGACGTCGCGGACACGCTCGTGGTCACCGCGAAGACCCCGGACGGCGTGGTCGGCCTGTTCCTCGTCGACGCGGCCGACGTCGCGCGCGCCGGGTACCGCATGCAGGACGGGCTCGGTGGTGCGGACATCGTGCTGGACGACGCTCTGGCTACCGCGCTGGGCTCGCCCGCGGACGCGCTCGGTCACGTCGAGGCGGCGCTCGACATCGCGACCGCCGGGCTGTGCGCCGAGGCCGTGGGGGCCATGGAACGCATGCTGTGGCTGACCGTCGACTACCTCAAGACGCGCGTGCAGTTCGGCCAGCCGATCTCGGTGTTCCAGGCCCTGCAGTTCCGCGCCGCCGACATGTACGTGTCCTACGAGCAGGCCAAGAGCATGGCCATCCTGGCCCGCCTCGGCCTCAACGACGACGACCCGGCCGAGCGGCACCGTTCGGTCAGCGCCGCGAAGGTGCAGATCGACCTGTCGTCGCGGCACGTCGGCCAGGAGGCCATCCAGCTGCACGGCGGGATCGGGATGACCATGGAGTACCCGGTGGGGCACTACATGAAGCGCACCGCCGTCATCGCCAAGACCTTCGCCGACCAGAACGCGCTGCTCGAGGCCGTGGGCGCCGGGGGCGGCATCGTCCGCGAGAGCTGATCACCGCACGTCCGACAGTTGTCCGCGCCTGCACGGGTTCAGGCCCGTGGGGGCGCGGACAACGTCGTTCAGGACGTGCGGACGACCACGGCGTAGTGGCCGATCCCGATCAGCGTCGACCCCGGCACCGAGCGGTCGCCGACGTGCAGGCTCGTGATGCCACCCGTTGCGGGGTCGAACTCGACGTCCTTGACGTCGCCCAGCTCGTCACCGCCGGTGGTGAGTACCCGCTTCTTCAGCACGTGGTTGCGCTTGTCGAGCAGCGGGGCAAGATCGTCGCCGCCCTCGCCGATCTTGCTCGCGTCGGCGACGGTGATCGCGTCGGCGCCGAACGCGGCGACGTCGGACCAGCGCAGGATGTCGCCCGAGTCGGTCTTCTTCAACTGAAGGGCGATGACGTTCGGCCCGCGCACGTCCACGATGAAGCCGTGGACCTTGCCGACCGTCTCGGCTGTGCTCGTGCTGACGACCTTCATGCCGTCGGCGTCGCTGAAGGAAATCATGACGACCGTCCCAACTGGGCGCGGAAGTCGTTCACGGCGGCGCCGAACCCGGCGAGGTCGTGACCGACGAAGTCCTTCGCGCTCGCCGGCACCATCAGGTGCTCGCCGGATGCGGCGATCGTGTCGGGCAGGGGGATGAGCACCTTCTGGCCCTTCGTGCCGAGCGCCTCGGACGCCTCGATCTCGTACCCGACGACATCGCACTGGCCGCCGTACTCACCGGTGACCTCGATGACGACGTCGACGACCTTGCCGAGATCGGTCCCGGCGTCGGTCAGCACCTGCGAGCCGAGCACGTTGCCGCCCGACCCGCCGCTGGCTGCGGATGCGTCGAGCACGGCTGCGGTGGGCTCCAGGGAGTTCTCGTCGCGGATCATCACCGCGTCGGCCCCGAGAGCGGCGACCGACGTCCACGCCAGGCCCTGCTTCAGCGGACCGGAGAACATGCCACGGCCGGCGAGCGTGAACCCGCCGACTGCACCGCCACCGGCGGCGTAGACGACGTCCTTGATCTGCGCGACGTCGTCACCGGCAAAGGTGACCACCGGCCGCTTGGTGATCTCTGACGTCCGCATGAGCCTGCTCATCGGCCTACGCTCGTTTCGCTCGCTGCGGCCGCCAGAGGGCTCCGTATAGCACTGTTCGCTCCGCAAGCGTCGCTCATCGGAGCCTCTTCCGGCCGGACGGACGAGCAGGATCGACGATGACCCCGCCGCGGCGTCGGCGGGCTTGGACGAACAGCACGGCCGCAACGATCAGGATCACCACCACGACGACAACGATCAACCAGATGAGCCAGGACATGCCCGCGTCTTACCCGCCCGGGGCCTGCGTCCAATCGAAGAGCAGGCAACGTCACTGCGGGCCGCGGGCTGCAGGCCGGTCCGGCGCCGGGAGCGGCCGCGGTTCACGGGTGCTGCCGGTGTGCTTGTATCGATAGGCGCCGGTGGCGAACGTCGCCGGTGGTCCGGAGGTGCACATGACGACAGTCGAGCAGAACACGGACAGCATTCGCGGCAGCATCCTGGGGACGCGGGTGCGACGCGTCGAGGACCCCGCCTTCCTCACGACCGGCGCGGTCTACACCGAAGACCTGGTCGACGAGCGCCTGGCCGGTGCGCTGCGGGCCACCTTCGTCCGCTCGCCCATCGCCCACGCCCGGATCACCTCGATGGACACGGCTGCTGCGATGGCATCCCCCAGTGTGGTCGCGGTCTACACCGCGGCCGACCTCGACACCCCGCCGCAACCGCCGCCGCTGCCGGCCTACGACACGATCTTCGCCCAACCGCTGCTGGCCGACGGCGTCGTGCGCTTCGTCGGCGAGCCCGTGGCCGTGGTGCTGACCGACGACCGGTACGCGGGAGAGGACGCGGCCGAGCTCGTCGACGTCGAGTACGACCCGCTGCCCGCGGTCGTCGACCCCAAGGCCGCCCTGGCCGGTGAGACATTGCTGTTCCCCGACGCGGGCACGAACGTGATCCTGAATCGGGCGGCAGAGTTCACGGACGACTTCTTTGCCGACTGTGCGGTGGTCGTGTCGCAGGAGATCGTGAACCAGCGCGTGGCGGTCGCCCCACTGGAGGTGCGTTCGGCCGCAGCCGTGTGGGGTGCGGACGGTCGACTGACCCTGTGGTTGCCGAACCAGGGCGCGCAGGGCAGCAAGGCCTCGGTCAAGGGCATGCTGGGCCTGCCGGACGAGCAGGTACGCATCATCACCCCGGACGTCGGCGGGGCGTTCGGGGCGAAGTTCGGCGCCGACCCGGAGCACGTGGTCGTCGCGTGGGCCGCCCGCCGGGCGGGACGGCCGGTCACCTGGGTCGAGACCCGCTCCGAGAACATGGTCGCCATGGCGCACGGCCGCGCGCAGGTGCAGACCGTCACCATCGGCGGTGACCGCGACGGCACGGTCCGCGCCTACCGGCTCTACGTCCTGCAGGACAGCGGCGCCTACGGGCGGTTCGGGGCGCTGCTGCCCAGCCTCACCCTGCTCATGGCGCCCGGGGTCTACGACATCCCCAAGCTCGAGCTGGCCTTCGACAGCGTCGTCACCAACACCACTCCCGTCGGCGCGTACCGCGGCGCCGGGCGACCCGAGGCCACGGCCGCGGTCGAGCGGGCCATCGACCTGTTCGCCGCCGAGCTCGGCCTCGACCCGGCGGTGGTGCGCGAGAAGAACCTGCTGCCGGCCTTCACCGAACCGCTCCGGTCCGGTGGTGGGGCCCTCTACGACTCCGGCAACTACCCGATGGCACTGCGCAAGGTGCTGGAGGCTGCCGACTGCGACGGGCTGCGCCGTGAGCAGGCCGCTCGGCGCGAGCGCGGCGACGCGAGGCAGTTGGGCATCGGGCTGAGCACCTACGTCGAGATCACCGGTGGTGGCGACGAGTCCGGAGACCCGCACGAGAACGCCACCGTCGAGATCCATCCCGACGGCAGCGCGACCATACTCACCGGTACGTCGCCGCACGGGCAGGGCCACGCGACGGCCTGGGCCATGCTGGCCAGCGAGGAGTTCGGGATCCCCGTCGACCGGATCACCGTGAAGTGGGGTGACACCGACCTCGTCCCCGAGGGCGGCGGCACCGGTGGTTCGCGGTCGTTGCAGCAGGGCGGGGCCGCGGTGCGCCAGGCCTCGCGCGAGCTCGTCGAGCTGGCGAAGACGCGCGCCGCCGACGTCCTCGAGGTCGACCCCGGCGACCTGGTCGTCGACCGTGCCGCCGCCGGCCTGACCGTTGCCGGAGCGCCGGGTACCGGGGTGTCGTTCGCCGCGCTCGCCGACCGGGAGCGGCTGTTCGTGCGCAGCGTCTTCAGTGCACCGGGCGCCACGTACCCGTTCGGCGCCCACGTCGCGGTCGTCGAGGTCGACATCGAGACCGGCAAGGCGACTCTGCAACGCATCATCGCCCTCGACGACGCCGGAACGATCATCAACCCGTTGCTGGCCGATGGGCAGCGCCACGGCGGGCTGGCGCAGGGCGCGGCGCAGGCCCTGCTCGAAGAGGTGCTGCACGACCCGGACGGCAACCCGACGACCACGACGCTGGCCGACTACCCGATCGTGTCCATCACCGAGGTGCCGAGCTTCGAGCTGGTCGAGTCCGAGACGCCGACGTCCTACAACCCGCTGGGCGCCAAGGGCATCGGCGAGGCGGGCACGATCGGGTCGACGCCGGCCGTGCAGAACGCGGTGATCGACGCGGTGTCCCACCTCGGGGTACGGCACATCGACATGCCGACGACGTCGCTGCGGGTCTGGCGCGCCATTCACGCAGCGCAGCAGGAGGGTGAGCACTGATGCACATCACGATCACGGTCAACGGCGAGCAACGCACCGACGAGGTCGAACTCCGCCTGCTGCTCGCCCACTACCTGCGCGACACACGCGGGATGAAGGCCACCAACATCGGTTGCGACACCACGTCGTGCGGCGCGTGCACGGTGCACGTCGACGGCAAGGCGGTGAAGTCGTGCACAGTGCTCGCGGTACAGGCCGACGGCGCGTCCGTCACCACGCTCGAGGGCCTCGCCGCGACGGCCGGGGATGCCGCCGTCGACGGGTTGCACCCGATGCAGGCCGCGTTCCGCGCCGAGCACGGCCTGCAGTGCGGCTTCTGCACGCCGGGCATGGTCATGGCCGCCACCGCGCTGCTGCAGGGCAACCCGGCACCGACGGAGCAGGAGATCCGCGAGGGTCTCGAGGGCAACCTGTGCCGCTGCACCGGCTATCACAACATCGTGCGTGCGGTGCAGCATGCGGCCGGCACGCCGGCACCGGCGGGAGGTTCGGCGTGATCCCCCCGGCCTTCGACTACGTCCGCGCCGGCTCGGTCGACGAGGCGGTGTCGTTGCTGCACGAGCACGGTGACGACGCCAAGCTGCTCGCCGGCGGGCACTCCCTGCTGCCCATGATGAAGCTGCGCTTCGCGTTCCCGTCGGTGCTCGTCGACATCGGCCACATCGTCGACGGTTCCTACGTCCGGGTCGAGGGCGACGAGGTGGCCATCGGCGCGCTGACCCGGCACGCCGAGCTCGTCGGTTCGGCGGTCCTGCGCACCGAAGCGCCGCTCGTCGCGCTCGTGGCCGGCTACGTGGGTGACCCCCAAATCCGCAACCGTGGCACCATCGGCGGCTCCGTCGCGCACGCCGACCCGGCTGCCGACCTGCCGGCGGCGGTGCTCGCGTCCGATGCCACGTTGGTCGCGCAGGGCCCGGGTGGCCGGCGCAACATCGGTGCCGCCGAGTTCTTCGAGGGCTACTTCGAGACCGCGCTGGAGCCCGACGAGATGCTGGTCGAGATCCGCGTGCCCCGCACCGGCACGGCCGGGGCGCACTACGAGAAGTTCACCCGTCGCGCCAACGACTGGGCCATCGTCGGCGTCGCCACCGTCGCCGGGCGGGTCGCGTTGGCCAACATGGGCGGCGCACCGCTGCGGGCCGAGGCCACCGAGGCGGCCCTGGTCGACGGCGCGTCGATCGAGGACGCCGCGGCGCTCGCGGCCGAGGGCACGACGCCGGTCGAGGACATGCACGCCGACGGCGAGTACCGCCAGCACCTCGCGCGCGTACTCACCCGCAGGGCGCTGGCGGCCGCGTCCTAGCCGGGCTCGCCGGGGTAGCGCACCCCGAGCTGGGCCCGGACCTCGTCGAGGACCTGCATGATGCGCAGCGTCTCGTCGAGCGGCATCAGGTCGGACTCGGTGCGGCCGTCGGCGAGCAGGCGCGCGAACTCGGCCGCCTGGTAGGCCAGCCCGTGCGTGCGCGCCGGCGGCTCGTAACGGTCGAGCTCGACGTCGTCGCCGTCGAACAGGCGGACGGTGTTCGGCCGGTAGAACCAGCTGTCGACGTCGACGCGGGCTTCAGTGCCGATGACGGAGGCGAGGCAGGCCGAGTGCGCAGCCATGGTGGTCGACAACGTCCCGACGGCCCCGGACGCCGAGACGACACCGATGGTCTCGCCCTCGTCGACACCCGTCGTGGCGATCGTCCCGAACGCCTGGACGCGGTCGAAACCGCCGAGGGCGAGGTGCGCGAACGACACCGGGTAGATGCCCAGGTCGAGCAGCGCGCCGCCGGCCAGCGCCGGGTCGCTCATCCGCTGCGGGCCGTCCGGGTAGAGGTGCTGCCCGTGGTCGGCGATGACGGCCTTCACCTCGCCGAGCAGGCCGTTCTCCAGGCACTGCCGGACGACGTCGAGGTGCGGCAGGAACCGCGTCCACATGGCCTCGACGACGAGCAGGTTGGCGGCGCGTGCCGCGTCGATCACCGCGGCCGCCTCGGCGGCATTGCGGGTGAACGCCTTCTCGACGAGCACCGGCTTGCCCGCGGCGAGTGCCAGCAGGGCGTGGTCGCGGTGCTCGGAGTGCGGGCTGGCCACGTAGACCGCGTCGATCCCGTCGTCGCCGACGAGCTGTTCGTAGCTGCCGTAGGCACGGTCGACGCCGAATTCGTCGGCGAAGGCCTGGGCGCGGTCCTGGGCGCGTGAGCCGACGGCGACGACGCGGGACGCCGTGGTGGCGTGGACGGCGGCCGTCCAGTCGCGGGCGATGCCGCCGGGGGCGAGGACGCCCCAGCGGATCGGCGGTGCGTCGTCACGGTCGGGGGTGCGGGAGGCGGGCAGCGAGAGCGTCATGCCCCCATCATGTCCGCCCAGCAGTGTCGCCCACCGTGAAGATCGTGTTAGATTCGGTCGTCGCGGGGACGAACGTCGAGGAGTGTCATGTCGTCCACGTCTGCCTCCGCCGCTGAGCACCGTCCGCGGCATGCTCGGCCCGACTCCGTCCCGGCCAAGACACCCTCCACGCCGACGGCCGAGGACGAGCTACGCCGAATGATCGGGGTGTCCGCGGACTGCTCGCGCGAGCAGGTACGCGTGGGCTACGACCTCGCGGTGCATCGTGCGACGCGAAGCGGTGACCACGCCCATGCTCTGCGTTTGTCACGCGCCTACGACCAATTGCCCGCAGCCACTCGTGCGCGGCTGTACCCCACGTCTCGAGCGAACGCGGTGAGCCCGCGGCCGCAGGGGTCAGGATCGGGTAGGTCGCAACGAACCCTCGTTGCTAGGAGGCGAGGGGCCCGGCGCACGCGAGCGTTCTGGCTTCGTTTGGTCCTGTACGGGCTCATCGCGCCTCTTGCGGTAGGCATCGGAACTTACGTCGGGGCGCACCGGTATCAGCAGCAGCAATCGTCGGACACGCAACGCCTGCACCAGCCCGGTGTCTTCGTGACACGCCCTCAGCCTCTCCCGACAGCGCCGAGGATGCCTGGCAACGCACCGGCGGTAATCGTGCCGGTGAACGCCTCGACAGGTGCGAACGGGTTGGTGACCTTAGTGTGCCAGCCTGCACCGGGCGCGCCTGGCTATTTGATGTCCGCACCGCGCGGCGCCGTCGTCCGGTGCACCAATGGAGCCACCCCCACAGTCGTCGGGTAGGGCAGCGGGATACGGACGATCATCACGCACTGTGCAGGGCGGTCGACCTGCACAGTGCGTGTCGATCACCTGAGAGTGACGAGGCGCGACGGCGGTTGGGCGGCGACCCACGCGGGCATACCCGGGTCGTCAGCGGTCGCCGCCGGAAGGGGCGTTGATGTCTCGCACTGTGTGGTGCCTCGGTACGGTCGTCGCCGCGCTGGCAATCACCGCCTGCTCGAGCAGCTCCTCGGGCAACGGCTCGTCGCCGTCGACGTCGGCTCCCACCGCATCCGCGTCGACGGCCACCGCGACCGTCACCGCACCGGCGAGCTCGTCGTCGTCCGCGTCCGCGTCCTCAAGTGCGAGCACCAGCACGCCCGCCACACCCGCCGCCGCCGGCGGCACCATCCCGTGCACACCCACGGTGTCCACGTTCTCGGTCGGCGGGCAGGACGGCGCGTCGATGCACACGGTGTTCGTCGTGACCGCGCGCAATGCGTCGCGGCAGACGTGCGTCACGCAGGGCTATCCGGGCGTGGCCCTGCTCGACGCCAAAGGTCGGCAGATCGAGCAGGCGACCCGTAAGCCGTTCGGGTTCATGGGCGGGCTGCAGCACGGTTCGCCGCCGCGCATCGTGTTGCATCCCGGGCAGCGAGCCAGCGCCCGGATCGAGGGTTTCACCATCAACGAGGCGACCCAGCGGGCCTGTACGCACAGCCCCGCCATCCTGTTCACGCTGCCCGACAACCGTGACTCGACGCGGCTGCGGGTGTCGTTCCCGGCCTGCAAAGGTGTGCAGGTGCACCCGATGGTGCCCGGCACGACGGGCAGTCGCTGACCACCGACCTACCGACACCACGCGACACGAGAGGCGACATGGCCGAGAAGAAGGGCAAGGGCAGCGACACCGCGAAGCGGGCCAACGCCAAGGCGTCCAAGGAGGGCAAGAAGAACCCGCGTACCTCGTCCTCCGCGCAGTCCGAGCTGGGCAAGAAGGGTGCCAAGGCCAAGAAGAAGAAGAGCAAGAAGTAGCCCACCACCGTCCCGGTTAGGGTCCATGGGTGCAGCTACCCCGCGACCTGCCCGGTAACCCGGCGAGTGCGGTGTACGGGACGATCGTGGTCGCCGGTCAGCTGATGGTCGAGGGCGGCTCGAGCCACTCCGTCGGGCGGATCCTCGGCTCCCTGGCCGCCGCCCTCGTCGTGTTCTGGCTCGCCCACGCCTACACCGACACGCTCGGCGGGGTCATCACCGGCGGCGCCCGCAACGCCGACACGGCGCCGCCGTCGCTGCGTCACGCCCTCCGTGTCGAGTGGCCGATCGTCGAGAGCGGCATCGCGCCCGCGGCCGTGCTCGGCCTGGCCTGGCTGGTCGGGGCCTCACCGCACGCCGCCACGTGGGCAGGCGCCGTCGTCGCCGCGATCGAACTCGTCGGCTGGGCGCTGCTGGCCGCCCGCCGGGCAGAGGCGCGCGGGCCGCGGCTGGTGGCCTTCGTGGTGACGGCAGCCGTGTTCGGCGGTGTGCTCGTGGTGGCCAAGTACCTCATCCACTGACGCGACGCGACGCGACGCGACGCTGCTCACCCGCGCCGGCGCGCGGCGGCCCAGCGGTCGATGACGATGGGGATGGCTGTGAACCGCCAGAAGTGCGGTGACACGAGGCCGTCGGACATGCCGTGGCCGATCGACAGTGCGTCGACGGGCACCATGTCGTCCGGGCTCGGTCGCTTCGGCAGCTCGACCCCGACGACCCGTTCGTAGGCGCTCTCGACGATCTCGCGGACGGAGGCGAACGACTCGGGCAGGCCCAACCCGCCGAGGTCGTCCGCCAACCGGGTCCACAGGGCGGCGTCGCCGCGCAACCAGTACTGCTCCGGCCGTCGGACGAGCAGGTCGCCCATCGTCTCCGCCACGCCAGCACCCTAGCCGCGGCGGTGCGGCAGACTCGGGGCCATGACCGCCATCGATCGCGACCCCGTGGCCTTCGTCTACGACGCCGTGCGTACCCCGTTCGGCCGGTTCAACGGTGCGCTGGCCGGCACCCGCCCCGACGACCTGGCCGCCACGGTCGTGCGGGCGGTGATGGAACGGTCGCCGAACCTTGCGCCGGACGACGTCGACGAGGTGACCTTCGGTCTCGCCAACGGGGCAGGTGAGGACAACCGCAACGTCGGGCGCATGGCCGTGCTGCTCGCCGGGCTGCCGACCTCGGTGCCGGGCTCGACGGTCAACCGCCTCTGTGGCTCGTCCCTCGACGCCGCGATGGGCGCGTCGCGCCAGATCGAGACCGGCGACGCGGACGTCGTCATCGCCGCCGGCGTCGAGTCGATGACCCGCGCGCCGTGGGTGCTGCCCAAGCCCGACCGCGCGTTCCCGGTCGCCAACGTCACCGCGGTCTCGACCGCCCTCGGGTGGCGGCTGGTCAACGACCGGATGCCGGCGGAGTGGACGGTGAGCCTCGGTGAGGCCAACGAGATGCTGGCCGAGAAGTTCGGCGTCTCGCGCGAGCGGCAGGACGAGTTCTCGGCCCGCTCGCACCAGCGCGCCGACACGGCGTGGAACGACGGGTTCTACGACGGACTCGTGGTCGGGGTCGACGGTGTCGACCTGACGCGAGACGAGGGCATCCGGCCTGGCAGCACCGCGGAGAAACTGGCCGCGCTCAAGCCCGTGTTCCGTCGGGACGGCACCATCACCGCCGGCAACGCGTCACCGCTGAACGACGGCGCTTCTGCAGTGTTGCTGGGCTCCGCTTCCGCGACGGACCTGATCGGCCGTGAGCCGGTGGCTCGGGTAGCAGGCCGCGGTGCGTTCGCGCTCGACCCGCAGGACTTCGGCTACGCCCCCGTGGAGGCCGCGAACCGCGCGCTGGCACGGGCTGGCATCGGCTGGTCCGACGTCGGCGCCGTCGAGCTCAACGAGGCGTTCGCCGTGCAGTCCCTGGCCTGCGTCGACGGGTGGAAGATCGACCCCGACATCGTCAACACCCGCGGCGGGGCCATCGCCATCGGTCATCCGCTCGGTGCGTCCGGTGCTCGGGTGCTCGGCACGTTGGCCGAGGTGCTGCGGCGCGACCGGCTGCGCTGGGGCGTTGCCGCGATCTGCATCGGCGTCGGTCAGGGCCTCGCCGTCGTCCTGGAGAACGTGAGCAGCGCAGGCGCGTAAGGAATGTGTCTCATGGCGTCACGTTGACTTGCCATGAACCGCTACGTCAGCCTGGCCACCCGCCGTAACCGGAGGATGGCCTTGTCCACACGTGTCGTGCGCTGGTTGTCGCTTGCCGTCGGAGCCGTTCTGGTGCTGGGTGCGGCAAGCGTGGTCGCACCGGTAGTGGCGTCCGCCGCCACCGGTTCCGCAGTCGTTGGCGTCGGCTCCGGGCGCTGCCTGGACGTGCAGGGCGCGGCGACCGCCCCCAAGACCCGCGTGATCATCTACGACTGCCGCAAGCAGGTGAACCAGGCCTGGGACCTCACTGCGGCCGGCGAGCTGCGTGTGTTCAACGGCTCGAGGTGCCTCGACGTCGCGGGTCAGTCCACCACCCGGGGCGCCCGCGTCCAGATCTACGGCTGCAACGGGCGCGCGAACCAGAAGTGGCGGGTCAACGGCAACGGCACGATCATCGGGGTGCAGTCCGGCCTGTGCCTCGACGTGCAGGGCGCGGCGAAAGCCAACAGCACCCGCGTGGAGATGTGGACGTGCAACGGCCAGGGGAACCAGAAGTGGAAGACGTCGTTCGCGAGTCGCGACGTAACACCGCCCACGGTTCCCGGCTCGCCCGCGACGCGGAACCTGACGTGCAACTCGGTGACGTTCTCCTGGACCGCGTCCAGCGACAACGTGGCCGTCGCCTACTACGACGTGTACCACGACGGCCAGCTGATGACCTCGGTCGGCGGCTCGGCGCTCTCGGTCGAGTTGACCGTCGTGCCCGGCGTGACGTGGGGTCTCTACGTCAACGCCCGCGACGCAGCGGGCAACGTCTCGCAGGCCAGCACCACCGTGCCGATCACGCCGCCCCAGTGCCAGAGCGACACCCAGGCACCTAGTGCGCCGGGCGCCGTGACCGCGTCCGCCAGCGGCACGACGGTCACCCTGCGATGGACCGCGTCGACCGACAACATCGGGGTCCGCGCCTACGACGTCTACCGCGCCGGCGCGAAGGTCGGCACCGTCACCGGAACGACTACGACACCGCCCGCCACGAGCTTCGTCGACAGTGGCTTGGCGCCGTCGTCGGCCTACGCCTACTACGTCGTGGCGCGCGACGCGCAGGCCAACGTGTCGGCGCACAGCAACACCGCCGACGTCACCACCGGCACGGCGTGCGCGAGCGCGGTGTGCAGCGTGACCACGGTGGCCACGGACACGGACATACCGTGGGGTCTGGTGACCCTGCCGGACGGTTCGATCCTCTACAACCGCCGCGACGCCCACAACATCGTGTCGCTCAACCCCACCACCGGCGCCAAGACGAGCATCGGCACCGTGCCCGACGTCGAGAACACCGACGGCGAGGGCGGGCTCACCGGGCTGGCCATCGCGCCGACCTTCAGCAGTGACCACTGGCTCTACATCATGCACACGTCGCCCACCGACAACCGGATCGTGCGTATCAAGCTCACCGGCGGTGTGTTGGACGTCGCGACCGAGCAGGTGCTGCTGACGGGCATCCTGCGCAACAAGTTCCACGACGGTGGACGGCTGCGGTTCGGGCCCGACGGCAAGCTGTACGCCTCGACCGGGGACGCGCAGAACGGCGACAACGCCCAGAACCTCTCCAGCCTGAACGGCAAGATCCTGCGGTTGAACCCGGACGGCACCGTCCCGTCCGACAACCCGTTCCACAACTACGTGTGGAGCTACGGCCACCGCAATCCGCAGGGCCTCGCGTTCGACTCCCACGGGCAGCTGTGGGAACAGGAGTTCGGCAACAGCGTCATGGACGAGACGAACCTGATCACCAAGGGCGGCAACTACGGGTGGCCCGCGTGCGAGGGCACGGTCGGCACCTGCGGAACGGCCGGTTTCATCGCGCCCAAGCAGACGTACCCCACCTCGGACGGGTCCTGCTCGGGGATCGCCATCGTCCGCGACGTGCTCTACGTGGCGTGCGAGCGGGGAGCCCGCATGTACCGCGAAGTCATCTCGGGCACCACCCTGACCGACAAGCAGTCGCTGTTCGTCGGCACCTACGGGCGGCTGCGCACGGTTGAACCCGCTCCCGACGGCGGTCTCTGGCTGACGACGAGCAACGCCGGCGATAAGGACAGCATCCCGGACAACAGCAACGAAAAGATCCTGCACGTCACGCTGGGTTCCTAGTCCGTCGACGCTCCTAGTCCGTCGACCTCGGCGCATCGGCGGCCGGCCGGTCCGTCAGGTGCGGGAACACCCGCGCGAACGACGCGAGGTTCTTGAGGTGCTCGCCCTCCAGCACCCGTTGGGTCACGGCGAAGGGGAAGCCGGTCGAGCCGTCGACGCTGACGGCATACGCGCCGGCCGCGTCGGCGTGGGTGATCCACCGTCCGCCGTAGGCGCGCACGACGACCTCGCCGACGTAGGCCCCGACGACCTGCCACCAGAGGTGGAAACGCTTGTCGTCGAGCGGACCGTCGGCCAGCAGTCGCTCGCACACGGAGTCGAGCTGCTCGAGGCTCTCGACGCGCCAGTCGAGCACGCTGCCGAACTCGGCGGCCACGAGGGTGACGCACTCGGCCGCGACCCTGCGGAGGCCGTCGGTGTCCACCGCCACCGGGCGATCGTCGCACGCGTCGGGGCTGTGTACTCAGCTCATCGGCATCCGCTGCGACGCCAACGCGACGGCGCCCAACATCTCGGCCTTCTCCCCCAGGGCCCCGGCCCGTACCGGGATGGTCCCGGTTCGCAGGGGGGTGATGCCGCCGGCGAGCGCGCGCTGGACCGCGGCGATCAGGGTCTCGCTCGCCGAGCACTCACCACCGACGACGACGAGGGCGGGGTCGAGCACGGTGCAGATCGGGACGAGCGCCCGCCCCACCGCGGCGCCCGCGTCCGTCAACACGCGCCGGGTGCCGTCGTCCCCCGCCCGATCGGCAGCGACGATGCCGCCCAACGTGGCGGCGGGCTCACCGGTGAGGGCGAACGCCGAGGTGAGCGCGGGCGCTCCGGCGACCGTCTCGAGGCAGCCGCGGCTGCCGCAACGGCAGACGTAGCCGCCCGGGACCACGGTGACGTGGCCGATCTCGCCCGCGCCGCCGATCGCGCCCTCGTACAGCCGGCCGCCCAGGACGAGGCCGGCGCCGACGCCGTCGGACAGCATCACGTAGACGAAGTCGTCGACGTCCTGCGCGACGCCGAAGCGGTGCTCCGCGATGGCGCCCAGGTTGGCGTCGTTGCCGATCTCGACGTGCAGGCCGGTGCGTCGGGTCAACTCGGCCGCGACGTCGACGCCCAGCCAGTCGGCCAGGATGGAATGCGAGCCCAGGGCGTGGGTCGTGGCGAACACCGGTGCCGAGACCGCGACACCCATCCCGACCACGCCGTCCACGCTGATGCCGGCCTGCACGACCAGCTCGTGCGTCAGGTCGGCGGCGAGCTCCAGCGTCTTGCCCGGCTCGTGGTCGACGTCGATCTCGAACGCGTTCTCGGCCACGATCCGCCCAGCCAGGTCCGTGACGCCCACCCGGACGTGGTCGTGGGCGAGGTGCAGACCCACCGCGCCACCGGCTGCGGGATTGAAGGCGAGGACCCGGGCCGGGCGCCCGCCACCACGACTGACCGTGCGGTCGTCGAGCTCGACGACCACGCCCTCGGCCATCAGCTCGCCGACGAGGGTCGAGACCGTCGTGGTGGACAGGCCGGTCCGGCGGGCGATCTCGGTGCGGCTCGTCGTCCCGCGCCGGCGCAGCATGTCCAACACCTGCACGCGGTTGTGCCTGCGCAGGGCCGTCAAGGATCCCGACTGGCTGGTCATGGAGGGCAGCGTATCTGGGTTTTGTTCGATCTCGGACGAAACTTACGCACCGATTGGCCTAATTAGTCCTTGACTCGGACAAACTGCTCCGCCTAAGTTGTCGCGATGAAGGCGTCCTTCGGAAAAGACCGAATTGCCGGCCTTCGGTACGCGGAACCCCTTGCCGCCCCCCAGACAGGAGCGCATCGATGCGCAGATGGACCTCGATCGCGGCCGTAGCCGCCCTCTCCGCCGGTGCGCTCAGCGCCGTGGCGTTCGGCGCCGCGGGCCCGGCCACCGCCGCCAAGAAGGCGGAGCCGATCTACCTCAACGCCAAGTACTCACCGGTCGAGCGGGCCACCGACCTCGTGTCGCGGATGACGATCGCCGAGAAGGCGGCGCAGATGGACAGCAGCCGCCCGCCCGCGATCTCGCGCCTCGGCGTGGCCGCGTGGGGCTGGTGGAACGAGTCCAACCACGGGGTGAACGCGCTGACGCTGACGCCGAAGGGCAACGCGACCACGCTGACCAACACGACGTCCTACCCGTCGGACCTCTCGCTCGGCAGCACGTGGAACCGCAACCTCGTCTACCAGGAGGCCGGCCAGATCGGTGACGAGGCGCGCGACGTCGCCCCGTTCAACACCGAGAACCTGGACTTCTACGCACCGACCGTGAACCTCACGCGTGACCCGCGATGGGGCCGCAACGACGAGTCGTGGAGCGAGGACCCCACCCTGACGGCGGCCCTCGCCTCGCAGTATGTCGACGGCCTGCAGGGCCAGACCCAGAACGGCGTGCTGCCCAAGTCGGCCGACGGCTACTACAAGGCCATCGCGACGCTCAAGCACTACGCCGCGAACAACAGCGAGGTGAACCGCCGCGACGGCACCTCGAACATGGACCAGCGCACGCTGCGCGAGTACTACACCGCGCAGTTCGCCAGCATCATCAACCAGAGCCACCCCGGTTCGATCATGAGCTCCTACAACGAGGTCAACGGGGTCCCGGCCGCGGCCAGCGTCCAGCTCATGGACACGCTCGCCCGGCAGACCTTCGGCTTCAACGGTTACTTCACCAGCGACTGCGACGCGATCTACGAGATCCAGGCGGGGCACCACTACCAGCCGCCGCAGGCCTCCGCGCCGCTCGACCAGTACGGGCGCACCGCGTTCGCGAACTCGGCCGGTGAGGACCTGGACTGCAACGCCGGCTACGCCGACCAGTACAACTACGGCAACACCATCCCCACCGCGCTCGGCCAGCACATCCAGACCGCGACGGACGTGTACAACCAGGGCGACGTCGACACCTCGGTGGTGCGTTTGTTCACCGCCCGTATCGAGACCGGTGAGTTCGACGGCGAGGGCAGCGTGCCGTGGGTCCAGGCCGCACGGACCCGCCTCGGCGGCAAGACCTGGGTCGACAGCGACGCCAACAACGCCGAGACCGAGACCCCGGACCGCTTGGCGCAGGCCCGGCAGTCCGCCGACCAGAGCATCACGCTGCTGAACAACAACAAGACCACCAAGGCGAACGGCAAGCCCGGCGCCAAGCTGCTCCCGCTCAAGGTGCCGAGCACCGGCGCGTACAAGATCGCCGTCATGGGTTACTTCGCCCACCCGAGCGGCGGCCTGTTCCTCGGCGGTTACTCCAGCATCCAGGGCCCGTCGGGCCAGACCCACAACGTCGACACCTACCAGGGCCTCAAGTCCGCGGTGCAGGCCATCAACCCCGACGCGACCGTCGACTTCCTGCCCGGTGTCACCGGCGGGACGACCGCATCGACGCTGACCACGGTCGACCAGAACTCCATCAACGCCGCGAAGAACTACGACGCGGTCGTCGTGGTCGCCGGCACGGACAACACGACGTCGTCCGAGGACCACGACCGCAGCACCCTCGACCTCCCCGGCGCGCAGTCGTCGATGATCAGCCAGGCCGAGGCCGCC
Source organism: uncultured Jatrophihabitans sp. (assembly GCF_964252635.1). Classification (GTDB taxonomy): domain Bacteria; phylum Actinomycetota; class Actinomycetes; order Mycobacteriales; family Jatrophihabitantaceae; genus Jatrophihabitans. The sequence continues at coordinate 64,364 of NZ_CAXUNP010000006.1, forward strand.
AACCCGAACACGGTCGTGTACCTCGAGACCGTCGGCCAGGTGAACCTGGGCAGCCTGCAGCAGAGCAGCCCCGCCCTGCTGTGGAGCTCCTACAACGGCCAGGAGCAGGGCAACGCGATCGCCGACGTCCTGCTCGGCAAGGTCAACCCGAGCGGCCACCTGCCGTTCGACTGGTACAGCTCGGACAGCAACCTGCCGGCGATCACGGACTACACGATCCGCCCGACGGCGACGACCCAGGGCCGTACCTACCAGTACTACACAGGGCCGGTCAGCTACCCGTTCGGCTACGGGCAGAGCTACAGCAAGTTCGGGTACTCCGACATCACGCTGAACCGCAACGCGGTGACCGCTGACGGCACCATCACCGTCAAGGCCAAGGTCAAGAACAACGGGACGCAGGCCGGCTCGACCGTCCCGCAGCTCTACGTGACCACACCGTTCGAACCGGCCTCGGCCCAGCGCCCGATCAAGCGGCTCGAGGGCTTCCAGCGGGTCACGCTGAACCCGGGTCAGGCCAAGACCGTGACGTTCAAGGTCAAGGCTTCGCAGCTCGCGTTCTTCAACGAGAAGGCGAACAAGTACGTGGTCGACCCGGGCCGCTACGGGTTGCAGGTCAGCTCGTCCAGCGCAGCCTCGGACGTGCAGCTGCACACCGCGGTCAAGATCTCGGGACGCATCAGCCAGACGCCGACCGTGCTGACGGCCAAGCCGATCGAGACCGGTGACAAGGCCCGCCAGGTCGCCCAGCGCGTGATGGTCGACATCAACACGACCATCAACCCGCAGCTGACGGTGTCGATGAACGACCAGACGCTGTACGGCTACGTGACCAAGGGCCAGAGCAAGCCGCTGCCGGCCGGCCTCAAGGTGTCCTACACCTCCGACCGCAGCAAGGTCGTCCGCATCACCAAGCAGAACGCGATCAAGGCCGTGGGCTCGGGCATCGCCACCGTCACGGCGACGGTGCGCTACCACGGCGGCAGCGCGACGACGAGCTTCACCGTCGACGTCGCGCCGCTGCAGATCACCTCGGACGCGGCGGCAACCTTCCCGGTCGGCACCGCGGCCAGCTACACGGTGACGACCACCGCGATGCCGACCGCCAAGCTCCGCGAGTCGGGCTCGCTGCCCGCAGGCATCACCTTCACCGACAACGGTGACGGCACGGCGACGATCGCCAGCACCGGTGCGGCCCCGGCCGGGACCTACCCGGTGATCATCACGGCGAAGAACGGCGTATCGCGCACGGTGCGCGAGGCGTTCGTGATCACCGTGGCCGCGCCGGCCAGCACCACCACCTCCCACTGATGACCCGACAGGAAGCGATGATGAGACGAATTGCCAAGGCCGCCGTGGCGACCGTGTCGGCCGCCGCGCTGGTGACCGCCGCCGCGGCCACCCCGGCGTCGGCACAGACCGCGTCGCACGGCAAGGGCGCGGTCAGCACCGGTGTCTACACGAACCTGTTCGCGCAGACCGGCTACAGCAAGAAAGCGATCAAGACCAAGCTCAACGCGGCGTGGACGCAGCTGTTCCACGGCGACCCGGGCACCCAGGCCAACCGTTACGACGGGCAGTCGATCTTCTACCACCTCAACGACACCGAGGCGTACGTGGAGGACATCGGCAACCAGGACGTGCGTAGCGAGGGCATGGGCTACGCGATGATGATCTCGGTGCAGCTGAACCACCGCGACGACTTCGACGCGTTGTGGCGCTTCGCCCAGGACAAGATGCAGCTGAAGTCCGGCGGCGAGAAGAACCTGTTCGCGTGGCACACCAAGACCGACGGAAGCGTCATCTCGACGGCGGTCGCGCCCGACGGCGACCAGTGGATGGCGGCGGCCCTGTACTTCGCGGGCCAGCGCTGGTCCGGCGGTACAGGAGTGCTGAACTACGGGTCGCAGGCCGAGAAGATCCTGCACGCGATGTGGCACTCGTCGGACAACGGCGGCGTCAACGTCTTCAACAGCAGCAACTACCTGCCGACGTTCTCGCCGCCCGGAGCGGTGAACTACACCGACGCGTCCTACGCGCTGCCGGCGTTCTACCGCAACTTCGCCAAGGCCGACCCGACCGACAAGGACCTGTGGCAGCACGCGGCCACGGCCGGGGAGAACCTGTTGCACAACGCGCCGAACGCCACCACGGGTCTGGCGCCCTGCTACAGCAACTTCGACGGCTCGCCGTTCCTCTACCCGGGTCAGTCACCGACGGACGACAGCTACAACCACACCTTCCAGGAGGACGCCTGGCGGGTGATCGCCAACGCGAACGTCGACGCGCAGTGGTACGGCGTGAAGAAGTGGCAGACCACGTACTCGAACACGCTCGAGAAGTTCTTCGTGCACCAGGGCGTACAGACCTACGTGAGCCGCTACCACCTCGACGGCACCCCGTTGGCTGCCGGCCAGAACACCTACGAGCCGGCGCACGCGCAGGGGCTGGTCGCGATGAACGCCACCTCGGCGCTCTCGGCCACGAACAAGCACCGGGCCGACTTCGTGCGTGACCTCTGGAACACGGCCACGCCGAGCGGCCAGGCCCGGTACTACGACGGGATGCTCTACCTGCTCGGGATGCTGTACAGCAGCGGTAACTTCCGCGCCTACTGAGTCGACTGGAGGAAATGCCGCGCCGGCCAAACGGCAGGCGCGGCAATTAGCTGTGCGGGGGTAGGCCGTGCGCGTAAGGGGGCCAACCCCCCCCGCCCC
>NZ_CAXUNP010000006.1:67090-119533 GCF_964252635.1 uncultured Jatrophihabitans sp.
CAACTGCCCCCCCGGCCGCAACGCCCGCCCCGCCCCCCCGCCTGGCGCGGCATTTCGCTGTCCGGGGGTCGGCCGTGCGCGTCAGGTGCCGAACCCACGCAGCCGCCTACGCAGCCGCCCGCGCTGCCGCCCGCGTAGGCCACGGTGGGAGACCGGCCGAGTAGCGTCCGCACGTCCCACCGTCCGTTCGACAGGAGTGCTCGTGGCCGGCACCGAATCACCCGTCCCGACGATCGCCGAGCTGGAGGAGCAGGAGTCGCGGCTGGAGTTCACCCACTTCGACAACCTCGACGCCTGGAACCTCGGCGTGCGGCTCGTCGGCCTCGCGACGGAGCGCGCGCTTCCGGTCGCGATCGACATCCGCCGGCACGGCCAGCAGCTGTTCCACGCCGCGCTGCCGGGCACGACACCGGAGAACGACGCGTGGATCGAGCGCAAGATCCGGGTGGTCGATCGCTTCGCCGCGGCCTCGTTGCTGGTCCGCCTGCGGCTGGCCGAGTCGGGGCAGGCCCTCGACGCGGGTCTCGGCGTGGACCCGGCGCAGTACGCCGCGCACGGCGGCTGCGTCCCGCTGCGCATCCGGGGCGTCGGGGTCGTCGGCACCGTCACCGTGTCCGGGCTGCCCCAGGTCCAGGACCACGCGCTCGTCGTCGAGGCGCTCGAGGGCGCGTTGGCCGCCGCCACCGGAACGCACCGGCCTGAGGAATAGCGACGACCGCGACGGTCCCCGATCGACGACGGCGTCGCGAACGGTGTGAAGCTTTCGTTCAGCGCACACGTGCGCGGGCTGCTATGTTCAGCGAGGCGTCGGGCAAAGGCGCGAGAGCTCTGGGATTTCACCCGACCGCACGAGCGGTTCCGTGCCTTTCATTGCCCTGTCACGAAGTGTGACCACGCCGGGGTACCCGGACGTGACTTTCCCGGCCGGGGGGCGGGTCCGAAGACAGGCGTGCCTCATGGGCTTCCCCACCCCTTCGCAATCCACCGCGGCCTCCGCCGGCTCCACCCGGCGACCGGCCTTCCGACGACTGGCCGGGACACTGGCCGCAACGACGAGCGTCGCGCTGCTGATCGCCTTCGGGACAGCGGGTTCCGCGGCAGCGGCCGGCGCCCAGGTCGATCTCGGCACCGTCGCGGCGTACTCGGTGTTGGGCGGCCAGACCGTGACCAACACCGGGCCCAGCCGGTTGAACAACGATCTGGGTGTCAGCCCCGGCACCGCCATCACCGGCTTCCCGCCAGGACGGACCGCCGGCGCCACCCACGCCGCCGACGCTCCGGCCGAGCAGGCCCAATCAGATCTGACCATTGCCTACAACGATGCCGCGGGTCGCGCCAAGACGGCGAGCGTGGCCGGTGACCTGGTCGGACGCACCCTGACCAGCGGGGTCTACAACTCGACCGGACCACTGTCGTTGAGCGGCACGCTCACCCTGAACGGTCAGGGCGACCCGAATGCGGTCTTCATCTTCCAGGTCGCCTCCACGCTGATCACGGCCTCGGCCAGCTACATCAACATGATCAACGGCGCGCAGGCGTGCAACGTCTTCTGGCAGGTGGGCAGTTCCGCGACGTTGGGCACCGCGTCGGTGTTCCGCGGAAGCATCCTCGCGCTCACCTCGATCTCGGTCACCACGGACACCGTCGTCCAGGGCCGCGCGTTGGCTCGCAACGGCGCCGTCACCCTCGACAACGACACCTTCACCTCGCCGGCCTGCGGCACGACGGTCGAGGCCACTCCGAGCACCACCACCGCGTCCGTCACCCCGTCGACGACCGCCACCGGCGGCACCGCCACCGTAACGGCCACCGTCACCGGCGCCGGCTCCCCGACCGGAACGGTCGTGTTCACCAGCGGCGGCACGCAGGTCGGTTCCGCGCCCGTCGACAGCACCGGGCACGCCACCGTGACGATCCCTGCGGGTGATCGCGCCGGCACGAAGACCATCACCGCTACCTACACGGGCAGCACGACCCTGCTGCCGTCGACGTCGCGCCCGACCTCGCTGACTGTTCGCGCCGCCCCGTCCTCCGGGTCGTCGACGAGCCCTGGGTCCCCAGGGGTTACGGGCGGCGGTACGTCACCCGGCACGCCGTCGCCCTCCGCGACGTCGCCGCTTGCCTCCACCGGAACGACGCACCTGGCTGCGTTGATCTCAGCCGCTGTCGCGCTGATGGCGCTGGGCGGGGTGTTGAGCTGGACGGGCCGAGGGCGACGCCGCGCACACCACCGCCGATAGACGTTCCCTCGTTCGATGCGGACCCGGATCGGTCAACGCGGCTGGCGGACCGCTCTGGCGCGGACGGACGCCGGCACCGAAGCGGTCTGCCTCTGCTCGATCAGGGTCTCGGTGTAGTGGGAGCGCTCGGCCCGGCAGACGTTCGGGTCGGCGACCGGGGCTTCGCTCTTGCGCGGCGGGTCGGGCGGACAGGAGCCTGCGGCGAGGTCCAGGTCGATCTCGGTCTCGAGCAGCTCGGTGCTGTGCGGGTCGAAATACAGCGACTCCTTCTCACCGGGCCGGTAGGTGGGGTCCACGAAGTCGGCGCGGACGGCTGGCCGCCCCAGTGAGTCGGTGGTGGTGCTGGTCGTCACGCGCCCGGTGTGTTGCAGCACCGTGAGCGCCGCGGCACGCAGGTCCGGTGAGGCCCAGCCCGACCCGACGATGGTCTGGACGTAGTCGAAGACCGCCTCATCCGTAGACGTGCTGCCGCTGACATGAGCTCGCAGCGTCCGCTCCAGGGCGACGGGATCTGTCGGCAGGTGGCTCAGCGTGCGCGGCGTCGGGTCCTCGAAGTCACCGGTGCCGGGAGCGAACAGCAGGTACGAGACGCTGCCGTCGTGCTCGGTGTCCCTGCGCCAGACGCGGCCGCGACCGTCGGTCCAGCTCTCCTGGACGGCCGTCCCGCCGTCTTCGGTGTCATGGCGGACGACGTGCCAGTAACCGCCGGTCACCAGTGCCGGAGCCACCCGCGCTCGCGCAGCGAGCAGGACGAACTGGTTGCGCGTCGGGCTGACCGCTGGGCTCGAGGCGGGTGACGGGTGGTTCGCCTCCGGATTGTGACCTGCGGTTCTGCTCGTAGCGTTGCCGACCAGTGCCACGCCGGCGACCACGGCCACTACGGCCGCCGCGGCGAGACCGCCGGTGAGCGTCGCCGGCTTCCACCGCAGGCGCATCGACGTCGCGGTCTGCGCACGATCGAAGACAGCCGCGCGACGGTCGGCAGGCCATAGATCGTCGAGCTGCTCGTCGGTGGGCCGGTACCCGGACACGACACTGACGGGATCGAAGGGGTGGCTCATCAGGCTTGCTCCAGATCCGTGAGATGCGCAGAAGCCATGTGGTGAAGTCGCTGCCGCGCCCGTTGGAGGCGAACGGTGAAGGCATGCGGGGAGCACCCGGCCACCGTCGCCGCCTGGACGGCGGTCAGGCCGTCCCAGGCGACGAGCAGCACCGCCTCCCGTTCGAGGTCGGTGAGTGCGGCGAGCGCCGACAGCACGTCCTGGCGGGCCAGCACGGCGCTGTCGGCAGACGACACCGGCGCCGCTAACCGCTCCAACGCCATCAGCTCCAGGGTCAGACGGGCCGACCGTGCCGTGGTGCGCCGCCGGTTCGCGATGGTGTTCCTGGCGACCACCAGCAACCAAGGAAGAGGGTCGTCAACAGGGACGTCGGGCAGGCGGCGCCACGCCACCAGGAAGGTGTCGGCGACGACGTCGTCCGCTCCCGACGCGTCCGTCTGCCGGCGCGCGAAGGCGTAGACGCGGGTACTGCACTCGGCGAACAGCTCGGTGAACCTCTGATGGTCCCTGCTGCGCACCCTCACAATGAGTACTGTCCGCCACCACCGGATAAGTCACACCGGCCCGACGATCAGACCCCGGCGTGTGGCGCGCTCGGTAGGTCAGCTGCGGACTCTTTGCGTACCAAGCTGAGTTGATCATGTTTCCGGAGCTGGACCGAGACGCTGCAGGCCGGTGATTACGGGGGAAATATGAGTGGGCCCCGTCGGGCTCGAACCGACGACCTACGGATTAAAAGTGTCATGCGCAGGCTCTTTGGCGCTCCCAGAGATTCGGGCTCAAGTGCCTGCAGGTCCCAGCTTCGCTGGGCTACGTTGTGTTGGCCCGTGTTGGCCGATCACGGCTCGTGACGGCCAGTTATGAACCTCTTGCGGACTTTTTGCGGACCAGATCAAGATCATCCTCACCAAGGAGCCGAAGATGCCTCGATCGGCTTCGACCGAGGTTCTGACCTCCTCAAGTCCGCGAGTCGTAAAAGCGGCCCCAGCCGCGTGGGACCGCTGCGCCATGGCCGCCACGCTCGATTGTCCGCGCCACTGTGGTCGATGAGTCGACCCTGACAGCGAGTCCGAGCGATCGTCGATCCGCTGCCCGGAACGGGAACCGGTGCCACCCGCCTTCCGTTGCGTTAATGTAAGGCCATCTAAGTTAGGGAGCCGTCACATCACGCAGATGAGCCGAGGGGCGGCTACAGTCCGAGTTCGTGAGAGGCGGGTCGAATGACGGTCTATGAGCCGCAGCAGGTTCAATTCTTGAGACCGCCAGTGGTCGAGGTTGCGCTCTCGTTGCAAAGCTTGCCAGTTCCTGGCGTCACGACGGCGCATTTTGGACTTTTCTGGAATGCATATTTGCGTGACGACTACCCGTTTGTTCAAGAACAACCCCCGATCATGTCTCCACCGGAAATAAACGAGGACGGATCGTTTTCGCCGCAGATTTTTTTCGGTGCTCCCAACTTCAGTCGGCATTGGTACCTATCCCCCGACAACACGCGTCTAGTACAGTTGCAGCAGGATCGCCTCGTCGTCAATTGGCGCCGGCTGCATACCGATGTTTATCCGCGTTATGATGTTCTTCGCGCGGAATTCGTGAGGATCCAAAACGCATGGACGCAATTTCTCAGGGACAGCGGTTTCGAGATCTATCAAACTACCCGCATAGAAGTGACTTATATAAATCATCTTGCTCGGGCGTCAGTCGATGGTCGTAGCTCGGTGCTCGATATTCTGGATGGCACGGTGCGGCCGCATTGGCCCACTAAGATGGGTAATCCGCGCGATCTACAGTTGACGCAAACCTTCGCGTTAGGGGAGCTTGCGAAAGGCGGCAGCCTCACGGTAACTGCTGGGCCCGCAGTCGATTGGACGAGCCAACCGGTCGTGGGCCTAAACCTCGTTTTCCAAGCCTCTGGTACAAATGAGTTGGAAGCGTGTATGGATTTGATGGACCGAGGACATAATCAAATTGTTAATAGCTTTGCGCAGATAACGGCTGCCGATCTGCGCGATGAGTGGGGAGAGGTCGTATGACCGCGCCGCAGACGACCACCACGTCTGAGCTGAAACAGGGCTACGAGATACCCGACGATTCGACAGTGGAACAACCTTATTCCCGCGTGCCGGCCAACGACGTTCTGGCGACAATTGGGTACACAGAATCGGGTTGGCCCGCTGTCTCTTCCGTCGTCGTTCCGGCTAATACTAGCCGTGACCCCGAGTACCGTCGTCGAATCATCGAGTTCCTGAGTGAGCTCAATCGCGTAATGAGCACGCCCTCGACGATAGACACTAACCTGGCGGCAATCGACCAGGTCATTGGAAAGCGCGTTACGGAATACATGCTAACCCTATCGGTGACCAGCACGATGATTCCGTCTATCTACCCACTCTCCGATCGCGGCGCTCTCCTTCGTTGGACGCGAGGGTCCGACAGCTTAGATGTTGAATTCGACACAGAAGGTGACGTTGTCGCGTTGCTTAAGGTCGACGGCCGAAAGAGCTCGGGTTTCTTGCATAGCGTTTGGCGTGACCTAACGCAATGGATGTTTCAGACGGTGGCAGCTGCAGCGTGACAAGCGAAGCCTCTGAGCCATCTCAGGGGGATTCTGTGGCGGAGACGGAGGTCTATCTCCGATTTAGCCCGCCGACGCCCGCTCAGTGGGATTCAGATGGCCGACCCACTCTGGCTGCTCTATCGCTACAGCGTGGAGAAGATGGACTCTCGGGTAACGCCCAACACCTGATGGCGTCGAAGGGGCTCGGCCCTAATGCAATATTGGCTAGCCGTGAGGGGTATGGTCTATTCGCAGTACCGGTGATGAACATCATCTCTACCGGTTGTCAGCCCGTACACAAGCCAATCGACCCGCCCAGTCGCCCTGAGGATTTCAGTCATGTGGTCGTGCCGCGGCCTAACGTCACCAAACCGGCGTGGCAACGAATACGCGACGAATGGATAGAAGCGGCAACTGTAATTCGTCCGCCCCAAGCGCCTCTTGGGGCGAGGGGTACTGGTAGCGCAACCGCTACGTGAACAGCGACTGACCGCAGGCCATCCTAGGGTCGATCTAAGCTATTCATTATCCGACGGTCGAATGCCAAAAATTGCGCGTCGGCTGTGGCTATAGGTTAGGCATTAGTTCGGCGCTCGAAAGCGGTGAGCACGTTGTTCAGGGCGCGAGCGAGGGGCTGGATGTCACGGCTGTAGATCGCGCCGGTGTCGAGCTGGTGGGCGAGCTCGGCGAGCACTGCCACCCACTTGTCGTGACGAGGCGTCGACGCAGCGGCGCCTTGCACCTGCCGTTCGACGATCTCAACTGCTGACCGGCCGGATCGGGCGGCGCGCTCCTGCTCCCAGGCTCGCTGTCGACAGGTCGCGGAACACCACTTGGGGATGCGCCCTCGGGCCTTTGGCTCGATGGGTCCCTTGCACCAGCCGCAAGTCAGCGCGGCTCGCCGGCGGGGTCCAGCTTGAGCGAGAACCGCATCGCGTCGCTCGGCGTCACTAGGTGGCCCGACCTCGCGTTTGATCGTTCGCTCGAACTCGCGCCGGTCCCGCTCCTGCTGCCGCAGGCGGGCTCGACGAAGAGCTTCCTGTTGTCTGCCGACCTTGCGCGCCATCGACGGATTCTAATTCGTCACGACGGATTCGACGGCCTGAATGCATGAGGTGTGTCGGGCCAATTCGGACGTGTGAGGTGTCCTTGGCCTGGCCAGATTGGAGGGGCTGTTCGCTCGGGCTTGGATTACAGACGTCAGCGAGGCGTTTAGGCAGGGTTAGCCGGTGTTCAAAGTTCGGCGTGGCCTGTTCGGGCTCGCGCGCGGCCAAGACGAAAGGCCCGCATGCGAGGCCTCCGCTCTGGGCGGAGTGGCTACACCAGCGGTAAGCGGCGGATGCGCAGGGGCGTTCGCCCAGGACGACGACGGCCCCGGCGTCGAGATCCTCTGCGACGGCCGCGAGGTCGTTCAGCACCAGCGCGGCCTGCTCCGCCGGCCGCTCATTTGCAGCGCGCCGCATGAGGATGAAGGACGGCGACGCAGCTTTCGTGCGGGCGAGGATGGCGCCGAAGTCCGTGTCTGCGCTGACGAGCACCCGCTGCTCCGCGCGAGCGGTCGCCATGACGACGTCATCGGTGGCCCGACTCAGCCCCGACCTCGCAAGCGACAGTCACGTCGTGCCCCGCGGCGCGCAACGGCTCGGCGACCTTTGGCGAGATGTTCTTGTCGAGCAAAGACCTCATGCCGGTTCGCGCAGCGGCAGCTCTCGCTCGCGGACAGCAGCGGCGGCGTATCGCAACGCCTCGGCTACGTCCTCGGCCTGGAGGTCCGGGAAGTCGTCGAGGATCTCGGTCACCGACATGCCGTCGGTGACCATGCCGACCACCGTGGCCACCGGCATGCGCATACCGCGGATGCAGGGCAGTCCGCCCATCACATCCGGGTCGGTGGTGATGCGCTCGAAGGCCACGGATGAAGCGTAACGGCGTTGGTGTCGTTGGCGGCGAATTGAGCCCTGGGTCGTGGCAGAGGCTCGTGGTACACGCAACGCACCGACACCACTCGGAGGCGACCATGGCCAGCCTGGCGAAGCGTGCAGACGGACATTGGCGGACGCGGTACCGCGACGCTGCGGGCAACCAGCACTCGCGGCACTTCAAGCCCAAGGTCTACGCCCAGCACTGGCTGGACGAGGTGACGACAGCTGTCACGACCGGCATGTACGTCGACCCAGGCCGCTCGTGCATCACCTACGGCGATTGAGCCGCCAAATGGATCGCGACCAAGGTGGACCTCAAGGCCACAACCCGCGCTCGGTACGAGGGCATCCTGCGCGCGAACGTCCTGCCGCAGTGGCGCACGGTCCGCCTCCGCGACGTCACCCATGGCGACGTCGCGGCCTGGCTCGTTGTGCTCACCGCCTCGGGTCTCGCGCCGTCCACTGTTCGGGAGATCCGCCGCGTCTTTTCGCTTAGCCTCACGCTGGCGGTCCGCAACGGCCAGTTGGCGCGCAACCCGGCCGACCACGTGCCGCTGCCGCGTCCTCGGCCACGCGAGAAGGTCTTCCTCACCGTCGACCAGGTCGAGGACCTCGCCGTGGCCGCCGCCGACTACCGCGTCGCGATCCTGTTCCTCGCCTACACCGGTGTCCGCTTCGGCGAGCTGTCGGGACTGCGGGTGCGCCGGCTCGATCTGCTGCGCCGCCGTGCCGAGATCGTCGAGGCGGTGGCCGAGGTGTGCGGCGCGGCGATCTTCAGTTCGCCGAAGTCCCACCAGGTCCGCAGCGTGCCGATCCCGCGCTTCCTCGTCGACGACCTGGCGCAGCTGACCGCCGGCAAGGCGCCGGAGGACTTCGTCTTCACCTCACTGCGTGGGGGACTGCTGCGGCTGACGAACTTCCGCCCGACGGTGTTCGACCCCGCGGTGCGCGCGGCCAGGCTGGACGGGCTGACACCGCACAGCCTGCGCCACACCGCGGCGTCCCTGGCCATCACCAGCGGCGCCGACGTCAAGGTCGTGCAGCAAATGCTCGGGCACGCCAGCGCCACGATGACCCTCGATCTGTACGGCCATCTCTACGGCGATCGGCTCGACGAGGTGGCCGATCGGATGGACGCGTTGCGGACCGCCCGCGGACCTGCTGCGGACTTTTGCGGACCAAAGGCGAGTTGATCATGTTTCCGGAGCTGGACCGGGACGCTGCAGGTCAGTGATTACGGGGGATATATGAGTGGGCCCCGTCGGGCTCGAACCGACGACCTACGGATTAAAAGTCCGCTGCTCTGCCAACTGAGCTAGAGGCCCGCAACGGAGCCGAGACTACGGCAGGCCGGGGTCGCCGGCACCCGCGCCGCCGGCGGACCCCCGGTACACCGACACGCCCGGCGGACCAATTCTCGGGAACGTGTTGCACGCCGGTACACGGGCCGACATGTTGCGGAAACGCCGCGGTGTGAACGTGTCCTCATGCCCAGCGCAACCCAGACGACCTGCATCCGCCCGGTGATCGACAACGACCCGGCCGAACCGACCCGCACCGAGATGACCGCCCTCGTCGAGGTGTCGCGCCAGCCGTGGGCGACGCGCGTCGGCAACAAGCCGCTCATCGTCCGGCCGAGCACCGCACGCGACATCGCCGGGGTCGCGCAGATGCACCGCCGCTGCTCCGCTCGCTCGCTGCTCGACCGCTACCGCTCCGGTGGTCGCCCGCCCGCCCCGGCCGCCCTCGACTGGACGCTGCGCAACCCGCTCAGCTTCGTCGCCGTCACGACCGACGGCTCGGTCATCGCGACCGTCAGCGCGCAACGCGACACCTCGCACGGCTACCTCTGCGCCGAGGCGCAGCTGCTCGTCGAGGACCGCTGGCAGCGGCTGGGCATCGGCACCGAGCTGATCTCCCACATCGCCGGGGTCGCGCAGGTCGCGGGCTACCACGAGCTGATCGCCTACCCGGCGACCGCGGTGCCCGCCGCGCAGCGGCTGATGGTCGACGTCGGGCGCACCCGGATGGTGCCCGAGGCCGGCAACGCCCACCTGCACACCTACCTGCCCGACGACGCGACCCTCGGCCTGGGCTCGGTGCGGCAGCGCCTGGCCGGCTGACGCCGCCGCACCCCGGGCTCAGCCCTGCTTCTGGCCGAGTGCGACGAGAACGCCGGCCAGGGCGAAGTACTTGTTGCTGCCCAGGTCGGCGATGGTCTTGATGTTCAGCGCATCCGCAAGCGCTGCGTCGTGCTTCTCGGTGAGCCCGGCCAGCGCGGACGGCGGCGCGGCCAGGATCTCGTCGAGCGATTTGTTCTCCCAGGCCTTGTCGAGACCCTTCTCCAGGTTGACGGACACAGCCATGTGTTCCTCCTCGGGTCGTGCAGCGGTGTTGCCGACCGGCTGGTGGCGTGACCCAGCGTCGTCCTCCGCGACGGACCCGGCAAGGGCCGCATCGGCCGAGGCTCAGGACGGCGCGACGGCCGCCCACGGCACGCCGAACTCGCCGTGCCGGGCCCGGCCCGTGTCCACCGCCCAGCCGCGGGCGGCGAGCCCGTCGACGGCCGCGACCCACCGCTGCCGCGCCCCGAACGGCGTCAGTGCGGCCGCTGCGTCCCATGCCGCGTCGAGGTCGCGCAGCAACGCATGGACGGCCTGCCCGGGCACGTTGTGGTGGATCAACGCCTTCGGCAGCCGCTCGGCCAGTGTCGACGGCCGTTCGAGATGCTCGAGCGAGCAGGCGAAGGTGACGCCCCGCGGGCCGGCCGCGTCCAGCAGCACCCAGCAGCCGAGGCGGCCCAGCTCGTCGCACGTGCCCTCGACGAGCAGCCCACCCGGGGCCAGGCCGTCGCAGATCGTGCGCCACGCGGCCAGCGCCTCGTCCTCGGGATACTGCCGCAGCACGTTCGCGGCGCGGACGAGGAACGGGCGGGCGCCGGCCAGCTCGAAACCCCCACGCGCGAACGTCAGCCGGGGCGCGTCGGTGGCTGACTGCGCCGCCGCCACCCGGGCGGGGTCGATCTCGAGCCCCAGCACCCGCACGTCCGTGCGCACCCGGGCCAGCCGCGTGGCCAGCTCGACCGCGGTCACCGGGGTGGCGCCGTAGCCGAGGTCGACGACGAGCGGGTCGGCGGCCGCGCGCAGCGGCGCCGCGAGCGCCGAGCAGATCCAGTTGTCCATGCGCCGCAACCGGTTCGGGTTGGTGGTGCCGCGCGTCGGCAGGCCGAGCGCGCGGGCGCGGCCGGCCGCGAGCCGCGGACGGCGCCCGCCCGCCACGGGTGCGCCAGCCGCCATGCCGGGAACGGTAGCGTCGAGCCGTGTCGCAGCCGCTCGCCGAGTTCACCACGCTGCGCCTCGGCGGTCCCGCCGAACGAGTCGTCACCGCGACCTCGACCGCCGACCTCGTCAACGCCGTCCGCGCTGCAGACGCCCGGCGTGAGCGTGTCCTGGTCGTCGGCGGCGGCAGCAACCTGGTCGTGGGCGACAACGGTTGGGCCGGCCCCGCCGTCCTCGTCCGGACGACCAACGTCGCGGTACGGACCACGGCCACGCAGGCGACCGTGACCGCGGACGCCGGCGTCACCTGGGACGACCTCGTCGCCGACAGCGTGGCCGCCGGGTGGTCGGGGTTGGCCGCGATGTCCGGCATCCCCGGTTCCACCGGCGGCACGCCGGTGCAGAACGTCGGCGCCTACGGCAGCGAGGTGGCCGACGTCGTCACCGGCGTGCAGGTGCTCGACCGGCACACCGGCGCCGTCGAGGACTGGCCCGCCGAGCGCTGCGCGTTCAGCTTCCGCAGCAGCGCGTTCAAGCACACCGACCGCTTCGTCGTCCTGACCGTCACCTTCGGCCTACCGGTCGAGACGGACGCACCACCGATCCGCTACGCCGAGCTGGCCCGGCGGTTGGACGTCGAGGTCGGTGAGCGGGCCGCGTCGAAGGACGTGCGCGAGGCGGTGCTGGCGCTGCGGGCGAGCAAGGGCATGGTGCTCGACGCATCCGACCACGACACCTGGAGCGTCGGGTCGTTCTTCGTCAACCCATTCGTCGACGAGACGCTCGTGCCCGACGGCTGCCCGCACTGGCCGACCGACGAGGGCATCAAGCTCTCGGCCGCCTGGTTGATCGAGCACGCCGGGTTCGGCAAGGGCTTCGGGCTCGACCGCGGCGACGGGCGGGTCGCGCTGTCGACCAAGCACACCCTCGCGCTGACGAACCGCGGCGGCGCCACGACCGCCGAACTGCTGGCGCTGGCCGCGGTGATCCGCGACGGCGTCGAGGGCCGCTTCGGCATCCGGCTGCGCCCCGAGGCGCACCTGGTGGGCGTCGAGTTCTAGGCGGTCCTACCCGATCGGGCCGCGCGCCACCTTGTACGGCGCGGCCTGCGCGATGGGCTTGACCACCAGCAGGTCGACGTTGACGTGCGCCGGCCGCGTCACCGCGAAGCTGATGACGTCGGCGATGTCGTCGGCGACCAGGGGTTGTTCGACGCCCTCGTAGACCTTGTCGGCGGCCGCCTGGTCGCCGCGCAGGCGGGTCAGCGAGAACTCCTCGGTGTGCACCATGCCCGGGGCGACCTCGGTGACCCGCACCGGCTGCCCGTTGAGCTCGAGGCGCAGCGTCTCGGCCAGGGCGGTCTCGGCGTGCTTGGCCGCCGTGTAACCCCCGCCGCCCTCGTAGACCAGGTGCCCGGCGATCGACCCGACCATGACGACGTGCCCGCCGGCGCCGGCGCGCAGGGCCGGGAGCAACGCCTGCGTCACCCGCAGCGTCCCGAGCACGTTCACCTCGTACATCCATCGCCAGTCGTCCGCGGCGGCGTCGGCCACCCGCTCGGTACCCAGTGCGCCGCCGGCGTTGTTCACGAGCACGGCGACATCGTTCAGCGAGGCCACGAGCTCCGCGACCGAGTCGTCGGAGGTGACGTCGAGCGTCACCGCCCGGACCCCCGGCACCGTCGCGGCCAGCTCGTCGAGCCGCTCGCGGCGCCGGGCCGCGGCCACCACCGCAAACCCGTCGGCCGCGAGCCGGCGGGCCGTCGCGGCTCCGATCCCGCTGCTCGCGCCGGTGACGACGGCCGTGCCGCGAGAGGTGGGCGAGGGGGTTGCCGGTGTGCCTGACGTCATGGCGCGATTCTCCATCGCGGCGAGGAGGGCATGATGCAAGGGGCCGACCGAGGGAGGGCATGTGGGGCTGCACCGCGTGGCCATGCTCAGCGTGCACACCTCTCCGCTGGACGCACCGGGCGGCGGCGACGCCGGAGGCATGAACGTCTACATCGTCGAGACGGCCCGGCGCCTGGCCGATGCCGGCGTCGAGGTCGAGATCTTCACCCGTGCCACGTCCAGCGAGCAGCCGCCCGAGTACCCGCTGTGCCCGGGGGTCTCCGTCCGTCATGTCACGGCCGGGCCGTTCGAGGGCCTGGCCAAGAACGACCTCCCGGCCCAGCTGTGCGCCGTCACCGCGGGCGTCATGCGCGCCGAGGCGCGCCACGAGCCCGGCTGGTACGACCTCATCCACTCCCACTACTGGCTCTCCGGCCAGGTGGGCTGGCTGGCCCGCGAGCGTTGGGGCGTGCCGCTCGTGCACTCCGCGCACACCCTGGCCAAGGTCAAGAACGCCCTGCTCGCCGACGGCGACGAGCCGGAGCCGCGGGCCCGCGTCATCGGCGAGGAGCAGGTGGTCGCCGAGGCCGACCGCCTCATCGCCTCGACCGTGGACGAGGCCGGCCAGCTCGTCGAGCTCTACGGCGCCGACCCGCGCAAGGTCCGCACCATCGCGCCGGGCGTCGACCTCGACACCTTCGTCCCCGGCGACGCCCTCGCCGCGCGCCGCCGCCTCGGCCTGCGCGCCGACGCGCTCACCCTGCTGTTCGTCGGCCGTATCCAGCCGCTGAAGGCACCCGACGTGCTGCTGCGCGCGGCGGCGATCGCGTCCGCCGATCCGGCCCTCGCCGGGCGGCTGCAGGTCGTGATCCTCGGCGCGCCCAGCGGGTCCGGTCTCGAACAGCCCCAGCGCCTCGAGCAGCTGCGCGACGAGCTGGGTCTCGGCGGCGTCGTCGAGTTCCGGCCCCCGGCCCCGCGCTCCGTCGTCGCCGACTACTACCGCGCGGCCGATCTCACCGTGGTGCCCAGCTACAACGAGTCCTTCGGGCTGGTGGCGCTGGAGTCGCAGGCCTGCGGGACGCCGGTCGTCGCGGCGGCGGTCGGCGGCCTGCCGACCGCGGTCGCCGACGACGTGTCCGGGGTCCTGGTCGACGGGCACGACCCGGACCAGTGGGCCAAGGTGCTGCTCGAGGTGCTCCGCTCGTCGGACGTCCTGGCGCGGCTCGCCACCGGGGCGCGCGCCCACGCCGAGCGGTTCTCGTGGGAGCGGACCGCCGACGGCCTGCTCGTGGCCTACCGCGAGGCGATCCTCGAACTCCGCAGCAACTCCGCAGCGAACCAGGAAGTGGTGATCCGGTCATGACGTCCGTCCCGGAGACGATCGAGGCCGCACTGCGTGACCTCGACCTCGAGTGGGAACGCCTCGACGACGCCACCTTCGCGGTCGCCCTGCCCGGGGAGAAGCGGCTCAAGACCGCCTGCATCCTCACCGTCGGTGCCCACGCCCTGCAGATCGAGGCGTTCGTGATGCGGGCCCCGGAGGAGAACCGCGAGCAGGTCTACACGTGGCTGCTGCAGCGCAACGCCCGCATGTACGGCGTCGCCTGGTCGATCGACAGCACCGGCGACGTCTACCTCACCGGCCGGGTGCCGCTGGGCGGGGTCACGGCCGACGAGCTGGACCGGCTGTTCGGCGCGGTTCTCGAGTACTCCGACGGGTCGTTCAACCTGCTGCTCGAGATGGGCTTCGGGTCCTCCATCCGCCGGGAATGGGCCTGGCGGGTCAAGAACGACGAGCCACTGCACAACCTCATGGCCTTCAAGGACTTCGCGCAGCGCGCCGTGGACTGAGCCGTTCGGACCGGCCCGTTTTACGCAACGCTTGCGTAGCGGAAGTACTCGTGCTTCACTGGTCGCATTGCGCTACGCAGGTGTAGCGAATTGATGCGGCGGAGGTCGACATGGACGACGAGACCATTCAGAAGCGGCGCTGGGGCATCCTCGGCGTGCTCGTCCTGTGCCTGCTGGTCGTGATCCTCGACAACATGATCCTCAACGTCGCGTTGAAGACCATCCAGGCCGACCTGAACGCCTCGCAGACGGCGATGCAGTGGGCTGTCGACAGCTACGCGCTCGTCTTCGCCGGGCTGCTGATCACGTGGGGCGTGCTCGGCGACCGGCTCGGGCGCAAGAAGGTGCTGCTCACCGGGCTCGTGCTGTTCGGTGCGATGTCGGCGCTGTGCTCGTTCGCGAGCTCGGCCGGCGAGCTCATCGCGTTCCGAGCCCTGATGGGCATCGGGGCGGCCGCGGTCCAGCCGCAGACGCTGTCGATCATCCAGAACGTCTTCGAGCCCAAGGAACGACCGAAGGCCATCGGCATCTGGGCGGGCGCGTCCGGCATGGCGATCGCGCTCGGGCCGATCACCGGCGGCCTGCTGCTGCGTTACTTCTGGTGGGGCTCGATCTTCCTGGTCAACGTCCCCATCGTCATCGTGGCCGTCGTCGCCATCGTGGTGCTCGTCCCCGACTCGAAGGACCCCAGGCCCGGACGCCTCGACCCGTTCGGCGTGCTGCTCTCGATCGTCTCGCTGGCCGTGCTCGTCTACGGCGTGATCCAGGGCGGGAACAAGAACGACTGGCTGCAGTGGGACACCAGCGGTGCCATCGTGCTCGGCCTCGTTCTGCTCGCGGTGTTCGTGTGGACGCAGAACCGCAGCACGCATCCGACGATCGACGTGTCGCTGTTCACCAACCGCGCGTTCAGCGCCGGCTCGTTCGCAATCGCCATGGCGTTCTTCGCGCTGCAGGGCGCGACGTTCTACCTGGCCTACTACCTGCAGGCCATCCGCGGCTTCTCGCCGCTGTCGGCGGGGCTGTGCCTGATCGCGGTCGCCGCGGCGGTGATGACGGCGGCCCCGCTCTCGGCGCGACTGTCCGCACGCTTCGGGCCGTCGAGGGTCGCGGGCACCGGCCTGTTGATCTTCGGCCTGGCGCTCGCCGGGTACGGCGTCGTCGGCCAGTCGACCCCGATCTGGGCCATCGAGGTCATCCTGGCCGGCACCGGTCTCGGCATGGGCCTGACGATGTCGCCGGCCACCAACGCGATCATGAGCGCGGTCCCGCGGGAGAAGGCCGGGGCGGGCTCGGCGGTCAACAACACCGTCCGTCAGGTGGCCGGTGCCCTGGGCGTCGCCATCCTCGGCTCGATCCTCGCCGTGCTGTTCCGCGGCCACCTCGGCAGCGACGCCCCGCAGCAGGTGGCGAGCACGCTGGACCGGCCCGCGGCCGTCGTGCAGCAGCTGCCCGCGAACCAGCGGGTCGGCACCTACGTCAGCGGCGACACCAGCCAGTCCATCGGCGACGCGCTGCCGTTCGCGCAGAAGGCCCAGCAGGCGTTGCAGCGCCGGCAGGCCGCGAGCAGCTCGCAGCCGTCGCCGCAGCAGGTCGCCGCCGCGCGGTCGGCGCTCGGCGGGTTCGTCGACAAGTCCCGCAGCTCGTTCATCTCGGCCATGCGGCTGACGTCCGTGCTCGCCGGCATCATGGCGTGGATCGGGGCCGTGGTCGCGTTCCGCTACCTCCCCAACCGGCGCGCCTTCGCCCAGGTCAACGCCTCGCCGCCGCAGGCCGAGGACGAGATGATCGAGCCCGCCGGCACGTCGGCGGACCCGACGCTCGACGACGTGCCGGCCGCGGAGCCGCGCCACCTCGACACCGAGCACCCGCCGGTGCCCGAGCACGCGGACCACGAACCGCAGCACGCGCAGTCATGACGGCGACCGAGACGCGGCGCGGCCGCCCGCGCAGCGAGGCCATCGACGCGGCCATCCTGGACGCGACGGTCGACGAGCTGGTCGACCACGGCCGCAACGGCTTGTCGATGGAGCGGGTGGCCGACCGGGCCGGCGTCGCGAAGACGACCGTGTACCGCCGCTACCCGGACGCGGACGAGATGATCGTCGCCGCGCTGCGCGGCATGAAGGGCGGGCCGCCGACGATGCCGGACGCCGGCGTCCGCGACCAGCTCGTGGCGTTGCTCGACAGCATGCGGCAGACGTGGAGCGAGCCGCGGTTCGCAGCGGTCATGCGCCGCGTCGCGGCCGACGGCACCACGGCGCCCGAGGCCTACGCCGAGCATCGGGAGCGCCTCGTCGGGCCGCACATCGCGCGGTTCCGCGAGGTGCTCGAGCAGGGTGTCGTCCAGGGGCTCATCCGTGGCGACGTCGACCTCGAATGGGTGCGCACCATGATCGTCGCGCCGGTGACGGCGACAACCATGACCCTGCGCCCGGCCATGACCGCCGCCCAGGTCGAGACGACCGTCGACACCGTGCTGCGCGGCGTCGCGCCCTGACCTGCCGCGGTCCCTCGGACCGGCCGGACCGCCGCTGGCAGGATGACGGTATGGCGACTTTGGTGCTGCTGCGGCACGGCGAGAGTGACTGGAACAACAAGAACCTGTTCACCGGGTGGGTCGACGTCGACCTGACGGCCGAGGGCGAGGCCGAGGGCCGGCGCGGCGGTGAGCTGCTGGTGTCCAACGACCTGCTGCCGGACGTGGTGCACACCTCGCTGCTGCGCCGGGCGATCCGGACCGCACAGATCTCCCTGGACGCCGCCGACCGGCACTGGATCCCGGTGCGCCGGTCGTGGCGGCTGAACGAGCGCCACTACGGCGCCCTGCAGGGCAAGGACAAGGCCCAGGTGCGTGACGAGTTCGGCGAGGAGCAGTTCATGCTGTGGCGCCGCTCCTACGACCAGCCGCCACCGCCGCTGGCCGACGACGACCGCTACAGCCAGGTCGGCGACCCCCGCTACGCCGACCTGCTGGAAACGGTGCCACGGACCGAGTGCCTCGCCGACGTCGTGACGCGGATGCTGCCGTACTTCTACGACGCGATCGTGCCGGACCTGCGCGCGTCGGGCGTCGTCCTCATCGCGGCCCACGGCAACTCGCTGCGCGCGCTGATCAAGCACCTCGACGGCATGTCGGACGAGGACGTCGTGGGGCTCAACGTGCCCACCGGCATCCCGCTGCACTACGACCTCGACGACACCACGCTGATGCCGACCGGCCCGGGCACCTACCTCGACCCGGACGCAGCGGCTGCGGCGATCGAGGCCGTGGCCAACCAGGGCAAGAAGTAACCGGCAGGCCGGCCGTCAGCGGGCCGTCGTGCCGTTCGCGACCGGGCCGGGTCGCACACCCGTGACGATGAAGATCGTGCGCCGGGCCACGGCCACGGCGTGGTCGGCGTAACGCTCGTAGTAGCGCCCCAGCAGCGTCATGTCGATCGCGGCCTCGGTGCCGTGCGCCCACCGGGGCGAGAGCACGAGCGTGAACAGCTTGCGGCGCAGCGCGTCCATCGAGTCGTCCTCAGCCTCGATGGCCTGGGCCAGCGAGAGGTCGCGGCCCTCGACGACCTCGCCGACCTTGAGCACGAGCGAGTGCGCGACCTCACCCATCTGGCTGATGACGTCGCGCGCCTCGTCGGGGACCGCGACGTCCGGGAAGCGCAGCCGGGCGATCTTCGCGACGTGCAGGGCGAGGTCACCCATGCGCTCGAGGTCGGCCACCAGGTGCAGGGTCGTGACCACGACGCGCAGGTCGGTGGCCACCGGCTGCTGCAGCGCGATGACCTGGAAGGCGCGATCCTCGAGAGCGACCCGCAGGTCGTCGACCTGCTGATCGGCATCGATGACGCGCTCAGCACGGTTGAGGTCGGCGTCGAGCAGCGACCCCGTGGCCTGTTCCATGGCGACGGCCACCAGGCGGATCATCTCGGCGACGCCGGCGCCGATCTCGTCCAGCTCGTCGTGGAATACGTCACGCATGGTGGCGACGATCCGTCGGGCGGACGACGTTGCCGTGCTCGTGCGGTGAACGGCACCGCTCGTTACGGTGAACAGCAAGTAGCGGCACGGCGCCCCACCTCTCGGGTTGCCGCCCAGTTTAGTCCGCGCCCGTACCCTGATCCTGTGCCCACGCTGGCGATCGTCGCGGTGGTGGCCCTCGTGCTCGGCGGGGCCATCGGGTTCGCGCTCGCCGCGTCGCGTCGTCGTGTCGAGGACCCGGCGCCGCCGCCCGAGCGGGAGACGTTCCCCGACACCGGCGTCGACGTGCTGCGGCGGCGGATGAGCCAACCGCTCGCCTCGCTCGTCGTGCAGGCCCTGGATCACGGCGTGATCGTCGTCGATCGCGAGGAACGCGCCGTGCTGGTCAACCCGGCCGCCCGCAGCATGCGGGTGCTGGACGTCGACACGCTGGCCTTCCCCGAGCTCGTCTCGCTCGTACGCAGGTCGATGGAGACCGGTGACTACCTGACCCGCTCCGTCGACCTGCCGATCGGCAGGCTGGGTCGTGAGCCGATCGCCCTCTCGGTCACCGCGGTCCCGCTGCGGCCCGATGCCGACGAACGGGTCGCCGGCGTGTGCCTGCTGCTCGCCGACGTCAGCGAGCTGCGCCGCCTCGAGGCCGTCCGTCGTGACTTCGTGGCCAACGTCTCGCACGAGCTCAAGACGCCCGTCGGCGCGCTCACCCTGCTCGCCGAGGCCATCCAGGACGCCGCCGACGAGCCGGAGATGGTGGCGCGCTTCGCCGGTCGCATCCAGCACGAGGGGTCACGCCTCGCCAAGCTCGTCGGCGAGCTGATGGAGCTCTCGCGGGTGCAGGGCGCCGACCCGATGCCCGGCGCCACCGAGGTCGACGTCCGGACGGTGCTCGACGAGGCCATCGCCCGTACCAAGCTGGCGGCCGAGCAGGCCTCGATCACGGTGACGGTGTCGTGCCCGGAGGGGTTGCGCGTGCGTGGCAACGAGGCGCAGCTCGCCACGGCCGTCGCCAACCTCGTCGACAACGCCATCGCCTACAGCGGCGGCGGGACGAAGGTCGCCGTCACCGGGCGCGCCGACGACGAGAGCTCGGCACCGCTCGTCGACATCTCGGTCACCGACCAGGGCATCGGCATCGCCGAGGCCGACCGCGACCGCATCTTCGAGCGGTTCTACCGCGTCGACCCGGCGCGCTCCCGCGCCACCGGCGGCACCGGGCTGGGCCTGGCCATCGTCAAGAACATCGTCACCAACCACCTGGGCTCGGTCTCGGTGTGGAGCGCGGACCGCTCCGGGTCGACATTCACCATCCGGTTACCGCGCGTTCACCCGGGTCGGACATCGTCACCGCAGGACGGACCGGCGGGCGACCGCGAGGTGAACGACCGGTCGACGGACAGGTCCGTGACGGCCCCGGCCGTCGCGACGGAGGGATCGCACACCTGATGACTGAATGTCCAACCCGGAGGGATCTCGCATGACCGAGCTTGCGAGGGGCGAATGACGCGGGTGCTGGTGGTCGAGGACGAGGAGTCGTTCTCCGACGCGCTGTCCTACATGCTGCGCCGCGAGGGTTACGAGGTCGAGGTGGCGGGCACCGGCATCGACGCGCTGACCAGCTTCGACCGCAGCGGCGCTGACCTGGTGCTGCTCGACCTGATGCTGCCCGGGCTGTCGGGCACGGAGGTCTGCCGCGAGCTGCGCACCCGCTCGCACGTGCCGATCATCATGGTCACCGCGCGCGACTCCGAGGTCGACAAGGTCGTCGGCCTCGAGCTCGGTGCCGACGACTACGTCACGAAGCCGTTCTCGTCACGGGAGCTGGTCGCGCGGATCCGGGCGGTGCTGCGGCGCGGGATGGAGCCCGAGGAGCTGATGCTCAACGTGGTCGAGGCCGGGCCGGTGCGCATGGACGTCGAGCGGCACGTCGTGTCCGTCGACGGCCAGCAGGTACAGCTGCCGCTGAAGGAGTTCGACCTGCTCGAGCTGCTGCTGCGCAACGCCGGCCGGGTGCTCACCCGCGGCCAGCTCATCGACCGCGTCTGGGGCGCCGACTACGTCGGTGACACCAAGACGCTGGACGTCCACGTCAAGCGGCTGCGGGCCAAGATCGAGCCGGACCCTGCGAGCCCGAAGTACCTCGTCACCGTGCGCGGGCTGGGTTACAAGTTCGAGAGCTGACCCGCAAGGACGGTTAGCGGGACTTCGTGGGTCTGGCAGCCGCGCCCTTGGCGTTCTTGGCCGCCGCTGCCGTGGCCGGGTGCACGGCCACCAGACCCAGCTTCAACCGCTTGGCGCAGATCGCGGCCAGCTCGTCGTAGGCCTTGTCGCCGATCAGCGCGATCAGCTCAGGCCCGTAGGACAGGTACATCGGCTCGCCGCCGACGTGCGCCTCGGGCGACGACGTGCAGTACCAGTCGAGGTCGTGGCCGCCCTCGCCCCACCCGCGCCGGTCGAATTCGGCCAGCGTCGAGCGCAGGATGCGGGTGCCGTCCGGCCGGTCGATCCACTCCTGCTCGCGGCGCACCGGCAGCTGCCAACACACCTCGGGCTTGGTCTCGAGCGGGTTCATCCCGAGCCGCAGCGCCAGCCCGTGCAGCGCGCAACCGATGCCGCCGGGATGGCCCTCGCGGTTGGCGAAGATGCAGGCGCCGTCGACGGTGCGGGTCTTGCGCCGCTTCTCGCCGTCCTCCAGCTCGTCCTCCGGCACCTTCTCCGAGAACCGCAGCTTGCCGTTGGCGTTGTGCCCCTCGTCGTAGAGCTGCCAGTCGTCGCGGGTCAGCTGGGCGGCGAACCGTTTGGTGCGCTTCTCGTCGTCGCTGTCGGTGAAGTACGCGCCGTGGTTGCAGCATCCGGTCGACGCCTGACCCTGGACGGTGCCGTGGCAGCCGCGGCCGAAGATGCAGGTCCAGCGGGAGCACAACCAGGTCAGGTCGGCGCGCACCACGTGCTCGGTGTCGGCCGGGTCGAAGAACTCGACCCACTCTCGGGCGAAGTCGAGGGACACCTCACGCTGTGGCACGGGACGAGCCTACGAGACGATGTCGATCAGGCGACGACATGACATAGTCTGCGCGCCATGAGATTGGGAGTACTGGACGTGGGCTCGAACACCGTCCACCTCCTGATCGTCGACGCGCACCGCGGTGCGCAACCGACCCCCCAGCACTCGGACAAGGCCACGCTGCGGTTGGCCGAGAACCTGGACAAGCGCGGGAACCTGAGCACCCGCGGCGCGGACGCGCTGGTCGCCGCAGTCTCCGACGCCCGGCGTGAGGCGCTCGCCCAGGGCTGCGACGAACTGCTTGCCTTCGCGACCAGCGCCGTCCGCGACGCCAACAACAGCGCGCAGGTGCTCAAGCGCGTCGCCCGCGAGTCCGACGTCGACCTGCAGGTGCTGTCCGGTGACGACGAGGCGCGGCTGACGTTCCTGGCCGTGCGCCGCTGGCTCGGCTGGAGCGCCGGGACGATCTTCTCCCTGGACATCGGTGGGGGGTCGCTCGAGCTGGCGGCCGGCGCCGACGAGGACCCGCGGGTCGCGGTGTCGGTACCGCTCGGCGCGGCGCGCCTGACCCGTGAGTGGTTCGACGACGACCCCCCGGCGAAGCCGGCGATCGCCCGGCTTCGGCAGTACGTCGAGTCGGAGCTGGCCCGACCGGCCAAGCTGCTGCTCGAGTCGGGCCCGCCCGATCACGTCGTGGCCACCAGCAAGACCTTCCGCACGCTGGCCCGCCTGGCCGGCGCCGCGCCCAGCTCGGCCGGCCCGCGAGCCGTGCGGATCTTGACCCGCACCGGGCTCACCCAGGTGACGTCGTTCATCTCCCGGATGGCGTCGACCGACCTCGCCGAGCTCGACGGTGTCAGCGTCGGGCGGGCGCACCAGACCCTCGCCGGCAGCATCGTCGCCGCGGCCGCGATGGACGCCCTCGGCACCGACCATCTCGAGATCTGCCCCTGGGCGCTGCGCGAAGGTGTGATCCTCCGGCGCCTGGACTGGCTCGAGAGTCCGTGACCCGTCGTCACGGGCTAGCGTTCGGTCCATGATGCAGGCGGGCGAGTCACGCAGCCTGCGCACCTCGCGGGCCAAGGTGGGCCTGTCGACCGCGTCGGTGTACCCCGAGTCGACCGCCGTCGCCTTCGAGCTGGCCGCGAAGCTGGGGTACGACGGCGTCGAGGTCATGGTCTGGACCGACCCGATCAGCCAGGACGCCTACGCCCTGCAGCGGCTCTCCCAGCACTACGGCGTCGCCATCCTCGCCATCCACGCGCCGTGTCTGATCATCACCCAGCGGGTGTGGACGACCGATCCGTGGACGAAGCTGCAGAAGGCGCAGTTCGCGGCCGAGCTGCTCGGTGCCCAGACGGTGGTGGTGCATCCGCCGTTCCGCTGGCAGCGCGACTACGCCCGCTCGTTCCGCAAGGGCGTCCAGCGGCTGTCGCAGGAGACCGACATCCGGTTCGCGGTGGAGAACATGTTCCCGCTGCGGGTGCGCGGGCGCGAGGTGTCGGCCTACCAGCCGTCGTGGGACGTCGCGGCCGAGGAGCCCTACCGCGACTACACCCTCGACCTCTCGCACGCCGCGGTCTCGCACTCGGACTCGCTCGCCATGCTCGACGCGATGGGCGACCGGCTCAGCCACCTGCACGTCGCCGACGGCACGGGGCTGCCGAAGGACGAGCACCTGGTCCCGGGCCGGGGCGACCAACCCTGTGCGGACGTGCTGGAACGGCTCGCGCAGCGCGACTACGACGGGCACGTCATCGTCGAGATCAACACGCGCCGGGCGCTCGACCGCGCCGAACGGGAGCGCGATCTCGCCGAGGCGCTGGCGTTCTGCCGGCTGCACCTCGTGGCGGCGCCCCGATGAACCACCATCATTTAGCCTGAGTCCATGCTGCGAACGGCGATCCTGGCGGCGGCCCGGAACCAGACCATCGAACGCGTCGTCACGAAGGCTCCGGTGTCGCGGTCCGTCGTCCGGCGCTTCGTCGGCGGCTCCGGCCACGAAGCGGTCGTCGAGGCCAGCCGCGACCTGATCGGCCGTGGCCTCACCGTCACGCTCGACCACCTCGGCGAGGACACCACCGAACGCGCGCAGGCCGACACCGTGGTCACGGCGTACCGCACGCTGCTCGACGCCCTGAACGACGCCGGCCTGACCGAGCGTCTCGGGCCGCTGACCGCGCGCGCCGAGGTCAGCGTCAAGCTCAGCGCCGTGGGGCAGGCGCTCCCGCAGGACGGGGAGAAGATCGCCCTGGACAACGCCCGCAGCATCAGCGAGCACGCCCGCCGGGTCGGGGCGACGGTCACCCTGGACATGGAGGACCACACCACCACCGACTCGACACTGGGCATCCTGCGCGACCTGCGTCTCGACTTCCCCGACACCGCCGCCGTGCTGCAGGCCTACCTCAAGCGCACGGAGGGCGACTGCCGCGACCTCGCGTACGCCGGCAGCCGGGTTCGGTTGTGCAAGGGCGCCTACGACGAGCCGTCAACGGTCGCCTTCGACAAGCGCATCGACGTCGACCGCTCCTACGTCCGCTGCGTCAACGTTTTGCTGGCCGGCGACGGCTACCCGATGTTCGCCACCCACGACCCGAGGCTGGTCGACATCATCGCCGACCGCGCCCGCACGGAGGGCGTCACCGACTTCGAGTACCAGATGCTGTACGGCATCCGCCCCGACGAGCAGCAGCGGCTGGCCGAGGCCGGCGACACGGTGCGCGTCTACGTGCCCTACGGCGCCCAGTGGTACGGCTACCTCATGCGGCGCCTCGCCGAGCGCCCCGCGAACATGGCCTTCTTCGCCCGCGCGCTGGTCTCGAAGAGCTGACGGCCATGTCCGACGGTGACTCGGTTGCGATCCTGGGCGGCGGCAAGATCGGCGAGGCCCTGCTGTCCGGCCTGCTGCGCGGCACGCGCACGGCCGCCGACGTCGTGGTGGGGGAGAAGTACCCCGAGCGCGCCGAGTACCTGAGCGCCACCTTCGGCGTGCAGGTGCTCGAGGCCGCCGACGCGGTCCGTCGGGCGGGCGTCGTGGTCATCGCCGTCAAACCACAGGACATCGACGCGCTGCTGGCCGAGATCGCGCCCGCGGTCGGTCCGCAGCACGTCATCGTCTCGGTGGCGGCCGGGATCACCACCGCTCATCTCGAGGCGCGGCTGCCCGACGGGGTGGCCGTCGTGCGGTGCATGCCCAACACCCCGGCGCTGGTCGACGAGGCGATGACCGCCGTCAGTGCCGGGTCGCACGCCGACGCCGCCCACCTCGAGGTCGCCGAGGCGCTGCTGGCCTCGGTCGGCAAGGTGGCGCGCGTGCCGGAGTCGCAGCTCGACGCCGTGACGGCACTGTCCGGGTCGGGCCCGGCGTACTTCTTCTTCCTGGTCGAGGCCATGATCGACGCCGGGATCCTGCTCGGCCTGCCGCGGGCCCTGGCCGCCGACCTCATCGTGCAGACCGCGATCGGCTCGGCCGTCATGCTGCGCGACTCCGGGGAGCACCCGGTGCAGCTGCGCGAGGCGGTCACGAGCCCGGCCGGCACGACCATCTCGGCCATCCGCGAGCTCGAAGTCCACGGTGTGCGCGCGGCGATCCTGGCCGCGATCGAGGCCGCCGCGCACCGTTCGGCCGAGCTGGGCGCGTCCGGCTGACGGTCGGACCGCGTCCCGCTGGCCGACAAATCCGGCAATACGGCCTTAGTTGGGTTGGTGTCACCAATTTGGTATTCGCTCAGGTATCGCATAGGCCACACGAGTACCGCTAGTCTCAGGGCAGCACGTGCGTGTCCCGTTGCGAGGTGGGGAAGCCGCGCACCGACACGTGCCGAAAGCGTTCGGTGACCCGTATGTCCGATGACCCGTCAGCCCAGCCACGCAAACCTGCCCGGAAGCAGGCGACGCCGGCCGAGCTCCGACCGGCCGACCCGGCCCTGTCCGACGTCAAGTTCCTGACCGTCGCCGAGGTCGCCTCCGTCATGCGCGTGTCGAAGATGACCGTCTACCGCATGGTGCACGCCGGTGAGTTGCCGGCCGTACGCGTGGGCCGGTCGTTCCGGGTGCCCGAGAAAGCCGTCCACGACTACCTGCGCGACGCCTTCATCGAAGCCGGCTAGTACGATACGCTGGTAGTTGTAGGCAACAGCGAGCCTTTCGGCCAAGGCTGGGTCGCAACGACAACAGTTAAGGTCCGGAGAGGCGGTCAAGCATGGGTTCTGTCATCAAGAAGCGGCGCAAGCGGATGGCGAAGAAGAAGCACCGCAAGCTGCTGAAGAAGACCCGCGTTCAGCGACGCAACAAGAAGTAGCCCGGCGGCGGCTGATGTCCGACGTCGTCCTCGTCACCGGAGTCAGCCGCTTCCTCGGCGGTCGGCTGGCCGCACGCCTGAGTGCCGACCCCGCCATCGAGCGGGTCATCGGCATTGACACCGTGCCGCCCCGCACCATCGACCTGCCCCACCTCGGCCGCACCGAGTTCGTGCGGGCCGACATCCGCAACCCTTTGATCGCCAAGGTCATGGCGCAGGCCCGGGTGAGCGTGGTGGTGCACGCCGCGGTGGTCGCCTCGCCGCGCGCCGTCGGCGGGCGGATGGCGATGCAAGAGCTCAACGTCATCGGCACCATGCAGCTGCTCGCCGCGTGCCAGAAGTCCGAGGACGTGCATCGGTTCGTGCTGCGCTCGACCACCGGCGTGTACGGCAGCACCAGCCGGGACGCGGCGGTGTTCACCGAGGACATGGGTCCGGACGGTTCGGTCGACGCCGGCTACGCCCGGGACGCCGTCGAGATCGAGGCCTACGTGCGCGGGTTCGCCCGCCGCCGGCCCGACGTCGACGTCGCCGTGCTGCGTCAGGCCCGCCTCATCGGGCCCGCCGTCGACACGTCCCTGACCCGCTACCTCGCCGGGCCGCTGGTGCCGACCGAGCTGGGGTTCGATCCGCGCCTGCAGCTGCTGCACGAGGCCGATGCCGTCGAGACGCTGCGCCTGGCCGCCGTCAGTTCCCGGCCCGGGGTCGTGAACGTCGCCGCCGACGGGGTCCTCACGCTCTCCCAGGCCGTCCGCCGGGCCGGCCGGATCCGGGTGCCGGTTCCGCGGCTGGCCGGCGCGGGCGCGCTGAACCGCGCCGTGACCGAGCTCGTGCACGAGGAGCACCACTGGCTGCGCTTCGGACGCGTCGTCGACACTGCGGCGCTGCACGCCCGGTTCGGCTACACCCCGCGCTACACCACCGGCACGGCCGTCGACTCCTTCGCCGCCGGCCAGCGTCCACTCCCGCACGTGGCGCAGGCCGGTGTGCGCGTAGGCTCGAGCGCACTGCGGGCCCGGCGTGCGCACCAGGCGGCGATCGCCGAGTGACCCGCCGGCCGGACGCGGGAGGCGAGTTGGACGCCGACCCCGACGACGCGCGCGTCATCCCGCTGCGCGGGGCACAGCACCCCTCCCGGGGGCACCACCCCTCGCGCGGCCGGCACCCGTCACGGGGGCGCGCGTCCGTCACCGCGCTGCCCGCGTCGGCCTGGGCCGCCGCGCGCGACCTGCCGACACTGCCTGCTCTGCCGCCGGCCGCGAGCACCGCGGCCGACCGGCTCGACGAGCTGCTGACCTTCGTCACGCGTCGGCTGTCCGGCAACTACGCGGTGGACGAGTTCGGGTTCGACCCCGACCTCACCGACCACGCCGTGCTGCCCGCACTCAAGCTGCTCTACGACCACTGGTTCCGCGTCGAGGTCAACGGCGTCCAGCACATCCCCGCCGAGGGCGGCGCGATGCTGGTCTCGAACCACGCGGGTGGGCTCTGGGCCCTGGACTCGACGATGGCCGCCGTCGCCGTGCACACCGAACATCCCGCGCACCGCCACCTGCGCCTGCTGGGAGCCGAGCTGGTGTTCCGCACGCCGGGCGTCGGCACCGTCGCGCGCAAGGCCGGGGCGACCATGGCCTGCGTGCCCGACGCCGAACGGCTGCTGCGCGCCGGGGAGCTCGTCGGGGTGTTCCCGGAGGGGTTCAAGGGGATCGGCAAGCCGTTCAGCGAGCGCTACAAGCTGCAGCGCTTCGGCCGCGGCGGGTTCGTGCACGCCGCCCTGCGGACCGGCACGCCGATCATCCCCGTCTCGATCATCGGGTCGGAGGAGATCCACCCGGTGCTGGGTTCGGCCCGGACCGTCGCCCGGCTGCTCAACCTGCCGTACTTCCCGCTGACGCCGACCTTCCCGTGGCTCGGCCCGCTCGGGCTCGTGCCGCTGCCCAGCAAGTGGTACATCGAGTTCGGCGAGCCCATCGTCACGGCCGACCTGGGCCCGGCGGCCGCGGACGACCCGGCCGCCGTCTTCGACCTCACCGACCAGGTCCGCGAGACGATCCAGACCACCCTCTACCGGCTGCTCGGCCAGCGCCGCTCCGTCTGGCGCTAGGCGCCCCGCTGCTGCCGAACGGTCAGAGCGCGAACCGGCGGAACACCTGACCGACCGACGACCCGGCGCGCCCGGCCGTGCGGGCGGCGCGGGCCGGGACCGACGGCTGCGCCTGCGCCCGGCGCACGGCGATGCCGGCCGCGAGACCCCCGGCCGCGGCCCCCACCCCGAGCGCGGTGGGGATGCCGATTCGGGCCGCCTTGCGGCCGGTCCGGAAGTCGCGGATCTCCCACCCGCGCCGCTTGGCCTCCGCGCGGAGCGCCGTGTCGGGGTTGACGGCCACGGCGCGGCCGACGAGCGAGAGCATCGGCAGGTCGTTGATCGAGTCCGAGTACGCCGAGCAGTGGGTGAGGTCGAGCCCCTCGCGTGCCGCCAGGGACCGGACGGCCGCCGCCTTGGCCTCTCCGTGCAGCACGTCACCGACCAGCCGTCCGGTGTAGACGCCGGCCTCGGACTCGGCCACGGTGCCCAGTGCCCCGGTGAGCGAGAGCCGGTCGGCGATGATGGTGGCCAGCTCGACCGGGGTGGCGGTGACCAGCCAGACGCGCTGGCCGGCCTCGAGGTGCAGCCGGGCCAGCGCCTGCGTCCCCCGCCAGATCTTGTCCGACATCGACTCGTCGTAGATCTCCTCGCCGAGGACCCGGACCTCGTCGACCTTCTTGCCGGCGACGAAGGCCAGCGCCGACTCGCGGGTGGAGTGCATGTCGCCGTGCGACTCGCCGCGCAGCCGGAGCCGCACCTGCCGTGCGGCGAAGGTGGTGAGGTCGCGCCAGGTGAAGAAGTCGCGCGCCGCCAGCCCCTTGGCGAAGTGGTAGATCGACGCGCCGATCATCATCGTGTTGTCGACGTCGAAGAAGGCGGCGGCAGTGGGGTCCGGCGTCGGCCGGACGACATCGTCGACACCCTCGGCGGTCAGCTCGATCGTCGGGTCCGCCTCCGCGGGCAGCTCGGCCATGGAAACGAGCCTATCGAGGTCGGCTGAGCACTCGATGGGATCGTCACTTATGTGACGGGCACCCGCCGACGCCGACACCGATGGGGCCGAGCCCGATCGAGATGCCGCAGCTGCCGACCGAGATCGGCGCCTTGCTGGGGAGTAGTCGCGGCAACGTCGGGACGCCGCGGCCACGCGACGAGGGCGCCGAGCGCGTGGGCTGCGGAGCGGCCGGTCGCCCGCTGGCCGGTGCGCCCGTACCGGACGAACCACCGCGGTGCGTGGCGCCGCTGCGGTTCGAGTGCGTCGCGGGCGTGGACGGTGTCGCGGGGGTGCGTGTCGTGGGAGCACGCGTGGCGGGCGCCGACCCCGTCGAGCTGCAGGTCGGCACCGGCCCGAGACGGTCGGACCTTGCGCCGGACGCGCACCCGTTGGCAACGGCCGGCGCGAGGCTGCGAGCCCGGGTGAGCGCGGAGTTGGTCAGCGCCCACGAGGACAGGGTCTGCGATCGCACCGTGCTGGTGGGCAGGGCGTCGGCCAATGCCTTCAGGCGGACGAGCTGCCCGGGCGCCCAGTCGGTGATGATCGTCAACGGGGTCTGCGACTTCGACGTGACCGCTTTGGTGTTGAGCAGGTCGCTGCCGTGCCGCAGGTCGGAGTTGGCCGAGGCCAGGTTCTTGGAGATCAGGCCGGCACTGTGCGCGGACAGGCCGCCGGCCAGCGGCCCGCGTCCGGACGCCGAGGCCGAGTCGCGGCGGAGCAGGGCCCGCGCCTCCTGCACCCGGGTCTGGGCGAGGGACAGGTAGGCGTGTCCCTTGTCGGTGCCGCCGGAGGTCAGCGACAGCTGCACGTTCTCGCTGGCCCGCTTCAGCCCGTACAGCGAATCCCCGGGCAGTGCCTTCTGGCTCATCCACACCGCGCCGCCGAGCAGGACCAGGAAGGCGGCGGCCACGGTGCCCGCGACGGCGAGCGGCCGGACGAAACGACGGCGGCGCGCGGGCTCGCGGTGCCGGGCCGTGGCCACGGGGGTCGGGGCGGTGTCGGGTGCGCTCTCGGCGATGAGACGGGGGGCGACCGCGACGAGCTGGGCGCGCAGCTCGCTGCGGAACCGCGGGTCCGGCGCCGGTGCGTAGTCGACGGCGCGCAGCGACGCCACCACCTCGCGCACGCGTGGGTCCCGGGACTTCTCGGGGTCCTCGGCACGGCGCAGCGACGAGCCGAGCATCGACACTCGATGCGGGCTCATGTCGTTGTACCGGGGGTCCATGGTGGGGCCTCTCGTGCCGTGAGCGACGGGATCCTTCCGTCACCCACGGAACTCAACGACCCAGCTGCCCGGATGTTACGGGCGCGGCCGGGCCCGGATCCACGTCCCGCCGGGCGGTGCACGCTCATCGCAGGTCGTCGCCCAGCAAGTCGGCGAGTTTGCGCACCGCCCGGTGCTGCATGGCCTTGATCGCGCCGTCGTTCTTGCCCATGACCGCAGCGGTCTCGGTGACCGACAGGCCCTGCATGAAGCGCAGCACGACGCACTCGCGCTGCTCGTCGCCCAGCTGCCCCACGGCTTCCATCAGCCGGTCGCGGGCCAGCGAGTCCAGGACGGCGCTCTCGGTGCTCTGCTCGTGCTCGGGCCCCTCGATGGTGTCCCCGGTCGTCCGCTCCAAGCGGTTCCGGGCCGACTTGACGTGGTCCAGGACGATGTTGCGGGCGATCGTGACGAACCAGGCGCCGATGTCGCGGCCCTGGTAGCTGATCGAGCTGATGCGACGCAGGGCCCGGACGAACGTCTCGCTGGTGAAGTCCTCGGCCAGGGCGCGGTCGTTGACGCGGTAGTAGATGAACCGGAACACCGAGTCGACGTAGCGGTCGTAAAGCATCCCGAAGGCCTCGCCGTCGCCGTCCTGGGCCAGCCGCACCAGGCGCCAGGTCTCGACGTGGTCGTCCTCCATGGCGGGCTCGTCCGCGCGGCTACGGGAGGCCTCGTCGGGCCCGTCGACGCGACCGTCGCCCGGTGGGGTGGGCACCGGCTCGAACGCGCGGGACGCCCGACCGCGCACGGTGGAGGGACGGGAGGCGGGTGACTCGACCGCCGAGAGCATGAGCCCGGTGGTTGTCAGCGGCTGCGTACCCCGGCGGGCGAGTACGTCGTTGATCAGGTCGGCGAGGGCGTCCAGGCCACCCCGGCCGTTGCCGCGCCCTGGAGACGGGACGTCGCGTCGCGGCATCGACAACGTCCTTCCCCCTGCCCGCCGGGACGGAGCCCGGATGCGGTCACCTGACGTGTAAAGATTCTGCTAACTATAGGATCGACCCCGGGTGATTGACCAGCCCCCGGCGGCTGACGTCCAGCATTCCCGGCATGTCCTGGCGGGGAACAGGACCCTGACGCACATTCTCGGGTCTGCCTACCCCCTAAAATCGGACAAACAGGACTCTACGCGCGGAGGAACGATGGCGCCGACCGATCACGTCGTCACCCTGCTCACGCGGGTGGGCTGTCATCTGTGCGAGGTCGCCGAGCAGCAGCTGCGCGCCCTGCGCTCAGAACTGGGGTTCGACTACCGCGAGGTGGACGTGGACACCTCGGCGCCGTTGCGGGCGGAGTACTCCGACCGCGTTCCGGTTGTGCTCGTCGACGGCAAGGAGCACGGGTACTGGCGCGTGGAAGAGGCCCGGTTCCGCAGGGCCGTCGCCCGCTGAGCGATCCTTAGCACGGGCCCCCACGATTTGGGAAAACTTTCACGAGCGGCGTAGCGTCCGGAACAGATCCAATCAGCCCTACCACACCCGTCCCGGCATCGATCTAGCGGACCGCGAGCAGCCCTCGTGAGCACCCGTCGCGCTGCCCGGACGAGCTTCGTTCCGAGGTGTCGATGTCCGCTCCGCGCGAGTCCCGCGGTGACGCCCGTGCCGTGCCGGAGGCGACCGTCGCCCGGCTGGCCACCTACCTGCGCGTGCTCACGACCTTCGGCGACGACGCCATCAGCACGGTGTCGTCGGAGGAGCTCGCCTCGGCCGCGGGGGTCAACTCGGCGAAGCTGCGCAAGGACCTGTCCTACCTCGGGTCCTACGGCATCCGCGGCGTGGGCTACGACGTCGGCACCCTGACCGAACAGATCTCGCGCACCCTCGGGCTCACCGTGCACCACTCCGTGGCCCTGATCGGGGTCGGCAACCTGGGCCAGGCCCTCGCCGGCTACGCCGGCTTCGCCTCGCGCGGGTTCCGCATCGCGGCGCTGCTCGACGCCGACCGGACCCGCGTCGGCTCGCGGATGCGCGGGCTCACCGTGCGCGACATCGGCGACCTCGAGGACGTGCTCGCCGAGCATGCGATCACGATCGCCGTCCTGGCCGTTCCCGGCTCGGCCGCCCAGTCGGTCTGCGATCGCCTGGTGCAGGCCGGGGTCAGCAGCATTCTGAACTTCGCCCCGGTCGTGTTGTCCGTCCCCGCGCACGTGCACCTGCGCAAGGTCGACCTCGCCGCGGAGCTGCAGATCCTGTCCTTCCACGAGACGCGCAAGGCCGCGTCCGCGTTGACGATCCCCACCCTGAGCGAGGCCAGCCGATGAGCCTGTTGGTGGTCGGACTGTCGCACCGGACGGCACCGGTGTCGGTCCTCGAGCGCGCCGCCGTCCCCGTCGACGACGTCCGCAAGACCGTCGAGGAACTGCACCACGCCGAGATGATCAGCGAGGTCATGCTGGTCTCCACGTGCAACCGCGTCGAGGTCTACGCCGACGTCGCCCGCTTCCACCCCGCGGTCGCCGAGATCACCAGCGTCCTGGCCCGGCACGCCGGGCTGGCGGTGTCCGCGCTGTCCGACCACCTCTACGTGCACTTCGCGGAGGCCGCCGCCGAGCACCTGTTCACCGTCGCCTCCGGCCTGGACTCCATGGTCGTCGGCGAGTCCCAGATCCTGGGCCAACTGCGCAACGCCTACGCGCTCGGCACCGAGATCGGCTCGGTGGGCAGCGTGCTGCACGACCTCGCCCAGACCGCGCTGCGGGTCGGCAAGCGGGTGCACACCGAGACCGGCATCGACCGCGCCGGGGCGTCCATCGTGTCCTTGGCGCTCGACCGCGCCGAGGGCGTGCTCGGCCCGCTCGCCGAGCGCACCGCCCTGGTCATCGGCGCCGGCTCCATGGGCGCCCTCGCCGGAGCGACCCTGCGGCGTCGTGGGGTCAGCGAGATCGTGGTCGCCAACCGTTCCGCCGAGCGTGGCGCGCTGCTGGCCGAGCGCCTCGGCGGCACCGCCGTCGCGCTGTCCGCGCTGCCCGAGGCGATCGCGAACGCCGACCTGGTGCTGTCCTCCACCGGCTCCACCGGGCTGATCGTCGAGGCCGAGGCCGTCGGCCCCCGCGACGAGCGTCCGCTGGTCGTCCTGGACATCGCCCTGCCCCGCGACGTCGACCCGGCCGTCGCGGTGCAGCCGGGCGTCACCTACGTCGACCTCGAGGCGCTGCGCGACGGCGGCGCGATGGTCAGCGACGCCGAGGTCGCGTCCGCGGTCTCGATCGTGGTCGGCGAGCTGCAGGACCACCTCGCAGCCCAGCAGCAGCTGGCCGTGGCACCGACCGTCACCGCGCTGCGCGCCCGGGCCAACCAGGTCATCGAGGGCGAGCTGACCCGCCTCGACGGGCGGGTCCCCGACCTGACGGCCGACGAGCGGCGTGCCGTCGCCGACGCCGTCCGCCGCGCGGTCGAGAAGGTGCTGCACGCCCCG
The DNA here is from genome assembly GCF_964252635.1 of uncultured Jatrophihabitans sp. Taxonomy (GTDB): domain Bacteria; phylum Actinomycetota; class Actinomycetes; order Mycobacteriales; family Jatrophihabitantaceae; genus Jatrophihabitans. The sequence goes on from NZ_CAXUNP010000006.1 coordinate 100,872, forward strand.
ACCGTGCGGGTCAAGGAGCTGGCCGCGACGCCGGGCGGCGACTCCTACGCCGCCGCCCTGCGCGAGCTGTTCGACCTCGACCCGGCCGCGGCCGAGTCCGTCGCCGCCGTCAAGAAGACCGACGGCGGAGCACGCTCATGACGAGTACCCGCACGCTGCGCATCGGCACCCGCGCCTCCGCGCTGGCCCGCACGCAGACCGACCTCGTCGCCGACGCCCTGGGCGGGTCGACGGAGATCGTCCCGATCGTCACCGAGGGCGACGTCTCGTCCGCGGCGCTGGCGCAGATCGGCGGCACCGGGGTCTTCGTGTCGGCCCTGCGCACGGCGTTGCTGGACGGCCAGATCGACGTCGCCGTCCACTCGTTCAAGGACCTGCCGACCGCCCCGGCCGACGGCATCGCGCTGGCCGCGGTGCCGGTGCGCGAGGACCCGCGCGACGCGCTGGTCGCCCGCGACGGCCTCACCCTCGGCGAGCTGCCGCCCGGCGCCCGCGTCGGCACCGGCTCCCCGCGCCGCGCCGCGCAGATCCACGCGCTGGGCCTCGGGGTCGAGGTCGTCGGGCTGCGCGGCAACGTCGACACCCGGATGCGCAAGGTCAGTTCCGGCGAGCTCGACGCCGTCGTGCTCGCCTACGCCGGGCTGCGCCGGCTGGGCCGGGAAGGCGAGGTCACCGAGGTCCTCGACCCGATCCAGATGCTGCCGGCCCCGGCCCAGGGAGCGCTGGCGATCGAGTGCCGGGCCGACGACGAGGACACGGTGGCGGTGCTGGCCGTGCTGGACGACGCCGACACCCGCACCACCGTCCTCGCCGAGCGGGCCCTGCTTGCCGGGCTCGAGGCAGGCTGTTCCGCGCCGGTCGGCGCGCTGGCCGTCATCGCCGAGGGCGACGACGGTCCCGAGATTTTCCTTCGCGGTTCGGTGACCGCGGCCGACGGCAGCGACGCCGTGCGGCTCTCGGTCACCGGGACCACCACCGATGCCGACGGTGTCGGGCGGCGGCTTGCCGCCGACCTGCTCGCCGACGGCGCTGACACCATGATGGGGAGCACCACATGACCCGCGCACGCAGAGCCTCCAAGGCCCCAGGTCTTATCACCTTCGTGGGGGCCGGTCCGGGCGACCCCGGCCTGCTGACCACGCGCGCTGCCGACGCGATCCGCGGTGCGGACCTCGTCGTCGCGGACACCGCGGTGCCGACGGCGATCATCGCCAGTGCCACCGAGGTCCGAGCCCCGGAACTGACGGCGGCCGACACCGCGAAGGCCCTGCTGGCCGACGCGCGCGCCGGGCTGACCGTCGCGCGGGTCGTCGTCGGGGACCCGTTCGCCGACGACTCCGTCGTCAAGGAGACCCTCGCGATCGCCCGCACCGTCGTGCCGTTCGAGGTCGTTCCCGGCGTCGGGCTGGGCACCGGGACCGCGGCTTACGCCGGCGTGCCGGTGGGGCCCGTCCGGACGGAGGCGGACCTGCGTGAGCTCGCCGGGGCCGGTGGCGTCGACTACGACGCGCTCGCGCACGCGGCGGGCACGCTCGTCCTCACCGCCGACGCCGCCGACGTGCAGTCCGCGGGCGAGCAGCTCGTCGCCTACGGCCTCAAGCCCGACACCCCGGTGACGGTGAGCTGCAACGGCACCACCACCGGCCAGCAGACCGTCGCCGGTGTCGCCGGTGACCTCGAGCTCGCCGCCGTCGGCATGACCGGGCCGGTCGTCGTCACCGTCGGCAAGGCCGCCGCCCAGCGCGACAAGCTCGCCTGGTGGGAGTCCCGCGCCCTCTACGGCTGGAAGGTCCTGGTCCCGCGGACCAAGGAGCAGGCCGGCACCATGAGCGACCGGCTGCGCGGCTTCGGTGCGGTGCCGGTCGAGGTCCCGACCATCGCCGTCGAGCCGCCGCGTACGCCGACCCAGATGGAGCGGGCGATCAAGGGCCTGGTCACCGGCCGGTTCGAGTGGATCGTGTTCACCTCGACCAATGCCGTCCGCGCCGTGCGCGAGAAGTTCGAGGAGTTCGGGCTCGACGCCCGCGCGTTCGCCGGTGTGAAGATCGCCTGCGTGGGCGAGGCCACCGCCGAGGCGGTGCGCGCCTTCGGCATCAAGCCCGAGCTCGTCCCGGCCGAGGACGCGTCGTCCTCGGAGGGCCTGCTCGCGATCTTCCCGCCGTTCGACGAGGTGCTGGACCCGATCGACCGGGTGCTGCTGCCGCGCGCCGACATCGCGACCGAGACGCTGGCCGCCGGCCTGCGCGAACTCGGCTGGGAGATCGACGACGTGACCGCCTACCGGACGGTGCGGGCGGCCCCGCCCGCCGCCGAGATCCGCGACGCGATCAAGAGCGGCGGCTTCCAGGCCGTCTGCTTCACCTCCTCCTCGACGGTGCGCAACCTCGTCGGCATCGCCGGCAAGCCGCACGCGCGCACCGTCGTGGCCTGCATCGGCCCGCAGACCGCGGCCACCGCAGCCGAGTTCGGCCTGCGTGTCGACGTGCAGCCCGACCAGGCCACCGTCCCCGCCCTGATCGACGCGCTCGCCGAGTACGCCGTCGAGCGGGCCGCGGCCGAGAAGGAGAAGGCCGCGGCGACCGCGGCCAAGAAGGCGTCGGGCCGCACCCCGACGCGGCGCGCCGCCCGCTGACCCACCCACCTTCCCGCCCGGTGTGGTCGCGATTCCTTGACGGATCACGACCACAGCGGGCGGGAAGTGAGCAGGGCGGTCGCGCGTAACCTTAATAGCGTGAGTTTGCCCGAGCTGCCGCCGTTCCCGACGTCGCGTCCGCGCCGTCTCCGTCGTACGCCGGCGCTGCGGCGGCTGGTGTCCGAGATCGAGGTCCGGCCCGCCGACCTCGTCCTGCCGATGTTCGTGCACGAGGGCCTCACCGAGCCGCACCCGATCGCCTCGATGCCCGGTGTGGTGCAGCACAGCCAGGAGTCGCTGGTGAAGGCCGCGGTCGACGCGGTCCGCGCGGGCGTCGGCGGCCTGATGGTCTACGGCATCCCGGTGCACAAGGACGCGACCGGCTCCGGCGGTGACGACCCGGACGGCGTGCTCAACGTGGCCCTGCGCAACCTGCGGGCCGAGCTGGGCGACGGCACCGTGCTTATGTCCGACCTGTGTCTCGACGAGTTCACCGACCACGGACACTGCGGCGTCCTGGATTCGAGTGGCGCTGTCGACAACGACGCCACGCTGCTGCGGTACGCGTCGATGGCCGTCGCCCAGGCCGAGGCGGGTGCCCACCTGCTCGGCACCAGCGGGATGATGGACGGCCAGGTGGGCACGGCCCGACAGGCCCTCGACGCCGCCGGTTTCGTCGACGCCGGCATCCTTGCCTACGCGCCGAAGTACGCCTCCGGCTTCTACGGCCCGTTCCGCGAGGCCGTCAACTCCTCCCTGCAGGGCGACCGCGCCAGCTACCAGCAGGACGCATCGCGTACCGTTGCCGACGCCCTCGCTGAGGTCACGCTGGACGTCGGCGAGGGCGCGGACATCGTCATGGTCAAGCCGGCGCTGCCCTACCTCGACGTACTGCGTGCCGTCGCCGACGCCTCACCTGTACCGGTGGCGGCCTACCAGATCAGCGGTGAGTACGCGATGGTCGAGGCCGCGGCGGCCAACGGGTGGCTGGACCGTGACCGGGTCATCGCCGAGACGCTGACCTCGATCAAGCGCGCGGGCGCCTCGATCGTGCTCACCTACTGGGCGGCCGAGGTGGCCTCTACCCTCACCGGGTGACGTCGGGGAGCGCGGACGCGGAGACCGACGAGGACGTCGTCTACCGCGAGGACGCGCGCAGCTACCGCAGCCTCGTCTGGTCCCCGCTGGTCGTCCCGGTGGGGTTCGGCCTCGACCTGCTGGTGTCCGGTCGGCACGGCGCGCTCGTGCACCTGCCCGGCTGGCTGGTCTTCGGCGCGATCCTCGTCGGCATCCAGTGGTTGCTGCTGCACGCCGTGCGCAGCACCCACTCCTTGCGGGTGACCGCGAACGAGTTGGAGGTCGGGGACGAGACCCTTCCGCGTGCGCAGATCGCCGGCGTCGCCGCGTCCACCCCCTCGCCGGACGTCAACACCCTCGGCTGGCCCAACGGCTTCCCACGGGGGCCGGCCGCGCTGCTGGTGCGCCTGGTCGACGGGAGCGACGTGCTCGTCCCGACCCGGTTCCCCGACCGGCTGCTGCAGGCGCTGGACGCGGCCCCGCTGGAGCCCGTCGCGAGCGCTGAGGTGCGGCCCGCCCTGGACGACGACTTCGACACCGTCCCACTGATCGACGAACGGGCCGACACGGTCTTCCGGGTGGCCGGCTTCGACCTCCCGTACGTGCCCTTCGACGACGGGGGCCTGCGCACTGCCGCGCTCGTGCTCGTCGTCGGGCGGCCCGCGGTCGGGTACGCCTGGGTGGACGAGGTCGACGGGGACGCGCACCTGCACCAGGTCGCCGTGCTGCCCGGCTCGATGCGCCGCGGCCTGGGCAGCCGGCTGCTCGAGGCGGCGTGCGACTGGGCCGCCGCGCACGGGTACGCCTCGATGACGCTGACCACCTTCGTCGACGTGCCGTGGAACGCGCCGTACTACGCGGCCCGCGGCTTCCGGCCCGAGCCCGCGCCCGGGCCGGGGTTGCAGGCCCTTCGTGCGCAAGAGATGGAGCTCGGCCTCGACGCGGTCGGCCCGCGGGTCGTCATGCGGCGTCCGCTGTCGACCGCGACGTCCGCCTGATCACGAGCAGGGTCAGCAGCCCCGCCGCGACGATCCCCACGAGGTTGATGCCGAGCTGGGCCAGCGACTGCCAGGTCTCGTAGGCATCGCTGAGCACGACGCCCACCGCGGCGTTGCCGGCGGCCGGGATCGTCGTCACCGAGATGAACACGCCGACGAGCGCGGCCGACTTGCTCGACGTCAGCGACAGCATGCCGGCCGTCCCGGCAACGAGAGCGGTGATCAGCGAGAAGCAGCCCGGGTGGTAGATGAAGTCCGTCTGGCGGTGGCTGCCCGAGATGTCGCCGGGGCTGATCAGCCCCGCCGCGCGGGCGACCAGGGCCAGCAGCCCCGTGACGACGATGGCGATCGGGAACCCGACGAGCAGGGCGACGACACTGCTGCGCACGATGCTCCACCGCCGGCGCATGACCCCCACGGCGAGCCCGGCCAGTGGACCGAACTCCGGGCCGACGACCATCGCACCGACCACGGTGACCGGCGAGTCGGTGACCACGCCGATCGAGGCCAGCACCGTGGCCAGCACCATGAAGGCCACGAAGGTGCCGGTGAGGGTCGAGTCCTCGCCGGTGCGCGTGGACAGCTCGTCCCAGATGAGGGCGTCGGCGCCCTCGCCGGGCGCGTCGTCCTCGGCCCGGTCGACGAGCGCACCCATCGCGGTGTCGAGCGGCTCCATCGCGATCATGCCGTGATCGCAGACGCGCAGTTCGTGCAGCGCCCGGAGGACCTCGTCGCCGATCTCACGGGCCAGGTCGGCACGCACCTCCCAGCCCGTCGAGGTCTCGCCGGCGGCGCGGATGTTGATGACGCCGACGTGCCGCGCGAGCTCGTCGACGACCCGGTCGGCCAGCGCCTGCGGGCAGACCACCCGCAGGTGCAGCATCGCCATGCGCCGACGCTACGTGCTCAGGGGTTCTGCGCGCGCTTCGCCACGGCAGCCAGGGCTGTGTTGGCCGCGGTGGTCTCCAGGCCTTGATTGAGCCCGACGTAGCTGAGCGTCCCGGTGAGCTGCGGGCCGGTGATGAACGCGACGCCGAGGTACACGACCGCTTTCTTTCCCTGCGCGGTGAAGTTCACGGTGCCTGACGCGAGGCCAGCGACGTTGCTGGGACCGCCGCCGGAACCCGGCGTGAGCTTGATGGCGGCGTTCGTGACGGTGGCCTTCGAGCCGAGCTCCCGGGCGAGTTCCTGCTTGAAGATGCTGTTCAGGCACGGGTTGATCTTCGGGCTCTGCAGCAGGGCGACATCGGCCTTGACGTCGGCCGCGCTGCGGTAGCTGGAGAACTCCGACGACACGGTCAGGTTGCCCTGGTTGTAGTCGCTCGACTGGGCGGTGTTGACCTTGTGGCTGTCGGGCGCGCCCTTGACCCCGGTGCAGGTCTGCAGCTGCGCCTGGGTGTTGTTGTCGTCGGAGTCCGGCTGCGCCGGGGTGGCCTTGAAGGTGGTCGGCAGGTCGGAGCGTTGCAGGACGATCTTGGCCAGCTGGGCCTTCGTCGCCGGGGTGCCCGACGACGAGCCGCCGGCCGCCGTGCTCGAGGCCGTGCTCGAGGCCGCGGTCGAGGACGCCGCGGGTGTGGCGGCGGTCGACGAGGCGGCCGACGAGCCGGCGCGCGACGCCGAGCTCGCACCGCCGCCCCCACCGCTGGACCCGCATCCGGTGAGCAGCACGGCGGACACGGTGGCCGCAGCGGTCACAGCGGCCGGGACGTACAGGCGAGACAGGCTCACGCGATCCTCCAAGGGGCGACGTGAGGAGCATGCCAGGCCACACCGGCGCCGTCCCGTCGACAGGGTCGCCCGTCCGCTTTGTCAGACTGGCGTCATGACCGAGCCGACGCAGTCCGCCGCCCTGTTCGACCGCGCGCGGACCGTGATCCCCGGCGGCGTCAACTCGCCGGTGCGCGCCTTCCAGTCGGTGGGCGGCACGCCGCGGTTCATGGTGCGCGGCTCGGGCCCGTACCTCGAGGACGCCGACGGCGTGCGCTACGTCGACCTGGTGTCGTCCTGGGGGCCGATGATCCTGGGCCACGCCCACCCCGAGATCGTCGACGCGGTGCAGTCGGCCGCGACCCGAGGTCTGTCGTTCGGCACGCCAACGATCGGTGAGGTCGAGCTGGCCGAGGAGCTGGTGTCGCGAGTCGCGCCGGTGCAGCAGGTCCGGCTCGTCAACTCCGGCACCGAGGCCACCATGTCGGCGGTCCGCCTCGCGCGCGGGTTCACCGGGCGGCACCGCGTCGTCAAGTTCGCCGGCTGCTACCACGGCCACGTCGACGCGCTTCTCGCGTCCGCCGGTTCGGGCGTCGTCACCCTGGGCCTGCCGGACACGCCGGGCGTCACCGGCGCGCAGACCGCCGAGACGATCGTGCTGCCCTACAACGACCTCGCTGCGGTCGAGGCCTGCTTCGCCGAGTTCGGCAACGACATCGCCTGCCTGATCACCGAGGCCGCGGCCGGCAACATGGGCGCGGTGCCGCCGGTGCCCGGCTTCAACGCCGGGCTGCGGGAGATCACCGCCCGGCACGGCGCCCTGCTGATCATGGACGAGGTGATGACGGGCTTCCGGGTCTCGCCGGCCGGATGGTTCGGCCTCGACCCGGTCGACGCCGACCTGTTCACCTTCGGCAAGGTCATGAGCGGCGGGTTGCCCGCTGCGGCGTTCGGCGGACGCACCGACGTCATGTCCCGCCTGGCCCCTGCCGGGCCGGTGTACCAGGCCGGGACGCTGTCCGGGAACCCCGTCGCCGTGGCAGCAGGGCTGTCCACGCTGCGCCTCGCCGACGACGCCACCTACGCCACCCTCGACGCCAACGCCCGCACCATCGGCGCCATGGTCGGGGCGGCCCTGACCCGCGTCGGCGTGACCCATCAGATGCAGTACGCGGGCAACATGTTCTCCGTGTTCTTCGCCGACGGGCCCGTGCAGGACTTCGCCGGCGCGCAGGCGGCCGAGACGTGGCGCTACCCGGCGTTCTTCCACGCCATGCTCGACGCCGGCGTGTACCTGCCGCCAAGCGCGTACGAGTGCTTCTTCGTCAACACCGCGATCGACGAGGAGGCGCTGGCCGTGATCGAGCGGGCGCTGCCGAGGGCCGCCGAGGCCGCGGCCACAGCCGTGCGATCACCGTCGTGACCGGCCTCCGCTTCCCTCCGGCCGCCGAAAGCCACGCCCGATTGTCACCGTCGTGACCGGCCTCCGCTTCGCTCCGGCCGCCGAAGGCCACGCCCGATTGTCACTGTCGTGACCGGCCTCCGCTTCGCTCCGGCCGCCGAAGGCCACGCCCGATTGTCACTGTCGTGACGGTCGTCCACCTGCTGCGGCACGGCGAGGTCTTCAACCCCGACGGCATCCTCTACGGCCGGCTGCCCGGGTTCCGTCTCAGCGAGCTCGGCGCCCGTCAGGCCGAGGCCGCGGCGCAGTGGTTCGTCGGGCGCGACATCGCGCACCTCGCCTGTTCGCCGCTGCAGCGTGCCCGCGAGACCGCGGCACCGCTCGCCGCCACCGTGGGACTGCCCGTCACCGTCGACCAGCGGCTCATCGAGGCCGGCAACGTCTTCGAGGGGCGCGCGGTGGCCGGCGGCAAGGGGCTCCTGCGCAACCCGTCGTATTGGAAGTACTTCCGCAACCCGTTCCGCCCGTCCTGGGGCGAGCCGTACACCGAGATCGCCGACCGGGTCATGGCCGCCGTCCGCAGCGCCCGCGACCAGGCCGACGGCCGGGAGGCGGTGTGCGTCAGCCACCAGCTGCCGGTCGTCATGGCCGCGCGCAGCGCCGAGGGTCTGCGGTTGTTCCACGACCCGCGGCGCCGCCGGTGCAGCCTGGCGTCGGTCACGTCGCTGACCTTCGACGGCGACGTCATCACGCGGGTGCAGTACACGGAGCCCGCCGCGGGTCTGCCGGCCGGCCACGGCGCCGGCGCCTGACCGCTCGGCTCGTCCCACGGTCGGGACGTGCGCGTCACACGTTGCTGAGCCCCGTTTTCACAGGGCCGAACCCGTGGCGCACACTGGTCTGCGATGCCTCACATCCGCCGAATTCCGCGCCTGCTCGCCGCCCTGGCCACCTGCGGCGCGCTCGTGCTGTCGGCGTGCTCGAGCGCCTCCGGCGGCGAGGAGTTCCACTTCGCGTCCAAGACGACAAAGGGCTCGCTGATCGCCCCCGACAAGCGCAAGCCGGCCCAGGACGTCGGTGGCACCCTGATCGACGGAGGGCACGTCAGCCTGGCCGACGAAAAGGGCAAGGTCACCCTGCTCAACTTCTGGGCCTCGTGGTGCGGCCCGTGCAAGGTCGAGACGCCGCAGCTGGACTCGCTGTACCGGCAGGAGAAGTCCAAGGGCATCCGGTTCATCGGTTTCGACACCAAGGACGACAAGGGCGCCGCGAAGTCCTTCATCGCCCAGAACGACATCAGCTTCCCGGTCGTCTACGACCAGCCGGGGGCGGTCCAGCTCAAGCTCGGCAACATTCCCGGCGTGCTGCCGTTCACCGTGCTCGTTGACAAGCAGGGCCGGGTCGCCGCCGTCTACCTCGACAAGCTGTCCCCGAAGGACCTGCAGGGGCCGCTGTCCACCCTGCTCGCCGAGCACTGATGGTCGCCGCCGCCCCCGGCCTGGCTTCGACGACCCTCGCGTCGTCGGGCTTCACCGGCACGGTGCAGAGCGGCCCCCTGCTCGTCGCGGTCGGCGTCGCGGTGCTCGTCGGCATCGTCGGTTTCCTGTCGCCGTGCGTGCTTCCGCTCGTACCCGGTTACCTGTCCTACGTCGCCGGCCTGGCCGGCACCGACGAGCGACCCAGCCAGCGCCGGATGGTCGGCGGCGCCGTGCTGTTCGTGCTCGGCTTCACCGCGTTCCTCACCCTGCAGGGCGCGCTGTTCGGTGAGCTCGGTGCGGGCATCCGTGAGCACGCCCTCACGATCGAGCGGGTGCTCGGTGTGGTCACGATCGTCATGGGCGTCGTGTTCCTCGGTGGTATCGGGTTCATGCAGCGCGAGTTCAAGATCCACCGGTTGCCGCGCGCCGGGCTGCTCGGTGCGCCGTTGCTGGGCTTCGCGTTCGGCCTGGCCTGGACGCCGTGCCTGACGCCGACGTTCACCGCCGTCCTCGGGCTCTCGCTGTCGCAAGGGAGCGCCGGCCGCGGCGCCCTGCTGATGCTGTTCTACTGCCTCGGCCTCGGTATCCCGTTCATCCTCGTCGCGCTGGGCTTCGGCTGGGTCTCGAGCGCGCTCAGCTTCGTGCGTCGGCACCGGGCCGTCGTGAGCGCCGTCGGCGGCGCGCTGCTCCTCGTCATCGGGGTCCTGCTCGTCACCGGCGAGTGGAACACGCTGATGATCAAGCTCCAGACGCACATCTCGCCCGGCTCGGGGATCGAAGTATGAACACCCCACGCGATCGCTCCGCTGCGCTCCAGGATCCCGCGGGGGCCCCGGCATGAGCGACACACTCACCCCGGTGCGGTTCGTCCGCACTCTGTGGCGGCGCCTGACGTCGATGCGCACGGCGCTGATCCTGCTGTTCCTGCTCGCCCTCGGCGCGGTGCCCGGATCCCTGCTGCCGCAGCGCCCGCTCAACCCCGGCAAGACCTCGAGCTACATCAAGGACCACGGCTCCTGGGGGCGGTTCCTCGACGCCATCGGCATGTTCGACGTGTTCGGCTCGCCCTGGTTCGCGGCCATCTACCTGCTCCTGTTCATCTCGCTGGTCGGCTGCCTAATCCCGCGTATCCGCGTGCACGCCCGCGCGATGGCCCGCAAACCGCTGCCCGCGCCGCGCAACCTGTCGCGGCTGCCGGAGTCCGGGTCGTTCGCCGTCGCCGACGCGCCCTCGACGTACGCCACCTCCGCCCGGGCCGCCCTGGGCCGGCGCTGGCGGGTGACCGAGCGGGCCGAGGACGGCGGCGCCGTCACGCTGTCGGCCGAGAAGGGCTACAGCCGCGAGACCGGCAACCTGGTCTTCCACGTCGCGCTGCTCGTCGCCCTGGTGCTGATCGCCGTCGGCCGCCTCTACACCTACGAGGGGCTGGTGATCGTCCGCCAGGGCCAGGGCTTCTGCAGCACCGCGGGCAACTACGACACCTGGAAGCCTGGACGCTTCGCTGCCGAGGGCAAGGTGAGACCGGCGCCGTTCTGCATCGACGACGTGCGGAAGTTCACGGCGACCTACTCCTCCGCCGGAGAGCCGCGTGAGTTCGCAGCCGACGTGGCCTACCACGACAACGGCGAGTCGGGGCCGACGAAGAAGGACACGATCAAGGTCAACCATCCGCTGCGGCTCGACGGCGACCGCGTCTACCTCACCGGTCACGGCTACGCGCCGAAGATCACCGTGCGCATGCCGGACGGTCGCGTGATCACCGACACCGAGGTGTTCCTGCCGACGAACGCCGCCACGCTGTACTCCGAGGGCGTCTACAAGCTCGACGGCAACGGCTCGACCACCGACATCGGGATCTCGGGCTTCTTCGCCCCCACCCCGGTCGACGAGGGAAACGGCATCATCTCGTCGTCGTCGGCGCGAATCGACCATCCCATGCTGGGGGTCATGGTCTACCAGGGCAATCTGAACCACACCGGCTTGCCCGAGTCGGTCTACACGTTCGACAAGACGAAGATGAAGCAGATCGGCGCCAAGAACCTGGTCATCGGGCAGACCGCCAAGCTGCCCAACGGCGTGACGGTCACCTTCGACGGGTGGACGCCGTGGGTGAACCTGCAGGTCTCGCACGACCCCGCGCAGGGCTACCTGCTGTTCGCCGCGCTGGCCATGGTGCTGGGCCTCGCCGCCTCGCTCGGCGTGCGACGCAGGCGGGTCTGGCTGCGCATCAGGCCTGGCGACGTCGCGGCTACTGTGGTGAGTGTCGGCGGGCTCGCCCGTAGCGACTCGGGCAACTTCACCGGCGAGTTCGGCACGCTGCTCGAGCGGTTGCGTGAGGCCGGGACGACGACAGCGCCACGGGCCGAGTCCCGCGACGTGATCCACGCAGGCTCCACTGCGGCAGGGAAGGACTGATCGTGGCTGGTATCGACGGCTCCATGGCCCATCTCTCGGACGGGCTGTTCACCACGGCGATCGCGACGTACGCGCTGGCCATGGTCGGGTACACCGCCGAGTTCGCGTTCGGTCGCGTGGGACGGGCCGGCCGCACCGCTGCCGTCCCTGCCGCTGCCACCACGCGAGCGTCGTCGGCACCGGCTCGCGAGCTGGTCGGCGCCGGCGGCCCGACCGTGCCGGGGTCGCCGTCCACCTCATCGACCGCCTCGGTCGCCGACCGGTCGCAGCCGCCCGTGGCACCGGCCGGCCGCCGCCGGACGGCCGAGCGCATCGGGCGCTGGTCGGTCGTCGTCACCGTCATCGGCATGCTCATCCACACCGGGTCGATCGCGGTGCGCGCCGGCGCTGTCGACGCCGTCCCGTGGTCGAACATGTACGAGTTCGCGTCGGTCGCCGGGCTCGTCGGCGTCGTCGCGTTCCTCGCCGTAATGTGGAAGGCGCCGCAGATCCGCTTCCTCGGCGGGTTCGTGCTGCTGCCCGTCATTCTCATGATGTTCCTGGCCGGCACGGTGCTGTACTCCAAGGCGCAGCCGCTGGTCCCGGCGCTGCAGTCGTACTGGCTGGCCATCCACGTGACGCTCGTGTCGGTGGCCGAGGGTGCGCTGATGACCTCTGCGGTGCTCACCGTGCTGTTCCTGCTGCGTTCGCGTTACGACAAGAAGGTCACCGAGCCCGGGTACCGGCCGGGGTCGGTGGGCACGCTCGCGTCTCGGCTGCCGGCCGCGGAGACGCTGGACAAGGCTGCGTACCGCGTCGTGGCGTTCTCCTTCCCGCTGTACACCGTTGCGATCATCTGCGGCGCCATCTGGGCCGAGGCGGCCTGGGGCCGGTACTGGGGCTGGGACCCGAAGGAGACCTGGGCGTTCATCGTCTGGGTCGTTTACGCCTGCTACCTGCACGCCCGCGCCACCGCCGGGTGGAAGGGCCGGGCTGCGGCCTGGGTCAACCTTGTCGGCTTCGGTGCGATCACGTTCAACTTCCTGATCGTCAACCTGGTCGTGTCGGGCCTGCACTCCTACGCCGGCCTGTCCTGAGACCTCTCCGCCTCCCCATCACCGTGGCCGCGTCCGGCGTGTGCCGGAGCAACCGCAGCGATGGGGAAGGCGAGGGTGACGATCAGGACGACGTCGTCAGGTCGTAGACGGTGGTGCCGCCGACGGTCCTGGCCGTGAAGGTCTTGGCCACCCACTGCTGGATCGCGTACGCCGTCGAGCCGCTCGCCGACGTCGAGCCGATGAAGCCCTGCCCGTCCGCCACGTAGTAGTGGACCTTCCCGGCCGCGACCAGCTTCTGGAACTGCGCAAGTGTAATCGCGTTGTCGGTGCCGTTGTAACCGCCGAGCGACATGACCGACTCGCCCGTCGCCAGCTCGAGAGACGCAGCCTCGTTGTCGCTCGTCGTGGCGGCTGCCCACGTGTAGCGGGACGCGTCGGCCTTGAGCGCAGTGGTGAGCGCCGAGCTGACGGTGCTGGCGCCACCGAGGCCGCCCATGCCGCCGCCCATCCGGCCGAAACCGGTCGGGCGGTTGCCGCCGCCGGGGAAGCCGCCGGTGGTCGAACCACCCGTTGTCCCGCCGTTGGTGCCGTTAGTGCCGCGGTTGGTGCCGGTAGTGCCGCCGGGAGCGCCGGGGAAACCGCCGGTGCCCGTGCGGGTGCCCCCGCCCGTGCCGGTGCCGTTCTGTCGCCCGGGGAACCCGCCGCGGGCTGCGCCGCCTCCGGTGCCGCCGGGTCCGCCGCGCCCGCCGCCGAATCCGCCCGTGCTCGCCGGGCCGGCCGTCGGCAACGCGCCGGTGTGGGCGGTCGACGCGGTCTGCACGGCGTACGCCGTCGGCGCGACGAGCAGGGTCAGCGCCACCAGCGGGGCCACGAGCCACGCCCGGGCCAGCTGCCGCACGAGCACGGTGACGACCGCACCCGCACCGGCGAGCAGCACGATCCAGCGCAGCTCCGGATGCCACGACGCCCGGCCGAGCAGGACGTAGGTCCACCAAGCGGTGGCGGCGATCAGCGCGGCCAGCGTCCACCGGGCGACCCCGTTGTCCTCGCCGCGCCGGCGCCACAGCTCGAGCACACCCATCCCGACCAGCGCCGCGATGCCCGGAGCGAGCGCCACCGTGTAGTAGGCGTGGATGATGCCGCTGGCGAAGCTCAGCACGATGCCCGTGACGAGCAGCCAACCGCCCCAGACGATCAGTGAGGCCCGCAGTGCGTCGGTGCGCGGCCGTCGCCACGTCGCCCAGGCCAGCGCCACGATCGCGATCAGCGCGGCCGGGATCAGCCAGCTGACCTGCGCGCCCATCTCGGTGCCGAACAGCCGCGTCAGCCCGGTCTCGCCGGAGGAGAAGCCGCCGCCCGTCGTCGCGCCGCCGCGTCCGCCGACCGCTCCGTTGTTGTCCGAACCGGTCAGCCGGCCGACGCCGTTGTAGCCGAAGACCAGCTCGAGGATCGAATTGTTCGTCGACCCGCCGATGTAGGGACGCGAGCCGGCCGGCCACAGCTCGACCAGCGCGACCCACCACCCCGCCGACACGACGAGCGCGACGAGGCCGGCGAGCAGGTGCAGCATTCGCGCTCGGATGGTTGTCGGTGCCGCGACCAGGTAGGCGACGGCGAAGCCGGGCACGACCAGCAGGCCCTGCAACATCTTGGTCAGGAAGGCCAGCCCGATCAGCGCGCCGACGAGCACGATCCAGCGCAGCCGCGCCGCTTCGATGGCCCGCACGGTCGCGTACCCGGCTGCGGTCATGAGCAGGACGAGCAGCGCGTCCGGGTTGTCGAACCGGAACATCAGCGCCGCGACCGGTGTGGTGGCGAGCGCCGCGCCCGCCAGCAGGCCGGCGGTCGGGCCGCTGACCCGCTTGACGGCCGCGTAGAGCAGGGCGACCGCCGCCACCCCTTCGAGGGCCTGCGGCGCCAGCACCGCCCACGAGTTGGTGCCGAACAGCTTGACGGAGAGGTCCATGACCCACAGCGACGCGGGCGGCTTGTCGACGGTGATGAAGTTCGACTGGTCCAGCGAACCGAACAGGAACGCCTTCCAGCTCTTGCTGCCCGCCTGCGCCGCGGCCGCGTAGAACTGATTCGCCCAGCCCGACACCGACAGGTTGACGAGGTAGAGCAGCGCGGTGCCGACGAGCAGGCCGCCGAACAGCGCGCGGTCCCTCGTCGGGTGCGTCCGCTGCGCGGTCGCGCCCGTCCCGTCCGGGTCGGTCCCCCTCGGGTGCGGCCCGTCGAGGGGCGCGTTGCCGGTCGAGTGGTGGGTCGTACTGCGCCACTCGTCGCGTGCGGCGCCGCTCGACGGAGGGGGCTGGGACGGGACGGGCTGGGCGGACGGGTGGGTCGTGGTCATCTACTTCGCCTTCGCGGTCAGGTCGTAGACGGTCGTGCCGCTCACGGTCTTGGCTGTGTAATGGGACACGACCCAGGAGGAGATCGCACTGCCGGTGCCACCGCCCCGGCCGCCGCCGAACCCACCGCCGCTGACGAAGTAGTGGATCTTGCCTTCGGCGACGTACTTTTGGAACTGCGCGAGGGTCGGGGTGGCGTCCGAGCCGCTGAACCCGCCGATGGCCATGACGGCCTTCCCGGAGGCCAGCTCGAGCGGGCCGGCGCTCTGCGAGCCGATCGTGGCCGCCGACCAGGTGTTCGACGTCTTCTTCAGCAGCGCGACGAGGGCCGAGTTGGCGCTCTGGCCGCCCCCGAACCCACCGGCGCCACGGGTGGTGCCGGACGGACGGTCGCCGGACGTGCCGGTCGGAGCGCTACCCGAGCCGCCGGTACCCGAGCCGCCGGTACCCGAGCCGCCAGTACCCGAGCCGCCAGTACCCGAGCCTCTGGTACCCGAGCCTCTGGTACCCGAGCCGCTGGTACCCGAGCCGCTGGTTCCGCCCGGGGCGCCGGGGAAGCCGCCGGTACCGCCCGGCGCGGAGCCACTGCCACCGGGGAATCCGCCCATGGGGAAGCCGCCGGTGCGGCCCTCGCCCGTGCGGCCGAATCCGCCTCGGGCACCCGTACCTCCCGGGCCGCCGCGTGCGCCGCCGCCGAATGCCGACCCGGTCGACGGACCGGCGGACGGGGTCGAGCCCTGCTGTGGCGTCGTCGCGGCGTCCACCGCGTAGGCCGCGGAACCACCGCCCAGGGCCACGATCCCGACCACTGCGGCCGCCGCCGCCAGGCCCCGGCGGGCGCGACCAGGCGGGATCAACAACGCGCCGGCCGCCAGGATCGCGGCGATCAGTACCACCCAGCGCACCCACGGGTTCCAGTCCGGCGCGCGGTCGAGCAGCCGGAAGCTCCAGATGCCGGTGACGAGCGCGCCCACGGCCAGGCCGACGCGAGCCGCCTGCTGCGCCCGTGCCCGCCACAGCGTCACGGCGCCGATGGCGACGACGGCGGCGATCGCCGGGGCGAGCTCGACGCTGTAGTAGGTGTGGATGATGCCGTCGGCGTAGCTGAGCACGCCGCCGGTGACGAGCACCCAGCCGCCCCAGAGGATCAGCGCGGCGAGCAGCCGGTCGGTGCGCCCGACCCGTCGGGTGACGACGGCGGTCGCGAGCACGGCGACGAGCGCTGTCGGCAGCAGCCAGGCGATCTGGCCGCCGTTGAGGTTGTTGAACAGCCGACCGACGCCCGCCGTGCCGCTGAAGCCGCCGCCACCGCCACCGCCGGGCCCGCCACCGGACGAGCCGGTGATGCGGGAGACCCCGTTGTAGCCGAACGCCAGTCCGAGCGCGGTGTTGTTGCCCGAGCCGCCGATGTACGGCCGCGACGACGCGGGCGTCAGGTCGACGGCCAGCACCCACCAGCCGGCGCCGACCACGATGGCGACGCCCGCGGCGAGCAGCTGCAGCACACGCCTCCACCAGGTCCCCGGCACGCACACCAGGAAGGCAAGCGCCAGGGCGGGCAGCACCGTGAACGGCTGCAGGCCCTTGGCCAGGAAGGACAAGCCCATGACGAGCCCGGCGATCACGAGCCACCGCGTCGACCCGTGCTCGATCGCACGGACCGTGCAGTAGGCGGCGAGCACGATGAGCAGGGTCATCAACGCGTCGGGGTTGTTGAACCGGAACATCAGCGCGGCAACCGGGGTGACGGCGAGCAGCAGCCCGGCCAGCAATCCGGCGCCGTGGCCGAACCACCGCCTGACCGCCGCGTACAGCAGCCAGACGGCCAGCACTCCCTCAACAGCCTGCGGGGCGAGCATCGACCAGGAGTTGAACCCGAAGATCCGTCCGGAGATCTCCATCGGCCACAGCGAGGCCGGCGGCTTGTCGACGGTGATGAAGTTCGACGAGTCGAACGAGCCGAAGAAGAACGCCTTCCAGCTCTTGGTGCCGGCCTGGACGGCGGCGGCGTAGAAGTCGTTGGCGTTGCCGGAGGCGCCGAGGTTCCACAGGTAGAGCACCGCGGTGCCGGCGAGCAGCGCGGCGAGCGAGGCGTGTTCGCGGTGGGCCCACCACCACGGGCGGGGCCGGACGGGCTCGGGCGGCACGACGACGTCGGGTCGGTAGGACACCGTGCTCATCGGGTCACCTCCGTCGAGACGCGCGACTTCCGGCGCCCGGACACGCGTCGTCCGAACACCCAGTGCCGCAGCAGCACGAAGCGCAGGGCGGTGGCCACCAGGTTCGCGGCGACGAGCACCACGACCTCGACCCAGCGGGCCGGGTGGGCGGACAAGGCGGTGAGCAGCCACAGCGAGCCGCTCGTCAACGCCAGGCCCAGACCGAAGACCACGAGGCCCTGCACCTGGTGCCGGCCGTGCCCGCTGCCGCGCACCCCGAAGGTGTAGCGGCGGTTCGCGGCGGTGTTCGCGATTGCCGTGATCAGCAACGCGAGCAGGTTCGCGCCCTGCGCACCCAGCGCCCCGCGCAGCAGCACGAACAGCAGCAGGTAGGCCAGCGTCGACAGCACGCCGATCACGCCGAAGCGCAGCGCCTGCACGGTGAACCCCGCCCCGGTGCCCGGGTCGGCCCGCGGCGCGGAATGGTCGCGCCCGACGGCCTGGCGCACGTCGCTGAGGGGCAGGTCTCCGCGCAGCAGCGCCCGCCCGACGCGGACGATGCCGCGCAGGTCGTCGCGGGCGGTGGTGCCGATGTCGACGCGGCTGTCCGGGTCGTCGGTCCAGTCGACCGGCACCTCGGCGATGCGCATGCCGCTGCGCTCGGCAAGCACGAGCAACTCGGTGTCCCAGAACCACGCGGTGTCCTGGACGTGGGGCAGCAGCAGTCGCGCCGCGTCGGCGCGCATGGCCTTGAAGCCGCACTGGGCGTCGCTGAACCCGGTGCGCAGCGTGGTGCGCAGCAGCAGGTTGTACCCGCGCGAGATCAGCTCGCGTTTCGGGCCGCGGACGACGCGTGACGTGCGCGAGAGTCGGCTGCCGATCGCGACGTCGCTGTGCCCGGACAGCAGCGGGGCGACGAGCGGCAGCAGGGCCGCGAGGTCGGTGGACAGGTCGACGTCCATGTAGGCGACCACCCGCGCCGTCGAGACGGCCCACACGCTGTTCAGGGCGCGACCGCGGCCCTTGGCGTCGAGGTGGACGGCCCGGACGCCGGGTGTCGAGTGCACCAGCCGCTGCGCGACGTCCCAGGTGGTGTCGGTGCTGGCGTTGTCGGCGATGGTGATCACGGCCTCGAACGGGAACCGCGTGCGCAGGTATTCGTGCAGCCGCAGCACGCTCGGCTCGAGGTCGACCTCCTCGTTGTGGACGGGGACGACGATCTCGACGTCGACGACCGGGGCGTCGGGGACGCGCGGGTCGGGGCGGGCCGCCGGTCCTGATTCGTCGGCGTGGCCTTCGGCGCTCGGAGCGGAGCGGAGGGCGGTCATGGTCTTTCCCTTCACGGACTGCATGGGTGGGGTCATCGGGAGGTGGCGGGTTCGAGGCGCAGGGCCAGGGCGGGGCAG
>NZ_CAXUNP010000007.1:0-119305 GCF_964252635.1 uncultured Jatrophihabitans sp.
CCCTCACCGCCGCCGCCCTGGTCGCCGGCACGCTCGGTGCGGCGACCCTCGCCGCTCCCGCTGCCGGCGCGGCCACCGTGACGCCGGCGGCCTCCGCGAAGTCGGTGACGATCACCTGGCGCGGCAACGGCCACGGCCACGGCATGAGCCAGTACGGCGCCCGTGGTGCCGCCGCGGCCGGCCTGTCGTTCCGGCGCATCATCGCCTTCTACTACCCGCACACGACCTTGGTGCGGCAGAGCTCGCGCACCATCCGGGTGCTGCTCGGCGGCTTCGGATCGGCCACCACCGCGGTCGCCTGGCCCGGCCTGACCGTCACCGGCGTGAGCGGCGCGCTGCCGTCGACCTCGAACGGCGTGTCCCGCTACCGCCTCGTTGCCGACGCGCACCGCGGCCTCACCCTGCAGCAACTGCGCGCAGCCAAGGGATCGCACTGGACGACCTACCGCGCGGGCTTGCCGAACCGGGCCGGGTTCACTCGCGGGAACGGCCACCGGGTGCGCATCATGGCTCCGGACGGCAGCAGCAACTACTACTGGGGCGTCGTGCGCGCCGTGCGCACGACCGCGTCCGGCACCGGCGCGGTGAACTCCGTCGAGACGGTCGACCTGGAGCGTTACGTCGCCGGTGTCGCCCCGCGCGAGATGCCGGCGTCGTGGGCCCGGGCCGCCGTGGACGCGCAGGCCATCGCGGCGCGCACCTACGCGCAGTACGAGACGGACCACCCCCGCAACCGCGACTGGGACATCTGCGACACCACGGCCTGCCAGTTCTACGGCGGCGCCGCCTATCTGGACGCCGCCGGCCACCGGGTCTGGAGCGAGGACATGCGCGGCGTCACCGACACCAGCAACCTGGTCGCGGAGTACCACGGCTCGGCGATCTTCGCCCAGTTCAGCGCCTCCAACGGCGGCTGGACGGTGGACGGCGGCCAGCCCTACCTGGTGGCCCGGGCCGACCCCTACGACAACGCGGCGTCCGGCGACCCGTACCTCGCGATGACCCACAAGACCTCGCTGTCGTCGCTGGCCCGCAGCTACGGTTTGTCGAAGGTCACCCGCATCGTCACGACCACCGACGGTCACGGCGCGTGGGGCGGCCGGACGAGCAAGGTCACGATCTACGGCACGCGCAGCGGTAAGGCCACGCACGTGACGACGACCGGTTTCGGGCTCGCGAACACCCTCGGGGCGTGGACCGACTGGTTCCGGCTCGTCACGAGCTGACCACCTCGCAGAAGCGATTGGGTGACGGGCGGCCACCGACCGTGTGAGAGGGTCGGAGGCCGGACGACGGGCGCGGGCGAGGGGAACAGATGGCCACCGATGCGGTGATCCTGGTCGGTGGCTTCGGCACCCGGCTGCGACCGCTGACGCTGTCGGCGCCCAAACCGATGCTGCCGACCGCGGGCGTGCCGTTCCTGACCCACCTCGTGCTGCGATTGCGCGAGGCCGGCATCACCCACGTCGTGCTGGGCACGTCCTACCGCGCCGAGGTGTTCGAGGACTACTTCGGTGACGGGTCGCGCTTCGGCGTCGATCTGCGGTGCGTGGTGGAGAAGGAGGCGTTGGGGACCGGTGGCGGCATCCGCAACGTCGCCTCCGCCCTGCGGGCCGACACGGTGCTCGTGTTCAACGGCGACAACATGATCGGCGTCGACCTCGTCGACTTCGTCGAGTCGCACCGCAAGACCGACGCTGACGTCACGTTGTGCCTGACCCGGGTCGAGGACGCCCGGGCCTACGGCTGCGTGCCCACCGACGCCGACGGGCGGGTCGAGGCGTTCCTCGAGAAGGACCCCAACCCCGTGACCGACCAGATCAACGCCGGGCTGTACGCGTTCAAGCGCCGCCTCATCGACACGATCCCGGCCGGCCGGCCCGTGTCGGTCGAGAAGGAGACCTTCCCGGGGCTGCTCCGGTCGGGGGCCGACGTGCGCGGCTACCTCACCACCGGGTACTGGCGCGACTTCGGGACGCCGGCCGACTTCGTCCAGGGTTCCGCCGACCTGGTGCGGGGCGTCGCGCCCTCGCCCGCGGTGCCCCGGCCCGGTGAGCGGCTGCTGATGCCCGGCGCGTCCGTGTCGCCCAAGGCCAAGATCTACGGCGGGTCGACGATCGGTGCCCGCACGGCGGTCGGGGCCGGTGCTGACATCGACGGGTCGGCCGTCTTCGAAGACGCCCGCATCGCGGCGGGCGCGGTGATCCGCCGCAGCATCGTCGGCAACCGCGTCACCGTCCACCCCGGGGCGCTGCTCGAGGACTGCGTCATCGGCGACGACGCGGTCATCGGCGCCGGCATCGAGCTGCGCTACGGCGCGCGGGTGTGGCCCGGGGTGCACCTGGCCGAGGGTTCGATCCGCTTCTCGTCCGACCTCTGACGCGTTCCGTCACACCCCTGGTCCACACTGTGCGGGTGCAGGTGCGCGAGTGGGAGGCCGGTCGCCCGATCGACCTGCGCTCCACCCTGGCCACGCTGCGCCGCGGCAGCGGCGACCCGGCACACCGCTTCGACACCGCCGGCCGGTTCTGGTGGGCCTGTACGACGCCCGACGGCCCGGGCACACTGTGCGTCGCGGCGGCGGGCTCGCGGGCCAGCGCCCAGGCGTGGGGCGACGGGGCCTCCTGGCTGCTCGAGCAGGTGCCCGCCCTGCTGGGCGCCCACGACGACTGGTCTGATCTCGACGTCACGGCGGTGCCGGTGCTGCACGAGCTGCGCCGCGCCCGTCCCGGGTTCCGGCTGACCCGTACGGGTCTGGTCATGGACGCGCTCGTGCCCGGCGTCCTGGAGCAGAAGGTCACCGGTCTCGAGGCGCGCCGGTCGTGGCGGCTGCTGCTGCACCGGTTCGGTACGCCCGCGCCCGGCCCGGCCGAGGGCATGCGTGTCCCGCCCTCGGCGCGCGACCTGCTCGAGCTGCCCACCTGGGAATGGCACCGGCTCGGCGTCGACGGCAAGCGGCAGCGGGCCATCCGCGCGGCGGCGTCGGTGGCGCGCCGCATGGAGCAGTGCGTCGAGCTCACCCACGCCGAGGCGACCGCTCGGCTGCGCCTGATCCCCGGCGTCGGCGCGTGGACCGCCGCGGAGACCACGCAACGCGCGCTGGGTGACCCCGATTCGGTGAGCGTCGGCGACTACCACCTGCCGAACATGGTGGGGTGGGTGCTGGCCGGGCGCCCCCGCAGTACCGACGAGCAGATGCTCGAGCTGCTTGCGCCCTGGCTCGGCCACCGGCAACGCGTCATGCGGTTGATTGAACTGACCGGCATGAGGGCGCCGCGGTACGGGCCGAAGTTCAACTACACCGACATCCGCGCGATCTGAGGAGTGGCATGCCCGAGGACGAGCGCTTCGAGGCGGCGCGCACGATCGCGGCGCCCCCGGCCGCGGTGTTCGCCGTGCTGACCGACCCGCAGGGCCACGTGCGCATCGACAGCTCGGGGATGCTGCAGTCGGCCGAGGGGGCGCGGGTCACTGCCACCGGTGACACCTTCGTCGTGCACATGGACCGCGAGGCCCTCGGCGACATCGCCGACATGGGCCGGTACGACGTGCAGGTGATCATCACCGCATTCGAGCCGGACGCGCTGGTCGAGTGGACGATCTCCGGCACCGTGCAACCGCCGATCGAGCACCGTTACGGCTACCGGCTGGCTTCGGCCGACAGCGGCACGCTGGTCACGTCGTACTACGACTGGAGCCGGATCGACGAGCGCTTCCGCGGCAAGGGCGTCTTCCCGGTCATCCCCGAAGCCGCGCTCAAGGCGACGCTGGGGATCCTGGCCCGCACCGTCGAGACGCACTGATCCGTGCGCGTCGGTCAGAGAGCGCGCAGTACGGCGTCGGACAGCTGCGGCCAGGCCGTCCGTGCCCAGTCGCCGAAGTTCTCGTCGGCGAGGGCGACGAGCCCCACCCCGGCCTCGGAGTCGATCCAGAACATCGTGCCGCTCTGCCCGAAGTGCCCGTAGGTCGCCGCGGAGTTCGCGGCCCCCGTCCAGTGCGGTGACTTGGTACCGCGGATCTCGAACCCCAGGCCCCAGTCGTTGGGAGTCTGGCCGCCGTAGCCGGGCAGCACCCCGCGCAGGCCGGGGTACTGCACCGTGCGCAGGTCCTTGAGGGTGGCGGGCGCGAGGAGCCCGGTCGGGGCCTGCAGCTCCTGCAGCACGAGGGCGAGGTCGGCGACGGTCGAGACGCCGTCGCGGGCGGGTGAACCGGGCAGCGACGTACCGGTCATCCGCAGCGGCCGCAGCACGGCCTCGTCCAGGTAGCGCGTAAACGGCATGCCCGCGGCCGTCGCCACGAGCTCGGCCGCGCGCTCGATGCCCACGTTGGAGTAGACGCGGCGCGTCGCCGGCGGGAACGAGCGCAACGCCC
Source organism: uncultured Jatrophihabitans sp. (assembly GCF_964252635.1). GTDB lineage: Bacteria > Actinomycetota > Actinomycetes > Mycobacteriales > Jatrophihabitantaceae > Jatrophihabitans. Next base: position 4,372 of record NZ_CAXUNP010000007.1, read on the forward strand.
GCTGCGGTGCCAGCCCCGACGCGTGGGTGAGCAGATGGCGCAGCGTCGCGCCCGGCAGCAGCTGCTCGTCGGCGGGGTCGTCGAGGGCCACCGCCTCCTCCTCGACGGCGACGAGCACGGCGAGGGCGGCCAGCGGTTTGGTCACCGACGCGAGGGGGAAGGCGTGCTCCTGCGGCCCGCGCGACGCGAGGACCCCGGACGGCCCCACGACCGCAGCGGCGGCGTGCGGCACCGGCCAGTCGTCCACCGCCCGCAGCGCGTCGTCGAGGCCGCTCATGAGATCGCCGTCATCGGGCCGTCACGGCAGGCGGCGGCGGGCGAGCTCGACGAGGCGCGGCAGATCGGGGGAGACCCCGCTGGGCAGGTCGTCCCAGCCGAACCAGCGCAGGTCGAGCGACTCCTCGCTGCGGGTCGGCTCGGCGCCCGGGCTGGCCACCGCGAGGTACTGGACGTCGAAGTGCCGGGTGGGCACGCCGAGCGAGCACGTGACGGGATGGATGTCGAGGGCCAGGGGGCCGGGGTCGAAGGACAGCGAGCCGATGCCGCTCTCTTCGCGGGCCTCGCGGGCGGCGGCGTCGAGCATGGTGCCGTCCCCGGGCTCGCAGTGGCCGCCCAGCTGCAGCCAGTGGCCGACGCGCGGGTGCAGGGTGAGCAGCACGGCCTGCCGGTGGGGGTCGACGACCAGGGCGCTGGCGGTCAGGTGCCCGGCAACGCACGAGCGCCACGTGGCGTCCGGCCGCGCGGCGAGGAAGCCGAGGAACGCCTCCCGTACGGCGGGCGGGGCGCCGTCGTCCGGCGCCATGCCGGTGACGGTGGCGACGGCGTCGGCGTGCAGCAACGGGGCGGAACCGCCGGCCCAGCCGACGTCCTCCCGGCCGACGGCCATGGCCTCGGCGGTGCCCATGCGGAACAGGTCGTCGGCCGCGCCACGGACGAGGTCCCGCGTGCCGTGCCCGTCGTCGGAGAGCGTGCCCTCGGCGGAGGCGAGACCGCGCACCACCGCGACGGGGATGCCGGACAGCTTGCCCTTCACCAGGTCGGCGGCGGCCGCGATCTCGTCGGCAACGGCGACCTGGGTGACGTCGAGGGTGTTGCCGTAGCTGTCGACGCTCCCGCGCGGGTCGGTGACCGCGGTCAGCCCGGCGACGCCGATGGCGACGTCGACGAGCCCGTGCCGCCAGGGCCGGCCCATCGTGTCGGTGACGATCACGCCGACGTCGACGCCCAGACGGTCGTGCAGGCCGTCGCGGAGCACCCGCGCCGAGGCGTCGGGGTCGACGGGCAGCAGGGCCAGCTCGTCGCGGGCGACGTTGGAGGCGTCGACCCCGGCCGCGGCCATGACCAACCCGTGCCGGGTCTGCACGATGCGCAGGTCGCCGCGCCGCGCGACCACGCGCACGGTCTCGGCGTCGATCGCGGCCTGCCGCGCGTTCTCCCGCTCCTCGGGGTCGTCGGAGTCGAGGACGACGAGGCGTCCCTCGATCTTCGAGACGATCTTCGACGTGACGACCACGACGTCGCCGTCCTGCAGGTCGGCGTGGTCCGCGACGACGCCGGCGAGGTCGTCGCCGGGCCGCAGCTCGCCGATGCCGTGCACCGGGCGTACCTCGAGGTACGCCACGGCGTGGTCGCCCGCGATCACCGCGCGAGCTCCAGGGCGGCGCGCACCATGTCCGCCGTCGCGTCGTCGTCGGTCATCAGCAGCGGGACGGCGCGGACCTCGACTCCGGGGACGTCGGCGCGGTCGTCCTCGGCGATCAACCAGCCGTCGAGCAGGCCACCGTCGCGCCGGGCGCCGTAGTGCCGGGCCACGCCCTCGGCGCTGACCTCGACGCCGATCGCGGGCAGGCACGAGTCGGCCATGCCGCGCACCGGGGCGTCGCCGATGATCGGCGAGACGCCGACCACCGGTGCGGGGCCGGTGACCAGCGCGTCCCGGATGTCGTCGAGGCCGAGGATGGTGCCGATCGACACGACCGGGTTCGACGGCGCGACGAGCACGACGTCGGCGGTGGTGACGGCGTCGAGGACCGCGGTCGTCGCGGTGGCGTCGTCGAGCCCGACCTGCACGAACGCCTGGGCGGGCAGCGCGGCGCGGTAGCGCACCCACCATTCCTGGAAGTGGATCGCGCGACGGGCGCCGTCGAGCTCGACGACGACGTGCGTCTCGCACCGGTCGTCGGTCATCGGCAGCAGCGTGACGCCCGGTTGCCACCGCTCGCACAGTGCGGCCGTCACGTCGGTGAGCGAGTAACCGGCATCGAGCATGCGGGTGCGCACCAGGTGGGTGGCGATGTCGAGGTCCCCGAGCCCGAACCAGGACGGCTCGGCGCCGTAGGCCGCCAGCTCGTCCTTGATGCGCCACGTCTCATCGGTGCGGCCCCAGCCGCGCTCGGCGTCGTGGGCCTCGCCGAGGGTGTACATGACGCTGTCCAGGTCGGGGCAGATGCGCAGCCCGTGCAGGGTGACGTCGTCGCCGGTGTTGACGATCGCGGTGACGGTGTCGTCGGGGCGGGCGGCCCGGACACCGCGCAGGAAGCGGGCGCCGCCGATGCCGCCGGCGAGGACTGCGATGCGCACGCAGACGAACCTACGCGATGCGCACTGCGTGGGATTTCACGCCGTTGGCATGGCGGCCTTCCGGCGGCGCAGCAGCGCCCCGACGTCGTGGAGCAGCACGGCCCGGGCGCCGCGTTCGATGGCCGCCGGACGGAGGTGCGCCGGGAGGTCGTAATGCCAGCGCCACGGATGGTCCTGGAACGTCCACCGGGGCATGCCCACCGCGTCGGCCATGGCGTGCAGCTCCTCGCGCGTGTCGGCGAGCAGGTGGCAGTAGTCGGTGAAGCGCAGCCCGGCGTCCGGGTAGGAGCGCACCGTGTCGACGTAGCAGGTCATGACCCGTCCGACGCTAGTCGTCATTGCCTGACCGCCGCCGCCCGCACTGCCGTCCCACCTGTCCGCCCCGCCTCACCTCTTCCCGACCTTCAGGTGATCAACTCGCGTTCTGCAGGGACCCAGGCCTGCTGAATGCGTGTTGATCACGGGTGAGGGGTTCCGGTTGGGTTCGTCCACAGGCGTGACCGGCCGTCCACAGTCGGGGTGACATGTGGCCGATTCGCGGTCGGGCGGCGGCACGATGCACCGGTGGATGACGACTGGTGGGTCGACCCGGACAGGTTGCCCCGGGTGCTCGATCGAGCCGAAGCCCTGCGGCGGGGGCTCTCGCGGCATGCCGTCGACCACCGTCTGGCCAGTGGGGCGTGGCGTCGCGTGTTGCCGCGTACCTATCTCACGGGCGAGACGCTCACCGAGCCCGACCGTTGGACCGCCGCCCTCGTCTACGCCGGTCGGGGCGCAGCGCTCTCCGGCGCAGCAGCCCTCCGCGCGTCGGAGGTACGGGGTGTCGCTGCGACGCGGACGGTGCTCGTTCTCGTGCCAACGGAGAACCGTCGACGCGCGACCGGTTTCGCCCAGGTGCGCAGCACGTCCCGGCCGTTCACGGCCATGCGGTGGTCGGGCCCCTGCCGTGTCGAACCGGCTCGTGCAGCGGCCGATCTGGCGTGCGCGATGACCCGGCTGGACGATGTACGGACCCTGGTTGCCCGGGTCGTTCAAGATCAACACTGCACGGTCGCCGAACTGGGGGTGGAACTCGAGGCCGGACCGCGGCAGGGGAGCGCGTACCTCCGTGTTGCGCTCGAGGAGGTGGGTTGGGGTAGCGCCTCCGCACCGGAGGCGCGTGCGGCGCGCATCCTGCGTACCGCCGGACTGACGGGCTTCGAGCAGAACGTCCGCATCGACCTGCCCGACGGGCGGTGGCGGGTCGTCGATTTCTACTGGGCGCGACTGCGCGCGTGCCTGGAGATCGACAGCGTCGAGTTCCACGCGACGCGCGACGGGTGGAACTCCACGTGGGACCGCCATCTCGAGCTGACCGTCGCGGGCCACTCCGTCATCCACCGCCCGCCGTCGGCGCTGCGCGACCCAGCCTCGTTCGTGGCTGACGTCCGGGCCTGGCTCGCCGGCCGTGAGACGGAACTGCGGCGTGGCCTGTCCGCCTGATCAACTCGCGTTGTGCAGGTCTGCAGCCCGTGTTCGGACCGGGGAGATGTCGGACGGTTCGTTCCGGGGACATCCCGGACACGGTTAGTTGTTGGGTCGGCGTCCGCGGGGTGTTGGTTCGGGCAGGGTGCCCACGATGATGGTGTCGATGAGGGCGGCTCCGTAGTAGACCTCGAGTCGTCCGCGGTCTCGGAGCAGGCCGACGGTGATGCCGACCCACCGCTGGTCCAGGGTCCATGTGTGGTGGGAGTAGACGATTCTGCCGCTGTGGTCGACGCGGCGTTTCAGGCAGCCGGCGGGGTAGGGGTCGGCCGGTGCCAGCTCGAATGGCGGGTAGGTCGACGCCGGGTTCTGGGCGATAGACGTCGGCGGGGAATCGCTGCTCGATCGCCTCGTGCGGGCGGGCGGTGTTGTAGTCGTGGCGGTAGGCCGTGAGCACGGCCTGGGCGGCGGTCAGGCTACGAGGCGCGCCGTGATCGGCCAGCCAGGCGTTCTGGGTGGCGTGTTGGCGTTCGAGTTTGCCGACGGTCTCGGGGTGCCGCACCCGGGAGTGGATCAGCTCGATCCCAGCGGCGCGGGCTTGTCGCTCGAAGGCCACGGTGACGCCGTGCAGTCGTCCGGTGAACAGCAGCCCGTTGTCGGACAACAGCTGCCGAGGCAGCCCGTGGGCGCGGACCGCGTCCCGCAACGCCGTCCACGCTGCGTCGCCGGTCGGGGCCGGGCAGACGTGCGTGCCGAGCAGGAACCTCGAGTGGTCATCGACGAGGTCAACGACCCAGAACGCCCGTCCGTTGGCCAGCCGATGCTGGGTCGCGTCGATCTGCCACAGATCGTTGGGATAGTCGCGGGTGAACCGCTGCCAACCCGCAGCCGGTTGCCGTGAACGCCGCGTCCGATCGATCAATCCCCGACGCACCAGCACCTGGTGCACAGTCGAGACCGCAGGCGTCGGCACCCACCCCTCAGCGGCCAGCATCGCCTGGATCTTCTTCGCGCCCCACCGCGGTCGGGCCTTACGCCACCGCACGATCTCGTCCTCGACAACCGCATCCAGCTGGGCAGGGCTGCGCAGCGGACGCCGCGATCGAGGGACCAGACCCTGCGCACCCTCGAGGCGATAACGCTGCCACCATTCACACACCTGCGACTTACCGATCCGATGCCGACGCGCGACCTCACGGGCCGACAAGCCCGCCTGCAGATCAGCGATCACCCGAAGCCTGAGCTCCACTACATCCATCACCTTCAGCGGCATGACCCATCAGGCCACACCAGCGATCAGGTGTCCGGCATGTCTCCAGAACGATCTGTCCGGCATCTCTCCGGTCCGCACAAGGTCTGCAGCCCGGCACAGCGCGAGTTGATCACGAGAAGAAGGTGTGGACGCTCGGTGCCGAGGTCGGCGAGGTCCGAGGTCAGCGGCGGACGCCGACGAGCAGGCCGTCGCTGACCGGCAGCAGGGTCGAGAGCAGCCGGGTGTCGTCGCGCACCAGCCGCGCCAGCTCACGCAGCACCGACGTCTCCGGGTCGCGCTGCCCGGGGTCGGCCACCCGGTCGTGCCACAGCGCGTTGTCGAACGCGACGATCCCGCCCGGCCGCAGCAGGCGCATCGCCTGCTCGTAGTAGAACTCGTAGGCCGACTTGTCGGCGTCGACGAAGACGAGGTCGTACGCGGCGTCGCGCAGCCGGGGCAGCACCTCGGTGGCCGAGCCGTTGATCAGCCGGAAACGCGTCGGGGCGATCTTCGCCTCGGTGAACGCCTCGCGAGCCGCGCGCTGGTGTTCGCCCTCGACGTCTATGGTGGTGAGCACGCCGTCGGTGGCCATGCCGTCGAGCAGCGCCAGGCCGGAGACGCCGGCGCCGGTGCCGACCTCGACGACGGCCCGCGCACCGGCCGCCGCGGCCAGTACCCGCAGCGTGGCCGCGCCGGCCGGCCCGATGGGCGTGCAGCCGAACTCCTTGGCGCGGGCGCGCGCGCCGCGGACGATGTCGTCCTCGTCCGCGTAGGACTCCGCGTAGGACAGGCTGGCTTCGGAGAGCATCGCGTCGGCCATGGCCGAGAGCCTAGCGCCGGGTCAGCCGGTTTCGGCCGCGCCGGCGTCGACGTCGTGCATGGAGTCGATCAACTGGGCCAGGTCGTCGGCCGTCGTCGTCGGGTTGACGACGGCGAAACGGGTGCACACCCGTCCGTCGTGCCGGGTCGGGGTCACGAAGCCGAGCTGCTCGTCGAGGATGCGGCTGCTCCAGCGGGCGTACTGGTCGGCGTCCCAGCCGACCCGTTCGAAGACCAGCACGGACAGGTCCGGCTCGACGAGTAGCCGGGTGTGGGCGCGGTCGTCGATGATCGCGCGGCCCGCCCGGGCCACGGCGAGGGTCTGCTCGACGGCGTCGCGGTAGGCGTCCGTGCCGTGGACGGCGAGGGAGAACCAGAACGGCAGGCCGCGGGCGCGCCGGGTGAGCTGGATGGCGAAGTCGGACGGGTTCCACTCGCCCTCGACGGTGACCGGGTCGAGGTAGCCGGCGGTCTGGGTGTGCGCGGCGCGGGCCTGGACGGGGTCGCGGTAGAGCAGGGCACACGAGTCGAACGGGGCGAACAGCCACTTGTGCGGGTCCACCAGGAACGAGTCGGCGTGCTCGACGCCGGCGAACAGGTGCCGGACGCTCGGGGCGGCCAGGCCGGCCCCGCCGTAGGCGCCGTCGACGTGCAGCCACCACTGCTGCGCCCGGGCGACCTCGGCCACGCCGGCGATGTCGTCGACCACGCCGAGGTTGGTGGTGCCCGCGGTGGCGACCACCGCGAACACACCCGACCGAACGGCGTCGGGCAGGTCGTCGACGACCGCGCGCAGCGCCGGCCCGGTCATCCGGCCACGGTCGTCGCCGGGGACCTCGATCACGTCGACGTCCATCACGACCTGCAGCGCGTGCTTGACCGACGAGTGCGTCTCGGCCGTCACGCACGCTGCCCAGCGGTGCGGTGCGGGTCGGCCGCGCTGCGCGCGCCGGTGCCGCGCCGACTCGCGGGCCGCGACCAGCGCCGACAGGTTGCCGATCGTGCCGCCCTGCACGAAGACGCCGCCGGACTCCGGCGGCAGGCCGGCCAGCTCGGCGATCCACCGCAGCGCCTGGTTCTCGGCGTAGACGGCACCCGAGCCCTCGAGCCAGGACCCGCCGTAGACCGAGGTCGCGCCGACGACCATGTCGAAGCCGGCCGCGGCCTTCGTGGGCGCGCTGGGGATGAAAGACAGGTACCGCGGGTGGTCGACGGACAGGCAGGCCAGGCTCAGCACCTCCTGCCAGAGCCGCATCGCCTCGTCGGGCCCCAGGCCTTCCGGGACGACGGTGCGTCCGGCTTGCTGCTCGAGCTCCTCGGGGGTGAGCGGACGGTCGAGCGGGGTGCGGGTGGCGAGTCGTTCGATGCACAGCCGGGCCAGTTCCCGGGTGGTGCGGTCGTCGGCGGGGGTGTACGCGTGCATGGCCACCGAGCGTAGAGGCACGCGTCGCGGTAGCGGACGGGGTCCCGAGCCGCCTGTGGGAACGCTGGCACGGCCGTCGGCGTTTAGGTCCTGTACAGGTTGGTCTGGTTCTCTCGGACGGGATCGGCAGTGGCGTTCAGGCGTCCGCCGTACCGACGAGGCGCGAGGTGAGGCAATGACGGTCGAGTCCGCCGAGACTCCGGTGTGGGTTCCGCCCACCTGGGACGAGGTGGTCCGTACGCACGCGGATCGGGTCTACCGGCTCGCGTACCGGCTGTCCGGCAACCGCGCCGACGCCGAGGACCTGACGCAGGAGACCTTCGTCCGGGTGTTCCGCTCGCTGGCCGAGTACCAGCCCGGCACCTTCGAGGGCTGGCTGCACCGCATCACCACCAACCTGTTCCTCGACATGGTGCGACGGCGTCAGCGCATCCGCTTCGACGCGCTGCCCGAGGACGCCGGTGACCGGTTGGCCGGTAGCGACCCCGGGCCCGAGCAGGCCTACGACGAGACCCACCTCGACCCCGAGATCCAGGCCGCCCTCGACGCGCTCCCGCCCGATTTCCGCGTGGCCGTCGTGCTGTGCGACCTCGAACAGCTGTCGTATGAGGAGATCGCGGCCACTCTCGGCATCAAGGTCGGCACCGTGCGTTCCCGCATCCACCGCGGTCGCGTCCTGCTGCGCCAGGCCCTGGCCCATCGCGCGCCCGGGCGTCGTCCGCTCGAGCCGGACGTGGGCCCCGCGGACGGCGCGGAGCTCACGGGGGCGCCGGCTCGATGAGTTCACAGCACCTGTCCGACGAGGCGGTGGCCGCGTTCGCCGATGGCGTCCTGCGAGGTCACGTCCGGGAGCGGGCCGCGCGTCACACCAAGTCGTGCGCCGAGTGCGCGCACGCGGTGCGGGTCCAGCGCGAAGCGGTCTGGGCGCTGCGCGGGGCACCTGCGCCGGCCCTGCCGACCAGCCTTGCCGACCGGCTGCGCTCGCTGCCCCTGACCACGCCCATCGCCCCGTCACCGACGGTCGTCGACGACGACGGCACCACCATGCTGTCCACGGTCGGCCCGCTGGGCGGGCCGGTGCTCGGTGCCCCGATGGCCGCCCTGGTCCCGCCGTCGCGTCCCAAGCGCCCCCACCGCGGCCGCTGACACGCCGCGTCCCCGGCGCTGTAGCGATCCGCGGCCGGTGCGTCGTGCCCGCGCCGATTGGGGCAGACTCGATGACGGACGCCCTCGGCGATGAAGGAGCTGGACGTGGATGAGGAGCAGGGCCGGCATGCGGCCAGCGAGGCTGCTCCCGCGAGCGACGGCAACGGCCCCGCCGAGCCGGCCGACCAGGTCGGCGACCGGCCTGTCGACTCCGCCCGCACGGGCGGGCCGTCGCCGCTAGCAGCAGCGGCGGACGACGTGTTCGCCCGCCCGCCCGGTGAGCAGGGCGGATTCGCCGCCCGCGACGAGCCCGGTTCGTACACGCCGCCACCGATGACCGTGTCGCCGGAGGAACGCGCCACCTACGGCCGGCCGGCCGGTGCGACGGCCTTCGCGCCGCAACCCGGCGAGCGGTTGATGCCGCGCCCGAATCCACGCCCCGCGGTGCCCAATGTCATGGCCGACTCGTTCTCGGCCACCCCGGACGCGCAGGACGGCTTCGCGCCCGTTCCGGGGTCGCGTCTGGAGGCGTCCGGCCCGCGCCGCGAGTCCCCGTGGTGGAAGCCCGACGCCGCGCGTGATCCGTGGCGCGACCCGTCGTCACCGTTCTGGCTGGGCCGTGGCGCCGTGTTCAGCGACGGACGCCCGGCCCAGATCGACCCGGCCGACGACAGCGAGGCCGAGGACGTCGACGACGAGGAGCTCGACGACGACGAGGCGCCCGACAACGTGCGCCGTGGCCGGTTCGGCCTGCCGTCGCTCGTCGTGCTGCTCGTCGTGACGCTGCTCGCCGGTCTGATCGGCGGCGGCGTCGGATGGTTCGCCACGCACGAGACGAACGCCGCCCTGCACCGGCCGGACCTGCACATCGCGCAGGTCGAGACGCCGACGAAGCGGCCGGCCGGCTCGGTCGCCGGCGTCGCAAAGCGGGTCGGGCCCGCGGTCGTGTCCATCCTCGTCACCACCGGCGACGAGGCGGCCATCGGCAGCGGCGTGGTGATCCAGAGCGACGGCTACGTGCTGACCAACAACCACGTCATCGCCGCGGCCAAGGGCGACAAAACCGCGACGATCCGGGTCACGTTCAGCAACGAGGCCACGTCCTCGGCGCAGATCGTCGGGGCCGACCCCACCAGCGACCTGGCCGTGATCAAGGTGTCGAACAGCGACCTGACCGTCGCCAGCCTGGGCGACTCGAGCAAGGTCGCGGTCGGCGACCAGGCGATCGCCATCGGCTCCCCGCTGGGGCTGCAGGGCACCGTCACCGCCGGCATCGTCTCGGCGCTGAACCGGCCGGTGCACGTCTACGCCGACGACGGCACGTCCGACGCCTATCTCGACGCGATCCAGACCGACGCCCCGATCAACCCCGGCAACTCCGGCGGCGCGCTCGTGAACTCCTCCGGCGCGGTCATCGGCATCAACTCCGCCGCGTCCGTCGGCAGCTCCGACTCCGGCCCGGCGGCGTCCGGCATCGGCTACGCGATCCCGATCAACTACGCACGGCAGATCGCGCTCGACCTCATCCACACCGGGAAGACCTCGCACGCCACTCTCGGCGCGCAGGCCAAGACCTACCTGACCAGCGCCAAGTCCGGGGCGTACCTCGTGCAGGTCTCCCCGGGCAAGGCCGCCGCCAAGGCCGGGCTCAAGACCGGCGACGTCGTCGTCGTCGTGGACAAGACGGTGATCCAGTCCGCCGACCAGCTCGTCGTCGTGGTGCAGCAGCGCAAGCCCGGTGATCGGGTCCCGGTGACGTACTACCCTAAGAACTCGTCGACGAAGAAGACCGTCACCGTCACCCTCAGCTGAACCGACGGCCCTCAGCCCTTTCGACGGGCGGACGCGGGAAGGTGGACAGGTGTTCAACATCGGGCCGTTCGAGTTCGTGGTTCTCGCGATCGTGGCGATCGTCGTCGTCGGCCCGGACCGTCTGCCCAAGCTGGCCCGCGACGCGGCCGAGATGCTGCGGACGCTGCGCGATCTCGCCACCGGCGCCCGTGAGCAGCTGCGCGAGGAGCTGGGGCCGGAGTTCGCCGACATCGACCTGCGCAACCTGAACCCGCGTACCGCCGTGCAGCGTGCGGTGTTCGGCGACGACGTCGACCTCGGCCGGCTCAACCCGCGCAACGCGCTGCGGGACGCGATCTTCGGCGACGACGACCCGCGTCAGAGCTGGCGCGACGAGCTGCGTGACGTCGACCCGCGGGCGGCCGTGCGCGGTCTCGAGGACGACGAGGCCACGGTGCGCATGACCAAGTCCGCCGCGGCAGACCCGCCGGTCAAGCCGGTGACCCAGCCGCCCGCGACGCGACCGCGTCCGAGGCCGCGGCCGGGCCCCGAGGCCGGCTTCGACGACGTCACCTGAGGTCGACGGACCCGGACGACGTCACCGGGTCGGCACCGACCTCGCGTCAGTTGACGGGCGTGAGCCCCAGCGAGCGGCCGACGATGCTGCGGCTGCGTGCAGCCAGCGCGTCCGCGATCCCGCGCAGCGCCGTGGCCGCCGCGGAATCGGGGTCGGACAGCACGACCGGCGCGCCGCCGTCGCCACCCTCGCGCACGGCCTGGTCCAGCGGGATCTGGCCCAGCAGCGGGACGCGGGTGCCGGTGGTGGCGGCCAGCGAGTCGGCGACGGCCTGGCCGCCGCCGCTGCCGAACAGCTCCATCCGCGAGCCGTCGGGCATGTCCAGCCAGCTCATGTTCTCTACCACACCGACGATCTGCTGGTGGGTCTGCAGCGCGATGGACCCGGCGCGCTCGGCGACCTCGCGGGCGGCGAGCTGCGGCGTCGTGACCACGAGCAGTTCGGCGGAGGGGACGAGCTGGGCGACGGAGATCGCGATGTCGCCGGTGCCGGGCGGGAGGTCCATGAGCAGGACGTCGAGGTCACCCCAGAAGACGTCGGCCAGGAACTGGTTCAGCGCCCGGTGCAGCATGGGGCCGCGCCAGACGACCGCGGTGTTGCCCGGGGTGAACATGCCGATGGAGATGACCTTCACGTCGTGCGCGATCGGCGGCATGATCATGTTCTCGACCTGGGTGGGCTTGCCCTCCACGCCCAGCATGCGCGGTACGGAGAAGCCGTAGATGTCGGCGTCGACGACGCCGACCGACAGCCCCTTCTGGGCGAGGGCCACGGCCAGGTTCACGGTGACGGAGGACTTGCCGACGCCGCCCTTGCCGGAGGCGACCGCGTAGACGCGGGTGCGCGAGCCGGGCTGGGCGAACGGGATCTCGTTCTGGGGGGCGTCGCCGCGCAGCTGCTGACGCAGTTCGGTGCGCTGGGCGTCGTTCATCACACCCAGCTCGACGGCGACCGAGGTGACACCCTCGACCCGCGACACCGCCTCGGTGACGCCTCGGGTGAGCTCGGCCTTCATGGGGCAGCCGGCGACGGTCAGCAGGACGGTGACGCCCACCCGGCCGTCGTCGCCCACCTCCACGCGCTCGACCATCCCGAGTTCGGTGATCGGCTTGCCGATCTCGGGGTCGTTGACGGTGGACAGGGCGGCACGCACGGAACTCTCTTGGGGCACGCTTCGATGGTACGTAGAGTGCTCACGTGCCGGCGCCGAACCCCCGTCCTCCGGGCCCGCTGCGGCCCTCGGACTGGCGCATCGGCATCTGGCGTCAGTTCCTGCTGGCCCACGCGTCGCTGATGCGCACCCTCGAGGAGGAACTGCAGGAGACCTGCTCGATGCCCCTCGCCTGGTACGACGTGCTGCTGCAGCTCGTCGAGGCACCGGAGTACCGGTTGCGGATGGCCGAGCTTGCCGACCGGCTGCTCATGTCGCGGTCGGGCCTCACCCGCATGGTCGACCGGCTGCAGGCCGAGGGCTGGGTGCGCCGTGAGCCGTCGGCGGACGACGCGCGCGGGATGTACGCCGTGCTCACCCGTCCCGGCTTCGAGGCGCTGCGTAGAGCCGCGCCCGTCCACCTGGCCGGCATCCGCGACCACTTCCTGATCCACTTCAGCGACGACGAATTGCGCCAACTCGGGACGCTGATGGACCGCGCCGTCGACGACGCCCAGGGTGGCTGACGCCGATCCGGCCCGCACCGCCGCCGTGCGCGACTCCCTCGGTGTCGGCGTGGCGGTCGGCGCGTACGGCTTCGCGTTCGGTGCGGCGTCGGTCGCGGCCGGGCTGTCGGTGGTGCAGTCCTGCCTGCTGTCGTTGCTGGCCTTCACCGGGGGCACCCAGTTCGCGGTCGTCGGCGTGGTAGCCGCCGGCGGCTCGATCGGGGCCGCGCTCGGCGGCGGCCTGCTGCTGGGTTCGCGCAACACCCTGTACGCGATGCGGCTCGCCCCGTTGCTGCGCGTCCGGGGTCTGCGCCGGCTGCTCGCCGCGCTCGGCACGATCGACGAGTCCACCGCCATGGCCGTGGCGCAGCGGACGCCCGCGCTGTCGCGCGTCGCGTTCTGGTGGACCTTCGCCGGCGTCTTCACGTTCTGGAACCTGACGACGGCGGTGGGCGCGCTCGTCGGCTCGGTCGTGGACCCGGCGTCGTTCGGCCTGGACGCGGTGGTGCCGGCCGCGTTCCTGGCCCTGCTGGCGCCCCGGTTGCGCACCGGGCAGCTGGAGCGGTGGATCGCGCTGGTGGGCGCGGCCATCGCGTTCCTGCTCATCCCGGTGACCCCGCCCGGCGTGCCCGTCCTCGCCGCCTCCGCCGCGTTGCTGCTGGCGGTGCGTCTCCGGTGACCCCTCTCCTGGTGATCGACTGCGGTACGTGGCTGTCTGGTGACCGCGTGGCGCAGTTGACCACGTGTGCGGTGGCTCCATGAGTCTCTGGGTGCTCGTCCTCGCCACCGCGGCAGGCTGTTACCTGCTCAAGCTCGCGGGCTACCTGGTGCCCGCCCGCGTGCTCGAGCACCCGCAGGTCCGCCGGGTCGTCGAGCTGCTGCCCGTCGCCCTGCTCGCGGCGCTGGTGGTCGTCGAGGCGGTGGCCGACGGCTCGCACTGGTCCTTCGATGCGCCGCGGCTGCTGGGGTTCGGGGCCGGCGCGGTCGCGGTGTGGCGGCGGATGCCCTTCCTGGTCGTGGTGGTGGCTGCTGCTGCGGTCGCGGCGGTGCTGCGGCTGGCGTTCTGAGCAGCGTCAGTCGCCGTCCTTGTCGTCCTCGCGCTCGCGACGGGCCAGCTCCGAGCGCAGGAAGTCGCGCGTGGCCACCTCGCCGAGCGCCATCCGGATGGCGGCGATCTCGCGCGCCAGGTAGTCGAGGTCGGCCTTGGACTGCCGGGCCTCGTCGCGGTCGGCCTCGAGGTTGACCCGGTCACGGTCGTCCTGCCGGTTCTGTGCGAGCAGGATCAGCGGGGCCGCGTACGCCGCCTGCAGCGACAGGATCAGGGTCAGGAACGTGAACGTGTACGGGTCGAAGTGCCCGATGCCCGGCAGCGTGTTGACCAGGATCCACACCAGGATCAGGACGGACTGGTAGACGAGGTAGCGGCCCGTGCCCAGGAACCGCGCGATCCGCTCGGTCGAGCGGCCGAACGCCTCGGCGTCGTAGTGGAATCGCGGCGTACGACGCTCGACCCGCGGCTGGTCCAGGCGGATCCGCGACTCAGCCACGCGCGGGCTCCTCGTCGTCGTCGCGCTCGCGCCAGCCCTCAGGGAGCAGGTGGTCGAGGACGTCGTCGACCGAGACGGCGCCCAGCAGCCGGTCGTGGTCGTCGGTGATGGGCACCGCGACCAGGTTGTAGGCAGCCAGGTGCCGTGTCACCTCGTCGATCGGTGCGCTGGGACGCAAGGACGCGGTCGAGTTGTCCGACAGCCCGCTGACCAGCGCCGACGGCGGCTCACGCAGCAGCCGCTGGATGTGCACCGTGCCCAGGAAGCGGCCGGTGGGCGTGCCGGCCGGCGGTCGCACGACGTAGATCTGCGCCGCGACGGCGGGCGACAGCTCGGGGTGCCGCACCCGGGCCAGGGCCTCGGCCACCGTCGCGTCGGGCAGGCAGATCACCGGCTCGGACGTCATCAGGCCGCCGGCGGTGTAGTCCTCGTAGGTCAGCAGGCGACGGACGGGCGCGGCGTCCTCGGGTTCCATCAGCTGGAGCAGCCGCTCCTGGTCGTCCTGCGCCATCTCGCCCAGCAGGTCGGCCGCGTCGTCGTCGTCCATCGCCTCCAGGACGTCGGCGGTGCGCTCGTCGGTGAACTGGGCGAGCAGCGACACCTGCTCGTCCTCGGGCAGTTCCTGCAGGACGTCGGCCAGCCGGTCGTCGTCGAGTGCGGCCGCGACCTCGAGGCGGCGCTTCTCGGGCATCTCCAGCAGGGCGGTGGCGACGTCGGCGGCACGCAGGTCGGACAGCATGGACACCACGGTGTCGGTGCCCTGCCGGGTCTCCTGCAGGGCGAGGCCGTCGACCTCGTTCCAGTCGACCTGCGACAGCTGGCCGCGCCGCCGGCTCAACCGGGGTGTCTGGGTGCGGACGGCGAGGCGCGAGATGACCCAGTCGCGGGTGCGGTTCTGCTCCATGCCGGCGTCGACGACCGTGGCCGCGGCCGACGTCTCCCGGACGGTGACCGTGCGGTCGAGCAGCTCGGTGAGCACGAGGGTCTCGTTGGCGCGCCGCTCGAAACGCCGCATGTTGACGGTGCCGGAGGACAGCACGACCTGGTCGGGCTCGATGCGGGTGACCCGGCCCATGGGCACGAAGATGCGGTGCCGCTGGGTGAGCTCGACGACCAGCCCGAGCACCCGTGGGGGCTGCCGATCGACCCGCAGCATCGTGACGGCGTCCCGGACCCGGCCGAGTTGCTCGCCACCGGGGTCGAACACGTCGATGCCCGCGAGGCGGGCCACGAATACCCGCGTGCTCATCTGTCGGCCCCGATCGTCACGCCAAGAGGCTAGTCGGTGCGGGGTGAGTGCGGGCCTAGCCCAGGGCGGCGATGGCGTCGGCGATGGCGAGGGTCCGCTTCGCGCTGTCGACGTGCAGGTTCTCGATCATGCGGCCGTTGTAGGTGACGACGCCGGTGCCGCCCTGCTCCCAGGCGGCCAGGATCCCGCGGGCGTCGTCGATCGCCTGCGCGGACGGCGCGAACTCGGTGTTGGCGACCTCGACCTGGCCGGGGTGGATCAGTGTCTTGCCGTCGAAGCCGAACTCGCGGCCCTGCCGGCACTCCGCAGCGAACCCCTCGGCGTCCTTCACGTCGTTGTAGACGCCGTCCAGGATCGCGATGCCCGCCGACCGCGCGGCCAGCACCGCGAGCGACAGCGCGGTGAGCACGGGAGCACGGCCCGGGACGTGCTCGGCGTAGAGCTCCTTGACCAGGTCGTTGGTGCCCATCACCAGGCACGCGAGCCGGTCCGACGCGGCTGCGATCTCGCGGACGTTGAAGATGGCCTCGGGTGTCTCGATCATGGCCCAGAGCGAGGTGTGCTCGGGCGCGCCTGACCACTCGAGGGCCGAGGCCAGGCCCCGGACCTGCTCGGCGGTGTTGACCTTCGGCACCACGACGGCGTCCGGTCCGGCTGCGGCCGCGGCGACGAGGTCCGCCGCGTGCCATTCCGTGCCGATGGCGTTGACCCGGACGGTCAGCTCGCGCCGGCCGTACTCGCCGCTGCGCACCGCGGCCACGGCCGCCCCGCGTGCGTCGGCCTTCGCGTCGGGGGCGACGGCGTCCTCGAGGTCGAAGATGATGCCGTCGACGGGCAGCGTCTTGGCCTTCTCGAGCGCCTTCGGGTTCGAGCTGGGCATGTACAGCAGCGACCGTCGGGCGCGGAACACGTCGCTCATCAAGCCACCTCGATCGCGTCGTAGCTCTTCTTCAGCTCGGGGTCGACGGCGGCCAACCGCTCGGCGAGGTCGACCATGACCAGGCACTGCTTGAGCGACGCGTCGTCCTCCATCTTGCCGTCGAGCATGACCGCGCCCGTCCCGTCGCCCATCGCCGCGACCACCCGGCGGGCGTGCGCGACGTCCTCGACGCTGGGGCTGAACACCTTGTTGGCAATGGCGATCTGCTTGGGGTGCAGGCTCCAGGCGCCGACGCAGCCGAGCAGGAAGGCGTTGCGGAACTGGTCCTCGCAGGCGACGACGTCGCTGATGTCGCCGAACGGCCCGTAGTGGGCGTAGATGCCGTGCATGGCGCACGCGTCGACCATGCGCGCGATCGTGTAGTGCCAGAGGTCCTGCTGGTACGTGGTGCGCTGACCTTCGATGTCGCCGTCGGTCGGGTCCTGGCGGACGAGGTAGCCGGGGTGGCCGCCACCGACCCGCGTGGTCTTCATCCGACGGTCGGCGGCGAGGTCGGCCGGGCCGAGGGACAGACCCTGCATCCGGGGTGAGGCGCCGCAGATCTCCTCGACGTTGGCCACGCCGCGCGCCGTCTCGAGGATGGCGTGGACGAGGATCGGGCGGTCGAGCCCGGCCTTGGCCTCGAGCTGCGCCAGCAGGCGGTCGACGTAATGGATGTCCTCGGCGCCCTGCACCTTGGGCACCATGATCACGTCGAGCTTGTCGCCGATCTCACCGACGAGCGTCACCAGGTCGTCCAGGCCCCAGGGCGAGTCCAGGGCGTTGACGCGTGTCCAGAGCTGGGTCGGGCCGAAGTCGGTCGACTTCGCGATGTCGACCAGGCCCTGCCGGGCCGCTTCCTTGTTGTCCGCCTTGACCGCGTCCTCGAGGTTGCCGAGCAGCACGTCCAAGGTGCCGACCATGTCCGGCACCTTGGCGGCCATCTTGGCGTTGCTCGGATCGAAGAAGTGGATGGCCCGCGACGGGCGGGCCGGGATCTCCCGCAGCGGGGCCGGCGCCCCGACGGCCAGGGGGGTGAAGAAGTCCTTGGCGGTACGCATGGCCGGAACGTAGCAGCCGACCACGGCCGAAAACGGTCTCAGCCACCCAGCGCGAGGTAGAGGTCACGCATCATGGCGATGTCGGCGCCGTGGTGGATCAGTTCCCGGTTCACCCACCAGACGATGTCGACGAACGGCAGGCCGCGGTCGAGCCCGGCCGGGTAGGCGGAGTAGCCGACCTGCATCGCCTGCTCGTCGTCGGCGCCGGCCACGGCGACCCGCCACCGGTCGGCCGCGCGCCGCAGCTCGTCCACCGCGTCCGTCGGGTCGCCCGGGAACGGGCCGTACTCCTCGGCGAGGGAGTGGGTGCCGTCGACGTGGTCCGCGCGGGTCAGGAAGCCGTCGACGAGGTGCGCCAGGGACCATGCGATGGTGCGGATCGGCTCGCCGCCGTGGTTCTCGGTGGCCACCAGCTCGTCACCGACGACCGGGACGAGATCCGCGGCACCCGGGATCGGCGACCAGCGGTACTCATCCGCGTCCAGGCCGTCGAGCCGGTCGAGCAGCATGACCAGGGAAGCGTCGAACTGCGCGAGCAGCGGGGCGATGATGGCTGCCCCGCCGGCTCGCGCAGTCGGCGTGTCGTTCACGGTCGGTGGGTCAGACCTTCTCGGCCTCGTCGCCCGGCGTCGTGGCGCCCAGTGCGGTGCTCGGAGCGCTGTCGGACTGCTGCGAGCGCACCGACTCCTCGACACGCTTGCCGAGCTCGGCGTCCACGTTGGACCAGTACTCGAACACCCTCGACAGCACCGGCTCCTCGACTCCGTTCAGGACGTGTCCGGTGATGTTCGAGACGAGCCGCTCGCGCCCGGCGTCGTCGAGGACCTCACGCACCAGAGTGCCGGCCTGGCCCCAGTCGTCGTCCTCGACGTGCTGGGTGTAGGCCGCGCGAATCATCGGCCCGCCGGCCTCCCAGCCCTTGCCGTCCTGCTGCGAGGTGTCGGCGTGCGGGCCGCCGAACGAGTTCGGCGCGTACACCGGGGTGGACGGGTCGTTGAAGCGATAGGCCATGGACCCTTCCTTGCTGTACGTGCCCAGCTGGCGAGCAGCCTTCGGCGCGTTCACCGGCAGTTGCGTGTAGTTCGTGCCGATGCGGTACCGGTGGGCGTCGGCGTAGCTGAAGATCCGGCCCAGCAGCATCTTGTCGGGCGAGGTGTCGATGCCGGGAACAAAGTTCGACGGCTCGAAGCTCGACTGCTCGATCTCGGCGAAGAAGTTCTGCGGATTGCGGTTCAAGGTCATCGTGCCGACCTCGATGAGCGGGTAATCGCCGTGCGGCCACACCTTCGTCAGGTCGAAGGGGTTGAAGCGGTAGTCCTCGGCGTCGTCGAAGGGCATGATCTGCACCTTCAGCGTCCAGGACGGGAAATCACCCTTCTCGATGGAGCCGTACAGGTCCTGGCGGTGGTTGTCCGGGGACGAACCGGCCAGCTCGTCGGCCTTGTCCTGGGTCAGGTAGTCGGCGCCCTGGTCGGTCTTGAAGTGGTACTTGACCCAGAACCGGTCGCCGGCGGCGTTGATCCACTGGTAGGCGTGGCTGCTGTACCCGTCCATGTGCCGCCACGTGCGCGGGATGCCGCGGTCGCTCATCAACCAGGTGACCTGGTGGGCGGACTCGGGGGACAGGGTCCAGAAGTCCCACTGCATGTTGTTGTCGCGCAGGCCGGAGGCCGGCAGCCGCTTCTGGGAGCGGATGAAGTCCTGGAACTTCATCGGGTCCTTGACGAAGAAGACGGGGGTGTTGTTGCCGACGAGGTCGTAGTTGCCCTCCTCGGTGTAGAACTTCAGCGAGAAACCGCGGGGGTCGCGCCAGGTGTCGGGGGAGCCCTGCTCGCCGGCGACGGTCGAGAAGCGGGCCAGCATCTCGGTGCGCTTGCCGGGCTGCAGGAAGTCGGCCTTGGTGTAGGCGCTGACGTCCTGGGTGACGACGAATTCGCCGAACGCCCCGCCGCCCTTGGCGTGCACGACGCGCTCCGGGACCCGCTCGCGGTTGAACTGCGCCATCTTCTCGATGAGGTAGTGGTCGTGGAGCAGGATGCCGCCGGCTTCGCCCTGGGTCAGGGAGTGCTCGTCGCTCTCCACCGGGGCACCGGCGTTGGTGGTGGTGTACTTCTCTGGGGTCTGGGTCATGGTGGTGCCTCCTCGGGCGTGCGGATTGACGCGCACAAGGTGCCTACCCGGCTCCGGGGGGCCGCGTACCGGCCGTGGGCGGCGTGGCTGAGAGTCACGTCACCGGGTCTCACTTTGGCCGCCGGTCGCCCGGCCGGGGATACTCGGCGGTAATCGCCGAGACACGCGCCGTCGACCGGTGCCCAGCTGGAGGTTCGCATGGCCCGCCTGGCCCAGACCGCAGGACTGACCGAGATCCAGACCGAGATCCTGTCGGCGGTGAAGACCTTCGTGGACAAGGAGATCATTCCCTACGCCACGGACCTGGAGCACAAGGACGAGTTCCCCGAGGCGATCGTCGAGGGCATGAAGGAGATGGGCCTGTTCGGCCTGATGATCTCCGAGGAGTACGGCGGGCTCGGCGAGTCCCTGCTGACCTACGCCCTGGTGGTGGAGCAGATCGCGCGCGGCTGGATGTCGGTGTCCGGCGTCATCAACACCCACTTCATCGTCGCCTACATGATCGCCCAGCACGGCACGGAGGAGCAGAAGCAGTACTTCCTGCCCAAGATGGCCACCGGCGAGATTCGCGGCGCGTTCTCGATGTCCGAGCCCGACCTCGGCTCCGATGTCTCGGCCATCAAGACCCGGGCCGTGCCGGACGGCGACGAGTACGTCATCAACGGGTCGAAGATGTGGCTGACCAACGGCGGCGGGTCACGCGTCGTCGCGACGCTGGTCAAGGACGAGCTGGGGGCCGATTCGGTCTACAAGAACATGTCGACGTTCCTCATCGAGAAGGACGCCGGGTTCGGCGAGACCCGTCCCGGCCTGACCATCCCCGGCAAGATCGAGAAGATGGGTTACAAGGGCGTCGAGACGACCGAGATGATCCTCGACGGGGTCCGCGTGCCGGCGAGCCGCATCCTCGGCGGCGAGGACGGCCGCGGCAAGGGCTTCGCGCAGATGATGGACGGTGTCGAGGTCGGCCGCGTGAACGTCGCCGCCCGCGCCTGCGGCATCTCGATCCGTGCCTTCGAGCTCGGCGTGGCCTACGCCCAGCAGCGCAAGACGTTCGGCAAGCAGATCGCCGACCACCAGGCCATCGCGTTCAAGCTCGCCGAGATGGCCACCAAGGTGGAGGCGGCGCACCTGATGATGGTCAACGCCGCACGTCTGAAGGACGCCGGCACCCGCAACGACGTCGAGGCCGGCATGGCCAAGCTGATCGCCTCCGAGTACTGCGCCGAGGTCACCCAGGACTCGTTCCGCATCCACGGCGGCTACGGCTACTCCAAGGAGTACGAGATCGAGCGGCTCATGCGTGAGGCGCCGTTCCTGCTCATCGGCGAGGGCACCTCCGAGATCCAGAAGACGATCATCAGCCGCGGTCTGCTGAAGGAGTACAGGCTCTAGGGACGCGTCGAAAGCGCCCCTGGATGACCAGCCCCGTGAGCTCCCCGAGCCCCGTGCTCGAGGTTGGCGGCACCCATGTCTCGGCCGCGCTCGTCGATCCGGACGGGTGGACGGTGTCGGACGCGGTCCGGCAACCCCTGGACGCGGACGCCGGCGCCGACGAGATCCTGGCCCGTCTCGTGTCCGTCGCCTTGAAGTTGCCCGCGCCCGCCGGATCGACGTGGGGCGTGGCCATGCCCGACCCGTTCGACTATCCGAAGGGCATCGCGCTCTTCGACGCCGCAGTGGGCAAGTTCGGGGCGCTGCACGGGGTCGACGTGGGCGCGGCGTTGCGCGGCGGACTGCACGCCGAGGTGGCGTTCCTCAACGACGCGGACGCGTTCGCGCTGGGGGAGTGGACGGCCGGGGCGGCCGTCGGAGCCGCGCGGGTGTGCGGGCTGACCCTTGGTACCGGCGTGGGGTCGGGGTGGGTCGTCGACGGTGCGGTGGTCGACCCGGGCTACCCGCGCAACGGGCGCATCCATCTCGTCGACGTCGACGGCGTCCCGCTCGAGGACGTCATGTCGCGGCGCGCGATCCGCCGGGCGTTCGCCGCCGCCGGCGGGGCGCCGTCGGCCGACGTGCGCGAGATCGCCGACCTGGCCCGCACCGGCGACGACCGGGCGGCGGCTGTGCTGGAGCGGGCCCTGGGCGCGCTCGGCGTCGCGGTGGGGTCGGTGCTGGCCGGGTTCGCGGCCGACCTGCTCGTCGTCGGCGGCTCGATGGCCGCGTCGTGGGACCTGTTCGAACCGTGGCTGCGCGCCGGCGCGGGCACGCTGCCGCCGGTCCGGGTGTCCGCGGACGCCGAGCGCAGCGGCTTCGTCGGCGCCGCCGTCCACGCCCTGCACCCCTAGCGCCGTCGCTTGTCACCCTCGGGTCGCTGCGGTAGAGATCAACTCGCCACTACGCGAGGGTGACAAGTGGTGGTCCACCCACGAAGGTCTGCCGGGCGACCCGTGCCTCGGGCCAACGCCGAGCGGAGGCGCGCGGCCGTCGTGGTGAAGTCCGCCAGCTCCGCCCATCCCCACCGCACCACGATGAGCCCGGCCGCCTCCAGGCGCTCCTGACGCCGCTTCTCGTCGTAGAGCACCTGGGGGTCGGTGTACTTGCCGCGTCCGTCGGCCTCACCCACCACACCGGGCTCGTCCCAGTAGAAGTCGACCCGTCCGACGAACCGGTCGGAGACTCGAATCTCGACCTGCGTCCGCGGTGCGGGCAATCCGGCACGGGTGATGCGCAGCCGACTCAAAGATTCCAGCGCGGACTCGGCGCCGGGGTGGGCCGCCGTCAGGGCCTCCGCCGCCCGGCGCGCGAAGGGCCAGCCGCGGCAGTCCTGGACAGCGGCGTCCAGGTCGGCCGACGAGCACACGCCGAGACGCAGCCCGGCGTCGGCGCTCACCACCCCCGCGTCGACCCCGCGCTCCCGGGCGAGGTCCGCGAGGCTGCGTTCCGGGGTCGTGAGCAGGACGGGGCCGAGGCGGCGGATCTGGCCGGTCCAGAGCCGGGCGCGGTGGAGGTGCGCCCCGTCGATGTGTCCGCGGAAGCGTCGGGCGAAGGTGACGCACGGTTGAGGCGACGGATCGAGCAGCGGGACGCCGTACACGACCAGCGCCGACGCAGCGGTGAGAGTCGACCGGCGGTGTGCGATCGCAACCGCCACCGCGGCCTGGCGCAGGTCGGAGGCGGCGTCGACCGCGGCGTCGCCCGTGCGCGGCGCAGGAACGGCGTAGACGCCGGCCCGCAGGCGACGAAGGGTGCCCACGGCGACGGCGTGCCGCAGCGCGGCGGACGTCCAGCCGGCCGCGTACGCCTGGCGTGCCGTAACGACGCCGAACTGGCCGGGAGCCGACGGTAGTGCGCGCATGTCCGGCAGGTTGTCAGAACAGGGGTCCGGGCGCGGACGTTGTCCACAGCCCGTCCGCTTGTCACCCTCGCATCGCCGCGTCGCCGGCCGGCAGGGCGCTATCGGAGGGTGACAAGCGGGAGGAAGGGCGACGGGCGGTGCAGGGGAAGGCGCGGGTCGTCAGAGGCGGGTCGAGACGGCGCAGTAGTCCCAGAGCCGCTGCGCGTCGTCGGGCGTATGCCGCGTGAACGGCAGGTAGTTTCTCGGGCGGGGCCGGCGGTCGTGCCAGAACAAGCCGGTCGTCGCGCCGGGCCAGTCGGCGGCCGTCAGCCACACCGCGGTGTCGGCACCCTCGTCGGCGTTACGCAGGATGGGCCCGACCACCCGGGCGAAGCGCGGCAGCGAATCGGTGATGCCCGGCGTGCTCGCCCAGCCGGGGTGCATGGCGTGCACCGCGACACCGGGCAGGTGCTGCGCCCACAACTGCGCGAGCACGACCTGCATGCGCTTGGTCCGCGCATAGGACACTGTGCCGTCGTAGTCGCCGAGCTGGAACTCGGGGTCGTCGATGCGCAGCGGTTGGGTGTACATGCCGCCGGACGAGACGAACACGACACGTGCGTCCCGGTCCGCGGTCAGCACCGGGCCGAGCTCGCTGGTCAGCAGGTGTGGACCGAGGACATGGGTGGCCACGGTCAGCTCGTGACCCTCGGCGGTCTCGGTACGATCGGGCGGCAGCACCCCGGCGTTGTGCACCAGGGCGTGCAGGCTGGGCAGTTCGTCGCGCAACCGTGCGGCCACGGCGGTGACGGATTTCAGGCTGGACAGGTCGCACTCGTCCACGACGACGGAGGCCTCGGGGAGGTCGGCCAGGATCTCGGCCCGGGCCTGCTCGCCCCGTGACGTGTCGCGGCACAGCAGGCGCACCGCCGCGCCGAGCCGGGCGGCACCGACGGCGGTGGCCTTCCCGAGCCCGGAGTTCGCGCCGGTGACGGCGACGGTGTGCCCGTCGAGCTGCCCGGGCGTCGGGTCGTCGTCCCACCAGCGGCGGCGCACGACGTACCCGACCCGTGAATACCCCGGAACGACCGCACGGTCGAGCAGCGTGTCGAGCGCCCGGGTGAGCATGATCAGGACCCTAACGGGACAGGGGCTTCAGCGTCGCTGAGCGGGCTCCGGTTCGGGCTGCGTCGGAGAAACCGGTGCGGGCTCGGGCTCGGCACCCTGCGACACCGTCGGCGCGGTGCGGGCCGGCTCGGTCGACTGTGCCGGGTCGGCGTCGTCCGGGAGGCCGAGGGCGCGGACCGCGTTGCGTCCGACCAGCTGCTGGCTGGAGGTCGCGCGCTGCGCCCGGCCCCGTCCGATGAAGCTGACGGCCCAGTGCAGCAACGTCGTCACCCGGTTCTTGAACCCGATGAGGTAAAAGACGTGGATCACGAGCCACAGCACCCAGGCAATGAATCCGCTGAACCTCAGCGGACCGACGTTGGCCACGGCCCGGAAGCGGCTGATGGTGGCCATGCTGCCCTTGTCGAAGTAGTGGAACGGCTTCTGCGCGGCCTTGGCCTGCATCTCGCGCACGATGGCGGTGGCTGCGTAGGAACCCTGCTGCATGGCCACCTGGGCGACGCCCGGGTAGTCGTGCAGCGACATCATGTCGCCGACCACGAAGATCTCCGGGTGGCCCGGCAGCGTGCAGTCGTCGTTGACCTTGATCCGGTTGCCGCGGTCCATCTCGGCGCCGGTCTGGTCGGCCAGCGTGTTGGCGAGCGAAGACCCCTTGACGCCGGCCGCCCAGATGACGGTGCGGGCCGGGATGTGCGTCCGCGTGCCGCTGCGGTCCTCGACGGTCATGCCGCGGTCGTCGACGCCGACGACCTTCTCGTCGAGCCACACCTCGACGCCGAGCTTGTCGAGCTGCTTGGCGGCGCCGGCGCCCAGCTTGGTGCCGAACGCGCTGAGCACGGTGTCAAGCGCGTCGACGAGCACGATGCGCGTCTTGGTGGTGTCGATCGACCGGTAGTCCTTGCGCAGCGTGCGGTGCGCGAGCTCGGAGATCTGCCCGGCCATCTCGACGCCGGTGGCGCCGCCACCGACGACGGCGAAGGTCAGCCACTCGGAGCGCTTGGCCTCGTCGTGCTCCAGCTCCGCGAACTCGAAGGCGGTGAGGATGCGGCTGCGTAGTTCCAGCGCGTCGTCGATGGACTTGAGTCCGGGTGCGTACGGCACGAAGTCGTCGTTGCCGAAGTACGACGTGGACGCGCCGGCGGCGACGATCAGCGAGTCGTACGGGGTCACCGTCACGGTGTCGCCGGCGTGCGAGGTGACGGTGCGGGCCGCGACGTCGATGTCCGTCACGTCGCCGAGCAGGGTCTGGGTGTTCTTGTTCTTCCGCAGGATCTCGCGAGCGGCCGGGGCGATCTCGCCCTCGGACAGGATGCCCGTGGCCACCTGGTACAGCAGCGGTTGGAACAGGTGCTGCGTCGTGCGATTGATGAGCGTGACGTCGACGTTGGCGCGTCGCAGCTTCTTGGCCGCGAACAGGCCGCCGAAGCCCGAGCCGATGATCACCACGCGGTGGCGGTGTGCCAAGGTCTCAGACATCGTGTCCCCTCTCGCTGGTGTGTGGGCCTTCAGCCAGTACAACACCCGATGTGCTCGAGGCACTCCTACCCAGGGGGTGATGGTCGCTACTGGCGCTGTGACCGGGCGCCCACGGTCGACAGCGCCGTGTCCGCCTCGGCCGCCACACCGTCCAGGCCGCGCCGCCGCGCCTCGTCGGCGATCGCCGACCACTCCTCTCGGCCGGCGTCGTCGAGCCGGGCACGCAGCATGCGGCACCGCAGCAGCGACCCGGGCGCCTGCGCCCGGAGGGCCACCGCCTCGGCAGCCTCGACGGCCGTCCGGGCCCGGTCGTGGTCGCCGAGCAGCAGGTGCAGGCGGGCCAGGCCCACCCCCACCGCGCCCACGGCCCCGCACTGGCCGATGTTGGCGAGGCACTCGGTCAGCGGCGTCAACCGCTCGATGAGCGACGCCGCCTGCTCGCGCGCACCCGCGTCGGCGACGGCGTGCGCGAGCATGGTCAGGCGGCTGTGCGTCGTCCAGCGCGGGGCCTCGACACGGGCCACCTCGGTGGCCAGCAGCTCCCCGGCCGCGGGGTCGTCGGTGGCCACGGCGCAGACCGCCGCCGCCCAGGGCAGGGTGCGGGCGTCGAACTGGGAGACGTCGATCCGGTCGAGGCGCCCACGCTCCCAGGCGAGGGTGAACCGGGCGACCTCGAACACGCCGCTCCGGTACAGCTCGGTCTGCTCGTGCAGCTCGGCGGCGCGTGCGTAGTGCGCTTCCGCGAGGTCGAGGTCCCCGTGCACCAGCGCCAACGTGCCCTCGGCCCAGCGGAACTGCACGCGGCTGGTGGCCAGGCGCAGCAGGTCGCTGCCGAGGGCGCCGAAGTGCGCGTGCTCGGCGGCCGACTGGGCGTCCCCGAGCGGCAGCCGGGCGAGGAACAGCAGCCCGTGCGAGATCACCTCGTCCAGCGCGCGCAGCCGGTGGTCGAGACCGGCGAGGCGGTCCAGTATGCGCACCGACTCGACAGCGCGTTCGGCCACGCCGGAGTACGTCAGCGCGCGCCCCAGCAGCGCGTCCGCGAGCGCGTCGTCGTCATCGAGGGTTTCCGCGATCGAGAGCGCTCGGGCACTGAGCCGGTCGGGGACGTTCGGGTCGGGGTCGTAGCAGCTGCCGACGGCCAGCGCCGCCAGCAGGCTGACGTGGGCCGCCGGGTTGTCGTCGACGAGCGACTCGACGCCGGCCAGCCGGGTGAGCAGCGGTCCGGGATCGCCGCCGTAGGCGGCCCAGGGCCACGAGCCGCTGGTGCGCAGCAGGGTGGACGCCAGGCGGCCGGCCGAATCCAGCCGGTCGCGGCGCACGGCGTCGAGCAGAGCGGCGTCGATGACGTCCAGCACGGTCTGGCCGCGCCCCGCGCGTGCCAGGGCCGCCACCTGGGCGACGACGAGGTCGTCCCGGTCGTGGTCGGAGGGTTCCGCGAGCTGGTCGAAGGCCTCGAGGGTGAGGGCCCACCAGTGGGCGGCGCTGTCCGGGTCCCAGCGGCTCTCGGCGTCCAGGGCCGCGGCACGGCAGGCGGCGTACACGTCGTGGGCGTCCGCCAGGGGCTGCGCCGCGACGAGGTGCGCCGCGCGCCGCACGAGGCGGTCCGTGTCACCACCCGGGCCGACCGCGTCGGCCACGCGCAGGTGCAGGCGCTGGCGGCGCACCGGTGACAACCCGGCGACGACCTCGTCGCGGAGCAACGCGTGCGCGAACACGTAGGCGCCGCCGCCCGGCGCGACGACGATGACGTGCTCGTCGGCCGCCTCGTCGAGCAGGTCGGCGAGCTCGTCACGGTCGAGCCGCGTGACCGCGGCCAGCAGGTCGATCTCGAGGCGGTCACCGATCAGGGCGGCGGTGCGCAGCACCTGGAGCACAGCGGGGTCGAGGCCCGACAGGCGCCGCCCGAGCACCGATCGGACCGCGACGGGCAGCTCGTCGCGCTCGTCGTCGGACAGTCGGGCGTACTCGGTGACGAAGAAGGCGTTGCCGCCGGTACGCCGGGTCAGCGAGCGCGCCTCCTGCTCGTCGACCGGGCGGCCGCTCACCTGCCGGGCGAGCGCACCCACCTCGTCGGTCGACAGCGCCGGCAGGGCCAGGTGCCGCGACCCGGGTCGCCGGGCCACGGTGGCGAGCAGGCGCTCGACCTTGGGGCCGCCCTCGTCGTCGCGGCACGTCAGGAGCAGGCCCAGGCCGCTCAGCGTCGCCGAGCTGGCCGCGGCCAGGTGCGCCAACATCCGCAGCGACGCGGTGTCGGCCCAGTGCACATCCTCGACGAGCAGGAGCAGCGGTTCGTCGTGGGCCGCGGCGGCCAGCGCCCGCGCCACGCCGTCGTAGGCGGCGAAGCGGGCCGCGTCGGCGTCGACACCGGGCTGCGGGGTCAGCAGCGCGTCCGGGTCGGCGCCGATCCCGCGCAGCACCTGCCGGACCGGCCACCACGCGGGCACGCCGTCGTCGTCCGGGCAGCCCGCGCGCACCAGCCGGCCGGGCCAGGCCGCGGCGATCTCCTCGGCCAGGCGGGTCTTGCCGATGCCCGCGGGCCCACTCAGCACGAGGAGGCGCAGTCCCTCGTCGACCCGGTCGAGCAGGGCGCGGGCGGTCTCCAGTTCGGGGCGCCGGCCGACCAGGTCGCTACTCCCGGCCGGGTCCGCCGCGTCGGCGCCCGGCTGCGAATCCGGCCGAGCGTCCGGCCGAGCGTCCGGTTGCGCGTCCGGCTCGACGACTGGCGGTGTGCGGTTCGCGGACGTCTCGACGGGCCACGTGGCCAGCGCGGCGTCCTGGCGCAGGATCGCACCCTGGACGTCGCGCAGAGCCGGCCCGGTGTCCAGGCCCAGTTCCTCGCTGAGTCGCCGCGCGTGCGCCTGGAGGCTTTCCAACGCCTCGGGAGCGCGTCCCGCCCGGTACAGCGAGACCGCGTGCAGCCAGCACGCCCGTTCGGCCAGGGGCTGGTCGTCGACGAGGCGACGTGACCGCGCCACCGCCTCGCCGACCTGTCCCGTACCGAGCAGGCCCACGACGAGGTTCTGCCGCACGACCGCGTGCTGTTCCTCCAGCGGCGCGGCGGCGACGCGGACCCATTCCTCGTCCGCGTAGTCGGCGAGCACCGGGCCGCGCCACAGGTGCTCCGCGCGGCGGGCCGCGTCGACGGCGGCGGTCCAGTCACCGGCGTCCACGGCCGACTGCGCAGCGCTGCACTCCGTGGCGAAGCGGACGGTGTCGAGGTCGTCGGCGGCGATATCGATGAGGTAGCCGGACCCCTTGCGCAGGATCGGCGAGGTGGCGCGGGCGTCGTCGCGGAGCACGCGCCGCAGGTTGGAGATGTAGGCCTGCAGCCCGGCCGAGGCGCTGGACGGGTGGTCGTCACCCCAGACGGCGTCGAGCAGACGGTCGGTCGACACCACGCGTCCGGCCTCGAGCAGCAGCATCGCCAGCGCAGCACGCTGCTTGCGACCGCCGAGCTCAGCCCGGTGGCCGTCACGAAAGACGTCCACCGGGCCGAGCAGGCAGTACTGCGTCCGTGTCGCCGTCCGCGTCGCCCCCTGCGTCACGCAGGACATCATGGCCAACACGGCCGCCAGATCCTAGAGGTGCGACCCCGCTCGTCAGGCCCGGGCGGCACAGGCCGCCCGGATCGCCCGCGATGCGAGGATCACCCCGTCCGGGTCGTAGGTGGCGGCCAGGGTCGACAACCGGGCGAGCGTCGCGTCGTCGTACTTGCGAGCGGCCTGCAGCGGGTCGCCGGAGGCCGCGAAGTTCGGCTGCACGGCACCGTCCGACCACGCCGACATCGAGTCGAGGACCGCCTGCGCGGACGCCACCGTGGCCTCGGCGATCGGCGGGGCGAGCACCCCGATCGCGAGCAGTGTGAACGCGGCGTCCCGGTGGCACACGGCGCTGGGGTGCTCCGGCTCGCGGGCGATCGCGCCGCCGAGCAACCGCAGCTCGACGATGACGAGCGGGCTGCCCGAATCGGCCCCGGCGACCTCGAGCAGGGTGTCCGCGGCCGCGTCGGGCAGCTCCCGCAGCAGCAACGAACGCTCATGCACCGGCATGGGGTCGACCGGGTCGGCGTGGATGCTGCCGAGCGCGGAAAAGGGCAGGACGCCGGTCCCGCCGAGGATCACGGGCGCCGCCTGCTGCACGGGCGCGATGGTGCGCGCCCCGTCCTCCGGGTCGCCGATCCACGCGAAACGCACGGCCACGGTGCACCGGCCCGCGAGCGGCGGCGGCACCATCGGCATCTCCGGCAGACGCAGCACCGCCAGCGAGGTCGACGCCTGCTCCGGCAGCGTCGCGCTCCATTCGCGCCAGGTGCGCAGGACGGTCGGCAGGTCGGCGCCGTCGAAGTACAGGCAGCCGCCGTACAGCTCGGCGACGGGCAGCAGCTCGAACTCGAGCGCGGTGACGATGCCCAACGCGCCCTTGCCGCCGCGCAGCGCCCAGAACAGGGCAGGGTTGCGGTCCGGGGTGGCGCGCCGGATCTCCCCGTCGCCGGTGACGACGTCGAACGCGGTGACCCGGTCCGAGGCGTAGCCGTAGGTGCGCGCGACGGGGGACAGCCCGCCGCCGGTGTGGTAGCCGACCACGCCGACGTCCGGGGCCGAGCCGGCCAGGCCGGACAGCCCGTACGGTGCCGCGGCGTCCAGGACCTGTTGCCAGCGCACGCCGGCGCCGACCCGGGCCGACCGGGTGGCGGGGTCGACGGTGACCTCGTCGAGGCGGCCGGTGTGGACCAGGACGGTCGGGCGGGTGTAGCCCCAGGCGCCGTGGCCGGTGGCCTGGACGGCGACGTCGAGGCCGTGGCGCGTAGCCACGCGGACGGTGGCGGCGACGTCGGCGGTGCCGAGGACCTCGACGACTGCGACGGGCGTCGACGCGGCCGCGACGTTCCACGGGGTGGCGAGTTCGGCGTAGCCGTCGTCGGCGGGCGTGAGGACGCGGCCGCGGACCTCGGCGCGCAGGGTCGTGGCGATGTCGGTGGTGTCGGGGCCGGGGTCGGTGCCGGGGTGGGACTCGGGGACGAGCGTGGTCATGGTGGGTCTCCGTGACTCGGATCGGGTGCGATGGCCAGAACCCTGGCGCAGGGTGCTTGGCGCGCACTTGGGCCGGCGCCCGGGATTCGCTGCGGCCGATCCAAGCGGCGTCCAAGCGCCGGTCGCGGTGCCGCGGGGCGGTCAGCGCGGGGTGTGGTCGGCGTCGGTGTCGCCGGGCGACGTGGCGAGGCTTCGACCCAGGCGCTGGACGAGGACGTGCAGGGTGATCCCGCCCGCCACGGCCAGCCCGCCGAGCACCCAGGCGGCGACGCGCCACGGGCCGGCCGGGTCGGGGTGCGGGCTGCCGCGCAGGCCCCCCAGCACGGTCGCGCCGCGCAGGCCGGCACCGGCGTCGGGCAACGGCAGCAGCCAGGTCCAGGCGACCAGCGCGACCGTGGCCAGCACGTGCAGCGTCGTGTAGCCGGTGCCGACGCGGCTGTATCGGTGCAGGCGGCGGGTCGGCAGGTCGAGCAGCAGCAGGTACACCGCGAGCTCGCCGGCCGTCGTGCCGGCGAGCTGCACCTGCTCGCCGTGGGCGACCACCGCGCCCAGTGCCACGCCGAAGCCGGCGAGCACGAGAACCCAGCCGGCGCGTCGCAGCAGGGTGACCCGCACCGGCAGGTGCGCGGTCAGAAACGGCGTGAAGTCGTCGTCGCGATCGACGACCGGCTGCCACCACCTCATCGAGCCATCGTGTGCGCGGTCGGGGTCCGGCACAAGCGGGCTCGATCCGAACGGGACGGAGGGCCGCGCGGGCCTCATCCGTCGCACGCGCCACGGGCGTCACGGCGACCTCGGCGTTGTCCACAGCCTGTCCGTTTCGTGTGGAATATCCCTTAGCAAGCGCCTAGGGTCTGCATCTGATCAGCGACACGGGGGTGAGGGACGTGACGCTCGAGCCGGATCGGTCTGCCCGGACCATCCTCGAGACCGAGGTGCGCGAACTCGTGCGCCGGCGCGGCATCGACCCCATCGCCGAGCCCACCGTCGTGGCGCGTCTCGTCGAGGAGGTCGTCGGCGAGTACCGCGACCGCTCCGTCACCGCGAGCCTGCCGGCGATGGGCGACCCGCTGGCCATGATCCGGGGGCTCGTGGACGCGGTCGCCGGGTTCGGGCCACTGCAACCCATGCTCGACGACCCCACCGTCGAGGAGATCTGGATCAACGAGCCGGGCCGGGTGTTCGTGGCCCGCAACGGCCGCTCCGAGCTGACCACCACGATCCTCACCGCCGACCAGGTCGCCGAGCTCGTCGAACGGATGCTGCGCCCGACCGGTCGGCGCATCGACCTCAGCACGCCGTTCGTGGACGCCATGCTGCCCGACGGGTCACGCCTGCACGTCGTCATCCCGTCGATCACCCGCCGGCACATGGCGGTCAACATCCGCAAGTTCGCGGTCGGCCTGCGCTCGCTCGACGACCTCGTCCGCGCCGGCTCGCTCACCGAGCAGGTGGCACGCTTCCTCGAGGCGTCCGTCGTCGCCGGTCTGAACGTCCTGGTCGCCGGCGGGACGCAGGCCGGCAAGACGACGATGCTGAACGCGCTGTGCGGCGCGGTGCCGGCGCGCGAACGGGTCGTCACCGTCGAGGAGGTCTTCGAGCTGTCGATCCGGTTGCCCGACGTGGTGGCCATGCAGACGCGGCAGCCCAACCTCGAGGGCACCGGCGAGATCCCGCTGCGACGCCTGATCAAGGAAGCGCTACGCATGCGCCCGTCGCGACTCGTGGTCGGGGAGGTGCGGCAGGAGGAGTGCCTCGACCTGCTCATCGCCCTGAACAGCGGGCTCCCCGGCATGTGCACGCTGCACGCCAACTCCGCCCGTGAGGCACTGATCAAGATGTGCACGCTGCCGCTGCTGGCTGGCGAGAACGTCTCGGCCGGGTTCGTGGTGCCGACGGTCGCCACCAGCGTCGACCTCGTCGTGCACCTCGGTCTGGACGCGAGCGGGCAGCGCCGGGTCCGCGAGGTCGTCGGCGTCACCGGACGCGTCGAGGGCGATGTCATCGAGACGTCCGAGATCTTCACGACCCGGCGCGGCCGGCTGGAGCGGGGCGACGGGTACCCGCCGCACCCGGACCGGTACGAGGCGGCCGGCATCGAGCTGGCCCACGCGCTCGGCCACCGTGCCGACCTGCGCCCGGCGGCGGGCGGCTGACGTGGGCGCACTCGTCGGCCTGATCGCCGGGCTCGGCCTGCTGCTCATCTGGCGCAGCGGTCCAAGGGCCCCGCAGAAGCGCTCCCCGTCGACGGGCTGGACGGCGCGTCGGCGCGAGCTGCTGCGTCAAGCCGGTATCGACGGGGTGGGCGCCGGCCAGTTGCTCGCCGTGCAGGTCCTGGCCGCGCTCATCGCGTTCGTGCTCGTCCTGGCCGTCACCCGCACCGTCGCCGTCGCGGTCTGCTTCGGGGTGTTCGGGTTCTTCCTGCCCGTCGTCGTCGTGCGACGGCTGCGTGCCCGGCGGCAGGTGGCGCTGCGCGAGCTGTGGCCGGAGGCGATCGACAACCTGGCCTCCGCCGTGCGCGCGGGCATGTCGCTGCCCGAGGGCCTGTCGGCGCTGGCGATCCGCGGGCCGGCCGAGCTGCGTACCCCGTTCGCCCGCTTCGCGGCGAACTACCGCGCGAGCGGACGGTTCGGCACGTGCCTCGACGCGCTGAAGGACGACTTCGCGGATCCGGTCGGTGATCGCGTCTGCGAGACCATGCGGGTGGCACGTGAGGTCGGCGGCAGCGACCTGGGCACGGTGCTGCGCACCCTGTCCGAGTTGCTGCGTGCCGACGCACGGACCCGTGCCGAGCTCGAGACCCGGCAGGGCTGGGTGGTCAACGCGGCGCGCCTGGCCGTCGCGGCCCCGTGGATCGTCCTGCTGCTGCTCGGCACGCAGTCGGCCACGCTGCAGGCCTACGACACCCCGGGCGGCACCCTGCTGCTCGCCATCGGTGCGGTCGTCTGCGTCGTCGCCTACCGCGTCATGCTGCACATCGGCCGGTTGCCGCAGGAGAAGCGGGTCCTGCGATGAGCGCGTTGTGGCTGCTCGGCGGCGGCCTCGGGCTGCTGGCCGCCGGCGGGGTCGTCGTGGCCGTCCGCGCGACGCCGCCGATGCGTCCGATCCGGCTCGCCGACCGGATCGCGCCCTACCTCGGCGACACGCCACCGCCGTCCCGGTTGCTCGCCCGGCCGACCGCCACCGCGGCGCCGTTCGCGGTCGCCCGCCGGATCTTCGGCCCGCTCCTCGCCGAGCTGGTCAGAGCCGTCGACCGCACCGTGGGCGGGGCCGCGTCGGTGCGTCGGCGACTGGGCGGGCTGGGCAGCGGCATGACCCTGGACGAGTTCCGCATCGAACAGGTCGTCTGGGGCGTGGCGGGGACGGTTCTCGGCGCCCTGGTCGTCGGAGTCGGGGGCTGGCTGCGGGGTGGCATCAGTCCGCTGTTCGTCGTCCTCGCCGCGCTGGCCGGGCTGGTGGCCGGTGTGCTCGGCCGCGACTGGTACCTGTCGCAGCAGCTCGAGCGCCGCGAACAGGCCATGCTTGCCGAGTTCCCGGTTATCGCCGACCTGTTGGCCCTCGCGGTCGTGGCCGGTGAGTCGCCCGTCGACGCGCTGACCCGGGTCTGCGATCTCACCGACGGCGAGATCGCACGTGACCTGCGCCGTGCTCTCGACCGGGCTCGTGCGGGGACGCGGATCACGGCGGCGCTGTCCGAGCTCGCGGAGCAGACCACGATGGACTCGTTCTCGCGGTTCCTGCAGGGCGTGGTGGTGGCCGTCGAACGCGGAACGCCGCTCGCGGACGTACTGCGGGCCCAGGCCGTCGACGTCCGCGAGGTCGGCAAGCGGGCGTTGCTCGAGGCGGGCGGGCGCAAGGAGATCTCGATGATGGTGCCGGTGGTGTTCCTGATCCTGCCGGTCACCGTGTTGTTCGCATTGTTCCCGGGTCTGCTGACGCTGACGTCGCTGACCCGGTGACCGGAGGAGGACACAAATGAAACTGCTCGCATACCTTCAGGTATGGCTCGCCGGTGCGCGTGAGAGGGTGCGGGACGACCGCGGCGACGTCCCCGGTTGGGTGATGGTCACGGTCATGACCGCCATCCTGGTCGTTGCGATCCTGGGCGTGTTCGAACCGCAGATCAAGCATTCGCTGTCCGGGATCATCGACTCCGTCAGTGGGTCCGGGAAGTAGTCGACGTGCGCCTCCGGTGCCGTCGCGGTGCGCGAGACGGTGCGCTGGCCGACGACCACGGCGTATTGCCCGACGACCACGGCGTACCGCCCGACGACCGAGGTGCGGCGGTCGTCGACTTCGTCATGATGTCGATCCTGCTGCTCCTGCTGCTGTTCGCCGTGCTGCAGGCCGCTGTCTACTTCTATGCCCGCAACGTGGCCGCCGCATCGGCCGCGGACGCCGCCCGCTACGCCGCCGCCGAGGGGGTGAGCCCGCGTTCAGGTGCGACACGGGCCGAGCAGCTCGTCGGTCAGGGGCTCGACGCGAAGGACGCGCGGGCGATCCATTGCACCTCCGGGCCCGGGCGTGACCAACGGTCCGGCCTCGTCGTGACGACGGTGCACTGCCGCGGGCGGGTGCGGCTGTTCTTCACGCCCCTCGGCCTGCCGTTGACGGTCGACGTACGTTCCTCGGTGCTCCGGGAGGGCCGGTGAGGCGCCTGCGCCTGGTGCTCGACGCGGTCGATGCACGGTTGGACGAGGCCGCGCGAGCCGACGGAGACCGACCTTGCGACCGCGGCAGCGCCATCATCGAGTTCGTCTTCGTCGCCGTCGTGATCATGGTGCCCCTCATGTACCTGATCGCGTCGGTGGCCACGGTGCAGCGCGGGCAGCTGGCCGTCGACCAGGCCGCCCGCGACGCCGGCCGGGCGTTCGCCACCAGCGACACCGCAGCGCAGGCCGGTCCGCGGGTCGAGGCCGCGGTGCGGCTCGCCCTGGCCGACCAGGGCCTGCCGAACGACGCGACCGTGCGCTTCGTGCGCAGTGGGTCCGGGTGCGGCGCGCGAGAGGTGACGCCGGTGCTGCGTGCGGGTGCCGAGTTCGCCGTCTGCGTCACGCGCCGCACCGAGCTGCCGGGCGTGCCGAGCGTGCTGTCCGGACGGGGCATCCGCACGACGGCCGAGTACGTGGTGCACGTCGATGACTTCCGGGACTTCACGTGACGCGCCCGCCGCGGCCGGGCGACGAGGGTTCCACCATCCCGCTCATCCTCGGGTTCTTCCTCATCGCGTTGATCATGGTCGCCGCGTCGGTGTCGCTCGGGCAGGCGTTGGTGCAGCAGCGGGACCTGCAGGACGTGTGCGACGGCGCGGCCGCCGCGGCGGCCGCGAGCTCGGCCGACCTCGACCGCGACAGCTCGGTGGCCGGCGGGACCTCGTTGCGCTTCACCGACGTGAGCGCGGGCGTGGTCGCCTACCTGCACCGCGACCCGACACGGCAGGACGTGCGGGTCGGCGTCGCGCTGTCGCCGGACCGTGAGCGGATCACCCTGACCTGCCGGCAGACCCGCACCCTGGCCCTGGGCGCGTTCTTCGGCCGGGCGCACGTGCGCCACACCACCACCTCGAGCGCGCGTGCGGCAGTCGTCGGGTAGGAAGGACGCATGGTCGAACGCGTCGCCGACGGCGTCTTCGTCGGGCACGGCACCGACGTCAACTGGATCCTCGTGGTCGACGGCAAGGACGTCACGCTCGTCGACACCGGCTACCCCGGCGACCGCGACGCCCTGATGGCGTCGATCCGTGCGGTCGGTCGGCGCCCTGAGGACGTGCGCGCGGTACTGCTCACCCACGCCCACATCGACCACGTCGGGTCGGCCGCGTTCTTCGCCGACACCTACGGCACGCCCGTCTACACGGACCCCGTCGAGGTCGGGCACGCACGCCACGACCACCGCGAGCAGGCCGGCCCGCTCGACGTCGCACGCAACGCCTGGCGTCCGGGGGTGCTGCCGTGGACGCTGCGGATCATGCGCGTCGGCGCGTTGTCGGACGTCCCGGTGCAGCAGGCCGCTGCGTTTCCGCGGGCCGGCGCGCTGGACCTGCCCGGCCGCCCGACTCCCGTCGCGACCCACGGCCACACCTCCGGCCACACCGCGTACCTGCTTCCGGACGCCGGTGCGATCGTCACCGGCGACGGGTTGATCACCGGCCACTCGGTGTCGCGCACGACCGGCCCGCAACTGATCGCGCCGTGGTTCAACCACGGTGACCCCGAGCCGGCGCTGCTACCACTGGCCGACCTCGACGCCGACCTCCTGCTGCCGGGCCACGGCGACCCCTGGCGCGGCTCGATCGGCGACGCTGTCGCCCAGGCTCGCGCGCGCCGCTAGACCCGTGGTCAGGCGCCGCGAACGTCCCCTCCGGAGGCGCGCAGGGTCAGTTCGGCGCCTTTCCAGGTGAGCTCGAAGCCAGCGCCCCGGGTGCCCGGCGGCAGGACGTACACGTCACCGGAGTCCGGGGCGCTCGACTCCGCGAACAAGGTCGAATCCACCGCTTCGTCGGTCCCGGTGCGCGGGTCGGCCAGCCGGCAACCGCCCTGCTGCAGGGCGCTCTTGATGTCCGCCGTGGGCCGGGTGCCGTCGGTGAGCCGGTAGTTGCGTTGCAGGTAGGCATTCGCATCGCCCTCGGCCTTGCGGGCCGTCTCGTGCGTGAGGGTGGATCCGGACGGCAGCGGCAGCTTGGCCGCGTAGGACTGCAGCTCGGCGAGGGAGTCCTGACCGGACAAATCGCCGGACCCGTTGACGTTCACGATGACGATCACGCCGATGACCACGACTGCTGCCGCGGCGGCGAGGACCGACCAGCGGCGTCGGTGCCGGACACGACCCCGGTGACCAGGTCCTTGACCGAGTGCCACCCGTCCTCCTGTTCGACGTCGGTGAAGTATCACCTGATCGACGGACCGGATCAATTCGTGGGGACGCCCCTGCGGACGGCCGGACGGCCGGGCGTCCGCGTGCCGCACCTCGCACGAAGCCGGCGAACCCCGGCCCGACCACCCTCCTAGACTGCCCGTCGTGGCCCGCCTCGTCGTCCTCAACGGGCCGCCCGGCATCGGCAAATCGACGCTCGCGCAGCGCTACCTGCGCGACCACCCGGGCGCGTTGAACCTGGACCTCGACCGGTTGCGGCGCTTCGTCGGCGGCTGGCGCGACGACCCGCTCGCCGCGTACACGCTGGCCCGCGGCTTCGGAGTGGCCGCCGCCCGGGCCCACCTGCAGGCCGGCCACGACGTCGTGGTTCCGCAGTACCTCGGCCGCATCGATGCCCTGCAGGAGTTCGCCGACGTCGCTGAGCAGGCCGGCGCCCGCCACCACGAGATCGTGCTCATGGAGTCGAAGGATCGCGTGCTGGCGCGCTTTGCCGCACGCACGGCCACGTCCGACGACCCCGTCCACCACGACGCGCAGGAATTCCTCGACGCGGCGGGCGGGACGCCGCAGCTCGAGGCCATGTACGACCGCCTGCTGCTCCTGCTGGCGAACCGCCCGCACGCCCAGCTCGTCCCCGCGCCCGAGGGTGACGTCGAGGCCACCTACGTGCAGCTGCTCGACCGGCTGTCCGGACCGGCGGCCGGGACGGCGTGATCGACGCGGACGCCCTGCTCGTCGCCCTGGCCGGCTTCGGGTTCGGCCTGTCGCTCATCGTCGTGGTCGGGCCGCAGAACGCCTTCCTGCTGCGGGTCGGCGTGCTCGGGCGCGGGGTGGCCGCCGTGGTCACGGTGTGCACGCTGGCCGACGTCGCCCTCATCGCGGCGGGCACCGCCGGCGCCGGCGCGGTGTTCCGCCGCGCGCACTGGGTGCTGCCGGTCGTCCGCTACGCCGGGGCCGCGTTCCTGCTCGGCTACGCCCTGCTCGCGGCCCGACGCGCGCTGCGCCCGCCACCCACCACCCCGGACGCGGTGGTCCCGAATGCGCCCGGCCTGCGCGCCGTCGTGCTCACCGCCCTGGCCCTGACGTTCCTCAACCCGGGCGTCTACCTCGACACGGTCGTGCTGCTCGGCTCCGTCGCCAACGCACACGGCGGCCGTGAGTGGTGGTTCGCGGCGGGGGCGGCCGTGGCCAGCGCGGTGTGGTTCGCGGTGATCGGCTTCGGCGCCCGCCGTCTCGGCCGGCGCTTCGACCGGCCCAGCACCTGGCGGGCGCTCGACGCGTTCGTCGCGGTCGTCATGACCATCACCGCCGTGCGGCTGCTGCTCGGCTGACCGGCGAGGCCGACGGCCCTACCGGCGACGCCGACGGACGAGCGTCAGAGGTCGACGTCGACCACGACGGGGGCGTGGTCGGACGGCGCGTTGCCCGCCTTGACCGACCCCTTGCGGGCCTCGCGGTCGACGTAGGCGTCCGACACCGCCGACGCCAGCCCGGCACTGGCGTAGACCAGGTCGATCCGCATCCCGAGGTTCTTGTGGAAGCTGCCGGCGCGGTAGTCCCAGTAGGTGTAAGGCGTGTCGTACTTCATCGCGCGCGGCACGACGTCGGTCAGGCCCAGCTCGCGCAGGTCGGCCAGCTTGCCACGCTCGGCCGGCGTCACGTGGGTGGACGTCGTGAAGACGGCCGGGTCCCACACGTCCGCGTCCGTGGGGGCGATGTTGAAGTCGCCGAGCAGTGCGAAGAATGGTGACGACGGCAGCTCGTCGCGGACGGTGGCGGCGAGCGCGTCGAGCCACGCGAGCTTGTAGTCGTAGTGCGGGTGGCCGACCTCGCGCCCGTTCGGCACGTACAGCGACCACAGCCGCACGCCGCCGCAGGTGGCGCCCACCGCGCGCGGCTCGTGCGCATCGACCGTCTCGCCCGGAGGAAAAAGACTGGGCGCGTCGTCGGGCACGAAGCCCGGCTCGTCGGCCAGGCCGCGGCGCACGTCGTCGAGCCCGACCCGCGACAGGATCCCGACGCCGTTCCAGCGACCGGTGCCGTGCACGGCCACCTCGTAGCCCAGCGCGGCGATGTCGTCGCCGGGGAACTGCTCGACGCTGGTCTTGAGCTCCTGCAGGCACACCACGTCCGGTTGCGCCGTCCCCAGCCAGTCCAACAGCTTGGGCATCCGGGCGACGACGGAGTTGACGTTCCAGGTGGCGATCCGCACGCCCCCAGCTTGGCAGAACCCGTGCGAACGCCGGGTTCCGTGGGTATCGTTAGCTTAGCTAACGAACTATCTCGGCCGTGCCGAGCAAGGAGAACCGATGGTGTCCCGGACCAAGCGACTGCGGGTCGAGCGCGACCACCCCAAGTACAAGTGGGTGGCGCTGAGCAACACGACCCTGGGCGTGCTCATGGCGACGATCAACAGCTCGATCGTGATCATCTCGCTGCCGGCCATCTTCCGGGGCATCCACCTGAACCCGCTCGAGCCGGGCAACGTCAGCTATTTGCTCTGGACGCTCATGGGCTTCCTCGTCGTCACCGCGGTGCTGGTGGTGACCCTGGGCCGCCTCGGCGACATGTACGGCCGGGTGAAGATCTACAACCTCGGCTTCGTCGTCTTCACCGTGGGTTCCATCGCCCTTGCGCTCGATCCGTTCACCGGCGGGCACGGTGCGCTGTGGATCATCGTCTGGCGGCTCGTGCAGGGGGTGGGCGCGGCCATGCTGTTCGCCAACTCCACCGCCATCCTCACCGACGCGTTCCCGGCCGAGCGCCGCGGCTTCGCCCTCGGCATGAACCAGGTCGCCGCCATCGCCGGCGGCTTCATCGGCCTGATCGTCGGCGGCCTGCTGTCCGAGGTCGATTGGCGCCTCGTCTTCTACGTGTCCGTGCCCTTCGGCGTCATCGGCACCGTGTGGTCCTACCTCAGCCTGCACGAGCTCAGCGAGCGGCAGCAGTCGAAGATCGACTGGGTCGGCAACGTGCTGTTCGCGGTCGGTGTCTCCGGGGTGCTCGCCGCGATCACTTACGGCATCCAGCCCTACGGCGGTCATTCCCAGGGGTGGACGAACCCCTGGGTGCTGCTCGGCCTCATCGGTGGCGTCGTGCTGATCGGCGTGTTCTGCGTCGTCGAGACGCGCATCGCCGAGCCCATGTTCGCCATGAGCCTGTTCAAGATCCGCGCGTTCTGGGCCGGCAACCTCGCCGGGCTGCTGGCGTCCGTCGCGCGCGGCGGCCTACAGTTCATGCTCATCATCTGGCTGCAGGGGATCTGGCTGCCGCTGCACGGCTACAGCTACGAGGACACGCCGCTGTGGGCCGGCATCTACCTGCTGCCGCTGACCGTCGCGTTCCTCGTCGCCGGGCCGCTGAGCGGCACGCTGTCGGACAAGTTCGGGGCTCGCACCTTCGCCACCGGCG
This sequence comes from uncultured Jatrophihabitans sp., assembly GCF_964252635.1. GTDB lineage: Bacteria > Actinomycetota > Actinomycetes > Mycobacteriales > Jatrophihabitantaceae > Jatrophihabitans. The sequence goes on from NZ_CAXUNP010000007.1 coordinate 45,181, forward strand.
GGCTGCTGCTCGTCGCGCTGAGCTTCCTGGGCTTCATGCTGCTGCCGGTCGACTTCAACTACTGGGCCTTCGCCGGGCTGCTCGTCCTGAACGGCATCGGCTCCGGGCTGTTCTCGGCGCCGAACACGACCGCGATCATGAACTCCGTGCCCCGGAACCAGCGCGGCGCGGCGTCCGGGATGCGCGCCACGTTCTTCAACTCCGGCACGTCGCTGTCGATCGGCATCTTCTTCTCGCTGATGATCGCCGGGCTGGCCTCGACTCTGCCGAGTGCGCTGCACGGCGGCCTCACCTCGCACGGCGTGGCCGGCGGTACGGCGACGACCGTGGCGAACCAGCCGCCGGTCGGCAGCCTGTTCTCCGCCTTCCTCGGCTACAACCCGGTGCAAAACCTGCTGGGTGACCACAACCTGGCGCAGCTGGCGGCCGGCAACCGCGCGACCCTCACCGGTCGCGAGTTCTTCCCGCACCTCATCTCCGGCCCGTTCCACCACGGGCTGGTCATCGTCTTCTCGATGGCCATCGCGATGTCGGTCATCGGTGCGCTGGCCTCGCTGTTCCGCGGCACCAAGTACGTGCACGTCGACGAGGCCGTCGCCGAGCAGCCGGAGAAGGTCGCGGCCTGACGCCGGACCCGCCCGACGTCGTTCAGACGATCTCGGCGGCGCCGGACGGCTGCAGCTGACGGGCCGATGCGTCCTCACGGACGGCGACCGGGGTCAGGAGCCGGCGGCGGCAGGCGGCGCGGGTGGCCTCGGCGCACAGGCCGGACGCGACGATCAGGAACACGCAGGTCAGCACAACAATCACGCCCGAGTGGCTACCCGAGCCGGGCCGGGGACAAACCGGACACGCGGGGGCGCGATCGTGTCCCGGTCGGCGACGTCCCGCAGCATCGGGGACGATGGCCGGATGCCGACGGCGGACGTGAGATGAGCCTCACCCTCGCCGCCGGGTCCGCCGGGTCCGCCGACCGCGCCGGGTCCCGCACCCGCGTCCCGACGACCGCCGTGGTCGTCGCGCTGACCGTGCTGGCCGCGGCGCTGCGCCTGTACCGGCTCGGTTTCGGCTACGCCCACCCGGTGGCCGAGTACGACGGCAGCGTCTACCTGTCCTCGGCGCTGGCCCTGGTCGACGGGCGCCTGCCCTACCGCGACTTCGTGCTGGTGCAGCCCCCGGGCATCACGCTGCTGCTCAGCCCGGTGGCCCTGCTGGGCAAGGCCGTCGGCAGCGCCCAGGCCATGGGGGTCGCCAAGATCCTCACCGGCCTCGCCGGCGCGGCGTCCGTCCCGCTGGGCGCGGTCGTCCTGCGACACCGCGGGCCGGCCGCGGTCACCCTGGGCTGCGCCGTGCTCGCCGTGCAGGGCGACGCGGTCGCCGCGGCGTGGACGCCCCTGCTGGAGCCGTGGCTGGTGCTGTGCTGCCTCGGCGCGGTGGCACTGGCGTTCGACGGTGACGCGCTGGCCGGCAACCGGCGCCTGGCCGGGGCGGGCGTGCTGCTCGGGTTCGCCTGCACGATCAAGATCTGGGCGGTGGCGCCGGCGCTCGTCCTGCTGGTGCTCGTCGTATTGGCCCGGCGGGCCCGGGCGGTCGTCGGCGGCCTGCTGCTCGGCGGCGTGGTGCCGCTGCTGCCGTTCCTCCTCGCGGCTCCGCACGACTTCGTGCGTCAGGTCGTGGTGGCTCAGCTCAGCCGCACGGCGCCGACGCGCACCACCCTCGCGTTCCGGCTCGTGCACGTGTTCGCGACCTCGCCGCCGGACGCCTCCGAAGCGGGCACCGCGGTGTGGGCGCTGCTGGTCGCCGCGGCCCTGCTCGTGCTGGCGCTCGTCGCCGCGCCGTGGTTCGTCCGTCCACCCCGCACCGCGCTGGAGCGCTTCGCGACGGTGACAGCGGTGCTGGTCGTGGTCATGCTGCTGGCCCCGGACACCTTCTACTGGCACTACGCCGCGTTCAGCACCCCGTTCGTGGTGCTGGCCGCGCTGCTGCGACTGCCGCAGGGACGCGGACACCGACCCGCGGTCGCGCTGGCCGGCGCGGCCGTGCTCGTGCTCGCGGTGGTCGTCGTGCAGCGCTACGCGCGCCCGACCCACCCCTACGACAACCACGTCGCCCTGCAGCGGGCGATCCCGAAGGGCGCGTGCGTCGTCTCGTCCACGCAGGGGGCGACCATCGCCGCCGACCGGCTGACAATCGGCCGGGCGTGCCCGCTGCTGTTCGACCCGTTCGGCGAGATCCTCGCCGCGACCGGCGGGCATGCACCCACCGAGGCGCAACTGCACCGGCCGGCCGTCATCCGGGTGTGGCTGAACGCTTACCGGCACGCCGACTTCGTCTACCTGCAGCCGCGCGTGACCCCACAGTTCCCGACCGACGGCCCCGCCCAGGCCTACCTGCGCGCGCATTTCCGGCGGCTGCCGCTCCCCGGGCCCGGGCGGTTGTACGAACGGGTTCGAGGTAGGTGACACCCGCGTAGGCTGAGCGGTCGTGGACGTCCCCGCCGATCTCAAGGAACTGTCCGCGACCCTCGCCACCATCGAGTCGGTCGTGGACGTCCCGACCCTGCGCTCCGAACTCAGCGCGCTCGAGGCCGACGCCTCGCAGCCCGATCTCTGGGACGACGTCGAGAACGCGCAGCGTGTCACCTCCCGCATGTCTTACGTGCAGAGCGAGATCCGGCGCGTCGAGGACCTGCGTCGCCGGCTCGAGGACACCCAGACGCTGTGGGACCTCGCCGAGGAGATGAACGACGCCGACTCCCGCGCCGAGGCCGAGAACGAGCTCAGCGGCCTGCAGAGGGCCGTCGACGAACTCGAGGTGCGCACGCTGCTCGCCGGCGAGTACGACGCCCGCGAGGCCCTGATGACGATCCGCTCCGAGGCCGGGGGCGTCGACGCCGCCGACTTCGCCGAGATGCTGCTGCGCATGTACGCGCGCTGGGCCGAGCGGCACAACTACACCATCGAGGCGCTGGACACGTCCTACGCCGAGGAGGCCGGCATCAAGTCGGCGACCATCCAGGTCAAGGCGCCGTACGCCTACGGCACGCTCTCGGTCGAGCAGGGCACCCATCGGCTGGTACGGATCAGCCCCTTCGACAACCAGGGGCGGCGTCAGACCAGCTTCGTCGGCGTCGAGGTCCTGCCCGTGGTCGAGCAGTCCGACCACGTCGACATCCCGGACGACGACCTGCGGGTCGACGTGTACCGCAGCTCCGGCAAGGGCGGCCAGGGCGTCAACACCACCGACTCCGCGGTGCGGCTCACCCACCTGCCGACCGGCATCGTCGTCACCTGCCAGAACGAGCGCAGCCAGATCCAGAACCGCGCGTCGGCCATGGCCGTGCTGCAGGCGCGGCTGCTCGAGCGCCGTCGTGAGGAGCAGCGCAGCGCGCTCGACGCGCTCAAGGACGGCAGCAACTCATGGGGCAACCAGATGCGCAGCTACGTCCTGCACCCGTACCAGATGGTCAAGGACCTGCGGACGGAGTTCGAGGTGGGCAACCCGCAGGCCGTGCTCGACGGCGACATCGACGGGTTCATCGAGGCCGGCATCCGCTGGCGCCGCAGCGCCGAGGCCACTGCGTCCTGACGACGACCGGCGCGTCGGGCATATCGGACGAATCGCGGCCAAACCTGTGATTCCGCGGGCCAGCCTCACCTGGCGTCAGATAACCATTCGGTAACCTCGGTCCTCGTGATCCGGCTCGAGAACGTCTCCAAGGTCTACCCCGCCGGCGCCCGCCCCGCCCTCGACCAGGTGTCCATCGACATCGACAAGGGCGAGTTCGTCTTCCTCATCGGCCAGTCTGGCTCCGGGAAATCGACGGTGCTGCGCCTGGTGCTGCGTGAGGAACTTCCCACCAAGGGCGTCATCACCGTCGACAGCCGCAACGTCGGCAAGCTGCCCGGCCGCAAGGTCCCCGACCTGCGCCGCAAGATCGGCTGCGTGTTCCAGGACTTCCGCCTGCTGCCGAAGAAGAACGTCTACCAGAACGTGTCGTTCGCGCTCGAGGTGATCAACAAATCGCCGAAGGCGATCAAGCGCACGGTGCCGGAGGTGCTCGACCTCGTCGGGCTGTCCGGCAAGGCCAAGCGGATGCCCACCGAGCTGTCCGGCGGTGAGCAGCAGCGCGTCGCGATCGCTCGGGCGTTCGTCAACCGACCGCTCGTGCTGCTGGCCGACGAGCCCACCGGCAACCTCGATCCCGACACCAGCCAGGGCATCATGAGCCTGCTCGAGCGCATCAATCGCACGGGCACCACGGTCGTCATGGCCACGCACGACAACAACATCGTCGACGCCATGCGTCGACGGGTCATCGAACTGGACAACGGCACGGTGATCCGCGACCAGAACCGCGGGGTCTACGGGGTCGGCCGGTAACGGCCGCCGCTTCGATGACCGCACCGCCGGCGTCGACCTCCGGTCCGACGCCTGTAGCCACACCCGATCAGTGAGGACGTAATGCGCGCCAATTTCGTGATGTCCGGAGTCGGTATCGGCCTCCGCCGAAACCTGACGATGACGATCGCGCTGGTGCTCAGCACCGCGATCGCGCTGGCCTTCGTGGGCACCGCGATCCTGGCCAACATCGAGATCTCCCGCTTCAAGTCGAACTACGAGGGCAAGCTGAACACCTCGGTGTACCTGTGCGCCAAGGTCTACGACGCCCCGTGCACAGGCCGGACGACGGCCGCGCAGACCGCGACGATCGAGCGGGAGCTCAAGGCCTATCCCGACGTGACCGGCGTGTCCTACGTCTCGGAGCGCCAGCAGTTCAACCGGCTCAAGGAGACCGCGTCCGAGCGGGTGCTGGCGCAGTCGAAGGTCGGTGACCTGCCGGCGTCGTTCACGGTCAAGCTCAAGGACATCGGCAAGGACTACGACAAGTTCGCGCGGACGTTCTCCTCGGTCGCCGGGGTCTCGGTCGTGAACAACCAGATCGACACCATCCGCAGCCTCCTGGACATCATCGACGCGGCGCGGATCTTCTCCATCGTCATCGCCGCCGTCGTGCTCATCGCGTCGATCCTGCTGATCGCCAACACCATCCAGGTCGCGGCCCAGCAACGTCGCAACGAGACGTCGATCATGAGATTGGTCGGCGCGTCCCGCCTGATGACCGAGTTGCCGTTCATGATCGAGGCGATCATCGCCTCGGCGGTCGGTGGGTTGATCGCCTTCGGTCTGGTCGCGGTCGGGAAGCACTACGCACTGAACGACGTGTTCGCGACCCAGACCAAGAACGGCGTGATCCCGAACCTGACCACCAACGACTTGCTGGTGGCCAGCGGCATCGGTCTGATCTCGGGCATCGTGCTGTCCGCGGTCGTCGCGATAGCCACGTTGCGCCTGTACGTCAGACTGTAGGAATGGCCGCCGCACCCGCTTCCAGCAACCGGGAGTCCGGCCGCACCGTCATCGCGCAGAACCGCAAGGCCCGGCACGACTACAGCGTCCTGGACACCTACGAGGCGGGTCTGGTGCTGACCGGCACCGAGGTCAAGTCGCTGCGGCTCGGGCGGGCGTCGCTCGTCGACGGGTTCGCCACCATCGACAGCGGCGAGGCGTTCCTGCACAACGTGCACATCCCCGAGTACACCCACGGAAGCTGGACCAACCACGAGCCGCGCCGGGTGCGCAAGCTGCTGCTGCACCGGGGCGAGATCGAGCGTCTGGTCGGCAAGACCAAGGAGTCCGGGCTGACCCTGGTCCCGCTGTCGCTGTACTTCACCGGCGGCAAGGTCAAGGTCGAGATCGCGCTGGCCAAGGGCAAGCGCACCTACGACAAGCGGCAGGACCTTGCCCGCCGCGACGCCGACCGCGAGGTGGCCCGCGCCCTGGGCAGGCGCCAGAAGGGCTCCGACTGATGCGGGGCTGCGTCTGATGCCCGGCTGTGCTTGATGCAGGACTGCGCGTGATGCAGGACAGCGACGTCCCGGCCTGGTGGCAGCGGCTGGGGCTGCCGGGCATGATCGACGTCCACGTGCACTTCATGCCCGACCGGGTCATGCGTGCGGTCTGGAACTACTTCGACAACGTTGCCGAGAGCTTCGGCCGGGCCTGGCCCATCACCTACCGCGGCACCGAGGCCGAGCGGGTCGCGCAGCTGCACGCCCTCGGTGTGCGCCGGTTCTCGGCACTGCTCTACCCGCACAAGCCGGACATGGCCGAGTCCCTGTCGACGTGGGCGCGGGACTTCGCGGCGCGCACGCTCGGATGCGTCCCCACCGGCACGTTCTTCCCCGAACCGTCGGCGGAGCGCTACGTCCGCGAGGCCGTCGAGGCCGGCACCGTGATCTTCAAGGCGCACGTGCAGGTCGGCGCCTACGACCCCCGCGACCCGCTGCTCGCCCCGGTGTGGGGGCTGCTCGCCGAGGCGGGGACGCCGGTCGTCGTGCACTGCGGCAGTGGCCCGATGCCCGGCGCGCACACCGGCCCGGGCCCGATCGGCGAGGTCCTGGCCGCGCACCCCACGCTCACCGCGGTGATCGCCCACGCCGGTGCCCCCGAGTACGCGGAGCACGTGGCGCTGGCGCGCCGGTACCCGAACGTCCACCTCGACACCACCATGGTGGGCACCGCGTACCTCGAGGACCTCGCGCCGCTACCGGCCGACGTCGTGGCCGCGTTCGGCGAGCTGCAGGACCGCGTCGTCCTCGGCGCCGACTTCCCGAACATCCCGTACCCCTACGCCGAGCAATTGGACGCCCTCGAACGCTTCGGGCTCGGCGACGACTGGCTCCGCGCCGTCTGCTGGGACAACGGCGCCCGGCTCATCGGCGCCCCTGACTTGCCCGCTGCACTAGGCTGATGGGGTTGCGGAACAGTTCCGCACGAGGGGGTGAATGGTCTCGACTCTGTTCGTCGAGACAGGTGAAGCGGGCCGAGGACCGTATTGCTGACCTCGTAAAAAAAGCGATACAAACAAAATAAGCGCCGACGAGAGTCGCGCCGACTTCGCTCTTGCTGCCTAGTACAGCCTGAGCAAGTCTGTCAGTCCGGGAGTGTCACCGGCCCGGGTCCTGGCATCAGCTAGGTGACTCACCGTCCCCACCGGCCACGGATGGGATCGGGACAACCAACAGTGGCTGGGCCCGTCACCGACGACTTGTGTGCGTGATCGTCGGGGGCCGAGTAGAGGCAGCTGCACACTGCGCCCGGAGAAGCCCTGTTGAAGCGGCGGAGGACGCGGGTTCGATTCCCGCCACCTCCACCCCGAGACCGAAGGCCCCGCACCGTCACGGTGCGGGGCCTTCGTCGCGCTCGGCTACGTCGGATGCCGATCGTGTTCGACGAGCCAGCCGCGGAGCAGGGCCGCGAAGTCCGCCGGCCGTTCCAGCGACGGCAGGTGTCCCGCATCGCCCCAGTCGACCCGGCGCGCGCCCGGGATGGTGTCGGCCACGGCGTCGGCGGCGAGCAGGCAGGTGTCTAGGTCGAGGGCGCCCGACAGGACGAGCGTGGGCGCCGAGACCTCCGCCAGCCTGCTCGCCGTCGGCGGGTCGAGCTCGACCTCCTCGACGTCACCCCAGCCCGCGCTGATCTCGAAGGCCCGGCGCTGCATCTGCCCCACCGCTGCTCGTAACCCGGCGTCGACGTCGCCGGGTCCGCGACGGGGTCCGTCCACCCAGGTCGCCAGGTTGGCCTCCACCGCGCGGTCCAGGTCGTGATCCCCGAGTGCTGCGCGCTCGGCCGCGAAGAACGCCATCAGGTCGGGGGTCGCCTCGGTGAGCAGCGAGCCGCCGGGCGCGGCCAGCAGCAACGAGGTGACGAGGTCGGGCCGGGTGAGCGCGACCTCGACCGCGACGCCGGCCCCGAGCGACGCACCGACGACGTGACATCCCGTGATGTCCAGCTCGGTCAGGGTGTCTACGACGTCGCCGACCGCGGACAGCGCCTCGGCCGGCTGACGATCGGACGCGCCGAAGCCGCGCAGGTCGAGCCGGACGACGTCGAACTCGGCCGTCAGCGTGGCGAAGTGGTCGTCCCACATCCGGCGGTCGGCCACCCCGGCGTGCAGGAGCAGCACCGCCTGCGCGTCCGTCGGTCCTTCACGGTCGTAGGCGATGCCGGTCGTCGTCGCTCTCGTCACCGGACCTCTCGTCGTCACTGGTTTCCCGTCGTCACCGGTCTCCTGCTGTCACCGGGCTGTTGCTCACTGTGGCAGTCGGACGGCCCTGCACCCAGGGGTTTTCCGACAGGGACCTCGACGCTGTGTGCAGCGTCGAGGTCCCGGTCGGTTAGCGTCGGCGGGATCGCCGACCGACGTTCCGGGGGACATCCGTGAGCCGAACCAAGACCGTGTCGCAGAGCGTTGTCATCGACGCGCCGCCCGAGGTGGTGTTCGCGGCGGTCAGCGACCCGACGCAGACCGGCCGGTGGAGCCCGGAGAACCGCGGCGCCCGCCTCGATGGAGACGGCGAGCTGGCGGTCGGGTCGACGTTCGTCGGCCGCAACCGGCGCGGCTGGATGCGGTGGGTCACCCGATGCCGGGTGACGGCGTTCGAACCCGCGTCGCGCTTCGCGTTCGACGTCGAGGCCATCGGCGTGCGCCGGCCCGTCCTTAAGGCCCCGATTGCGTCGTGGTCCTACGACCTGACCCCGGACGGGGGCGGCACCCGCGTCGTGGAGACCTGGGTCGACGGGCGCTCGTGGGGCGACCGCGGCGCGGCGCTGTTCGACAAGGTGGCGACCCGATCGACCTTCGCCGAGTTCAACACCCGCAACATCCGCCGCACCCTCGACCAGCTCAAGCAGACGTTGGAGTCGCGCGGGTGACCTCACCGCTCGAGGGCGTGCTGGTCGCCGACTTCAGCCGCGTGCTGGCCGGACCGATGGCGGCGATGACGTTGGCCGATCTGGGCGCAACGGTCGTCAAGGTCGAGCGGCCGGGCACCGGGGACGAGAGCCGCGCGTGGGGCCCGCCGTGGACGGCGACCTCGTCGGCGTACTAGGAGTGCGCGAACCGCAGCAAGTACAGCGTGGCGCTCGACCTGGCCGACCAGCGTGACAGGGCGCGGGCGGTGACGCTGGCGTCCCGGGCCGATGTCGTGATCGAGAACTACCGGCCGGGGTCGCTGGCCCGCTTCGGGTTGGACTACGCGAGCGTGGCCGCGCGGAACCCGCGGGCCGTGTACTGCTCGATCACCGGGTTCGGCGCCGCGCAGGGCAGCGACCGGCCGGGCTACGACTTCCTGGTGCAGGCCGTCGGCGGGCTGATGAGCGTCACCGGTGACGCCGACGGCGAACCGATGAAGGTGGGCGTGGCCGTCGTCGACGTGCTCACCGGCAAGGATGCCGTGATCGGGATCCTGGCGGCGCTCACTGCCCGTGCTCAGACCGGCCGCGGCCAGCACGTCCAGGTCGAGCTGTTGTCGAGCCTGCTGAGCGGTCTCGTGAACCAGGCGGCCGGGTATCTGACCACCGGCGTCTCGCCCGGACGGATGGGCAACGCGCACCCGTCGGTCGTTCCGTACCAGACAGTACGGTGCGCGGACGGGCCGTTGGCCGTGGCGTGCGGCAACGACGGGCAGTTCGCACGGCTGGTGTCGGTGCTGGGCCTCCCGGAGCTGGCGTCGGACCCCCGGTTCGTGCACAACGGGGACCGTGTCAATCACCGCACGGAGCTGATCCCGGCGCTGGAGAAGCGGACCGTCGCTTTCTCCGCCGGTGACCTCGAAGAGCTGCTGACCGCGGCCGGCGTCCCGGCCGGCCTGGTCGGTGACGTCGGGTCGGCGATCGACCGGGCCGAGGCGTGTGGGCTGTCGCCGTTGGTCGAGGTGGGCGACGGCCGCCAGGTGCGGCACCCGGTGCGGTACTCCGCGAGCGAGGTGGCCGAGGCGGTGGCTCCGCCCGCGGTGGGGGAGCACGACGACCTGTTGCAGGCGTGGCTCGACGGACCGGGTTCAGCGCCACTGCCCCGGCGCGCTCCGTAGGCCGAAGGCACGCCGCGGCGGGGCTCAGCGCACCCCGCGCGGGCGGAACTGGACGCTGATGCGCGGGCCGACGGGCTTGGCGGTCTTGGGCACGGCGTGCTCCCAGGTGCGCTGGCAGCTGCCGCCCATCACGACGAGGTCGCCGTGGCCGAGGTCGAGGCGCAGCGTGCGGCTGGGGTCGCCGACGCCCGGGCGCGGCCGCAGCAGGAGAGCGCGGGGCGCGCCGAGGACGATGATCGCGACCATCGTGTCGTGCTTGCTGCCGCGGCCGATGCGGTCGCCGTGCCAGGCAACGCTGTCGTGGCCGTCGCGGTAGTGGCAGAGGCCGGCCGTGGTGAACGGCTCGCCGAGCTCGGCGGCGTAGTGCCGGTCGAGACGCTGCTTGGCGGTGACGAGCGCGGGGTCGGGCAGCTCGTGTTGCTCGTCGACGAAGTGCAGCAGGCGGGGGACGTCGACCACCTTGTCGTACATGGGCCGGCGTTCGGCGTGCCATTCCACGGTGTCGCGCAGCCGGTCGAACAGGGTGTCGGCACCGTGGATCCAATGCTCCTGGACGTCGATCCAGGCGCCGTTCGACAGGGTGGTGCGGGTGGGCGCCAGCGCGGTGACGCGGACCTCGTCGACGAGATCGAGCAGTGATGCCTGGAAGGCCGTCATGGCCACGACACTATCAAACAGGCGTTCTAAATGTCAGTGCTGGCCGGGGTTCGGTACGAGTACGGAACGGGCCTGCTTGACGGCGAGGCCGGAGGCGGCGGTCGGCCCGGCGACGGTGCCCGGGATGGCGACGGCGGCCGCGCCGTTGACGCTGAAGCGGGCGGTCCAGGATGCCGTGGCGTGCAGGGTGCGGGAGCCGCTACGGGTGTAGACGTGGCCGAAGTAGCCGGGGCAGGTGCGGGTCCGGCAGGGGTGGTGGGCGTTGTCGTAGGCCCGGCCGGGGCTGGTCGTCGTCGTGTTCTGGCCGTCGCCGAAGCTCCAGTCGACGTGGTCGAGCGTCAGGGTGACGGTGACCCGCTGTCCGAGGATGGTGAGCGGGGCCAGGGTGCGGTTCTTCGGCGCGTTGACCCACATGATCGTCTGGATGTTGACGAGTGTGGAGTCGTGTGGCGCGAGGCCGAGGCTGGCGGACGGGATGAGGCGCACGACCCGGTCGCGGACCATCGCCGCGGTGACGACGGGTTTTGCCGGCCGGGTGCAGGTCGAGCCGTTGAGGGTCCAGGTGCCGTCGGCTTGTTTCTGTACCTGGAGCGCGGCGTTGGTTGTCTTCGGGTCGCCCTTGCGGCAGTCCACCGCCGTCTGAGGACACTCGCCTGCATCGGCCGCAGCTTGTGCATCGCCAAGTCCCGCAAGATCGCTGGCAGTTCTGGCCCCGCATGCGAGCGATTGAAGTGTGCCGGGAGGGGCGGTTCCGGCTCCGTGGCTTGACCGACCGGCGCTTGTGCCCTGACGTCCGCCGATCGAGATCGCGCCCGGTTTCGCGCAGCCGTTTAGAAGTCGGCTGGTTGCGCAAGGGTCGGCATATGCAGCTTGATCGGTGGTTAGCACAGCTCCAGATACGCCAAAAAGAAGCAGCGCGGTCATCAAAATCGCTTTCATGACACAGCGGTCTTCCAGTCCACGAGGACCCAGCGCGTTCCCGTCCATTTCAACCATGAACGGAACTCGACGACACCAGTCGCTGGCATTCGGTCTGTGGTTCGGCCGTGGGCGTCCACGATCGTGGCAGCTCCCTGCAATATCCTCACATCGACCGCTTGCGACGACCCATCTCTGCCGTCGTTAGGGGCGAGCGTCGTCGACTGAATTGATATCCGCCCTCCCTTGAAGTGCTCATTGGCCTTTGCAATCTCATCGATCGATTTGCTCAAGAAGTGCGTGCAATCTGTGCACGAGGACACATAGACCGTTCGAGCTAGCGCTGAGTCGGTTGTCGCGTAAGCCCAATCCAGAGCGCGAAACCAATAGCGTGCGTAGTCGAGTGCCCCACGGTTTGTATCTAAAGCAGTAGGCAATGTCGGCGGTTTTTCGCCGGGGCGGACGTTGGGGCCTGTCGTCGCCACGCTCGGGGCGGTCGTCGTGGGCTGCGCCGAGGTGCTCGGTGGCGTCGAGGAGGGCGAGGACACAGCCGAACTCGTCGGACTTGGTGTGGCCGGATCGGTCTTGTCACCCCCGGACCCGCCCGTGCACGCGACGGCCCCGGTTAGAACCAGGGCAATCGGGACAATCCGCCACGCGCGCACGCGCCAAATCTTGTCACGTGCGGCCCCCTCGCGCATGTGTTGTCCACAGGCGCCGGCCCCAAGTGACCGAACACCCTCGGTGCTGCGCCTGGTGCCCCGTGGTGGCGACAAGCAGCCGCGAGAGCCGGCCACCGGACGGCAGAAGGCAGTTCCCGACCCGCAAGCGGTGAGCGGTGGTCTACAGACGAGACGTGTAATACGCCGTGACACAGACGCGGAGCGGCCGATGCCGCTCATGAGCGCGTCGAGCCGGTCCACGACCGGGCGAGAAGACGGACACCCCCGGTCGTTCGGTCAGACAGCTGTCCGACGACAACGGGGGTGGGTGCGGTTGTCATTTTGCCGAGCCCGGCACGCGTTCCGGCCCGTCGTCCGTCTACCGTCGACCTCGTGACCCAGGCCCCGCGCGACACCCGTGCACCCAGCGTGCTGGGCGTCACCCAACCGCCCGTCACCGCGCAGCAGCTCGAGCAGGCCCGCGGAGGCCTGTTGCGCTACCGGATCATGGCCTTCGTGACCGGCGTCGTGCTCATCGCCGGCTGCATCTCACTGATCTTCAAGTACGGCACCAGCGTCGACGTCGAGCCCTGGACCGGCTACCTCTGGGTCGCCCACGGCTGGTTGTTCGTCATCTACGTGCTGGCGACGGCCTACCTCGGCATCAAGCTGCGCTGGCCGCTGGCCCGCTACGGCCTTGTCATGCTCGCCGGAACGATCCCCACGATGTCGTTCGTCGCCGAGCACTTCGTCACCCGCGACGCCCGGAAGACTCAGCCCAGCGACGCGGCCTGATCGCCCAGCCCGTCCAGCAGGTCGTTGCGGGCCCGCGCCACGCGTGAACGGATCGTCCCGATGGGGCACGACAGTACGTCGGCGGCCTCCGCGTAGGACAACCCGAGCACCTGGGTGAGGACGAACGCCTCCCGACGGGCCGGATCCAGCGACGACACGAGCATTCGCATCGCCACCCCACCGGAGTGGTCCGGCGCGACGGAGGCCCCGGCGGACGCCCAGGACGGGGGCTCGCGTCGGGACCGGACGGCCGAGCGCACCGCGTCGGCGCAGGCCCGGCGGGCGATGGACAGCAGCCACGTCCGCGCCGAGGAGCGCCCGACGAACCGGTGCAGCGACGAGAACGCCCGGGCGTAGGTGTCCTGGGTCAGGTCGTCGGCCTGCTGCGGAGAACCCAGCGCGGCGCAGAGCCGCCAGACGTCGGCCTGCGTGGCGCGGACGAACGCCGTCGCGGCAGCGGTGTCGCCGCGGCGGGCTCGCAGCGCCAGCGCGGTGATCTCGTCCGGGTCGTCGTCCATCTCGAAAGATGAAGTTACGCGGGAACTATGAGCGCCGCCCGCGCGACTACAGCGTTTGTGAAGTGCGACCGGTACCGGACCGCGGCGTCCGCGCGGATGGACGGCGAGCCGCTTGGCATGTCGACGTCCGCCCTCGAGACCCACGTGTCGGGCTGCCCGGGCTGTGCCCGGTGGATCGCCGAGACCGAGCTCGTGACGCGGACGGTCCGCCTCGACGCCACCCCGGTACCCGACCTTGCGGACCGCATCGTGGCCGGTGTCGTCCTGCCCGTCCGCCGCGTGCACCGTCGCCGCACGGCACTGCGCATCGGGCTCGTCGTCGCCGGGCTCGTGCAGCTCGCGGTCGGCCTGCCCGCCCTGCTCGGCGACAGCATCGGCATGGCCATGTCGATGCACGGCGCCCACGAGATGGCGGCGTGGAACCTGGCCATCGGTGCCGCGTTTCTCGCCGCGGCCTGGCTGCCCCGTCGCGCCGCGGGGCTCGTGCCGCTGCTGGGCACGTTCCTGGTCGTCCTGGGCGTGCTGTCGGTGCACGATGTCGCGACCGGTGCGGTCACCCTGGACCGGCTGGCCACCCATCTGGCGGCCCTGGCCGGGCTCGTCCTGCTGATCCTGCTCGACCGCACCGAACGAGCGATCCGCCCCGCCCCGACCGCGGTGGCCGTCCGTGACGAGGACGACGGGCCGACCGACCTGCGGACGGTCGCGTGAAACGTCTCGTCCTGCTGCTGCTCGCGCTGATCGGCGGCGGGCTGCTGCTCGCCGCGCCGGCCGAGGCGCACGCCACCGTCGTCACCTCGACGCCGGCCGACGGGTCGCGCCTGGCGAAGGCACCGAGCAGCGTGACGATCGTTTTCGACGAGAACGTCGGGCTGGGCGGCATCGGCTACCTGCACGTCACGAACGGCAGCGGCAAGCGCGTCGACGCCGGCGCCGCCTCGCACCCGGGCGGCGACGCGACCAAGGTTGTCGACCGGCTGCAGGGCGGCCTCGGCGACGGCACGTACACGGCGAGCTTCCGCGTCGTCAGCGCCGACTCGCATCCCGTCGCCGGCACCATCCGTTTCGTCGTCGGCAACGGCGCGCTGGCCCGGGGCAGCGTCGGCGTCGGCAACGCGTCGAACGGCGCGACCGGCACGCTGTTCGACGTCGCCCGCTGGATCACCTACGGCGGCCTGGCGCTGCTGGGCGGCGTGTGGCTGCTGCTGACGGTGTGGGTGGCGGGCCGCGACGACGCTCGCGCCCGCCGCATCGTCTGGACCGGCTGGGGCGCGGCTGCGCTCGGCGCCGCGCTCGAACTGCTGCTCCAGGGCCCCTACACCGCAGGCGACGCACCGTCCGGGGTGACGCACTGGTCGGTGCTCCAATCGACCCTGCGCACCGACTACGGCCAACTGCACAGCGTCCGCCTCGTGCTGCTCGGGGCGCTTGCGCTTGTGCTGGCGCGGTCGTTGCGCACCGGTGCCGAGCGGGCGCCGTGGGAGAGCGCGGCGGGCGTGCTGGCCGTCGGAGCGGTGTTCACCGTCTCGGCCGGCGGGCACGCGGACACGACGTCGCCGAACTGGCTGTCGATCCCGGTCGACATGCTGCACCTGCTGGCCATGATGACGTGGGTCGGCGGGCTCGTCGTGCTCGTGCTGGCCGTGCTCCCGCGTCGCGAACCGGCCGAACTGCGCGAGGTGCTGCCCGTCTTCTCGACCGCCGCCTTCACCTCGGCGGTCGTGCTCGCCGGGTCGGGCACGTACGCCGCCTGGCGTGGCATCGGCTCGCTCGACGCCATCCTCGGCACGACCTACGGCCTGCTCGTCACCGGCAAGGTCGTGCTGTTCCTGGCTCTGATGGCGCTGGCCTACCTCTCGCGTGGGGTCGTGCGCCGCCGGTTCCGGCACCCGCAGGTCGCGTACGCGATGACGGCCGAGACCGAGCTCGACGACGGAAGCGACACGCTCGACGACGGGAGCGATACGAACTTCGAGAGCGACGACTCCGCCGACCTCGACGACGAGCCCGAGCAGACCGACTCCGACGGCGTTGACCCCGCAGACGACCCCGATCAGGACGTGGCCGAGGCGACCGACACCGAACGGCTGCGTCGCTCCGTCTACGTCGAGGCGCTGGTCGCCCTCGTCGTGCTCGGGTTGACGAGCGTGCTGGTCGCCGAGCCCCGCGGCACCGAGGCCTTGGCCGCGCAGCACCGCGAGCCGATCAGCAGGACGGCGTCGCTCGGCAGTGGTGCGTCGGTCACCGTCACGTCCGACCCGGGCACCCACGGCAACGTCCAGCTGACCGTCGACGTCGAGGGCAGGACCCCGACGCAGGTCAGCGCCACCGCCACCCAGAAGGCCAAGCAGATCGGCCCCATCCCGGTGAAGCTCACCAAGGCGGGTGCGCGCAGCTTCAACGGCAGCGCCGACCTGCCGGTGGCCGGGCGCTGGGAGATCGACCTCGTCATCACCACGTCCCGCTTCGACGCCACCACCACCGACGTCGTCCTCAGCCTGTACTGACCCGCAACCCACTCTCCGAAGGAGTCCCATGCACCGCCTGCGCACCGTCACCGTCGCCCTGCTGGGGGCGTTGGGGCTGCTGTTCGTCCTGAGCGCATCGGCGTTCGCACACGTGACGGTCACCGCACCCGGCGCCACCAGCGGCGGCGGCGACCAGGAGATCACCTTCCGGGTGCCGGTCGAGGAGGACGCCAACACCGTCGGCGTCACGGTTCAGATGCCGACGAGCACGCCGATCGCGTCCATCGACATCGCGCCGATCGCCGGCTGGACGCACACCGAGCAGACGGCCAAGCTGCAGACGCCGATCAAGACCGACGACGGCGACATCACCGAGGCGGTCTCGCAGATCACCTGGACGGCGGCGAAGGGCGGCGGACTCAAGCCGGGGGAGTACGGCGAGTTCACGATCATCGCCGGGCAGCTGCCCAAGGCGAAGTCGCTGACGTTCAAGGCCATCCAGACCTACAGCAACGGCTCGGTGGTGCGCTGGATCGAGACACCCGCGCCGGGCAGCAGCGACGAACCCGATCACCCGGCACCCGTGCTGCAGCTCGCGTCGAGTGGATCGGGCGGGTCGAGCGGGTCGAGCGAGGCGGGGGTCACGGCGACACCACAGGCGGCAGGCGGACACTCGGACGGAGGAAGCAGCAACACCGGTCCGGTCGTGCTGTCGATCATCGCCTTGGTGGTCGCGGTCGGTGCCCTCGGACTGGTCGTGGTCGGACGAGCGAAAGGCCGCACGTGAAGATCTCCGCCCTCGCGGTGGCCGGTGCGGTGCTGGTCGCGGGGCTCGGCGTGGCCGGGTTCGCCGTCGGCCAGACCTCGCCGAGCCGGGCGGATACGTCGAGCGGCCCGGGGCAGGTGTCGGTGGTGGGCGCGTACGTCCGCGCACCGGTGCCCCCGACGAAGCTCGCCGCCGGCTACTTCACCGTCTACAACACGACGTCCGCACCCGACCGGCTGGTGTCCGTGCAGACCGGGGCCGGGGCGAGTGCGGTGCTGCACGTGGGCACCGTGGGCGGCGGGATGGCTCCGGTGGGCGCCAACGGTGTCGTGGTCCCGGCCCACGGCAGGTTGGTGCTCAGCACCGGCAACGGCCACGTGATGATCGGTCAGCTGTTCGGGCCGGTGAAGGCCGGGCAGACGGTCGACATGACGCTGCAGTTCGAGAAGGCCGGCACCGTCAACGTGGTGGCGCCGGTCATTGCCGTTGGGGCCCCTGCGCCGGCGGGTGCCGGGCCGTCCGCATCATCGAGTATGTCCATGAACATGGGAGACCACTAGTGAAGCGCCCCACCGTCGTCCTCGCGCTGCTGCTCGTTCTGGGGCTGGTGGTCGCGGGCTGCTCGAGCAGCGGGTCGGGCGGCTCCGGCGCCAAGAGCGCCCAGGCGTCGCAACTGAACGACCAGAGCGGGTCCGGCAAGTACCAGGGCTTCGGGCTCACCCCGGCGCAGCCGCGGCCGTCGTTCACCCTGACGGACACCGCCGGCAAGCCGTTCGCGTTCGGCACCGCCACCCGCGGCCGTCCGACGCTGCTGTTCTTCGGCTACACGAATTGCCCGGACGTCTGCCCGACCACGCTCGCCGACGCGTCCATGGCGCTGAAGAAGGTGCCGGCGGCCGTGGCGAAGAAGACGATGGTCGTGTTCGTGTCGACGGACGTGAAGCGCGACACCGGGCCGGTCATCGCCCAGTGGCTGGGCAACTTCGACCGCGGCAGCAAGGCCACCTTCGTCGGCCTGCGCGGGACCCAGCAGCAGGTCGACGCGGCGCAGGCGTCGGCGCACATCACCCTGGCCGAGGACGATGGCCAGACGCACTCCGCGCAGCTGCTGCTCTACGGCCCGGACGACTACGCGCGGGTGTCGTTCCTGCAGAGCGCGACGGAGCAGCAGGCCATCACCCACGACCTGCCGATCGTGGCGGCCGAGCGCTCGTAGCCGGCTGAGGCACAATCGTCCCTCGTGACCGTGAGTTGGAACGCCGTCCGCCCCTGGTTGGGCACCGTCGCCCGTCTCG
The DNA here is from genome assembly GCF_964252635.1 of uncultured Jatrophihabitans sp. Lineage (GTDB taxonomy): Bacteria > Actinomycetota > Actinomycetes > Mycobacteriales > Jatrophihabitantaceae > Jatrophihabitans. The sequence continues at coordinate 63,195 of NZ_CAXUNP010000007.1, forward strand.
TCCTCGGGGCGGTGTGGATCTGGGCCGCGTGGTCGAAGCTGCGCGAGCCACGGACGTTCACCCAGGCCGTCCGCGCCTACGACGTGACGCCCGAGTGGCTGTCCAGGGGCATCGGGTACGGGCTGCCGGTGCTCGAGCTGGCCCTGGGCGTACTGCTCGTCCTGGGCCTCGTGACGCGCGTCGCCGCCGCCGTGTCGGGGGTGCTGTTCCTGGTGTTCCTCGTCGGGCTCATTCAGGCGTCGGCGCGCGGCATCCAGCTCGAGTGCGGCTGCTTCGGCGGCGGGGGAGTCACCGACGGCGGCAACACCCAGTACGTCCTGGACATCCTGCGTGACGTCGGGCTGTTGATTCTGGCCGCCTACCTGGTCGTGTGGGCGCTGACCCGCATCTCGGTCGACGAGTACATCACGCGCCACGACGTGGTCGAGATGCCGTCGGCCAAGCGGCTGCGCACCGAGCAGGGACGCAAGAAGTACGAGCAGCAGGTGGCCGCCAGCCAGAAGCACGCGCGCTCGCGCGGGCGGTGGCTCACCGGCTCGTTGGCCGGTGTGGTCGTGCTCGTCGTGCTGATCGGGATCGGTGTGCAGAGCAGCCGGGCCAAGATCCAGGGCACGCTCACCGCCAAGAACGTGACCGTGTCCCACGGCGTCGTCTACGGCAAGGCCGCGGCGGCGACGGTCGACGTGTACGAGGACTTCCAGTGTCCGCGCTGCCTGGACTTCGAGAAGTCGGTCGGGTCCACCGTCGACAAGGACGTGCAGGCCGGCAAGGCGCAGGTGCGCTTCCATCTGCTGGCGTTCCTGGACGGCTCGTCCAGCGGTAACCGGTACTCCAGCCGCGCGGCCAACGCCGCGATCTGCGCGTCCGACATCTCGGTCGCCACGTTCGTGAAGTTCCACAACGTGCTGTACGGCAAGGTCGGGGGTAAACAGGTGCAGCCCACCGAGGGGTCGAACGGGCGGACGGATGCGCAGCTGGTGTCCTACGGCAAGGCCGCGGGCATCACGGGCGCGGCACTGACGACGTTCCAGGGCTGCGTGAACAATGAGAACCACAAGGCGCTGGTCGAGGCGCTGACGGAGCAGGGCTCGAAGGACGGCGTGACCGGCACGCCGACGGTCAAGGTGAACGGCAAGTCGATCAGCCCGACCCTGTCGGCCTTCAACGCGGCCGTCGCCAAGGCGGCGAAGTCCAAGTCATCCAACTGACGACGCCCCGCACGACAAAGGCCCGGCCCCGCAGTGTGCGGGGCCGGGCCTTCGACGTCTGGACCTACTTGTTGTTGGCGGCGTCCTTCAGGGCGCTGCCGGCGGCGAGCTTGACCGTCTTGGCGGCCGGGATCTTGATGGTCTCGCCGGTGGCCGGGTTGCGGCCCTCGCGCTCGGCGCGGTCGCCGACGGAGAGGGCGAAGAAGCCGGGCACACTGACCTTCTCGCCCGACTTCGCGGCGCCCTCGAGGGTGGACTGGAGCGAGCGCAGCACGGCGTCGACCGTCTTCTGCTCGAGGTCGGCGGCGTCGGCGACAGCAGCCACCAGTTCCTTGCGGTTCACGAGGTCTCCCTTGATCGTTGTGTGTGATGCAGGCACCAGTATGGACTCCGGCTCGAAAATCCCCGTAATCCGGGGGTTCGAAGCGCCGGGCGTGTCGCCGACGGGCGTCCCCGGTGTGTCTGCGCTCGGCATCGGCGTGTAACGTTCTGCGCTGGCCGGTTCGGAGGTTTCGGGCGGTCAGGTAAGGGGCTGTGGCGCAGCTGGTAGCGCACCACACTGGCAGTGTGGGGGTCAGGGGTTCGAGTCCCCTCAGCTCCACCCGAAATTGTTGGCCTAGAGCCACCTCAGTAATCGAACGGTAATCGCGTGGTAGCCACCTTGGTAGCCATTGGTGCATCCGAGCTCGCGGCGGGTGTCCGAATGAGTGAGCGCAGAACGGCTCCTTAGTATCAGTTATCAAATAAATGAGCCTAAGATCCGGCCATGGTTTCGGGTGCTGGCTGGCCGAAGCTGAGCACTAAACTGCGCCCTTGGACGCCGTCGGTCCCGCCGGAGCTGGTCTCCGCGGGAGTCCGCCGCACGCACTCGGGCTCGTACCGCGCCGCCGTCGTTCCGCTGATCGCGGACCGGACTCCTCAGCTGCCGATGGACGTAATCGCAATGGCCCAAGAGGCTTCGGTCGAGATCGCACGCTTCGACGCGGAGCTCGCTGCCGAGGTGGCGCTGTTCGCTTCCGTCCTGCTGCGGTCAGAGTCGGCCTCGTCGGCGATGATCGAGAACCTGACCTCGGGTGCGACGGCCATCGCGTTGGCCGAGCTCGGCAGCACTGAGAACCGCAACGCCAGCGAGGTCGTCGGCAACGTCGCGGCGATGAGGGCCGCGCTCGACCTGGCCGAGCACCTCGATGCCAATGCGATCCGGACGATGCATACTGCGCTGCTCGGCGACCTGCATCCAGACATCGCCGGCCGGTGGCGTGGCGAGCAGGTGTGGATCGGGGGCACCTCGTTCGGGCCTCATCAGGCGATGTTCGTCCCCCCGCATCACGAGCACGTCGAGCCCCTGATCGATGATCTCGTCGCCTTCATGACGCGCACCGACATTCCGCTGTTGGCCCAGGTCGCAATCGCGCATGCGCAGTTCGAGACGATCCACCCGTTTCCTGACGGCAACGGGCGTACCGGCCGGGCGCTGATCCACTCGATGTTGCGCGGCTATGGCCTGACGCAGAACGTCACAGTGCCGGTCTCAGCCGGCCTGCTCACCGACACGAACGCCTACTTCGACGCACTGACTGCGTATCGCGAGGGCGAACCTTCGAAGATCGTTCAGCGTCTGGCCGATGCCTCCTTCGAGGCGACGATGAACGGACGTCAGCTTGTGGCGGCGCTTCGGGAGATCCGTGCACGCTGGAACGACACGATCAAGGCCCGCCAGGGGGCGTCGGCGTGGCGGGTCGCGGACTTGCTGCTACGCCAACCCGTCGTTGATGCCGCGACCGTCGGTGCTGAACTCGGCATCGCGCCGCAGAACGCTCAGCGCGCAATCGCCCCGCTCGCTGAGGCCGGCGTCCTGACTGAGTTCACCGGCTTGCGCCGCAACCGCATGTGGCAGGCACGCGAGGTGCTGACCGCCCTTGACGACTTCGCCGCTCGAGCCGGCCGGCGTGCGTAGCGCCGGATGCCGATGCGATCGGACCAGCAGGGCGTCGCCCGGCATGGCGTCGTTATGCGGTGGCGCGGCCAGTGGGCGGCGCCTACCTTCTTCAATGGCCGGGACACATCTCCCGCGGCGCAGCCCGCGTGTAACAGACAGGTCCGTAAGCATATGGCTGGCGCGCTCCGATGACACTGGCGCAGAACATCAACGCCGCGCTGAGCGCTTGGATTCGCCCCGATCGATGTGCGTCGCTCATGTCGATGTGGACGCTGGCGACGAGGAGTAACAAGCGGTTGCCGACCTTGACCGTCACTGGCGATGAAGCTGACGCCTGGGCGGGCGAGCTGCTGTCGCCGCTGGGTGGTCAAGCTCGAGCTCCTGCGCAGTCCACTGCTGTCACCGAGATGCTGTGGTCCAGCGCGAGCCTGTGCCTCGTCACCTGATGGATACAAGCGACCCAATGTCAACGTGGCTGCCCTGTAGCAGCCGCATGGCGCCGCAACTGCACAGTTGCATTTCATTGCCCGCACCTTCAGTGGCGAAGCCGTGCTGAATGAGCTGACGGGCGTACTCCGCAACGGCCTCGTCTGAGACCGCGAGTTCGGCGAGCTGCGCATAGTCGCTTAGCTCAAGCGCCACCTGCAGGTCCGCTGCGCTGCTGACAGAACCGAGAGGCAGTGACGCGAACAGAGCTGTGGCCGCCGGCAGGCCGACCTGATCTCGGACGCTCGCGGCGACCTCGGCTGCGAATCCGAGATCGGAGAGTGTGACTGCGAACTCGAACTCCGTGTTCTCCGCGCGGGCCCGTCTGGCCTCGCGAACGATAGCCAGGCGCAGCAGATCTGGGTGCTCGCCGGCGAATTCGCTGAGCGCGTACACCTGCGCGTGAGAGGGGGCAAAGCCGAGCAGGTAGAGCAGCCACCAAACTTGGAGCGGGACTCGGCCAGGATCGCCGAAGTCGCCGACCGCTACCACTGCGGCCGGGTCGAGTTGCCGGCAGACCAGACGCAGGAAACGCTGCTGCCGGAGGCGGCGCCGCAGAGGCCGCTCGGCGTCTGCCAGCGGCAGCAGGCCGAGGACATCCGAGACGGAGATGGTGACTTGCCGGCCACGCTTGGCCATCAATAGGTCTGTCGACAGCTCGACCTCCCATGTGTGGGCCGACTCCGCGAGCGCTTGCTCGGGCACGCCGTCATCGCGGGCGGTGCCCGGGACCGCGGTGTGCATGACCAGGGTCCGACGCGCGAGCGAATTCAAAGGCCAGGCTGGCCCATCGAGGCTGAGCAGGCGCGGCGTAATGGGCGGTCGCTGTTGTGTGTCACCGACCAGGTTGGCAACTGCTGACAGCCATGCTTCAGACGACCCGCTCTCCTCGCTGGCTAGGGCGCCTAGCGCTGCTACGAGACCGGCGGCGTCCGAATCGTCAGCGGCAGGAAGAAACGGGGTCAGGCCGGCCGGCCGCTGCTCGGTGTCAGTAAACATGTCTGCAGCACGGCGAAGTGAGAGCTCGCGGAACGGCCAGCCGGCCTCGGCCGATGGCTGGGGCAACTCCACTGTGAAGTGCTCCGGATCGCTGGTAAGAACGCGTCTTGCCGCTGCGAGCTCCCCGAGAGTTACGAGCTCGGTTACTTGGCGGTGCCATGGGTCGCCCTGTGGCCGCGCTGCGGCTGCGAGGCCGCCCAGGATCTCGACCTTGGCGGCCCGCTCTGCAATCTGAATTTCGGCAAGCTGATCTTGCAGCTGGTGGTCGGCTCCGGCTCGACGGTCTCGCGCCAGCTCGACCAGCTCGGCGCGAGGCAATTCCAGCACGCCCACCGCCACCGCGCGCCGGTTCTGGTCGTGGCACCGGCGCGAGGCGGCGGCGGCGCTCATACGGACAGCGTCTTCAAGCAGGCGGCGCGCCTCCTCAGCGGCGGCATGGCTGACCGAAGACGTGGCGGAAAGGCCGTCAATGACGAGATCGGCGAGGCGATACTCGCCGGCCTCGACAAGATCGGCAGTTGCTTCAAGCGGACCGAGGCCGTCTGCGAGATCGCGCGCTAAGCGTCGCGCTTGCTCGTCTGGCGAGGCTGCCTCATCGCTCATGACGACCTGCGCCAGGCGCGGATAACAAGCAGCCCACTCACTTCCGGGCGCAATCGTTGGCTGGCCGGCCGCGTCGCCCACCAACACCCGCAGAGCGGCTTTAGCGTGCTCGAGTAAAGGCCAGCTGTACGGCACACTGCCACTGGGCAGTGAGGCGTCCAGCGCATCCAGGCTGGCTGAGATCTCCCGCGCGCACTCCTCGGCGGCTGTGTCAATATGCTCAGTAACGTCCTGTGTCTCGGCACGAACGAGAAAAATCGTCGGGGCAACAACGCTGTCAAGCTGCTTGACGAAACCCAGGCGCTTTCTCCCCATCACGTGTGGAATGCCGAGCTGGCTACTCAGGTGGTCAACCCAGCTCTCGGCACTTCCGACCGAATATTCGCGCAGCAAGTTTGCAAGCAGGGCGGTGTCACGCCTGGTAGCGCCGTCGGCCAATTGCTCAAGAAACCCGCGGTGAGCGCGCAGGTGCTTTAGGATCGCTTTGCCAACCTCGAAGCTGGCGTTGTAGAGCTGTAAGTTCGCCAGGGCCGCGGTGAGCGCTTTCCACTGCGCAAGAATCGCCGCCTGGTCCGCATTGCGCGCGTGCCTGGCCTGTAGAGCAGCCGTAGGCAGTGACCGGCCGGTATTACTGAGCGCGGCCGTTGCTGCGGCAAGACGCTGCGCGGGGGCGGTCGCGTTCGCAGCCAGCACCCCCATCGGGTCTAACAGCGAGTAGTCGGCGTGGTGGGTGAACCACGCTGCCGCCAGCACGGCCAAGGCGGTGCAATCAGCGCTAGGAATTGCCTCGCCGAGGGCGGCGTCCTCGAGCTGCGCGCATAGGGCCTCGCTGTCGACGGCAGCTGCTGCCTTCACCACCAACGGAGAGGGCTCATCATCCGGGCTGTCCACGGCCGAGCGAGCTATCGCCGCCTCTGCAAACGCCTGCCGCTGCCACAACAGCTGGGCAAGCCGGAGCCACCACGCGCGCGCTGCCTCAGGAGGCTGGCTGTGGCCCGCGAGTGCAGCTGCGGCGGCGCGCTCCAGCACGACGTTTGGCGCGCCTGCGGCCTCAAGCGCGTCGAGGACGGCGAAGGGCCGCTGGGCGCTGCCCACCAAAGCCGCCAGGGAGCGCGACGGTTGCCCCGGCCGAACGAGCTCAAGAATGTCTTGCGCGAGGCGCGATGCCGACCCGTCCACGGCAGTGCCGGGCGCTTCGACGTGAGTTAGGACGGCGCTTGCCGCCGCTGCGATGGCGCGATCGGGGGCAACTGACCGCAGCAGCCGCGTAGCCAGCTCGCCGCTGTGTACGTGAAGGCTGAGCTCGGCCCGGTTGCGCAGCGCCGCTGAACGGCGGTCAGTGCCCCGAAAGGACAAGAAATTGAAGCTCCCGACCACAGCCTGGTCATCCCACACGAGAAGTTTCGCGTGGTTATCCGGCACGTGTCGTATCGCAATCTTGCTGTGGACGCCCGAATTGCGCGCCTCGGCCTCGAGCGTGGCGACGGCGGCGTCGCCGTCGGCGGCAGGGCTGCCGTACACGACAGTCACCTCGACGCCGCGCTCCGCGCACGCCACGAGAGCTGCCCGCAGAGGCGCGTCCAGGATGGTGCCCTGAAGCCCGTCAGAAACCAAAGCGAGGCGTCGGCTGCATTGGCGGACGGCTAAGTCGGCGAGGTGGCGGTGCATGCTGTCCAGCACCACGCTGGCCGCGGGTGCCAGGCCCACCGCCAACGCCCGCGCCTCTTTGGCAGCGCCGCGCCAGGCCAGCGCCCAGGCCTGAACGTCGGCGGGCGGGGCGGTTGGGGGGTCGAGCGCAGCACGAAACCTGGGTGGCTCGATGCGCGCGCCCGACGCCGTCTCGCCAGTCACTTGCACGGCGCGAATCTTCCGCGACACGCACTCGGCCATCTCCGGGTCGGGCATTTGGTGTGCGGCCCAGGCAAGAAGGTCATCAATCGCGGCGCACGGCAACCCCGCCGCTGCGGTTACCTGCAGCCCTACCTCCTGATGCTCGCCGCTAGATAGAAAGTTGTGGCTGCTAACCAAGGCGCGGCGGTCATCCGCCACTGCGACCTTGGCGTGGCTGCGCGCTGGAGTGTCTGGGCGCACAAGGACCTGCCCAGCGCCAGGCGTATTCGCGATCCGCTGCAGGTTTTGGATGGCCTGTAGCACGCGGGCGTCGAGCTGCTGGTCAGGGCTCATGCCCCACAACAGCACCAGCTGTACGCCTTTGCGGACAGCTTCTGCGATCGGCTCAAGCAGGGGCCTTAGGCCTGCATGACTGATCCACGGGGCGGCGAGCACCAGCTGCGTGCGAGCCGATGAAATCAGCCCGACCAGGGCGGTGCGGTGGGCGGGTGGGTCGGTTAACACTGTGAATGTCGCCTGGCCCTGCGTGGCTGCCGCGAACGCAGAGTTGACCCTCGCTAATTCGCGCGCGGCTAGGTCGTGGGCCTGCTGGCGGCTTCCGGGCTGAGAACACGCTGCCTGCTCAGCCTGCTTGTCGAGCAGGTCGAGCAGGTCTTCTAGAGGCATGGGCAGCGGAGGTGGGTCGTGGGACGCCTGCTCCCGCAAAGCGGCGGCGACACCGAGGGTCGGCGCATCATCCAGGAGGTTTTGCAGGTAGCTCGTTGCCGCGGCTTGTTGCCTCGCTGATAGTGACGGCTCGGTGACGAGCACCGAGAGGCCGAGGTCCCCGTCGCTGACGCGGACCTCGACTGCGACATATATAGGCTTCGAGGAGCCAGCACTCTGTAGCTGGCTCGGTTCCAGGTAAGCGTTGAGGGTCCGGACCGTTGCGCGCCCTGAAGTAGGCGCGACACCCTCGAACTCCTCACGGCGCAGCAGCTGGTCTATCGCGGTAATTAGAACTGGCTGGCTTATGGCCGCCAGGTCGGCCAAAGAGGCGCGGCCTGGAAGCCGCAGGCGGCCGTCTCGCGGCGGCCGCGCTCGCGCCCGCGGCGACAGCACACGGCCCGTGATGGGGTCGAAGAGCAGCTCTCGGGTACCAGTGGACTGGAACGCGCTGTCGACCTGATCGAGGCGCCCGCTACGGGCAAGCTCACGTGCTGACGAGCTGAGGGCGATGTTTTCGGAGTCAGTGTCGAAATCGATCGTGAGGTGCCCAGCGCGCCATAGGTCGCCTATGGCATCGATGAGAACCCGGTGTGGCAACGCCAGCATGTTGGCCAGGTCCCGCTCGCTTGCGGCGCCCGCGGCGACGCTGCGCATGATGTATTGCTCGACGAGCGAGAGAGAGTCAGCGAGTCCGGTCACGACACGGACTTTGATGGGCTCGCACGGGAAGTACACGGTGCTCATGAATATCCCGCCGCGCGCACCTCGCCGTGGACGCGGACGGCTTTCGTCACGCGGTTCCAGTGCAGGGCTGGGGCCTGCTCAAAATGGTCGAAGCTGCCGACGACGAACAGCCGGTCGCGCGCGCGGCTGAGCGCAACATTGACGCGGGCCTGGTCGAGCAAGTGGCCGTAAGACTTGTGCGGCGCACCAGGGCGTGTCGTGTCGCGCACCAGCGAGACGATGACCACGTCGGCCTCGCGACCTTGGAACGAGTCGACGGTGAACACGGCTCCGGCGGCCTCGGGCAACTGCTTGATGATCTCGTCGACCTGCTGCCTGTACGGGGTGAGAATGGCGAGCGAGATCTTGAAGGAATCGGACTTCCCCCGGCCGAGATCGAAGCTGGGCTGCGGGCGCAGCTCGCGCACCAGCCTGGCAATTAGCATCGCCTCATGTGGGTTGGACCAATGCCCGACGTCCTGGTGGGTGTGCGAGGTGTCAAGCCAGACAAGCGCCGCGTCGCCAACCCAGTCTGGCCGAAGCAGCGACGCGCAGGCGTCACTGCGCTTCGTGACGAGCGAACTGGCGGGCAGCTCATCGGCGCTAGCAGGCTCCGAGAGCGGGTAGAAGCTGCTGCCGACTACCTGCGCGATGGGGTCTCGCATCCGGCGCTGCTCGGTCAGTTGACGCGAGGAGCCGTGGGCCTTGCCGCGCCTGAACACACCGTCGAACAGCTCGAACGCCTCTAAATAGGACTTGCGGTTCTCGAAATGAGCTTTTACTTCCGGGGCCGGGTCGTTCTCGCATGCGTCGAGGAAGCGCCGCACCTCGGCCAGACCGTACGCACCAATCTGAGCCTGGTCTCCCACGAGCGTCCAGCGCCGCCCGCGCACAAGTGCGATGGCAAGCTCCGTCGGCCACGCCTTCGCTGCCTCCTCTACCAAGACCCAGTCAAACGGCTCCAGGTTTCCGTTGTCCGCCAGCGAATTAGGCGTAGCGGCGCCGCACGTCGCGAATACTAGGTTCGCGCCCCGGCGGATACGCCGGGCGAGCTCGAACACGGCAGAGCCGGCCTGGGCCCGCCATTCGCGCACGACGGTGGCTTTCTCAGCGGTCAGCGTCCCAGCCGAGAGCTGCTCCGCTAGGCGCGTGTCGATGTCGGTGATGAACCGCGCGGTGCACCTGGCGAAGAAGTACTTGCGCATTCGCGGGTCCACGGAGTCTTCGTTGAATGGCTGCGCGCGGACGGCAATGAAGGAGCGCAGCTGCGGGTCGTCGCGCCTCAAATTCGAAAGCACGCGAAGCGCGAGGTTGTCCACCGCTGCGTGCGACTGGGCGGTCACCAGGATGCGGTCCGTCTTGTTCTCATCGAGATACGCAGCAATGGCCTGCGCGCTGACGGTTGTCTTGCCAGTACCTGGCGGCCCTTGCAGCGCGTAGAGAGTCTCGTTCGCGAGGAGGTCGCGGATTGCCGTGTCTCCCTCTCCTTGCACATCGCCGCTGACCCGTGCGCCTATCCGGCGGCGCTGCTGCAGGCCGCGTCTGCCGAGCAGGTACGACAGGGCGCCGACTTGGCCGGTGAGGTCGACGCGGGCGTCGGCCTGCCTGTTGAGCATGGACCCGCTGATGGGGTCACTGGAGAGACGGAGCCAGCCCCGTTCCGGAACAGCGGGCTGATGCGTCGTGTCGAGGGTGATCTGCCGGGGGCTCGATGACTCGCGCAGCGTATAGGCGCCGATTTTCGTGCCGACGCGTCCACGGTCGTCTGTCAAGACCTCAAGCGGGATCGTGCGCAGGCCGTCGTCAACGTTGGCTGCGAAGAAGTCGGCGAAGTCGGGGCGAAGGCGAGAATTGGTCAGCAGTGCCGCGGTCAAAGGCTGTGCGACCGTGGCGCGGTCGACGTCACGGTTGGTGTCCCACTCCAACACGGCGCGCTGGGTCGTCCCGGCATCGACCCGGCGGTAGGGGTAGCAGCGCGCGTCCAGGTCGGCGCGCTGGTAATTCAGGTAGAAGTCGAGGGCGTCGAGAAAGCTTGCCGCGGCGGTGCCGACTGGCCGAGCTTCGACGGCTGAGTCAAGCAGCGGAAGCCAGCTGGGCCGGTCGAGCAGCAGTTTCTCCCATTGCAGTTGAGCGATGCCATCGCTCACCGGCTGTATCAGCGGCAGGGAACGGGCAAACGCAGAGTCAGCCTGTGATTCCAGCTCACGGACGGCCTGATTCTGACGTCGGCGCACGACGTAGCGAATAATCTGGGCTTCGTCGTAATGGTCGCGCCCTCCCAGCACACTCGGGCGGAAGTACCGGTGGCAGAACCAGATGAACTCCTGCCCGAAGATGGTCGTCTGCGCGGCTCGTCGGCTCTCGGGATCGCCTTGCTGCGTGTACTTGAGGGCGCCGTCCTTAAGGCGTACGACCTTCGCGTTCTCCCGGGTGTCGCTCAGCAGCTTGGCCGCGATCTCATTCGCGCCCTCGGGCGTCGCCGGGTCGTGGTTGAGACTGCCCCATCTGCCGAGTGTCGCGGCGAACTTCTCAGGCTGGAACACGAGGAGGTATGGACGCTTTGCCGGGGAATCCTCCAGCTGTCGCGCAATGCTGTTGTATGACGCGGCAAGCTCGCTGACCACTTCCGCGGACGTGGGCCGCCCGCTGCGCTGGATCATGGAGGCCAGAAGCTGTGCGAGAACGCGCGGGATTGGCGGGTCGGCATTGAGGACACTGCGAAGTCCTTCGTGCGCCTTCTCGACATCCTCACGTTGCGGCTCGCCGTCCATGCGAAAATGGTCGGGTGGAAGGAACCACTCGGCCACGGTGACACCCAGCCCAAAGACGTCGCCGGCCGGCCCGGCCAAGTCCGTGCCGTTGCCGAGCAGGCAGTCCAGCCGCTCAGGAGGAGCATAAATGAGAGCCGCGCTGCCTTGACGCAGATATATGTCGCGCAGAGCGTCGCGTGTGGCATGCCGTCGCGGAGAAGCCATTAAGCCTGACAGCAGCGCGCTGAGCTCGAAGCGACTCAAGCGCAGGGAGAAAGAGTCCGCCTTTGGCTCGACCTGCAGTGAACCGGGCCAGACGTTCCGGTGCGCAATGCGAATGTCGTGCAAGATGGACAGGGCATCTGCGAGGTACCAGAACTGCTGCAGAGCAGCGACTGGCTGCTCCCGATAGACATTAGCAAGCTTAGCAACGCCGGCCGCCCCGAGGGGCTTGTCCGCTGCGGTGCGGAGGTAGCCGAAGCCGTGGCGGGCGCCAAGCGCTGTCAATTCGCTCGTCGGCTCCTCGTACTTTCCGTCGAGCACGACTGGCAGCGCTGGGTGATCCTGGTCGGCGATGCGGGTCAGAGCGCGGACTTCCTGATCCCATAGTTCCCCGGCGAGCGGACCTAGACCCAGGAACAGCTGTAGCAAAGCAACTTGGGGCTGAGCGGCGTTGCCTGTTTCCTGCTGGTAGTAGTGATACAGCGTGCCCGGCAATAGCTCCTCGCCGTCCAGCCCGTCGCCGAAGGGCGCATAACCCGTTCCGCCCGTGAGGAACTTGGTGACTATCGCATCGGCCAGCTCTAAAGACACGAAACCTAGCCATTCTCATCGCGCAGCGCCTCGGATCTGTCACTTTCAATACGCGGGCGAGTGTACCTCCGGGAAAGGACTTGGCGAGACCCATCCGCCGGTACAGGATCACCCCCCGGTCGGCGAGGAGAATACTAGGCCACACCGAGTTGCAAAAGGCCCTGCTGACCTCCGCCGAGCTGGACTACTGTCAAAGGCAGCGGATTTGACGCACTCTCGGCGAATGAAAGTTGGCCCACGAATGGTTTTGAGCTTCAGTACGCGAATCCACCAAGACCTCAGCCAGCCCGCTGACCTCGGCCAGTGGGCCGACAGCGCCGTCTGCGAAAGATAGCGCTGCTGCACACCCCGCCTTACCGCTCGTGAGCCGACGGCGGCCGTTCTTGGCAACCGACGGCTGGGCCACCTCGCCCCGCGTTCGGGGCACACCTGCTCGCCCGGCCAGGCGTCGGTCTCAATCGCGTACGTAGGCTGGGCCGTGAGAACCGTCTGCAGAGCGATTAGGTCGCAAGGGCGCTTGGCCAGCTACGCAAGGGACGCGTGCTCGTAATCGCCATCCACCCCCGACACAAGCGAGCGCCTGTCCCGGTAGATTGCCAGACCAGCGTGTCGCCGGTAACGCGACGTGACTAGGCTCCTCGGCATTCGACTCCGGCTATGAGACAGGAAGCCCTTTGAAGATTCCCGACCGTGACGCCCCCGACGAGGATCTCGCCAATGATTGGGCAGACATCTACGGCGGTGTTCTGAGTCGATTCGGCAAGCCGATCGCATTAACCAGCATGGCGCAACCGCTAAACGAGATATTTCCTCTACTTAAAGAAGTCTATGGCACAGGGAATACACTGACTTTGGCCTTAGATACGATAGATTCTGTCACCGAAAGCAGCCTTTCCCAAAAGTCGGAAGTTGCAGGGATATCCCTGCGGAAGATTCAACTTCTATACCTGATTGCTGCGACGAAGGCCGAAACGACGACAGACATCGTTGTTGGTCTTTGTGTCGAACTCGTCCGGGCGATGGGCCAATTAGAGCCGGCGGCCCTTGCCGCTCGGGGGAACTATCCAAGCGTCGGGGCGACTGAGCGCGCCTTCGTCGACCAGATGCGTCAGTTCGTCAATGGTCTCAAGCATTGCGGCCGGGCGGTGGCCCGCCTCGCGGATGGCGATGGAGAGATCGCGATCTTGTTCTAGCAGCTTCTGGCTGGAGTATGAACGACAAGTTTGCGGTCGCTTTGCTTATGCTGGCAGGAGCCCCAGGGGTCGCAATCCCAACTCGCGTGCATCAACGTCCCACTCGTCGTCAGCCCATCCCGGGTCAGTGACTTCGATTGCGCTATTCGGCAGCTCTATGGCTTTGGTTGCAAACGACTGCCTGCCGATGACGCATTCAATAAATTCTGGGTCGTTCCAATCAAACGTAGAGATATCGAGCTGCCGATCCCAGCGGCCATTCCTCTCTAGACCAATTTGCTGCTTGTCATCGCGTCGACCGCCGATTTCAGCACCTGTTGGGAAGGAGCGTGCCGGCACAGCAAGAGATTCGGTCTGCTCCAGTACTGCGAGCTGCCACTGCATAGCACCGCGCACGAATTCACGGGCGGTGAGGTCGGCGCGGTCGAGGTCCCGGTGGGCAGCGACGCGACGGGCGCGCAAGTAGTTAGAAGCGCTGACCACTGTCGTCACGAAGCGCTTGATGCTCACGCGTCCGTTCATCGTTCCCCGCTCCTTCGCCGAACCTCGGGTCCCGGCTCCGAAGATCATGGCGCCGGCACCCGCTTACCTGCAATGACTACAAGAACGCCTTGAGTAGCTGGGCGACGTCCTTCGTCTCCTGCTCCGCCCTGGCCTGTCGCCGCTCGAGGTTGTCCTTCACGACGGTCTCAACACCACCGTTCTCGTCTACGTACTCGCGTGCGACCTGAAGGGCGGCCCGGCGAACGAACGGGGCCACCTTCTCGAGCTGATGCTCGGCCACTTCTTCGAGCAACTTCTTTTCGGCAGGCGAAGCCCGGAACGAAACCGTCTCCGACACATCTGCTGCCACGACCACGCGCCTCCTCGACGACCCCACTTACATCAACCTTTTCTGTCTACAGCATGCGAGGCGCGTCTGCAATGACAAAAGTCAGCCACGGTAGTCTTGACACGTCTACAAATACTGTCTACGTTTACGTCAACGAGGAGGTGATGACGATGACGATCTTCGATTTGACCGGCGGACTGAACACCCGGCGCCCGTGGGACCCGCACTCGCCTGCGATCTTCCCGCCGGCGCCGCCGGCTGGCCGGCCGTGGGGTCAGCCTCAACCGGGCTGCTTCCCGCCGCCTCCGGTTCACCCCTGGAACCCGCTCTTCCCCGGCGGAACCGGTCAGGTGCCGGACTGGCAGCGACCAGTGATTTGGTCCCGCTGAAACGTTTGCTCAGCGAGAAGGGCGGCAAGGCGAGCGCACACGCTCCCGGTTCGAGTCCGGACCGCCCGCGGATGAGGCGAAACGCGCCGCACCAGGACGAAAGGAAGCAACATGGTCAACTCGATGCAGGACCCGCAGCACCCGGGCCACCACTACTACAACGGAGTCGGCGCACCGGACGGCTTCGGCCACGGCCACTACAACGCCAACACCGGGTTCAACCGCCCGCCGATGGCGGAGAACCCGCTCGGCTGGGCCGCGATCCGCGGCGCCTGGGGCGGCGGCGCCGTCGACGTCGGCGGAAACCCCTGGGACGGCCGATTCGGCTGATCCCTCGCTCACGGCGGTCGGGGGACTCCTGCCAAAGGCAAGTCCCCCGACCAGCCACTCCGAGCTCCACCAAGGGCGGTCAGCGGTCTCGCGAAGAACAGCACACAGCTCGCGACCCGGTTCGAGTCCGGGCCGCCCACGAGGACCGACAGGTCCTCCCGGCAGCTTCAGCCGGGCGCTGCGAGAGGAGGTGAACAGAATGAACCGTCAAGACGCAATTCGCACCGCGCAGCAGGTCGGGGTGGCACCCGGCGACTACATCACGCTGCAGGGCGAGCAGATGATCAACCACCCGCACCTGCACGCCGGCCAGACGAGCGGTCAGCCGCACGTGGACGCCTGGCATGTCCAGAACAACGGCGGTCAGTACCGGGCGAGCAAGTTCCACTCGAACTAGCCGCCATCACGAGGCGGGTCGCGCGCGACACACGGGCGCCAGGCCGGTTCGACTCCGGACGACCCACGAAGCATTACAAGCCGCCCCGGCGTGTCCGGATGCTGTGGCCTCTCCCGAGTTTCGTGGAGTCAAAATCTTGGATTCTCATGCCACAGTGATCTGACGAAGCGTTCGAACTCTATCGGAGGCGGCATGCCGAGCCGGCTGTGTTCGCGGTTGCGATTGCGCCAGATCTCGAGGTGGCCGAGATCGCGTTCGTAATTCGATCGGGGGTCTTCCACCGCTTCGTGTCCTGCAGTTCGACCCGCATGCGTGACCAGAGCACGCCCTGTCGGCGGGTATCGCGCTCAAGTCCAAAGTGTCGTGGCCATCCGGTCGGCGGCTTCCTGGGCGAGCGCCGGCATGACGTGGCTGTAGATGTCGGTGGTCGTGCGCATCTGGCTGTGGCCGAGCAGCTCCATCACCACCCTTGGGTGGACGCCGGCTGTCAGCAGCAGTGTCGCCGCGGTGTGGCGGCCGTCGTGCAGGCGGATGTGCCGCACACCAGCGCGCTGGAGGAGCTTGACCCAGGCCTCGTAGTCGGAGTGCTTGTCGAGCGGCCGACCGTTCGGCTGGGCGAAGACGATGTCCCAATCTTCCCAATCCGTACCGGTGACGAGTCGTTCCGCTGCCTGCGCCACACGATGCCTACGCAACGCCTCGATCAACGGGGCCGGCACGGCGATGGTGCGGCGACTGCGGTCGGTCTTGGGCTCGGTGAAGACGAGTCCCTGACCGGGGACGCGGTGGAGACCTCGACGCACCGACAGCCGTGCACCGTCGAGGTCGATGTCCTTCCACTGCAGCCCCAACGCCTCGGATTGCCGGAGCCCGAGCGCCAGCGCGACCGTCCAACGAGCGGCGTTGCGCTGTCCCTCTGCGGCTGCGAGCACACGCTTGCACTCTGCGACGTCCAGCGGCTCGGGGGTCTTGGCCCGTTCCTGTCGCGGTGGTTCGACCAGCGTGGCCACGTTGCGGGCGACCCGTTCGCGTTGCATCGCGATCTTCAGGGCCCGGTGCAGCATGCGGTGCACCCGCAACACTGAGGCGGGGGAGAGGCCCTTGGCGAGCAGCGCCTTGTACGTCTGCTCGAGGTCCTCCGGTTGTAGCTGGTCAAGCCGCCGCTTGCCGATATAGGGCACCACGTGCATCCGGATGAGAGCGCGATAGGTGTCGAGCGTTCGCTCCCGCACGCGGATCGCGGCGATGTTGTCGGCCCAGTAGGTCAGCCAGTCCTCCACGAGCATCGACCGTCCAGATGCGGCTGCGACGCCGGCGTCGCGTTTGATCTCGAGCTCCTTGACCTTGGCGACCACGGCGGCTCGCGTCGCTGCGGACACGTGGCGGCGGTCGCGGCGGCCGTCGCCCTTGGAACCCATCGACACGAAGCCGTGCCATCGACCGTCGGCGTTCTTGACGATCGTGGAACGTCCGTTGGCGCCTCGTCCGGCCATGGTGTTCTCCCTTCGCTGCCTATCGATGCTCCGCCCTACCTCTGACATGAGCAATGCCATCAGGCCGCGGAATCACCGCCGGGTTTTGAGATGTCGACAGCGAACAGAGCGCGCCCGCTGGCATCGGTCACGCGGCGCCACCGCCTTGCCGCCTTCGAGGTGGCCGGCGGCAGGTCGGGCTGGTTGGCGGCGTCGAGGCGGGCGACGTAGCGCTCGAGCTCGGCCCACGAGAGGCGGCAAGCACGCGCGACGTGCACGGGGTGCAGCTCGCCGTCCTTAATCAGCTGGTAGACAGTGGTGCGTCCGATGCCGAGCAGCCGTGCTGCCTGGACGATCGTGAGCAGCATCTGCTCGTCGGTGTAGTCGCCGTCGTGGTTCATCGGTGCGGTCCTCCTCGTGAGATGGGTGGGTTGCCTAGTGCGCGTGCATAGTTCGGTGGGGGAGCCGGGTGCGTGGGCGTCACGGCCGCCGGCTCTTGCGGCGTCCGATGCGTCAGCTCGAACGCCTCGGGGCAGGCGTTGGCGAGCCGGTAGTCCAGCGATCGCCCGGCGTACGTGGCCGGTAGTGGCCGCTCGGCGATCAACTCGGGTAGCCGGGTCTCGACGTCTAAGCCGGCCGCCTCGGCGCGCGTGAACGCCCGGGCCAAGACCGGCCAGTGCGGATCGTCCGCGAGACCAGGCGCGATTCGATCGATCAGCGGCCGCCAACGATCCGTCTCGCCGAGCAGGTGGCCGACGGCAGCCTTGACGTGCGCCTCGAGCTGACGCTGATGGACCGCGTCATCGTGGTCGAGTGCTCCGCACGGACGGAAGTCCAAGACATCGACGTTGTGCGCCGCCCGCCAGACAGTGACCTGCTCGGCAAGCGTTGGTTCATTTTGCCGCAGCGCCGCCGCCCACCGCGTGTCTGGCAGCGAGGCGGTGACAGCGTCGGCACGCTCGAGAACCTGCGTGAACCGGAGCGACAAGTACTCGTCCCAGATGGGATCTCCGGTCATCGGCAGCTTCGGCAGCCAGGGCAGCGGCGCGGCGCCGACCCCTAAGTGCGCGGGCGCCGACTCGACGGTCGATAGGTACCGCTCACAGGCCGTCCGCAGCCGGGCCGAGGGGTCCTCGTCGAGGCGGCGTTGCGTCATCGCCGAGCGCTTGGCGCTCTCCCGAGCCAGGACCCGCTCGAGCAGCTCGATGCTCGTCGACGGGTGAAGGGCCTCGGGGGTGATCGCCGCATGACCATCGGTCGCCGAGCTGACATCGAGGTAGACGTGGTTGCCCAGCCGACCGCGCGACATCGCTACGTACAGCGACTCGCGATCCTCGTCGCCGGTGAGCACGGTGTGGCAGGTGTCGGCGGTGCTGCCCTGCGCGAGGTGGATCGTCGTCGCGTAGCCGAGCTCTACGTAGCGGTGCACGTAGCGCGCCGGCAGGGTGATCGAGTGGTGGGTGTCGGCGTGCGTTACCCGCAGGCCGCCGTCTTCTCGTACGGCATCGACCTGCCACCGGTCGCCGTTCTTCACCCAGTCAGAGGCAGAGATCGGCAGCCGCCGGTCGTTGTGCCGGGTGACGATAGTGTCGCCGGCGCTCGCGGCAGTGCCGTCGTGCAGCCGCACCTGTTGGGCCGACGCCCCCTGCTCGACGAGTCGGTCGGCCTGGGCGCGGACGTTCAGCTCGCGGACGACCCGGTTGGTACGCGCGAGCAGAATCGAATCGCGTCCGGTCTCTCGATCGACCCGCCACGCTGCGTAGGCCTGCTCGACCGTCGACCCGTGGTCGCCGGCATGGACGCGGTTGCGGTCAAGGTAGTAGCCGAGCGCGACGGGGTCGCCAACGCGAAGCGCCAAAGACGCACGTCCTTCGAGCGGATCGGCGAAGCGCACCAGCGTCTCGAGGCTGGCCACACCGGTCGTCTCGGCAATGTCCCGCATCACCCCGCCGGACGCGACGTGCGCCAACTGCTTGGTGTCACC
The DNA here is from genome assembly GCF_964252635.1 of uncultured Jatrophihabitans sp. Lineage (GTDB taxonomy): Bacteria > Actinomycetota > Actinomycetes > Mycobacteriales > Jatrophihabitantaceae > Jatrophihabitans. The sequence goes on from NZ_CAXUNP010000007.1 coordinate 81,872, forward strand.
GACGAGCCGGACGCTTGCCCCTCGTTCGAGTGCGAAGGCAATCACGCGATCCAGCCCGGGTGTGCCGGCAGCGCCGGCCTCGTCGACGATCAGCAACGTCGTCTCATCGATCGTGTCGACCCACCCGGGACGAGCGTCGTGGTCGAGCGAGTAGAGGAGCTTGTCGATCGTGTCCGTCGGCCTAGTGATCGCGCGGCGCAGCTTGTCCGCGGCGCTGCCCGTCGGCGCGAGCCCGACCACGTTGCCGCCGTCGTCCGTCCACGCAGCAGCGAGCACACCGAGCGCGGTCGTCTTTCCCGACCCGGCCGGTGCGATGGCGAGCTGGACCCGCCGGCCCGAGGTGGCCAGGTCACGCACGAGCGCGGCCTGCCCATCATTGAGCGGCGTGCCGTTCGCGGCTGCTTCGAGCAGCGCCACGTCGACCGTCGTCCCGTCCAGCGACCGGCCGTCGAGCAGGGAGGCGGCGCGAAGGATGCGTTCCTCCGCGTCGAGCACGGCCGTCGAGGTGAAGAGCTGCGCCCCGGCGACGGCGAACACGCTCGACCCGTCGCGTCGGCGCAGCGTGCCCGGCTCGATAAGCTCATCCGGGTCGCCGAGACGTACAGACAGCTCGGACGACAAGGCTCGAACCAGGGTCGCCTCGACCACAACGTCCAGGTGGGCGAGCGGGACGTTCGCGTACCGGACCCGACGCTCGACCTCAGCCCGGACCACCCCGGCCCGCCAGGTGCTCGCGCTGTCGGCGACCGTCCGGACGACGTCCGCAGCGGTCCACTCGACCCATCGGTCGTCGACGGCCGTCGCGGCCTCGTCTGTCGCCGGCGCCACCTGGGGGCCGGCGGCAGCGAGCATGGCCACCAGCGACTCATCGCCGCCGAGCACAGTCGACGCCTCGGCGCGCCACGCGTTGCGCTGTTCGGCCTCAGAGCGCGGAGCGTGCTTGCCTTGCCGGGTGTCGGTGTTCGCGCGTCCGAACAACCCGGTCTGCTCTGCGAAGTCCGGAGCACGACCGTGGGTGCGACTGAACTCCGCCGCGAGCACCTGCTGCCGAGCAGTGATGTCGGCGCGGCGCTTCGACCAGAACTGCGCGAGCGCCGGGTCGACGCCCACGATCTCGCGCACCGGACGCTTGCCGCTCTCGTCCGGTCGGTCGGCGAACCGCAGACCGAGCCGCGCCGTGAGTCCTGCTTCGAGCCGGGTGTTGTACCGCTCGGACGCCGATACGGCTGCTCTGTGCAGCGGCCGGCCGTCGAGCGCGAGCCACCGTCCGCCGGTCGTCTGGACCTTGTTGGAGATCGCCACGTGCGTGTGCAGGTCGGGGTCGCCTGCGCGGGAGTCGCGGTGCGTGAACGCGACGGCGAGCAGACCCCGCGCGTCGACCTGCTGCACGCCGTTCGCGCCCACCCGGGTGTAGACCGCCTCGCGCTCGAGCCAGTCGACGACGTCGCGGACGGCCGCGTCGTGTGCGGCCGCCACCTCGCGCGCCAGCGCGGGATCGGCAAGCGCCCACAAGGTCGACACACTCTTGACCGGCGAGAACGTCAGGTCGTAGCCGGCGACCGACTGCGCACCGGGTCGCGAGGCACCGATGACGTAGTCGGTGAGCTCCCGCGCATCGGCCGGCTCGCGGCCGTGATCACGGGCGAACCACTCGCGACCCAGCTCGGTCCGCAGCTCGGCTCGTACGTCGTCTTCGATCGCTGCGCCGGGGCGCTGACCGTGGTCGCGGTTGTACTCGACGAGGCGGCGGGCCAGCTCGTGGCGGAACTCGCTGCTCGCGGAACGGACCGCGAACGGCCGGCCGAGCGCCGTCGACGGAGACGGGGCGCCTGCGACGAGCGCCGCCTGCTCGATCACGTCGGCGTTCGGGTGCCGTCCTTGGCCGAACAGCGCCACCATCTGCGCCTCGTGCACGCGGTCACCGACGCGTGGTCCGGCCTCGAGACTGTCGAGCCCGCGACCCAGCCAGACCCCGGGCGACTCGCCGCGCTCGCTGTAGTACTCGCCGAGGTTGGCGTAGCCGGTGTCGGCGGCGTCGTTCGCCGCCACCTGGCGCGTCAGGTAGGTGTAGCCGTTGCCGGCGCTCAGCTTGTGCAACGTCATCATCGCGCCGCGTCCGATCGAGTGGTCGTCATGGCCTGCCTCCGGGAGTGAGATGTGCTCTCTCCCGGGTAGGGCGCTTTCTTCGACCCGGACCGGACCTCCGGTCGCGCAAAAGTTTTGGAATCTCGTTCGGCATGGGGACGACGATCCGCAGACGTGTACAACTATTCGTCACCCCAAGGAACGCTGAGAAGCCCGCCCAGGTCACGTCACCCCAGTAATCCCGGGCGTCACCTGTCTCTCGGGCGTCCGAGACGACGATCTTGAAGCTGGACTTGACGGGCTCTGCAGCGGGGCAGGTGACACGTGTCCAGGCAGGGGTGACACGACCAACCGGAGGGGGTGACACGGTCGATGAGCACAGGTGACAGGACCTGTGGACGGTTGCCGAGCGGCGAATGCGCCGGCCATTCAGCGTGCTGGCGAAGTACATGCTGAGCAGCGTCCGCAGACGTGTAGCGATCAGTGTGAGGTCGGCGAGACCTCACACGTCCCGGCAAGACCTCACAGGTCGTCCTGGCTCAGTCTTTTCGGGTAGTCGGCGGGGTTCGGAGGGTTTCTCGGCCGGGCCGCCGCCACGGGCCGGTAAGGGCAGACCTCACACGTCCTCGTGCCGCCTCACACGTCGACGGTCGGCGCTGTCACGTGGTCGGCATCTTCTTGGCCGGTAGGCGCTCGGCCAGATGCTGCGCGATCTGTTCGCGTTCGGCAGCGTCCAACGGTCCGTCTTCGGCGACGAGCCGCCCGCATCCCTTCGGGCCGCGGACCCGGACGTCCCCGATGTCGATCTTCCCGGAGAACGGGAGCTCACCGTCGACGAAGCACAGCACGGCACTGATCGGCACGTCGGCGAATGGCGAACCGGACAACGCGGTCCGGACGGCGGACAGCTGCCACTCCATTGCCTCGACCATCTTGGTCTGGTCGCGGCCACGGACCATCAGCTGCTCGCGGTAGGGACTGAGGAACCCGCCTGATCGGCGCAGGGCAACCTTGGCGCCCGCGTAGCGCTTGGTGTCGACAACGAAGACGCCGGATGGCCCGATGACGATGTGATCGATGTTGGCCCGACTGCGTGGGACGCAGCGATCATGCAGAGCGATGACGGAGTCGCCCAGCTTGGCGAACCGCTCGCCGACCTTCTGCTCGCCGACGCCGCCCTTGCGCCAGGCCTGGGTCGATTGCGGATCGTCGAAGAGCGCGAGCAGCAGTCCGCCGATCTTCGGGTGCGCCTCGCGAACTCGATCTTCACGCTTCTGGTGACGGCGTTCGAACTCGGCCCGGGCCGACCCGCCGGCCACGCCCAGATCAATCGGCGCTGGCTCAAGGACTGCGACCTCGGGTTGCTCGGTCGCAGAGAGCGGCAGCGCGCCAGCTGCGCATGACAGACACAAGACGACGCGCCTGCTCTTGTCCCACGCCGCACGCTCGCCGGCGGCGAGGGTCTGGCCGCAACTGCACATACCGGGGCGGCGCAGAGCCATGAACTTCAGCGTGGACGGGGCAGGGAGGTCAACGGACACGGGGCGCGCTCCTAGGTCGGCCCCCGCGGCCTAGCTTCACTTTGAGCTCACATGCTGACGCAGTTTGGGAGTCGCCGCAAGAGCAAACTAAGGAGAAAGCGATGGCCAGAACTCGCAACCGGAGATATCGTTTCGATATGGCCTTCGTTGTGAAGCTGAGCCCCGAGGACACCGAGGCGTTGCGGGAGCAGGCCACCCGCGAGCACCGGTCGATGCACGAGGTCGTGGTGCTGGCGATCAAAACGCGGATCGACGGCGACCGCCGTGCCGCCGCCTTGGACGGGCTATTCGACCAGTCCGCAGCTGAAGACGCGGAGCTGCTCGATCGCCTCGCCCAGTAGTGACTCGCTACCTGAGCTTTGAGGACATCTTGCGCCAGGTCGACCGGGTCGGGTTCGTCGTGCGCGACCCGGGGCTGCTCGCGTCAGCCATCGCCCGGCCGGAGACATCAGTCTTCGGGGAGGACGCATACCCCACCATGTGGCTCAAGGCCGCTGCGCTGTGTCAGTCGATCGACAACAACCAAGCGCTGGTGGACGGCAACAAGCGGCTTGCCTGGCTGTCCACGAAGGTGTTCTTGCTGGTCAACGGCCAACGGCTCGAGTCGGCGGCGGACGAGGGGGAGCGGTTCATGCTCGACCTAGTTGTCGGCCATGCTGACCTATCCGCCATCGCCGACTGGCTCCAAGACCACTCCACCGATGCCGAGGCTCCCGATCTCCCCGGCGACTCGGCACCATGATCATCACCGAGCCACGCCTCACACGTGTCACCTCAGTCGACCAACACCCAAGACCAGGCGATCACACCTCTTGCATTGTCGCCGTTTGACCGAATTCTGTCGGTCGCCCTCGGTAAGGTCACCGGGGCGAGCTACCCGGCGGAGGATATGTGCCAGACATCTTTGACAACCTAAAGACCGAATCGTCCATCGGAGCAGCGCTACAGACGGCCCTCGCCAACTTTGACACTTGCGACGTCGCCACCGGCTACTTCGACCTTCGCGGCTGGGCGAGCTTCGCAAACGTCGTCGACGGCAAGATCGTTGGCAAGCAGGCGAGCGACTCCGCCGTTGTGCGGGTGCTCGTTGGGATGGTGATGCCAGCAGACTCGGCCCTCATGCTCGCCGCGCTTCAGGATGCGGTTCAACCTCCGCCCTATGGCTCGGACCTTAACGACATGGGGAAGGCCCTCACCGCGAAGGAGCGGCTCGTCAAGCATCTACGGACTCAGCTCATGCGCGGCTTGCCGTCGCAGGCTGAACAGAGGACGCTTCAGCAGCTCAGGGCGCAACTGGAGTCCGGTGCGGTCGAGATGAAGGTCTTCACGACCGCACCGCTTCATGGCAAGACGTACATCTTTCACGCCCCCGGCAACGTGTTCGCTGAACGTCGTGCCTACGTCGGTTCCTCAAACCTCACCAACGCGGGCTTCTACAAGAACCTCGAGCTGAACATCGACGTCACCGACAAAGACGCCTCGGGCAAGCTCGCGAACTGGTTCACCGATCGGTGGGACGACCCGTTCTCGCTCAAGATTACGTCTGAGATCATCGAGCTGATCGAGCAATCTTGGGCGTCAGACGAACAGCCGACGCCCTACGAGGTCTATCTCAAGGTGTGCCATGCGCTGTCCGAAGACGCTCGGGAGGGGCTCGGCTACGTCCTGCCACGGTCGATCGAGAGCCTGCTTCTCGACTACCAAGAGACTGCCGTGCGCACGCTGGCACGCCGCATCGTGCGCCGCGGCGGCACGATGCTCGGCGACGTCGTCGGCCTTGGCAAGACCCTTACGGCGGTCGCTACAGCGCTGATGCTCGAAGCGGCCGAGGATTACACAACTCTCGTCCTCTGCCCCAAGAATCTGGAGCGTATGTGGGAGGAGCACCTGGAGAGTTTCGGCCTGCTGGGCGCCCGCGTCATCCCATACTCAATGGCTGACAAGAAGCTTCCCGAGCTGAAGCGGTTCCACCTCGTCATCTGCGACGAGTCGCACAACCTTCGCAACAACTCCACCAAGGCGTACGAGGCGATCCAGGACTACGTCCGTCGCAACGGCTCGAAGGTTTTGCTGCTGACCGCGACTCCGTACAACCTTGCGTTCGCCGACGTCGCCAACCAGATCGGCCTCTACATCGACGACGACGAGGATCTCGGTATCCAGCCGACGGCGGCTGTCGCTATCGATCCGACGCTCGTCGATAAGGTCGACGGTAAGATCACCACCCTCGCCGCGTTCCGTCGATCGGAAGAGGCCGATGATTGGAAGCGCCTGATGAGTGACCATCTCGTGCGGCGGACCCGCTCCTTCATCAAGCGGACCGCCAAGACGGAGGTGGTGACACTTCCCGACGGCACGGCCGAATCACGCGAGTACTTGCAGTTCGCCGACGGCCAGCGGTTTCACTTTCCGACGCGCGTTCCCACTCCGCTGAGCCATGAATTTTCAGACGACGACCCGGCGAAGCTGATGGAGGACGACGACACTCTCGATGCCATTCGAGACCTCCGCCTTCCGCGCTACCGACTCGCGGCCTACGACGACCCAAAGACTTCGCACACTGAGAAGGACGCCAAGATCCTTTCCGACATCCGGTCTGGCCGCGGCAACGTCAGCGGCTTCGTCCGCATCGGGCTGTTCAAACGCCTCTCGTCCTCCGGGTACTCCTTCATTCTGAGCCTCCAACGCCAGCGTGCCAGGAACGAGCTGTTCGTTCACGCGATCGACAATGGGCTTGACCTGCCGCTCGGCAGTTTCAGCGACAGCCAGTTCGCGGTCACCGACGAGGATCTCGAAGATGACGAGGAGATGGGCGGTAGTCCGGAGTCTCGATACCGCGAATTGCAGCGCCGGCTGCCCGCTTCGACGAAGTGGCTCGGGACCAAGGTGTTCAAGTCCACTCTCAAGAAGGACCTAGTCCGCGACAATCGGATCATCACTGACCTCCTTGACCGTTTCGGAGCCTGGGATCCGGCGAAGGACTCGAAGGTCAACGCGCTCATTGACATGCTTCGGGACGACCACCCCGGCGAAAAGGTGCTCGTATTTACCGAGTACGCAGACACTGCCGGGTACGTCGCGCGAGCGCTACGAGATGCCGGCATCCAGCACGTTGGGTTGGCCTTTGGCGACTCTGACGACCCAGCTGCTATCGCCCGCCGTTTCTCCCCCGAGAGCAATCGGATGCCGGGGCAAGACGCGCAAACCACCACCGTCACGGACCCGATCGACGTACTCGTCGCTACCGATGTCCTGTCCGAAGGCCAGAACCTGCAGGACTCTCACATCATCGTCAATTACGACCTGCCATGGGCGATCATCCGAATCATCCAGCGCGCCGGCCGTGTCGACCGGGTCGGCCAGAAGTCCGACCGCGTCTTCATCTACCTGATCACGCACGAGAAGGTTGAGCAGGCGATCCGGCTGCGCCAGCGCATCAGGCAAAGGCTCGGCGACAACGCTGCCGCCTTCGGTTCCGACGAGCAGTTCTTTGGTGACGATAAGGAAATCAACCTTCTGGACGACCTCTACAAAGGCACGCTGCCCGCGGAGGAGGAGCTCGTCCAAGACGAAGGCGAGGCCGATGCCGTGAGCGAGGCCTGGCTCGTATGGTCGCAGATCAGGGACGAGAAGCCTGGCCTCGCAGCGAAGATCATCGCGATGCAGGACATGATCCACAGCACCCGGGAGCCTTATGACAACGAGGTCAGGACCGGCGTGGCTACCTACGCCAGCACCTCAACCGGCATCGACGCGTTCGCCGCGTCGTTCGACAACCCGGATGGCGGCGACCCAGTCGAACGCTTGCTGACACCACTCGAAGCACTTCGCCTGTTCCGCGCTCAGCAGACGACACCGACCGCCCCGCTGCGGCTGGATCACTTCGATCGGGAGGCCTCCCTGGTCAAAGGAAAGCTCGGCACCGAGATGGTCGCGGCGGGCGCACTTCGCGGCGTGCGTAAGTGGGCCGTGGAACGGCTTGGCGGCACGATCTACGGTGCCGACGCGAGCGACGCCGTGAGCGCCATGATGGACAGGCCACTCACCGAATACGCCAACATCCGTCTGCGCCATGCCCGCCGGAGCAAGTACTCCGACCAAGACCTTGCAGATCTCGTGAAACAGATCCACGATGACCAGCGCCTTGTCATTGGGTCTACGGACAAGGAAGAAATCAAGATCCTCTGCTCCATCGGAGTCACGGCGCGATGACCGACTCATTGCTTGCCAAGGCGGACGACGAGCGGTTTAGCGACCTATTCCGCTTCGACCTCTTCTGGCACAGTCCCGACCAGCCGCCCATCCTGACGGAGCTCGAAAACGGGCACACAATCACCGCCACGAACGTGTCCTCGTACAAAGGCGTCCGCGTGTGGGAAGTTCCAGCGCTGCCCGGTTCGGCAGTCGAAGCGCAACTCGACCAAGCGATCGCGAAGAGTTCGACGAACCGTCTCGTGATCTTTCACGACGGCGAGAAACAGGTGTGGCGCTGGCCCTCGCGCATCTCGAAGGGTGGCGGCGTCACATCCAGACCCGCCCGGCATGTGCACCACGTCGGCAACCCCGACCCACGATTCTTGGCGAAACTCGACGCGATCAGACTCCCGAACGACAGCCTTGTCGACGTCAATGATCTCCTGTCGCGGGTCCGGGCTGCTTTCGACGTCGAGACCAAGAACGAGACCAAGCGCGCATCGAAGCTCATGGCTCAGATGTACGCCGCGGTGGAGAAGGGCTACCTCGCAGGTTCCAATCGCAAAAAGCGCGATCACGAGATCTCGGTGACGCTCGCGCGGGTGCTGTTTCTGCTCTTCGGCGACGACACCGAGATGTGGAAGGCGCCGAGCGGAGAGCCCGTTCCCGATCTGTTTCAAGACTTTGTCAAGGATCACACGGCGCGAGATGGGTCTGACATCGCGCAGCGGGTCAACGAGTTGTTCGAGGTCCTAGACACCCCCGATGCCAAGCGGGGCGGGCTGGCTGCGGGGTTGGGTGCCTTTCCGTACGTCAACGGCGGAATCTTTCAGGAGCGAATCACCCTCCCAACACTCGACAGCGACTTCCGCGATGCTGTCCTTGCCGCGTCAGCCGTGGACTGGTCAACGATCAGCCCCGCCATCTTTGGCTCAATGTTTCAGTCAGTTCGCGATGCGCAGACGCGGCGCGAACTGGGCGAGCACTACACGTCCGAAGCGAACATCCTGAAGACCCTGAACCCGCTCTTCCTCGATGAGCTCCGCGCCGAGTTCGACCACATCCTCACGCTGCAGAAGGGCCGACGACAAAAGCTCAACGACCTGTGGAAGCGGATCGGCGACATCCGCTACATGGACCCCGCGTGCGGCTGCGGCAATTTCATCATCGTCGCCTATAGAGAGCTGCGTGATCTTGAACTCCGGATCATGGATGCGCTGGCGACGCTGACCGATGGCATGCAAGCCGTGGCGCTGACGGCCGACTGGACGCACACGCTTAAGGTCACCCTCGACCACTTCTACGGCATCGAGATTGATGAGTGGCCGGCGCGCATCGCGGAGACGGCGATGTTCCTCATTGACCGCCAATGCGATCTGAAAATGAAAGAACGCTTCGGGGTTGCGCCGGAGCGCCTACCCATTCAGAGGGCTGCCACAGTCGTAGTCGGAAATGCACTTCAGACGGACTGGCAGCAAGTATGCCAGGCTAGCCAAACAGTCGTGATCGCCGGCAACCCTCCTTTCCTTGGGCACAACACCAGGACAGCCGAGCAGTCGCAAGAACTCCGGAGGCTCTGGAAACGTGACGATATTGGCAGGTTGGATTACGTCACCGGCTGGTACGTGAAGGCAATGCAATATTTTGCAGGGATTGAGGGGCGTTGGGCTCTAGTATCGACAAACTCGATCGTCCAGGGAGAGCCCGTCGCTACCCTTTTCGAAGCAGTGTACTCAAGAGGCTGGAAAATCCGATTTGCTCATCGGACCTTTGCCTGGGAGTCCGAAGCGGCTGGAGCAGCAACGGTTCATTGCGTAATCATTGGGTTTGAGCGGGCCGCTGAAAGCGGTTGCCAGCTGTTTGACTACGAGCGCCCAGACTCCCGACCGAACGAGCTCTCGGCCAGACATATCAATGCGTACCTTTGCGACGGGCCCGACGTGCTCGTAGAACAGCGACGACAGCCGATGGCACCTGATCTCAGGTCCGCTAGTTTCGGTAGCCGACCCAACGACGGTGGCGCTCTTATAGTCACGCCCGAGGAGTACGCCATGATCTCGGAGGACCAGATAGCTGCGCAATATCTGAGGCGTTTCGTTGGCTCGCGAGAGCTGCTACATGGGCAGGAGCGGTGGTGTCTGTGGCTTGTCGATGCTCCGATGGCGCACTTGTCTCAAAGCCCTGTCTTGCGTGAACGTCTGCTCCAATGTCGCCAGCATCGCGCGAGCAGTAAAAGAAAAGCGACGCGCGAATGGGCAGACCGACCGCACCTGTTCGACTTCAACAGTCAACCGTCGACGGCATTCTTGTGCGTTCCCAGCGTCGTCAGCGAGCAACGCGATTACTTTACCGCTAAAAGGTTCGGCCCTGAGGTTGTCGCAAGCAACCTTGCGTACAGCCTGGCAGATGATGATGGCCTGCAGTTCGGGGTGATTTCTTCATCAATGTTCATCACGTGGCAACGAACTATTGGCGGCCGTCTCGAATCTCGTCTGAGATTCACCAACACAATCGTATGGAACAACTTTCCACTACCGCGCTTAGATCGACAACAAAAACGCAAGATCATAGAGGCTACGGCTGGCATCGAGGAGGCTCGCCGCGAAGATCCGCGCTCGCTCGCAGAACAATATGAACCTGGAATGATGCGAGAGGGGCTGCGTGTCGCGCACGAGACGCTGGACAAAGCGGTCGATCGAGTGTTCGGACTTCGCCAAGATAAACCAAGCGAGCAAGAGCGTCAGGCTGCTCTTTTCGAGCAATATACCCGGATGTCAGAGCCGCACTGAGATTGAAGAGTGCCCCGATTCAACGGACAAGACGTTCATTAAAGTAGGGTTGCACAGTCATGCTATCTGCAGGAGACGCCTTTTTCGGGCCATGGGAAGAAGCAGTGGACGACTGGGACACGGCCAGCAGAGCCATCAATAAAATTATCGATAGAGCTACCAATGCGAGAACGATGGCATGGAGAGGTGTTGTCGATGCGACCTACTCGTTACATAGCTCCGCGTATCGCCGTCTTAGAAACAATCTAGGCCAACCTCCTGATGAAGTACAAGTTGTGAATTTCGAGAACGAAGTCATTCGACGCGCAAGGCAGGACTGGCGTTTTGACAACCTATCAGCTCTGGAGATTCTGGCGCATATCCAGCATTACGGCGGCCCTACGCGTTTACTTGACGTAACGTACAACCCATTCGTCGCGCTTTGGTTTTCGGTCGAGCGTAAGTACGATGAAAATGGAGTTCCAAGACCGGATGTTGATGGTCGACTGTTCGCATTCGACGTGAGCCATCGGCAGGTTGACCTAGACGCAATATGGTCCAGTCGGGATCTCCCGTGGAAATCTATCGACGAGGGCGAGTGGCGGCGCTTTTTACCCCGCGTCTGGCGCCCTCCGGGATATAATGAGCGTATCTCGGCGCAGAACTCGGCGTTCCTGTTGGGCGGCGTACCGATGATTCAAGCTGGAGATAACTCTCGCCTGTACCGCAAGAGGCCGGGGCACGCATCAACAATGGGCCTGTGGAGTTCGGCTGAGGTCCGCGAGGCAACGTCGATACCTGTCAGAATGAATTCTCTTACGCGTCGCGCACGGGTAGACGCGACTCCGACGTACACATTGCGCGTCGCTGCGAGCGCTAAGCCCGAGCTGCGGTTTTTGCTCGAGAAACGTTTCGGTTACAACCAGTCAACCCTCTATCCGGATCTTTTTGGTTTGGCAGGCAACGTCGCGCATGGAATCGAGATCGCGTGATCGACGTGAACAGCGCACGCTCAGGGATGACATAACCGCGCAGCAGCTGGCGGCCGTCGCCATCTGTGTCTCGTACCAGTAGGTCCAAGCGGTCGATGCATGCATCGCGCATTTCCGAGTTGACTGCTCTTAGCGTCGACGACGACGGGCTCGTCTTCGACCTAAGTGAGATCCGTGCCTACGTCATCCGCGAGGATGACGGATACCCCGGTGTGCGGGTTCGGCTCGTCGCCAAACTCGGCAGCGCGCGCATCACGATCGGTATCGATGTCAATTTCGGCGATCCGATCTTCCCGGCATCAACCCAGATCGAGCTCCCACGGCTGATCGAGATCGGGCAGCTGCCAGTGCGGCTTCTCGGTTACCCGCTGCCGATGGTCGTTGCCGAGAAGACGGTGACCGCCCTGCAGCGCGGCGAGGCGAACACTCGCTGGCGAGACTTCGCGGACATCCTGACGATTACTCGTACTCACGACCTCGCCGCCGACGACGTGCGCGCCGCGTTCGAGGCCGTGGCGACCTGTCGGGAAGTTACCTTCCGACCTCTCTCTCTTGCCGGGTTTGGCTCAAATGCCTGAAGCGGCTCAAGCAAAATGGTTGATCTGGCGCCGGCGGCAGTCGCAGGCCGCCGACCTTCCACAGCAGTTCGGGGAGGTGCTGCATGCCGTCGCAGCCTTCGTTGATCCCGTGCTGAGTGCTAACGCACCGATCACGACGTCTTGCTGGTACGTCGCCGAGCACGCCTGGGTGACGGAGACCCGCGAAAGCACTTGATCATGACTTCGCCTGGATACGAGCGTTGCGCTGCAGCCGGCGTTCTACCAAGCTGCAGCATGATGCGGGAAGGCGAGGGATCGAGCTGTGGCTGACCAATCAAACAACAGCGGGCTGCGCGAAATGACGCCCGTCAACTCTGCTGCAGTGTTGCTGACGGGCACTCACCTGCAGCGGGTCGCCGAGGTCTGCAAGGATCTCACGGACGACAAGGTGGTGGCCGCAGCATGGAGCTGCGAGGCAGGTCGCAATGACTAAGCGCAGATTCGTTCGAAATGCTGCCGAGCCAAGATCATCGGGTAGCCATCTTGGTAGCCATTTGGGAAATTCGCCGTTGTTCCTGAGAGTTCGATGAAGTTCGCGACGTAGTCAGATCCCATACGCAGCAGGGTTTCCGCACTTTTGTGAACGTTCGAGAACAATCAAACGGGGGGCTGGCAGTGTGGGGGTCACGGCGCCCACCTCGTGGTGGAGCCGTGGCCACAGAGTCATAGGACGCGACGGTGACAGTCACTTCGCCGGCCGACCGACCTGGCTTGGACTGCGGATAAGGTCAAGCGGTGGCTGGCGCGCGAGGGATAGACGCGAACGCCCTGGCCAAAGCGCTGCGCATCTTCGCCGGAGTGAGGTGGCCAGTAGCCGTCGACGACGTGCCAGACCTCGTCGCTTCGCTGGGCTGGACGATCGTCCCCGGAACGGGTGGCCGGTCGCTGCAGGCGCAGACCGGCCGGACGTCGCACCGGACGCCGGCCGAGTTAACCAGCGACAAGCTCGGGCTCGCCACCGTGTCGTTCGACATCACCGACGATGTTCCGGACGCCTCGACCTGGGGCGGTCGGCTGCTGCGCGAGTCCTTCACCGACGCCGCTGCCATCGTGGCAACCGAGCTCGGCGCGCCGTCCGGGCGGTTCGGCGGGTCCACCCCTCAGGCCTGGTGGGACCTGCCCGGCGGCAGCCGGGTGGAGGTCGGTGTCGGTGCAACGGCAGTTACCGTGGGCGTGTACAGCGCCGAGTACGCCGAAGAGATCCGCACGCTGGCCGCCCCCGACCCGTCCGGGAGCAGCGGCTGAACGAGGCGTCGCGGCCGGACAGCTACGCAGGACGAGCAACGGCGGCGCAGATCGCGCCCATCCGGCTTCGTTCGGTGTCGTAGATGTGCGCCGACTTGACCGTGAACGCCAGCGAGCCGACGGCCTTGCCGAGAGCGTCGGCAACGTGGTGCTGCAAGGCGGCGAGTTCGACGAGGTTGGCGTAGCCCTTCGTGCCGAAGTCGATGCCGTGGGCGTAGACGCCGAGGTGAAGCGCGTCCTCGGCCAGCCAGAAGTCGAGCAGGCTGACGCACGGGATGTAGGTGGTGTCGGTCAGCGGCTGGAGCGTGGTGATGGTCGCGTTGCGGGTGGCCGGGTCGTTCCGGATGTGGTCGATGACCCAGTCGATCTGGTTCCTGCCGCTGCGGGCGTAGTCGTAGAGGCGCGTGGCGTAGCTGTCGGCGTGGTCGAGTTCGGCGACGCGGCTGGCGTCAGTGAAGTTGGCGTGCATCCAGGCGAGGCGTTCGGGGTCGGCATAGCGGTCGATGATCGGGTCGGTGACCGCGGGAGCGTCGACGTCGAGGGTGGCACGCAGGACCTCGGTCAGCGGCACCCCGTCCCAGCTGCCCGGCGTTCCGTGGTCGAGGATGTGGCCGGCGACCGCCAGCCACGCCGTGCCGATGGTGGGCCGGGCGATCCACGCGGGGGAGGCCGGTTTGGTGTCGGGCTCGGTCGTGGTCATGGGTGCGATCCTTTCGCGAGGGCCGTGCTCCGGGCTCGGTCGGGCTTGATGCCTATGGCGTCGCTACGACACACCGACCGCGGCGCCGACCGCGCTCGCGACCGCGGTCGGCACGGCCGGGTCGAAGACCGACGGCACGATGTAGGCGGCGTTCAGCTCGCCGTCCGAGACGCACCCGGCCAGCGCCTCGGCCGCGGACAGCAGCATCGGAACGGTGACCTGGCGGGCGCGGGCGTCCAACAGACCGCGGAACACCCCGGGGAAGGCCAGCACGTTGTTGATCTGGTTCGGGTAGTCGCTGCGCCCGGTGGCCAGCACCGCAGCCCGGTGCTGGGCCGCGTCGATGTCGACCTCGGGGTCGGGGTTGGCCAGCGCGAACACGACCGGGTCGGCCGCCATCTCCTCGATCCACGCGGCGTCGAGCACCCCGGGTCCGCTGACGCCGATGAACACGTCCGCGCCCTGGAGCGCGTCGCGCAGGGTGCCCACCACGCAGGACGGGTTGGTGCGCTCGGCCAGGCTGCGTTTCGCGGCGTTGAGGGACGCGTCCTGCGGCGACAGGATGCCCTCGCGGTCCCACACCAGGACGTGGCCCACCCCGGCGGCAATCAACAGCGTGACGATGGCCGTGCCCGCTGCACCGCCGCCGGCGACCACGACGCGCGCATCGGCCAACGTCTTGCCGACGCACCGCAGCGCGTTGGTGAGGGCTGCGGTGACCACGATCGCCGTCCCGTGCTGATCGTCGTGGAAGACCGGGATGTCGAGCAGGTCGCGCAGGCGGCGCTCGATCTCGAAGCACCTCGGGGCCGAGATGTCCTCCAGGTTGATGCCGCCGAAACCGGGCGCGATGGCCTTGACCACCTGCACGATCTCGTCGGTGTCCTGGGTGTCCAGGCAGATCGGCCACGCGTCGATGTCGGCGAAGCGTTTGAACAGGGCGGCCTTGCCCTCCATCACCGGCAGGGCGGCGCCCGGCCCGATGTTGCCGAGACCGAGCACCGCAGACCCGTCGGTGACGACCGCGACCGAGTTGCCCTTGACGGTCAGCTTGGCCACGTCCTCGGGGTGCGCGGCCAGGGCGATGGACACCCGGCCGACACCCGGCGTGTACGCCATCGACAGGTCGTCACGTGTCTTGAGCGGCACCGTCGAGGTCACCGCGATCTTGCCCCCCAGGTGCAGCAGGAAGGTACGGTCGCTGACCCGGTGCACCTCGACACCCGGCACCGCGCGCATCGCGGAGACGATCTCGCCCGAATGATCGGCGTTCGTCGCCGAGCAGGTGACGTCGACGGTGACGCGGTCGGGGCGCGAGTCGCTGACGTCGATGGCGGTGAGCAGCCCCCCGGCCGAACCGACCGCGGTGGCGAGCTCACCGACCACCGACGCGCTGGGCTCGGCGTAGATGCGGACGGTGATGCTGTACGAGGCACCGGTCGGAAGTGGTCGACGATCAGCCATGTCCAGCATCCTGCTCCAGGGTCGGACGGGCCCGTCGGGCGGCGGACCACCGCCGGGATTGCCGGACCGCGGACGTCACCCATGGCGTCGACCCGGCGGCTACGCCCCGGATCGCACGCTTGTCGGTGTCGACCGCCATGTTGAGCATCGAGAAGAGCAGCGGTGCGCCGGCGAAGGTCAGGCCGGTCACCAGGCGCAGACCGATCCAGCCCGTGCGCCTTCGGCGTCAGGTCGGGCGTGGTGCGCGGGGGAGCACCAGGAGCTCGTCGAGCCGGCGCCGCACGATGTCGCCGGCCGACAACCGCTGCAGCGGCGCGAGCAGCTCGTCCACCTCGTCCTCGAGGCTGGCGGCGGTGAAGGTGCCGTACCCCGCAGCCTCCAGGTAACCGACCAGCGCCTGGACGACGTCGTCGCGGGTGAGCGGCAGGTCGCGCACCATGGCCGTCGTCGTCGCGCGGTGGGAGCTGAGGCCCGAGAAGGCGCGGCCGCACCCGCACCCGCCGTCGGGGTCGCGCAGGTCGCGGTCGCACACCAGGCCGAGCCAGACCAGCTCGCCCTCCGTCGTCCAGGTGAAATCGTTGTCCTGGTCGCCCTGACCAGTCGCTGTCGCGGTGAGAATCAACATGGGCCGAGTGTGGCGCGCCCCTCTGACAATGTTGTGCGGGTGGCGGACTGTGGATGTTGCCCTCGAACTGCCGTCGGCGCCGCAGCGGCGACCACCGAGGTTCGCGGCGGATACATCACCGGGTACGCCGACGCGCGCACGCTCGCCCTCGCCCACCTCGCCGTCCAGCACCTGTCCCGATCGAAAGGCTGAGCATGACCACCGAGCTAGACCGCATCGCCTACACCGCCACCGTCACGGCCACCGGCGGACGGGCGGGCCACGCCACGTCCGACGACGGGTTCATCGACCTCGACCTCCGCCCGCCGAAGGAGATGGGCGGCCCGGGAGGCGCCACCAACCCCGAGCAACTGTTCGCCGCCGGGTACGCCGCGTGCTTCCAGGGTGCGCTCGGCGCGGCCGGGCGGCGGGCCAAGATCGACACGTCCGCGTCACTGGTGACCGCGTCCGTGAGCATCGGCCCGGTCGGGGACGCGTTCGGGCTCGCCGTCACCCTCGACGTGCAGATCCCCGGGGTGGACGAGCAACAGTGCCAGGCGCTGGCCGACGACGCCCACCGGATCTGCCCGTACTCGAACGCCACCCGGGGGAACATCGTGGTCGACGTGCGGGCCCGGCCTGCCGAGTGACGGTCCGCGAAGGGGGAGCGATGACCCGACCGTGGCTCGGGCTCTACGACGAGCGCCAACCTGCCGACATCGAGGCCGAGTACCCGAACCTGCGCGCCATGTGGGCGGCGTCGGTCGCCCGCGCTCCGGGTCAACCGGCCATCCGGTACTTCGACGGCACCATCACGGTGTCCGACCTCGACGACCTCAGCGACGCGCTCGCCGCCGGATTGCAGGACGGCGGCTTCGTGCCGGGTGACCGGGCCGTGCTCTTCCTGCAGAACAATCCGGCCTTCGTCATCGGCATGCTGGCCGTGTGGAAAGCGGGCGGCATCGCGGTCGCGGCCAACCCGATGTACAAGGCGCGCGAACTCGGTCACGTCGTCCGCGACAGCGGGGCCACGGTCATGCTCTGCCTGGACGAGCTGTACCCGGTGGCGGCCGAGGCCGCGGCCGGCACCGCGTTGCGCACGGTGGTGACGTGCTCGCCGCTGGACTTCCAGACCCGCGACGACGAGCGCCTGTTCCCCTCCGGCCCGCGGCCCGTCGCCGACGGCGTCGCTGAGCTGTCGGCGTTGCTCGAGCGGCACTCCGGCGCGCGGCCGGCGCCGACCCCGGAGCCCGGCCCGGACGACGTCTGCTTCCTCGTCTACACCTCCGGCACCACCGGCGACCCCAAGGGTGCCGAGCTCACGCACGGCAACTTCGTCTTCAACGCGCGCAGCTTCCGCGAGTGGATGGACCTGCACCCGGACGAGCCGATCCTGGCCGTCGCGCCGCTGTTCCACATCACCGGCCTGGTCGGCCACGGGATCCTGTCCCTGCTGCTGCCCGCGCCACTGGTGCTCGGCCACCGCTTCCACCCCGAGGTGATGCTCGACCTCGTGCGTGAGCACCGCCCGGTGTTCACGGTGGGTGCCATCACCGCGCTCACCGCGTTGATGGGCGCCCCCGGCCGCACCCGCGAGGACTTCGCCTCCCTGACGAAGCTGTACAGCGGCGGCGCGCCCATCGCACCGTCGGTGGCCGACGCCGTCGAACGCGAGTTGGGCCAGTACGTCCACAACGCCTACGGGCTGACCGAGACCTCCTCCATCACCCACATCGTCCCGCCGTCACGGCGCGCGCCGGTCGACCCGGCCTCCGGAGCGTTGTCCATCGGGGTGCCGATCGCCTCGACGTTCGTGCGCATCGTCGGCGACGACGGTGCCGAGCTCCCTCCCGGGGAGATCGGCGAGGTCGAGATCTCGGGGCCGCAGGTCGCCCGTGGGTACTGGGGTCGCGCGGACGCCACGGCCCACGCCTTCCCGGGCGGCGCCCTGCGCACCGGTGACGTTGGGTTCCGCGACGACGACGGTTGGTTCTACCTCGTCGACCGCAAGAAGGACATGATCATCGCCGCGGGTTACAAGGTGTGGCCGCGCGAGGTCGAGGACGTGCTGTATGCCCATCCCGCGGTGCGCGAGGCCGCCGTGATCGGCGTGCCCGATCCCTACCGCGGCGAGACCGTGCATGCCTTCGTGTCACTGCAGCCCGACGCGTCCGTCACCGAGGCCGAGCTGATCGACCACTGCAAGGGCGAGCTGGCCGCCTACAAGTACCCGCGTGCAGTGTTCTTCGTCGACGAACTGCCCAAGACCGCCAGCGGCAAGATCCTGCGCCGCGAGTTGCGCGACTGACCGCCGGTTCGCGTCGGCACGGCGACGCATCGTCCGCAAAGTGGGTCGAGCAGCTGAGCCGGCTGGCGGCGGGCACCATGAGCGTATGCGTGAACGATCTCCGTCGGGCCGCGACGAGCGGCGCGACATCGTTCTGCTGGCCGTCGACAAGTTCAAGGGCTGCCTGACCGCCGACGAGGTGGCTGCCGCTATCGGCCGCGGGATGCGGGCCGCGATGCCGGCACTGGACGTGCGGACGGTGCCGGTCGCCGACGGCGGCGAGGGAACGGTCGACGTGGCGCTCGCCGCCGGCTTCGATGCGCGGCTCGCACACGTCAGCGGCCCGCACGGTGAGCCGGCCGAGGCCCGCTGGGCCCAGCGCGGTACGCGAGCCGTGCTGGAGCTGGCGGCGGCGTCCGGCCTGCACCTGGTGTCGGGCGAGCACCAGGCGGAACGGGCCAGCACGTTCGGCACCGGGCTGCTCGTCGCCGCGGCGCTGGACGCCGGCTGCACCGAGGTGATCGTCGGCCTCGGCGGCAGCGCCACCACCGACGGCGGCGCCGGGCTGCTGCAGGCCCTCGGCGCTCGGCTCACGACGCACGAGGGCCGGGTCGCGGACCCGGGCGTCGCGGTCTCGGACGTCGTCGCGGTGGACCTCGACGGCCTGCGACCCGACCTGGCCGGCTGCGACCTCCGTGTCGTGTGCGACGTCGACAACCCGCTCACCGGACCGGACGGAGCGGCCGCCGTGTTCGGGCCGCAGAAGGGCCTGACGCCCGCCGACGTCCGGCGCGTCGACCTCGCGCTGGCCCGCTGGGCCGACCTGCTGGACGACGCCACCGGGACCCGGCACCGAGACACCCCGGGGGCTGGGTCCGCGGGCGGTGCCGGGTTCGCCTGCGTGGCTGCGCTGGCCGCCGACGTCATCCGCGGCGTCGAACTGGTCGCCACCTTGTACGACCTGCACGGCATGCTGCCGGAGGTGGACCTGGTCGTCACCGGCGAGGGTTCGCTCGACCGGCAGACCTTGCGGGGCAAGGCGCCGGTGGGCATCGCCCGCCTGGCGCAGCGGGCCGGAACGCCGGTCGTCGCGGTATGCGGCCGGTCGCTGCTCTCGCCCGACGAGTGGCGGCCCGCCGGGTTCGCGGCCGTGCACACCGTCAGCGAGCTGGCGCGCTCCGAGCAGGACAGCCTGGACCAGGCGGCGGAGCTGTTGACCGTCGTCGGTCGGCGGGTCGTCGATCAGGACCTGGCCGCCCTGCGCACGGATCGCTGAGTCCGGGTACGCCGCATGCGTGAGCGCTTCCTCGGACATCCGCAGCCTGCTGGACGAGCACGGCTCGACCTTCGCCGAGGAAGCCGGCATCACGCTCAAGGACACACCTGCACCGTTGTTCCGGCTGCTGGTGCTCACCTCGTTGCTGTCGGCCAACCTCGACCCGCGACTCGGGTTGCGGACGGCGCGGGCGCTGGGCGACGCCGGGCTGACGACGGCGGCAAAGCTGCGCGACGCCGGCCAGGACACCCGGTGGCAGTTGCTGACGGACAGCAAGTATCTGCGCACCCAGCAGACGGCCCGCCAGCTCGGACAGCTCGCCGAGGAGGCCCAGGACCGCTACGGCGGCGACCTCCGCCGGCTGCGTGACGGCAGTGACGACGTCACCGCGATCCGCGACGCGATCCAGGCGTTCACCTGCATCGGGCCGCTGGGTGTCGACATCTTCTGCCGTGAGGTCCAGGCCGTGTGGCCGGGCCTGCGTCCGTTCGCCGACCGGCGGGTGCTCGAACTCGCCCGCAAGCGCGGGCTGCCCGCGGACGTCACGAAGCTGGCCCGGGCTGCAGGTACCGACGACCTGTCGAGGGTCGGCGCGGCGCTGCTGTTCGCCGACATGGCCGACCGGCGCGCGTGATCACCATCCGACGGAATCCGCTCCTTCGCAAGAATCAACCGGATCACCAGGCGTGGGCAGAGTGGGACACATCGACCTGAACTGGGTATAGCGAGCTCACACCGAATTCACGCGGGGGATGGCGTCGGTGATCGGCCCGCCGCACCCACCGGTGCCCTTTCGTCAGGAGCCAGCCGATGGCTGCTCGCCTTCTTCGCCGCCTCGTCGCCGCCCTCGTAGGGAGCGGGCTCGCGCTGTCGGTGTTGCTCGTCCCGGCGTCACCGGCCGGCGCGGCACCGAGTTGCTCCGACCCGGTCATCTGCCCGTCGTCGGTCTACTTCGGCGCCTCGCTGCCCGGGCTGCCCCGTGACCTGGCCGGCCTGCAGGCATTCGGCACCGACGTCGCCAGGCAGCCGACGATCGCGAACTACTTCGCCGCCTTCGGCGACCAGCTCGACCGGACCGGCCTGACGGCGCTGGCCGACGCGCACCGCCTGCCGATGCTGACGTGGTCGCCGGACGTCAGAGGCAACACCGGTGCCAATCCCTACCCGTTGACCGCCATCGCGTCGGGGGCCTTCGACACCTACCTGATCGCCCAGGCCAAGGCGTTGGCCGCGGTGCCCGGGCACGTCGCGGTTCGCTTCGCGCACGAGATGAACGCCGGCTGGTTCCCGTGGGGGAGGGGCGTCAACGGCAACACCGACGCGCAATATGTCGCCGCCTACCGCCACGTCCACGATGTCGTGACCGCGGCCGGCGCGACGAACGTCATCTGGATGTGGTCGCCGGCGGTCGTCGCCGGCGCGGCGTCCCCGGGGTCCTCGGGGTCACTTGGCTCGCTGTACCCCGGATCGGCCTACGTGGACTGGGTGGCTCCGGACCTCTACCTGCCCAACGCGACCGACACCTTCGCCGCACTCTGGAATCCCGTGCAGGCCGACCTGAACACCTTCGCCGCCGACAAGCCTCTCGTCTTCGCCGAGACCGGCGTCGCCCCCGGGCCGACCCGCCCGGCCCAGATCGCCGACCTGGTCGGCGGCCTGCTGCACACCCCGCGACTCGCCGGCATCGTGTGGTTCGAGGAGTCGGGCACGAAGGACTGGCGGGTGGACGCCGACCCCGCCGGCCGTTCGGCCCTCGCCGCGCAGCTGGCCACGCCGTGGGTGAGCGTCCCCGGCGCCAGCGGGACGACGGCGTTGCCACCGCTGTACCAATCCGTGCCCGTGACGACCGGCACCCCGCGCGTGGGTGCCGCGGTCTCGGCGACGCCGGGCACGTGGCGGGCCGGTCTTGCGGCTGCGCCGACCGTCACCGGGCACTGGTACCGCTGCACGACGCCGACCGACACCACGTCGTGCACTGCAGTCACCGGCGCGGGTGCCGGGTACACGGTCCAGCGCGCTGACTGGCACGACTACCTGCGCTACCGGGAGCACGCGACGAATGCGGCCGGCTCGGCGGATGCCTGGTCGAACGCCACCGCCGCCGTGCAGATGACGCCGGACGCCCCTGCCGCGCCGACCGTAACCGCGGTCGGCGGCGCGCTGCAGGTCTCCTTCCCGCCGGCACCGTTCGGTGCCACCCACTGGCTGCTCAGCCTGGACGGCAAGCAGATGGTGCCGATCCCGGTCGCCACGTCGACGTACTGGTTGCTGAACCTGATCAACGGCGGCAGCTACCAGGTGCAGTTGTCGGCGGCCGACGTCGCCGGCACCAGCACCGTGGTGTCGCAGCCGGTGTCGCTCACGGCGGTGCCGATGGCCGGACCGTCCACCCCGTACCTCGTCGTCACCGGTGGGACCGCCGTGTTCCAGCTGCCCCGGGTGCCCACCGGGGCGCAGGCCTGGCTGCTGACCCTCGACGGCACGACCACCACGCTGCCCGTCACCGGCACGACGTGGACGTCGTCCACCGTCCTGCGCCCCGGCACCACGCACACCTGGTCCTTGGCCCCCGCCGCGGGCAGTGGCGGCGTCGCCGGCTGGGGGTCGGCGGGCTCGGCCTCCAGCGGCAGCTTCGTCGCGCTGGACGCCCCGGTCGTGCCGACGGTCGTGCCGGTCCGTGGGGGCGCCACCTTCACCTTTCCCGCGCTGCCGGCAGGGGCGACGGGCTGGCAGCTGACGGTCGGCCCCACCACCTATCCGGTGACCGGCGCGTCGACGATGACGGTGACCGGGTTGGCGAGCGGGTACAGCGCGTCGTGGAGCCTGCGTGCGGTCAACGCCGCCGCGCGGTCTCTCAGCGTCACCGGCAGGTTCCTGCCGGCTTGACGCCCGCCGCGTCGGGCGGCCGCGCTCAGGAGCCGTGGAACGGGTCGGTGCACCCGCACTCGGTCGGCCAGCCGGACGGATCATCCACGCCGTCGGCCATCCGGCAGGTCGCCGGACGTGGGTCGTTCCGGCGCGCCGGCCACACCCGCCCGGAAGACCGGTGGGCCTCGTGGGCGCAGGCGGGACACCGGCCGGGCCGGGCGCGCACCGGTACCGACACGTCCGGCAACGCTGCGTCCGGCTGCGATGTCCGACTGACCGCTGAATCCGGCAGGGCTGAGTCCGGTGCCGCCGCTTGCTCGGCACGCCTCGACCGCACCCCTCTGCGCACCCGGGCAGTATGCGCCGGACGAGACGACGGAGTACCCGTGACGCACGTGTTGGCGGCACAGGAAGTACCCGGTAAACATCACGTTTCTGTCGGTTACAAACACTGTATGGAGTTGTCTCGGCACTCTGAGTCACTATAGGTTGACCTCGAAATAACCGATTCGTTCCTCGACGCTGCCGGGTGTCGTGGGCGCATCGGGATCTCCGTGCCGGCGCCGATCCGGCACGTCTCTTCGACGACCCGCGCCCATTCGGCGGGCGCGCATTCGCCGGAGCACACCCTTTGCCGTGGCCCCCGCCACCCCAGCTGCCAAGGATGGCCCCTCATGTCCCAGAGCACGATCGCCCCTGCCCCGGAAACACCGGGTACCACGGCGCACCTACCGTCGCCCCCGGACGACAAGGAGAAGTACAGCTACTTCGGCCGGCAGAACCGCTGGCTGCTCGCCCTGCAGGCAATCTCGTTCTGCCTCATCGCCTACAGCGTCGGCCGCTTCGCCACGGCCGACGACCGCCTGGTGCTGTTCCTCGTTCCTACCTCGCTCTACGCCGTCGCCCTAGCGGTGTCGCTCGCGTCGAGCACCCACCGCCGCCGCACCGACCGGGTCGACCACGAACTGCTCGTGTCGCAGTACGCGCCGGGTACCCACCCGAGCGTCGACGTCTTCCTGCCCAGCGCGGGCGAACCGCTCGACCTGCTGGCCAACACCTACGAGCACGTCAGCCGGCTGGCGTGGCCCGCCGAGGTCACCGTGCACGTGCTCGACGACAGCGCCCGCGAGGCCGTCCGCGAGCTGGCCGACGTGCACGGTTTCCGCTACTCCGTGCGCCCCAACCGGGGCTTCCTGAAGAAGGCCGGCAACCTCCGGCACGGTTACGAGAACAGCGCCGGCGACCTCATCGTGATCCTCGACGCGGACTTCGTGCCCCGCCCGGACTTCCTGCACGAGCTCGTGCCGTACTTCGACGACCCGACGGTCGGCATCGTGCAGTCGCCACAGTACTTCGAGACGTCACGACGGATGGGCTGGCTGCAGCGGTGCGCCGGGGCCACCCAGGAGTTGTTCTACCGGATGATCCAACCCAGCCGGGACGCCGTCGACGCCGCCATCTGCGTGGGCACCTGCGCGATCTATCGCCGCGCCGCGCTGGACTCGGCCGGTGGCTTCGCCCAGATCGGGCACTCCGAGGACGTCCACACCGGCGTGAAGATGCTCAAGGTCGGCTTCGTCGTGCGCTACGTGCCGGTCGTGGTGTCACGCGGGATCTGCCCCGACACGGCGCGGGCCTTCCTCAACCAGCAGTACCGGTGGTGCTCCGGCAGCATGTCGCTGCTGCGCGACCCGTCCTTCCACGCCGCCGCGCAGGTGCGCGGCCGGCAACGGCTGTGCTTCTGGGCCGGCTTCCTGTACTACATCTCGACCGCGGTCAACGCCTTCCTCGCGCCCGTCCCGGCGCTGACGATGTTGTACCTGCTGCCGCGCTGGGTGAAGCCGATGAACTCGGTCTGGCTGCTGGGTGCCGTCCTGCTGTGGCTCGTGATCCTGCCGTGCGTGATGCGCGGACGCTGGCGCCTCGACGTGCTGCGCGTGCAGGCCATGTACTCCTTCGCCCACGCCGTCGCGATCGTGCATGTGCTCACCGGTCGCACCAAGGACTGGGTGGCGACCGGGGCCTCGACGAGCCGCAGCACGCCCATCGCGGTCACCGTCGGACGGGTCATGAAGACGTGGGTCCTGGTCACCCAGGTGCTCATCTGGTTCGGGCTCGTCGAGGGCGTGCGGGCCTACGGCCTGGCGTCGTTTTGGGCCATGATCGCGCTGGCCGTCGTCGCGTCGTGGGTGCAGCTGCCGTTGCTGTTCGTGCGCACCGGCACCACCCGCGCCGAACGGCAGGCGTCGCGAGCCGCCCGGCGCGCCGAGCGGGCGGCCGCCGCACGAGCCGGGCGCCCGGCGTCGGCCAGCGTCACCGAGAAGCGGGCGCCGGTGCGCGAGACGATCGGCACCGGGCAGCACCCGGCCGCCGACGGACCGCGTCGGTGGCGACCAGACATCCAGGGTCTGCGCGCGGTGGCGGTGACCCTCGTCGTGCTCTACCACGCCGATGTGCCCGGCCTGACCGGCGGTTACGTCGGTGTCGACGTCTTCTTCGTCATCTCGGGCTTCCTGATCACCGGGCAGTTGCTGCGCCAGGTCGAGGAACGGCGCCGGATCCACTTCGTCGCTTTCTATGTCGGACGCATCCGACGCCTGTTGCCCGCCGCCGCCCTCGTCACGGTGGTGACCGTGCTGGCTGCGCGCCAGTTCCTGTCGATCTTCCAGGTGCAGAAAGTCGTCAAAGACGCAATCGCCACCGCCTACTACGGGATCAACTACCGGCTGGCCGCCGAGGGAGTCAACTACCAGCAGGCGACCGAGACGCCGTCCCCGCTGCAGCACTTCTGGTCGCTGGCGGTCGAGGAGCAGTTCTACATCTTCTGGCCCGTGTTGATCGCGCTGTGCGCCTGGCTGGGACGCCGTCATTTCCGTCGCGTCGTGCTCGTCGCGGTGAGCCTGGTCGTCGGTGTCTCGCTCTGGCTGTCGGTGACCCAGACCGCGTCCAATCCGCCGCTGGCCTACTTCGCGATCCACACGCGGGCCTGGGAGCTCGGTGTGGGTGCGCTCGTCGCCGTCGTCGTGACGGCCCTGGGGCGCGTGCCCACGGCCGTCGCCGGCGTCGCGTCCTGGCTGGGCGTCGCCGGTGTCGTCTGGTCCGCCTTCCACTACAACGACGGCACGGCGTTTCCCGGCACCGCCGCCCTGTTGCCGGTGCTGGCTACGGCGCTCGTCATCGCGGCAGGATGTCGGCCCGTACCGGTGCGGTGGGGCGTCGAGCGCGTGCTGCGGGTGCCGCCCGTGCAGCAGGTCGGCAAGCTTTCCTACGCCTGGTACCTGTGGCACTGGCCGATGTTGATCATTGTCCCGGTCGCCTTCGGCTACGAGTTCACCTGGAAGCTCAACCTCGAACTCGCCGGTCTCTCCCTGTGGTTCGCGGTACTCACCCTGCACCTGCTCGAGCGCCCGACGCAGCGCGGCCGGTTACGGCAGTCCCGTTGGGCGCTCGGCGGTGTCCTGGTCGCGGCGCTGGTCGTCGGGTCTGCGCAAGCGGTCTCGCAGTCGTTGCCGAGCCTGAACGTCGGTTCGACGTCCACCGTGGTCGGCCAGGCCGACAGCCGCACGCTGCAGAACACCGTCGGCGCATCGCTGGGCATCAAGCACGTGCCCGCGAACCTGACTCCTAACCTGCAGAACGCCCCGCACGACGTGCCGGTGAGCGACCACGACGGCTGCCACGCCGACTTCCTGGTCGTCAAGCAACCGGCCTGCGTGTTCGGAGACCCGCAGGGCGTGCACACGCTCGCGCTCGTCGGCGACTCGCACGCCCAACAGTGGCTGCCCGCGTTGGACCGCGAGGCCAAGCTCGTCCACTGGCGGGTGGTGGCGTGGACCAAGGCGGCCTGCTCGATCGCGGACCTGCACCTCACCAACGACGCGCTGCACCGCGAGTTCAAGGAGTGCGACACGTGGCGCAAGATCACGATGGGCCGAATCAAGCAGCTGGACCCGGACATCGTGGTTGCCTCGCAGAGCGACAACGTGCCTGGCACGCAGTTCTCCAACACGACGTGGGCCGATGCCACCGCGAAGGCCATGACCGTGTTCTCCGACGAGGGACTACGTGCGGTCTACGTGATGGACACCCCAGTGCCGATGAGCAGCGGGCCGGACTGCGTGGCCGAACACATCGACGACGTCAGCAAGTGCATCCGCAGCCGCAAGGGCGACTCCATCTACACATACAAGGGACGCCACGAGGCCATGGCCAGCACCCTGGCCGCTGCGCACGTCACGACGGTGGAGCCGGCCGACTGGCTGTGCACCGCGGCCAAGTGCCCGATGGTGATCGGCAACATCCTGGCCTACCGCGACGCCTCGCACATGAGCGCCAGCTACAGCCGGTTCCTCGCGCCGATGACCTTGCCGCTCTTCCATGCGCGGGCGTCGTGACCGCCCGCGGTCACGGCCGCCGGGACTTCCTCGGGATGCTCGCCCTCGGTGCGGCGGTCACGGTGCTGGGCGGGTGCGGGCCGTCCGGGCCGAGGAAACCCGAGATTCCCCCTGCCGTCCCCGGACCGGCAGCGTCGGTCACCCGAGCGCCCGGGCCCGGACACCAGATCGCGCTGACCGTCGACGACGGGTTCGACCCAGAGACGCTGGCCGCCTACGTCCGGCTGGCCAGCGACACCGGACTGGCCCTGACCTTCGACCCCATCGGTCGGCTGGCCGACACCTGGCAGCGGCACGTCAAGGCGTTGCGTCCGTTGATCGACAAGGGTCAGGTGCAGATCGCGAACCACACCTTCCACCATCGCCTGCTGACGCAGTGCAGCGATGCGCAGGTGCGTTCGGAGATCGAACGCAACGAGGACTGGATCGAGAAGACGTTCCGCGTCACGTCCCGCCCCTACCTGCGGCCGCCGTCGGGATTGCGCGACGCACGCACCGACGCCATCGCCGGCAGCCTCGGGTTCACGCGGATCCTGATGTGGCAGGGCTCGTTCGAGGACGCCGCTCCAGTGAGTGCGACGCAGTTGATGATCAACGCCCGCAAGGCGTTGCTGCCCGGAGCCGTCGTCGTCGGCCACGCCAACGTCGGCACCGTCACCCGGCTTTACCCGCAACTCACCGCCCTCATCCGGGAACGTGGGCTGCAACCCGTGACGCTGGACCAGATGTTCGGTACCAGCCGGAGCGTCGGTGCGTGAGACGTGGTGCCGCAGTCTTGCTTGCCCCGCTTCTCGCGGTTCTGGTGCTCGCGGTTCTGGTGCTCGCGGTTCTGGTGCTCGCGTCCTGCGCGGCTCCGGTGACCACGCCGGTCGGGCACCGTCCGTTCTACGGGTTGAACGAACCGAACGCCTCGCTGAGTCGGGAGCGGCAGCTGAGCCGCGACGTCGGCGTGCGACCGACGGTGTTCAGCGCGTTCATCCGCCTGGACACCACGACGACGGCGCAGAAGATGACGGCGATGCACGCGGCGGGCCTCACGCCGTTCATCACGCTGGAGCCCTGGCATCTCGGGGCTCGCAACGGTGTGCCGGACCCACGGGACTCCCTGCGTCACTTGCTCGCCGGCGAGTTCGACGCACAGCTGCTCGAGCAGGCCCGGATGCTGGCGACGTACAAGGCGCCGTTCTACCTGCGGTTCGCACACGAGATGAACGCCGGCTGGTACCCGTGGGGCATCGGCGTCGACGGCAACACGGCGGCCGACTACGTGCGGTCCTGGCGACACGTGCACCAGCTGTTCGACCACGTCCCCGGCCTGCACGCGCGCTGGGTGTGGTCACCCGTCGCGGTGCAGAACCCCGGCGCGAGTTCCGAACTCGCCCCGCTGTACCCGGGTGACGACGTCGTCGACTACGTGGGTCTCACCGGCTACGAGCACGCCGACGCGCAGCCGGCCGCGACCTTCGACCCGACCATCACCCGGTTGCATGCGCTGACCCACCTGCCGATCGTGCTGAGCGAGATCGGCAGCGACGGCAAGGACAAGACGACCTGGCTCGCCGCGCTCGGTACCTACCTGCGCACGCATCCGGGCATCGCCGGGTTCGTCTACTTCGACACGTCACCGGCATCGACCGGTGCGACCGGCACCTACTCACTCGACGACGCCACGGAGCGGGCCGCATTCGCACGCGGTCTCCGGGCCCTGCGTCCGTCACCGTCCGGAAAGGATCGTCCATGAGAATGTCCGTCATCGGCACCGGTTACCTCGGTGCCACGCATGCCGCAGCGATGGCCGAGCTCGGCCACGAGGTCGTCGGCGTGGACGTCGACGCGGCGAAGATCGACACCCTGCGGAGCGGGCGAGTCCCCTTCCACGAGCCCGGCCTGCCCGAGTTGCTGCAACGCCACGTCGACGGCGGCGCGTTGCGCTTCACCACGTCCGTGGACGAGGCCGTCGACTTCGCCGATCTGCACTTCGTCTGCGTAGGGACACCGCAACGTCCCGGCGAGCTCGCGGCGGATCTGCGCTACGTCGAGGCCGCGTTCGCATCCGTCACCGCTCGGGTACGTCCCGGCGCGACGGTGGTCGGCAAGTCCACCGTGCCGGTCGGGACGGCAGCCGTGCTGGCGGGCCCGTTGCGCGCTGCGGGGGCCGCCCTGGTGTGGAACCCGGAGTTCCTGCGTGAGGGTTTCGCGGTCCAGGACACCCTGCACCCGGACCGCATCGTGCTCGGCGTCGACCCCAGCGGCCCCGAGCACGGGGGCGCCGCGCTGTTGGACGCGTACGCCGCCATCGTGGGCCGCGGCACGCCGCTCATCACGTGTGACTTCCCGACCGCGGAGCTGGTCAAGGTCGCGGCGAACTCGTTCCTGGCCACCAAGATCAGCTTCATCAACGCGATGGCCGAGATCTGCGAGGTGACGGGTGCGGACGTCACCAAGCTGGCCGAGGCCATCGGCCACGACGCCCGGATCGGGCACCGATTCCTGCACGCCGGGCTCGGTTTCGGCGGCGGGTGCCTGCCGAAGGACATCCGCGCCTTCATGGCCCGCGCCGGCGAGCTGGGTGTCGACCAGGCCCTGACGTTCCTCAAGAGCGTCGACGACATCAACCTGCGTCGCCGGGCGCGCATGGTCGACCTGGCCCGTGAGCTGTGCGACGGCTCGCTGGCCGGTAGGCGCGTCGCCGTCCTCGGCCTGTCCTTCAAGCCGAACAGCGACGACATCCGCGATTCGCCGGCGCTCGACGTGGCGGTGGCCGTGCAGCAGGCTGGGGCGGCGGTCCGCGCCTACGACCCCGAGGCGATGGCGAACGCCAAGGACCGCCACCCGACGCTGGCCTACTCGGCCACGGCCCTGGACGCGTGCCGCGATGCCGACGTGGTGCTGCATCTGACCGAGTGGGACGAGTTCCGCCACCTCCTGCCCGGCGCGCTGGCCGACACGGTCGCGCAGCGCCGCATCGTCGACGGGCGCAACGCCCTCGACCCGCAGCACTGGCGAGAGGAGGGCTGGCTGTTCCGCGCACTGGGTCGGCCCTGACGGCCGGCTCGTTCTTCACGATCAAGGAGAAGTCATGGCCGTACCCCGGGCGCGCATCGTCGCCGCCCTGCTCGCCGTCTGCACCCTGCTGGCCGGTGTTCTCGCCGGCACGACACCGGCCCAGGCCCACGCCGTCATTCCCACGAACCTGCCCGCCCCCGACGTGCACGGGCCGGTCATCGTCACCCCGCACCTGACCTACTGGGTGCCGCAGGTTGACGATGCCAACCCGTGCCAGCTGGTCAGCCTCGGCAATGGCGACCATCCGTGCTTCGGCTACGTGCAGCTCGGCGCACGCATCCGCGGGCTGCGTCCCGGCGTCCCGGTGACCGCGCAGTTCACCCTGCACTACAACGAGAGTTTCGTCTGCACCAACTGGACGACGCTGGTGAAGGATCCGCGCCCGGACCGCCGGGTGACCCTGCACGGGGACGGCGCCACCCAGGGCACCTACCTCGCCGGGCCGCCGCCGGCCACCACGACGTCCTGGGGACGGGCGACGGTGAGTGCGTTCTACTTCGCACACTCGCCCAACCTGCGCTGGCCGGACCTGGTCGACCTCAAGTGCGGTGCGGGCGAGGCGGTGGAGCGGTCCGGGTTCGTGCTGAGCCGGATCACCGTGCAGGTGACGCTGCTGAACCCCCGTGGGCAGGACATCGGCGACTACCCGACGGTTCCCGTCAAGGGCAGCTACACCGCGTCGCCGTACGACTTCGCGTCCGGGGCGCAGCCACCGTTCGTCCCCGCGTGAGCGACGGCGGCGGCAACCCGATGCCGGGTTGCCGCCGTCGTCGGCGCACGGGTCAGCGGAAGCCGACGACCTCGTGCGGGGTGTAGTGCTCGGTCAGCTGTGCGATCTCGTCATCGGTCAGCTCGAGATCGACGGCCGCTACCGCGTCCTCCAGATGGTTCGCCTTGGTCGCCCCGACGATCGGGGCACTCACCACCGGGTTGGCCAGCACCCACGCGAGCGCCACCTGTGCGCGGGAGACACCACGCGACGACGCCACCGACGCGACGGCGTCGACGATCTGCTTGTCGCCGTCGAGATACAGCGTGCGGCCGAACTCGTCGGACTCGGAGCGGGTCGTGGTGTCGTCCCAGTCGCGCGTCAGCTTGCCGCGGGCCAGCGGGCTCCACGGGATGACTCCGATGCCTTCCGCCGCACAGAGGGGGAGCATCTCGCGCTCCTCCTCGCGGTTGAGCAGGTTGTAGTGGTCCTGCATGGTGACGAACCGCGTCCACCCGTGCGTGTCCGAGACGTGCAGCGCCTTGCTGAACTGCCACGCCCACATCGACGACGCGCCGATGTAGCGGGCCTTGCCCGCCTTGACGACGTCGTGCAGCGCCTCGAGGGTCTCCTCGATCGGCACGGTCGGGTCCCACCGGTGGATCTGGTACAGGTCGACGTAGTCGGTCTGCAGGCGGCGCAGGCTGGCGTCGATGGCCGAGAAGATGGCCTTGCGCGACAGGCCCTTGGAGTTGGGGCCGTCGCCGTCAACCGGCATGAACACCTTGGTGGCCAGCACGATCTCGTCGCGGTCGGCGTACTCGCGCAGCGCACGTCCGGTGATCTCCTCGCTCGACCCGGCCGAATAGGTGTTGGCGGTGTCGAAGAAGTTGATGCCGGCGTCGATCGCCTGCCGGAAGAACGGCAGCGCGCCGTCCTCGCCGAGCGACCACGGGTGCGCCCCGCGCTCGGGGTCGCCGTAACTCATGCAGCCGAGACAGATCGCGGACACGTCCAGGCCGGTGGTGCCGAGCTCGCGGTACTTCATGGGTCAGCCTCTCGTCAGAACTGCAGGACCAGGCGGCCGCGGACGCCGCCGGCTTCGAGCCGTCGGTGCGCCTCAGGGGCCTGGGCGGCGGGCAGGGTGTCGGCGACGCGCAGGGTGAGCACGCCGTCCTCGACCTGCTGCCGCAGCCGGTCGAGCGCGGGCCGGTCCAGCGCATGGTCGAACACCATCACCGGGATGACCGTGACGCGGTCCTGACCCTTGCCGTCGTACCCGCGGACGGTGGCCATCCGTCCGCCGTCCTTGACCGCCGGCAGCGCCGACTCGTTGAACAGCGCGCCGTCGGCCAGACCGTCGACGCCGTCGGGGTACCGCGAGCGCAGCGCGTCGATGTAGTCGTCGCCGCGGGGCAGCACGACGTCCGCCCCCAGTTGCTCGATCAGCGTGCGGTCGTCGTCCGAGGCGTCGGCCACGACCGTCAGCCCGTCGGCCTTGGCCAGCTGGATCACGTAACCGCCGAACGCGCCGGCCGCCCCCGTGACGGCGAGCACCTGGCCGGGCTGCAGCTGCAGCGAGTCGATCGCGAACCGCGCGGTGAGGCCGTTCATGGGCAGGGTCGACGCCTCGACGTCGGACGTGCCGGCCGGGACGGCCACCACGGACTGCGCCGGGACGACGAGGTCGCTCCGGTACGCGCCGTGCGGCCCCTTCGGCAGCACCACGGCCATGACGCGGTCGCCGGGGGCGACGCCCGTATCGACGTCGGCACCGACCTCGACGACCTCGCCGGCGGCGTCCATGCCGGGCACCGCGCCCGGCGCGGCGGCCTCAGGCTTGTCGTCGCGCATCCCGCTGCGCACGCCGGTGTCGGTGGGGCTGACGGCAGTCGCGGTCACGCGAATGCGCACCTCGCCGGCGCCGAGGGGCTCGGCCGGGACGTCGAGTTCGTGCAGGGCGTCCGGGCCGCCGTAGGTGGTCACTCCGATTGCTCTCATGTTTGCGCCAACCACCCGGCGGTGGGGGCTCATTCCGCCTGCGGTTCGGGTGGGCACGGCCGGGGTAGACGAACCGGTAGGCCTGCACCGTCAAAATGGACGTGCCGCATCGGCCGTGACGAGGTCCTTTCATGCCCACCGCACAGTGCCGCCTGACGTTCATCGGCACGGCCACCGTGCTGCTCGAACTCGGCCCGTTCACCCTGCTCACCGATCCGAACTTCCTGCACCGGGGTCAGCGCGCCTACCTCGGGCTGGGCCTGACGTCGACCCGGCGCACCGAGCCCGCGCTGTCCGTCGGTGACCTGCCGGCGCTCGACGCGATCGTGCTGTCGCACATGCACGGCGACCACTGGGACCGGGTGGGCAAGCGCGAGCTGCCGCACGACCTGCCGATCTTCACCACCCCCGCGTCCGCCCGCGCACTGCGCCGGCAGCGGTTCACCGACCCGCGCCCGCTGACGACCTGGCAGGACGCGAGGCTCGAGCGCGACGGCTACCGGCTGCGCATCACCGCCACACCCGGGCGGCACGCTGTCGGCCTGGCACGGCATGTGCTGCCCCCGGTGATGGGCAGCGTGCTGGACCTGGCCGGGCCGGACGGGCCGATCCTGCGGCTCTACATCAGCGGTGACACGCTGCTGGTCGACAACCTGCGCGCCATCCCCGAGCGCTTCCCGGACATCGACGCGGCGGTCTTCCACCTCGGCGGCACCACGCTGCCGGGCGGCTTCGTCGTCACGATGGACGCGACGCAGGGCGCCGACCTGCTCGACCTCGTGCGCCCCGGCCTCGTCGTCCCCGTCCACCACGACGACTACGGCGTCTTCAAGAGCCCGCTGACCGACTTCCTGGACGAGGCCGAGCGCCGTGGCACACGCGGCGTGGTCCGCGTGGTCGAGCCGGGTGCGACGACCGACCTCCTCGCCTGACTGTCGTCGGTACCGCACCCGCCGCCGCTCGGTCTGTGGGCGTGACCGCTACCTCGTGCCGACGCTGATGATCGACTTGAGGCTGTCCGGCCGGCGGTCGCTGTCCAGCGCGGCCGCGGTGTCGTCCAGGGCGAACCGCCCGGTGACGAGCGAGTCGACATCGACCACGCCGTCCCCAACAAGCGCCTCAGCGAGCGGCCAGGTATTGGCGTAGCGGAAGACGCCGGTGAGCGTGAGCTCGTGGTTCTGGATCAGCTGAACGGGCAGCTCGGCGTCGCCGAGGCCGAGGCCGACAAGCACCACGGTGCCGGCCGGGCGGACTGCCGCGATGCCCGGCCCGATGGCCGGCTGGGCACCGGAGCACTCGAGGAAGCTGTCGGCCTGCAGCTCGGTGAGGTCGTGCTCGGGACCGACCGCCGTCACGCCGGGAAGCGCGCCGACGAAGCTGCGCCGGAACTCATTCGGCTCGACCACGACGATCTCGCGCGCGCCGAAGGCGTGCGCCGTCTGCGCACAGATGGCGCCGATCGGGCCGCCGCCCGTGATGAGCACGCGGTCGCCGGGCCCGACGTGGGCCTTGCGGACCGCGGCGACCCCCACCGAGACCGGCTCGAGCAGAGCAGCCGCGTCGTCGCTGATCGAGTCGCGCACCGGATGGGCGAAACTCGCCGGCACACTGACGAAGTCGCACAGCGCGCCGTCGACCGGCGGCGTCGCGAAAAAGCGCATGTCGGGGCACAGGTTGTACCGCCCGGCGGTGCACTGGGCGCACACCCGGCAGGGCAGCTGCGGCTCGATCGACACGCGTTGCCCGATGCGCTCATCCGGCACCACATCACCGACCGCCACGATGTGCCCGGCCGCCTCGTGGCCGAGCACGAGCGGGTCGCTGACCACGAAGCTGCCGATCCGACCGTGTCGGTAGTAGTGGGCGTCCGATCCGCAAACGCCAACCGAGCTGACCTGCACCAGAACGTCTTGCGGCCCCGGGGCGGGAACCGGTCTGTCCGTGACGACGTCGATGACCCCTGGCCGGGTTAGCACCGCCGCGTTCATCCGGGTCGTCGTCATATTGGTCACCGTCCTGCTGCTCAAATGAGCACCTGTCTCTTACGGTATTGATGGTCGCCGGTCAGTATTGTCAGGCTGCAGTTTGGTCGACAAGGGGTGAAGGGGTGCTCGTATGAGCGGGGTTTCAACGCAGCAGGCCCAGTGGGCGGACCTCGACGACGACGCCCTCGCGGTGCAGGTCGCGCGCCGCTTCTATATCGACGACCGGTCCAAGAGCGAGATCGCCGCCGAGCTCAAGCTCAGTCGGTTCAAGGTGGCGCGGGTCCTCGACCGCGCACGCCGCGACGGCATCGTCAAGATCTCCGTGAGCGCACCCGACCTCGTGGACACCCAGCTGTCCCGCCGCCTGCAGGACGCGTACGGGCTGCGGCACGCCGTCGTCGTCGGGGTGTTCGACGCCGACGACGCGGAGCTGCGAGGTTATCTCGGGCAGGCCACCGCCGACCTGCTGCCCGGGATCGTGCGTCCCGAGGACACGCTGGGTCTCGGGTGGGCACGCTCCGTGCTGGCGGCGGCGGCGCGGCTGCGGACGATCGCGCCGTGCCGCGTCGTCCAGCTGACCGGCTCGCTCGACCGGCCCGAGGCCGAGCTCGGTTCGGTCGAGCTGGTTCGACGCGTCGCCGACCTCGGCGGCGGAACCGCGCTGTCCTACCACGTCCCGATGTTCGTCGCGGACAGTCACGTCGCCGCGGCCCTGCGTTTCGAGCCGCAGGTCGCGCGAGCCATGCAGGCCTACCCCGAGGTCACGGTCGCGCTGGTCGGCGTCGGCGGTTGGAACCCACCGGCGTCCACGTTGCACGAGGTGCTGACCCCGCCCGAGCGCGCGGCCATCCTCCGTGAACACGTGCACGCCGACATCTCCGGGGTGTTCATCGATCGGGACGGCCGGCCGGTGCAGACGGCCGTCAGCGACCGGATCATCGGCATCGACGCCGCGGCGCTACGCGCGATCCCGCACACGATCGCCGTCGCCTACGGGCACGACAAGGTCGACGCCGTGCGGGCCGCCATCCGCGGCGGCTACGTCGACAGCCTGGTCACGCACGCCAGCTTCGCCGAACGACTCCTCGACGTCGCCGCCTGACCCGGAGGAGGCTGCGACGCGGCCCAGCACGCCCGCCGCCGCCGACAGCGCCGCCGCCACGACCCACGTGACGCCGGCGGCCGCGACCCGGGCCACGGCGAGCCCGCTCACCGGCCCGGCCGCGGTGCCGATGTCCTCGGTGATCGACAACGCCGCCTGGTACGACGCCTGCCGGTGCGGCCCGGCCCGGCGCGTGATAACGGTCGACACGGTTGGCCCGTAGATCATCTCGCCGATCGTCAGCAGGACGACGGCCCCGACGAGCACCGCGTACCCGCCGTGCGCGCCGGCCAGGGCGGCGAGACCGGCGGCCTGCAGCAGGGCACCCGCCAGCAGCAGGCGTGGCGCGGCGACGCGGGCGACGAGACGGTTGAGCGGCAGCTGCCCGACGACGACAATCGCGGCGGCCACGGTGAACAGTGCGGCGTAGGCGGTCGACCCCAGGGCGGTCTGCTGCCGGACGAGGACGAGGCCGTCGGACTCCCACCAGGTGAAGCTGATCGCGAGCAGGCCACCGCCCAGCACGAGCAGCAGCAGCCGGCGGTCGGTGCGCAGCGCGCGCAGGGTGCCGGGTGGCAGCTCCGGTTCGTCGTCCCCGTCGTCGACGTGGGGCACGGCCGACGGCAGTACGACCAGCTCGATCAACACGGCGACCGCGAGCAGGGCGCCGCTGACCGCGAACACCGCCGAGAGCGACGCGAGCGCGGCCAGCGCCCCGAGCAGCGGCCCCGCGATCCGTCCGGCGTAGCTGCCGACCCGCACCAGGCTGAACGCGCGCGTCAGCTGGTGCTCGTCCGTGGTCGCGCCGACCAGGGCGGCGGTGGTCGGGTGGAACGCCGACTCGAAGACGCCGGCGAGCAGGAACAGCACGATGGCCGGCGCCGGGCTCGACGCGACGGCCAGCAACCCGTAGCCCAGGGCCATCCCCGCCGTGGACACGAGCAGGACCCGACGGTGCCCGAGACGGTCGGCCAGCCCGCCGCCGAGCAGCCCACCGCCGAACTCGCCCACGGCCTGCCCGAGGAACAGCAGACCGGCCGCGACACCGCTGAGCCCGGCGTGCTCGTGCGCCCAGATGACGATGAAGGGCAGCATCGCGCTGCTGGCCAGGGCCTCGACGGTGCGGACCGCGACGATGCCCGGCAGGACGGATCGTTGATTACGAGTCAACATGCCTCGAATATAACAGAAGCGAGACAGGGTGACTCGATAGGGAAGAAAGAGCAGAGCGGGTAAGGATGATCGGTGACCCGATCCGCCGCCCCACCCACGGTCGACGCGTCGTGCCCCAAACACATGGTCTTCGGCCCGTGCGGGGGAGTGCGGGAGGACGGCTCCTGCGAGATGCGGCCCGGCCCGTGCTCGTTCGACGCGCTGGTGCTCTGGCCGGACGAGCCGCCGGCGCGGCCGTCGGTCACCGCACCGCGGGTGCTCGTCGACTTCACCGCACCGCCCTACGACCTGCCGGTCGCCCGCGACATCGCCCGCATCCTCGCCCCGCATGCAGGCGCGGTGCTGGTCGGCGAGCACCAGAACCGCCCGGACTACCCACCC
>NZ_CAXUNP010000008.1:0-118490 GCF_964252635.1 uncultured Jatrophihabitans sp.
GCGCCCGTGGGCCCGTCCGCCCCGCGAACCCGTGACGCGCCCGGAACTGCCCCCGCGCGGGGCCCGCACGATGATCCTGAGCATGGCCCTCATGCTCGAGGACTGGTTACCGGCCTTCCGCGGCGAGGACACTCTCGTGCCCACCTTTCGGGACGGCCTTCGGGTGCAGTCCGTCATCGAGGCCGCGCGGCGGTCGTCGGCGGGGGCGGGGTGGGTTCCGGTCGGCCTTGACGCTAAATAGGTTACGTAGTTATCTGCTTGGGTGACCGTCGACGGCTTGTTCTCGCTGCAGGACCAGGTCGCGGTCGTCACCGGCGGCAGCCGGGGTCTGGGCGAGCAGATGGCGCGCGCGTTCGCGGAGGCCGGCGCGCACGTGGTGATCGCGAGCCGCAAGCTCGACCGGTGCGCAGAGGTCGCCGCGGACATCGAGCGCACGACGGGTCGCCGGGCGCTTGCGTACGGCCTGCACGCCGGGCGGTGGGACGAGGCCGAGCCGTTCGTCGAGACCGTCTACGACGAGTTCGGTCGCTGCGACGTCCTGGTGAACAACGCGGGGATGTCGCCGCTGTACGACCGCATCGGCGACGTCACCGAGGCCATGTTCGACTCGGTGGTCAATCTGTGTTTCAAGGGTCCCTTCCGGCTGGCCGTCCTGTTCGCCGAACGCATGCGCGCGGCCGGCCGCGGCTCGGTCATCAACGTCAGTTCGACCGGCTCGCTGCGGCCGCCGACCGGCGCCGTCCCGTACGCGGGTGCCAAGGCCGCCCTGAACGCGGTGACCGAGGGTCTGGCGATGCTCTACGGGCCCGAGGTCCGCGTCAACACGCTGATGCCCGGCTCCATGCGCACCGACGTGTCCAAGGCCTGGGACATGCCCGCTGCCGAGGCTGCGGCCGAAGCCATCGCGCTGCGACGGATCGGCGAACCGCCCGAGATCGTCGGCGCGGCCCTGCTGCTGGCGTCGTCGGCGTCCAGCTACATCAGCGGGTCGATCGTCCGGGTCGACGGCGGCATTCCCTAGGAACCAGGAAGAGGACGCACAATGAGCTTCGACTTCAGCGTGGAACCCGAGTTCCAGGAGCTGCTCGACTGGGCCCGGGACTTCGTGGTGGCGAACGTCCACCCGCTGGACGTGCTGTGGCGCCACGACAACTACGCGCCGCTCGACGGTGAGCGCCGAGCGGTGGTGCGCCACCTGAAGGATCAGGTGCGCAGCAAGGGCCTGTGGGCCTGTCACCTGGGCAGCGACCTCGGTGGCCAGGGCTACGGCCAGCTCAAGCTGGCCCTGCTCAACGAGGTGCTGGGCACCTCGATCTGGGCGCCCCGGATCTTCGGCACGCAGGCCCCGGACACCGGGAACGCCGAGATCCTCGCGCACTACGGCACCGCCGATCAGAAGGCCGAGTACCTGCAGCCGCTGCTCGAGGGCGACATCGTGTCCTGCTTCTCGATGACCGAGCCCCAGGGCGGAGCAGACCCCGGCGTCTTCGTCACCCGCGCCGACCGCGACGGTGACGACTGGGTGATCAATGGGCAGAAGTTCTTCTCGTCGAACGCACGTTGGGCGTCGTTCCTGATCGTCATGGCGGTCACCGACCCGGACCGACCGTTGCGGTCGCGCATGTCCATGTTCCTCGTCCCGGCGGACACGCCGGGCATCGTCATCGACCGCAACCTCTCGCATCTGACCGAGCCGGAGGACGACGGGTCCGAGGCGCTCATCAGCTACCACGACGTCCGCGTGCCGTCCACGGCGATGCTCGGCGAGCGCGGTGACGCGTTCGGCGTGGCCCAGACCCGCCTCGGCGGCGGCCGGGTGCACCATGCGATGCGTTCGATCGGCGCGGCCCAGAGGTGCCTGGACATGATGGCGGAGCGGGCGGTGTCCCGCACGACCAAGGGCGAGCTGCTGGCCGACAAGCAGGCCGTGCAGAACATGGTGGCCGAGTCCTACCTCGACATCCAGCAGTTCCGGCTGTTCGTGCTCTACACCGCCTGGCAGATCGACAGGTTCAACGACTACCAGCGGGTCCGCAAGGACATCGCAGCGATCAAGGTGCTCACTCCTCGCGTCCTCGAAGGAGTGGCCCGCCGCGCGATCCAGGTGCACGGAGCGCTCGGGACGACCTTCGACCTCCCGCTCACGCA
This sequence comes from uncultured Jatrophihabitans sp., assembly GCF_964252635.1. Classification (GTDB taxonomy): domain Bacteria; phylum Actinomycetota; class Actinomycetes; order Mycobacteriales; family Jatrophihabitantaceae; genus Jatrophihabitans. Next base: position 2,149 of record NZ_CAXUNP010000008.1, read on the forward strand.
GTTCCTGGGGAACGGCATGCTGCTCGCCCTGGCCGACGGCCCCACCGAGGTGCACCAGACGACCGTGGCCCGGCAGGTCCTGCGCGACTACGTCCCCGCGCAGGGCATGTGGCCCAGTGAGCACGTACCGACCCGACGCGTCGAGGCCGAGCGATGGCTGAAGGAACAGCTGGCCGTGGTGCAGGTGTGAGCGACGGAGTCGATGGGGGCCCACTGACGCCGGACGTGCAGCGGCTGGGGCAGTGGATGGATGCGCAGCAGGTGCCCGGTCACGGCGCGCCGACGGTGCGGTACGTGTCCGGAGGCAGTCAGAACGAGATCTTCGAGGTCGAGCGTGACGGTGTGCGCATGGCGCTGCGCAAGCCGCCACAGACCGCCGTAGCGGCCCGCGACGACGGCATCCGTCGGGAGTGGCGCATCCTGTCCGCGTTGTCGGACACCGATGTGCCGCACGCGCGGGCAGTCGCCATGTGCGACGACCCGGCCGTGCTCGGCCGTCCGTTCTACCTGATGGAGTTCGTCGACGGCTGGTCGCCCATGGGTCACCCGGACGGGCTGGCCGAACCGTTCCACTCGGACGTGGCGGCTCGTGCCGGGCTGGCCACCGGGCTGGTCGACGGTGCGGCGCTGCTCGGTCGGGTCGACTGGCGGTCGGCGGGACTGACCGACTTCGGTCGGCCCGAGGGTTTCCACGACCGCCAGGTAGACCGTTGGCTCACGTTCTGGGAGCGCACCGGGGGCCGGGACGCGATCGCGGGAATGGCCGTCGCCACCGCGTGGCTGCGTACGCACCGCCCGATCGACTTCGTGCCCGGCATCATGCACGGCGACTACCAGTTCGCGAACGTGATGTTCCGGCACGGCGCCCCGGGGACGCTCGCGGCGCTCGTCGACTGGGAGATGGGCACGATCGGCGACCCCAAGCTCGACCTCGCGTGGGCACTGCGCGACTGGCCGGCCGCGGGGCCACCCCGCTCGGCGGGTTACATCTCGCTGGTCGGTATGCCGGAGCGCGACGCGCTGCTCGCCCGCTACTCCGAGGTCTCCGGTCGCCAGGTCGACGACTTCGACTACTACCTGGTCCTGGCCCGGTGGAAGCTGGGCATCGTCCTGGAGCAGGGGTATCAGAACGCCGGCGACGACCCGCTGCTGCAGAGCTTCGGCCGCACCGTCGAGGACCTGATGCTGGCGGCGGCCGACCTGGCCGAATCCACCGACTTCCGGCACCGCGTCGAAGCCGGGTCCGGGGCGTAGCGACAGAGGGTCGACGGGTCAACCGCCCTCGACCTCGGCGAGCAGGCGCCGTGCCCGGTCCAGCACCGGAGCGTCCACCATGCGGCTGCCGGCGCGCGCCGCGCTGCCGTCCTGTGCCGCTGCGACGACGGCACGGGCATCCGCGATCTCCGCGTCGCCCGGCCGGAACCCGGCGTGGATCGCCGGCACCTGCGCGGGGTGGATGGCCAGCTTGCCCGCGAAGCCGAGAGCGCGCGCCCGCCGCGCGTCGCGTTCGGTGACGCCGAGGTCGTCCAGCTCGGTGGTGACGCCGTCGATCGGCGCGGCGATGCCGGCCGTGCGGGAGGCGAGCACCAGGCTGCTGCGCGCGGGGAGCAGTTCGTGCTCCGCCGGCCCGTTCACCATGATGCCGAGGTCGAGCGCGTAGTCGATGCTGCCGAACACGAGCTGCCTGACGCGCGGGTGCTCGGCCACGTCGTACACCTCGCGCATGCCTTGCGCCGACTCGACGAGGGCCAGCACCTCGACCGTCGCGGGCAGGTCGGCACCGGCCAGCTCGACGGAGCCGGCGTCGGCCTTGGGCAGCAGCACCGCGCGGGGCGGTCGCGCCGCGTCGCGCAGGGCAGCGAGGTCCGCGGCGTACCACTCGGTGTGCACGCCGTTGACCCGGACGACGAGCTCAGGAAGGTCCGCGAGCGCGGCGACACGATTGCGCGCCGCGTCCTTGTCCGCCGGCGCGACGGCGTCCTCGAGGTCGACGACCACCAGGTGCGCACCGCTGATCAGCGCCTTGCTGACCCGGTCCGGACGGGTTCCCGGGACGAACAGCAGGCTCCGGTTCGCGACGGAATGGCGGGTCACGGCGCCGACTGTAACCGCAATACGTCGTCCTCGTGTCAGGAACGTTATCTCAGCTGTCTTCTCTAAATTAGATAACTAGATTAGTTTGGCGAGGCCCAGGTGCGTCACGTCACACGAAGGGAATGTCATGCGAACACGGAAGACCGTCGTCATCGCGGCGGCCATCACCGGCCTGCTGGCACTCAGTGCCTGCAGTTCGTCCAGCCGTGGAGGGGGGAAGGCAACGTCCACCCGCAACGCCACGGCCGCCTCCGGAGCGCCGATCAAGCTGGGCGTCCTGACCTCCGTGACGGGAGCTGCCTCGTCCAGCTTCAGCACCGTCGAGAAGGGGGTGAAGGCACGGATCGGGCTCGCGAACGCCAAGGGCGGGGTCGGGGGCCACAAGCTGACCTACGTCGTCGCCGACGACACGTCCACCGGCCCGGGCGCCGTGGCCGCCGCCCAGAAGCTCATCCAGCAGGACAAGGTGTACGGCATCATGGAGAACAGCTCGTTCTTCTCCGCCGCCGCGCCGACGACGACCAAGGCCGGCATCCCCACCACGGGCGTCTCCTTCGACGCCGGCCCGGAGTGGTTCGACAAGAGCGCTACCAACGTCTTCGACGCCTACGGCTACGGCAACTACTCGGTGGTGTCCACGACCTACCCCCAGTTCTTCAAGCTCAAGAGCGCCAAGCGCGTGTTCGCGGTCGGTTACGGCGTCAGCCCGTCCTCGGCGCAGAACGCCGAAGCCGTGGCGAAGGGCAGCCAGAAGCAGGGGTTGGCCGCCACCTACGACAACTCCCTCGCCTTCGGCAGCACGGATGTGGGGCCCCTGGTCCAGAAGATCAAGGCCTTCCGCGCAGACGCGGTCTACCTGTCGACCGTGCAGAGCACCGGCTACGCGATGGCCAAGGCGCTGCGAGCCGCCGGCGTGAAGTACAAGGTGCTCGCCCTGGCCACCGGGTACGGCCAGGACGTCATCAGCGACTCAGCGACGCGCGACGCCGCCAAGGGCGTTGACTTCGCCACCCTGATCGCACCGGTGGAGACCAACAAGCCCGGTGCGGCCCTGCTGGCGTCGTCGCTGAAGAAGTACGCCGGGATCAACGGCATCCCCACCTTCGGCGAGTACATCGGCTGGCTGACGACCGACCTGATGATCCGTGGTCTCACGTTGGCCGGTGCCGATGCGTCCAGCCAGCAGTTCATCACCAAGCTGCGCAGCAGTACGTGGGACGGCGCCGGGTTGCAGTCTCCGACCAACTTCGCGGACATCAAGTCGACGATGGGTGGACAGGACCAGGGCCGCTGCCTCTACTTCATCAAGTTCGACGGGGCCAAGTTCGTGCCCGAGTCCGGCGCGTCACCGCTGTGCGGATCGATCATTCCCGGAATGACCATCAAGGGGAAGTAACCGACACACCCAGCCGGCGCACCGCGTGGCCGGCACCACGCGACGAGGCCTCGATCGGTCACCGATCGAGGCCTCGTCCGTGCCGCGTGCGCCACCGCGGTACCGGTCTACTGGCGGGGGCCGAAGCGCTGCGCACCGTCGATCCGGATGCATTCGCCGTTGAGGTAGTCGTTCTCGGCGATCTGGCGCACCAGCAGGCCGTACTCGTCGGCCCGCCCCATCCGCTTCGGGTTGGGGACCGCGCTACCCCATTTCGCCTGGGCGTCGGCCTCGTCCATCTTGAACGCCGGTGTGAAGAACGTGCCGGGGGCGATCGTCATGACCCGGATGCCCATCGGCGAGAGGTCGCGTGCGGCCACCAGGCCCAGACCGACGACGCCACCCTTGGCCGCGGAGTAGTCCGACTGGCCGATCTGCCCCTCGAAGGCCGCGATGCTGGCGGTGTTCACGATCACGCCGCGCTGACCGCTGTCGAGTGGCTCGGTCCGGGCCATGGCCTGAGCGGACAGGCGCAGGACGTTGAAGGTGCCGGTGAGGTACAGCTCGAGCGTCCGGCGGAAGAGGTCGAGCGCGTACGGATTGCCGTCGCGGTCGAGGATGCGACTGACCGCGGTCGGGCCACCGTGCGCCGAGACCGCGACACGCAGCGGACCGATCGAACCGGCAGCGTCGACCGCGGCCTGCAGCGAGTTGTCGTCGGTGACGTCGGTCGCGACGAAGGTCGCTGACGAGCCCAACTCCGCGGCCAGTGCCTGCCCCTTCTCGGCCGAGAAGTCGGCGATGACGACGTGCATCCCGGCCGCCGCCAAGCGGCGCGCCGCGCCGGCACCGAGGCCGCCGCCACCGCCGGTGACCACAGCGCTTGCCCCCTTGAGTTCCATCCGAGCTCCCTTGCTTCCTGGTGTGGGCGTTGGACTTCGATTACGGTTAACTTATATACCCACCTCGGCCTCCCCTCGAGGCCCGTTCACCAGAGGTCGCACATGCCCACTGCCGTCGTCGTCGATGCCGTCCGCACCGCGGTCGGGACGTCCAGGCGGGGCTCGCTCAGCGAGACGCTGCCTGAGGAGCTCGCCCGGATTGTCGTCACCGAAACCGTGGCGCGTTCGGGGATCGACCCCGCGTTGCTCGACGACGTGGTGCTGGCCGAGTCGAACTACGGGGGCGGCGACCTCGCCCGGCACGCGGCGGTCGAGGCGGGTCTGGCGCACGTGCCCGGCACCGCCGTGAACCGGCACTGCGCGGGCAGCCTGACCTCGGTGCAGATGGCCGCGGCGTCGATCATCGCCGGCATGGACCGCGCCGTCATCGCGGGCGGCGCCCACTCGCACTCCATGAACCCCGAGCAGCGGCAACGCGTGCCCGGTACCGCCGACGAGTGGGTCGAGGGCTGGCAGAGCCCCGCCCACCCTGACGTTCCCGAGGCGCCCAACCGCGACATGACCATCACGGTCGGGTGGAACACCGCCGTCGAGGCCGGCATCAGCCGCGCCGACATGGACGCATGGGCACTGCGTTCGCACCAGCGCGCCGTCACGGCGATCGATGCCGGCCACTTCGGGGACGAGATCGTCCCGGTCAAGGCGCTGCAGAAGGACGGCAGCTTCCAGGACTTCGCGATCGACGAGCACCCCCGTCGCGACTCCACGATGGAGCGACTGGCCGCCCTCAAGCCGATCCACCCCGAGATCCCGGGGTTCTCGATCACGGCCGGCAACTCCAGCGGTGTCAACGACGCGGCCGCCGTGCTGACCGTCGTCGCCGGCGATCTCGCGCGCTCCGAGGGGCTCGACCCGATCGCGACCGTTCTGGGATGGGCCAACGTGGGTGTCGAGCCGCGGCGCAACGGGATGGCGGTCATCGACGCGATCACCCGGTTGCTCGAGCGGTGCGGCCGTGGTCGCGACGACATCGCCTTGTGGGAGATCAACGAGGCGTTCGCATCGGTTCCGGTCGCGACCGTGCGGGCCTTGAACATCGACGACTCCGTGGTCAACGTCAGCGGCAGCGGATGCAGCCTCGGACACCCGATCGCCGCGTCCGGTGCCCGCATGCTGACCACCCTGGTCCACGATCTGCGCCGGCGCGGCGGTGGCCTCGGTGTGGCCACGATGTGCGCCGGTGGCGGCCAGGCGGGAGCGGTCCTGGTCGAGGTCTGACCACCGGACATCGCGACGAGCCGCCGTCACGGCGGGGACGAGGACGCACGTGCTTTCCACACGCTTCACCCGTGAGTTCGGGATCGATCACCCCGTCGTGTGCGGCGGGATGACCGCCGTAGGCACCGCCGACCTGATCGGTGCGGTGGCCAACGCCGGGGCGCTGGGTTTCCTGACCGCGCTGACGGCGGGATCACCGGAGAACCTCGCGAAGGAGATCGCGAGGTGCCGCACGATCACCGACCGGCCGTTCGGGGTCAACCTCACGATCCTGCCGACGATCAACCCCGTGCCCTACGACGAGTACCGCGACGTGATCATCGACGAGGGGATCAGGATCGTCGAGACGGCCGGTAGCGACCCCAGCCCGCACCTGCCGTCCTTCCACGCCGCAGGTGTCAAGGTGGTCCACAAGTGTGTCGCGGTGCGGCACGCCGTCAGCGCCGAGCGCAAGGGCGTCGACGCCATCAGCATCGACGGGTTCGAGTGCGCCGGCCACCCCGGAGAGGACGACGTGCCCGGCCTCGTGCTCGTCCCGGCCGCGGCCGACCGGGTCGGGCTGCCGCTGATCGCGAGCGGCGGTTTCGCCGACGCCCGCGGCATCGTGGCCGCGCTCGCGCTCGGGGCCGACGCGGTCAACATGGGCACGCGCTTCATGGCCACCGTCGAGGCGCCCGTGCACGAGAACGTCAAGCGGCGCATCGTCGAGGCCGACGAACGATCCACCGACCTGCTGTACCGCCGCTTCCACAACACTGCGCGGGTGGCCCGCAACGCGACGTCCCAGGAGATCCTGCGGGTCTCCGCAGCGCCCGACGCGGTCTTCGACGACATCGCCCACCTCGCATCGGGCGCCCGCGGTCGCCGGCGCGTCTACGACGAGGGTGACGTCGACGGCGGGGTCTGGAGTGCCGGCATGTCGCAAGGGTTGATCCGCGATGTACCGACGGTGGCGGACCTCGTGCGACGGCTGGTCGACGAGGCCGAGGTCATCATCTCGGGGCGTCTGCGGACCACCATCGTCTGAGCTCGCGCCTGTGGCACGTCTCCACGACGCACGAACACGACACGTACACGAGGGAGCACCGTGACGACACCGACGCAGGGGCCTGCGCAGAGTTCGGGCCGGCAGGCCGTGCACTATCTCGAGGACCTAGAGGCGGGCCAGACCTTCGTCACCGCCGCCCGTACGGTCACCGAGGCCGATGTCGTCGGGTTCGCCGGTTTGAGCGGTGACTTCAACCCGATCCACACCGACGCCGAGTTCTCGGCGGGTTCGGTGTACGGCCGACGGGTGGTCTACGGCCTGCTGGGCCTCTCCATCGCCACCGGCCTGCTCGATCGTCTCGGTGTCTTCTCCGGCAGCGCCATGGCCATGCTGGGCATCACGGAGTGGACCTTCACCGCACCGGTGTTCATCGGCGACACGATCCATCTGGAGCTGGCCATCCTGGGGGTGCGCCCGTCGGCGTCCAAACCGGACCGTGGCATCGTCGAGCGCCGGTTCACCTTGCTCAACCAGCGCGGCGAGGTGTGCCAGCGCGGCCGGATCGACGTGCTCGTGCGACGCCGCCCCGCCTGAACGGTCACCGCCGGGCGCATCCGGGCTCGCGCAGCATCAGGGGCTCGAGTGCCGCCCGCACGGACGGCCCGATCACCAGCGCGGTGGCCGTCGCGGTGTCACGTACCGCCACCGTCGCGCGGGAGACGGCTACCACCTGGCTGTCCTGGAACAGGGCGGACTCGTAGTGCAGGGACGTGCGGCCGATGGAGGCCACGCCGATCGCGACGTCCACCTCGCCCGGGTACCGGACCGGTGCGAGCAGGTCGACGCGCACGAAGGCGAGCACGAAGCCCACGTCGGACCGGCGCAGCTCGTCGACGGTGACCATGCTGCGAGCGTGGAACCTGGCCTCCTCGAAGAGCTGACCGATCGCACTGCTGCTGACGTCGCCGGACGGCCCCTGGTCGGCCTGCTTGAGCGGTAGGGACTTGTGCAGCGGGTACCGCTCGGGCCGATCCGCGGATGGGTGGGCCGGGTGGCTCACAACCCGGCCGCCGCGGCCACCGTCCGCAGCGCCTGGAGCTTCTGCTCGACGGTCCGTCCCGACGGCGCCACCGAGAAGATGTCGATGCCGGCCGCGCGGTAGGCCTCCAGCCGCTCCGCTACGCGGGCCTCGTCGCCGACCAGGCCGACCCCGTCGATCAAGTCGTCCGGGGTCCGCGCCTGGGCCTCGGCGACCTGACCGGCCAGGTAGAGCTCGGTGATCTCCTCGGCCACCTCCCCGTAGCCGTAGGCGGTGACCAGGTTGCGGTAGAAGTTCTGCTCGCGGGTTCCCATGCCCCCGATGAGCAACGTGACGTAGGGACGGTAGACGTCCCTGGCGATCGCCAGGTCGTCGTTGATCACGGCACCGGTGGACGCCGCGATGACGACGTCCTCGCGGCGCCGACCGGCCGCTTCGAGGGCGTCGGTGAAGCGGTCGCGCAGCGGACCGAAGCGTTCGGGGAAGACGAGTGCGGGCAGCCACCCGTCGCAGATCTCGGCGGCGAGCGCGACGTTGCGCGGTCCGATCGCCGCGAGATAGACCGGGATGTGGGTCTCGTTGCGCAGGACGAGCTTGAGCGGGCGGTAGTCCGCACGCCCGGGCAGGTTGATGTGCTTGCCTGCGTACGTCACGCGTTCGCGGCTCAGCGCCAGCTTGACCGTCTCGACATACTCCCGGGTACGGCCCACCGGGTCGTCCCACGTCGAGCCGTACCAGCCCTCGGACACCTGCGGGCCGGACACCCCGAGGCCGAGCACGATCCGGTCGCCGTACAGCGCGACCAACGAGGCCACGCTCATGGCGGTCGTGGTCGCCGCTCGGGCGGGGATCTGCATGACCGCCGACCCGATCCGGATCGTGGACGTGTTCGCCGCCAGCCACGACATCACACTGACCGCGTCCGCTCCGTACAGCTCCGGTACCCACGCGATCGCGTAGCCGAGGCGCTCGGCCTCCTGGACGGTGGCCAGGATGGCGTCGGCATCGGCCCGGTTGCCGTTCCACGTGCCGAGGATGACGCCGAGTTCCATCAGCGTGCCCCGGTCGGGTCCGCGCCGGCGACGCGCTGGGCGACCAGCGCACTGCGGCGGACCTTGCCGGCCTCGTCGCGCAGTGGACCCGGCACGAACTCGAAGGTTCGCGGCGTCTTGTACCGCACCAGCACGTCGGCGAGATAGCTACGCAGGACATCCTCCGTCACGGTGGCACGGGCCGGGGCGGTCAGCTCGACCACGGCGTGGACCCGTTGCCCGAGGTCGTCGTCGGGCAGCCCGATCACGGCCGCTGCCTGGACGCCGGGGTGGCTCTCGAGTGCGGCCTCGACCTCTGCGGGATACACGTTCGCGCCGCCGCTGAGTATCAGATCGGTCCGCCGGTCGAGGATGTAGACGTAGCCGTCGTCGTCGACCCACCCGATGTCGCCCAACGTCTCCCACTCGCCGTGCGAGCGCGCCTGCGCGCCCACGTACCGGTACGCGCGCTGCGCGCCGGGGGGCGGTCGCAGGAAGACCTCGCCGACCTCACCGGGCGGCAGCACCGCACCGCGGTCGTCGAGCGCACGCATGTCCGCGCCGCCCGCGGGCCGTCCCACCGAGCCGGGGTGCCGGAGCCATTCGTCGCCGCGGATCCACGTCGTCGCCTGTCCCTCGGTCCCGGCGTACAGCTCGTGGATCCGGCGCGGCCCCAACCAGTCGATCCACGCCCGCTTGAGCTCCGGAGGGCAGCTCGCGCCCAGGTGGAGCACGGTCTCGAGCGACGACACGTCGTACCGGTCGCGCACCTCGGGCGGGAGCTTCGAGATGCGATTCATCATGGTCGGGACCAGGAGCAGGTAGTCCGCCCGGATGGCGTCGACCAGCCCCAGGGTCTCCTCGGCGCCGAACCTGGGCAGCAGGCCGACGTGCTTGCCGCGCAGGAGGCCGAAGGTCATGAACATGAAGGGTGCGCCGTGGTACAGCGGGCCGGGCACCGCGACGGCCCCGCCACGTCGCAGGTGCAGCGTGCGCTCGTCCGGGTCGGCCGAGCCGGGACGTGTCGAGTAGATCAGCTTGGGTCGACCGGTGCTGCCGCCGGACGTCGAGGCCCGCCAGTTGGGCGCGGTCGGGTAGTCCATCCGGGCGTCGCTCTCGCCGGACCACAAGTGGTCAGGAGCGTCGACGACCAGCGTGGGCGCGCCGATTTCGAGGATCGGGGCGCGCTCGCTGTCCGGCATCGCGGGTGGGATCACGAGCGGCACGGCCCCGAGCTTCCAGGTGGCGACGGCGCACTCGACCAGCTCGACCGAGTTCGGCAGTTGCAGGACGACCAGGGAGTTCTCACCGACGCCGGCCCGTGCATAGGCTCGGGCGCGCGCGTTCGTCCGGCGGTCCAGCTCGTCCCGGGTCAGCACGTCGGCGCCGCACGTGAGGGCCGGCGCGGTCGGGTTTTCGGCGGCGGAGTCGGCGACGAGGGCGCCGAAGGACCGCATCTCGCTCATAGCCAATAAAGTACAATAGGTAACTTGATTATCGCAGCACGGGTCTCGCGGTGGATGGGTGGCACGGAATGGATCTGTCCTACGGGGCACCGTACGAGGCGTTCCGGGTCGAGGTGCGTGAATTCCTGGCCGCGCACTGGGACCCGACCCGCGCCTCGGACCGCGACTACGTCTCGCTGTTCCGCCGGGAGGCGGTCGCAGCAGGGCTGCTCTACCGCACGGTGCCCGTCGAGTACGGGGGCGCCGGTCGCGAGGCGGACGCCTTCCGGGCGCAGGTGGTCCGCGAGGAATTCGGCCGGGTGCGGGCCCCGCGCGAGCTCGGTGGTGTCGGGGTCGCGCTGGTCGTGCCCACCCTGCTGCGCTGGGGTACGAAGGAACAGAAGAACCGCTTCATCCCGGCCACCGTCGCCGGTGAGATCCGCTGGTGCCAGGGTTACAGCGAGCCCGATGCCGGCAGCGACCTCGAGTCGCTGCGCACCACCGCCGTCGTCGACGGCGACGAATGGGTGATCAACGGCCAGAAGGTGTGGACCTCCGAGACCGATCGCGCGGACTGGATGTTCGCGCTCGTACGCACCGAGCCCGACCGGCCTCGCCGGGCCGGCCTGTCCTACGTCCTGCTGCCGATGGAACAGCCCGGCGTCGACGTCCGACCGCTGCGCCAGATCACCGGCTCGTCGGAGTTCAGTGAGGTGTTCCTGACTGGCGCCCGGACGCCGCTGGGCATGCTCGTCGGCGAGCGGGGTCAGGGCTGGACGGTGTCACGTACGACGCTGGCTGCGGAGCGCACGACCCTGGCGGCACCGGAGACCTCGACCGCCCTGTACGCGAGCCTGGTCAAGCTCGCGCGGCGCTCCGAGCAGGCCGGTGGCCGGGGCCTGTCCGACCCGCTCGTCCGCAGCGAGCTGATGAAGCTGCGCGGCTGGATCGAGTCCCAGCGGTACTCGGCGATGATCCAGGCCTCCCGCGAGGCGGGTGACGACCCGCAGTTGCTGCAGCTGTTGAACAAGTTGTTGCACACGGACGTGGCCCTGCGCGTCTCGCGGATCGCGCTCGAGTTGCTGGGCCCGTCGAGCTACCTGGATCCCGCCGCCTCGGACCGACCGGGCGACGAGCGGTGGCTCAACCAGTTCTTCGGTTCGCTGGGGGTGGCGATAGCCGGGGGCACCTCGAACATCCAACGCAACATCATCGCCGAACGCGGCCTCGGGCTGCCGCGGGACGAGGCGATGGCGCGATGAACTTCGAGCTGAGTCCCGAGCAGTACCTGCTCGGCAACACCATCCGTACCTACCTGCTCGCCGAGTGCCCGCCGAGCGGGCTGCTGGCCCGGTGGGAGGCCGCCGCCGGCGACCCGACCTGGGACGCTGCGACCTGGCAGGGCCTCGCCGGGTTGGGCGTCGCGAGCATCGCCGTTCCCGAGGCGCACGGTGGCCTGGGGATGGGCGTGCTGGAACTGGCCGTCGCCTCGCAGGCGCTCGGCAGCGCGGCCGGAACCGGCCCGTGGATCGGCCACTGGCTGGCGACGCTGGCCATCGCCCGCGCGGGTGACGAGCGGCAGCGTGCCCGCTGGCTGGGCCCGCTGGCGGACGGCTCCGCCCGCGCGTCGCTCATCTGGGACGAGCGGGGAACGCCCGTTCTCGGTGGACGGTCGGCCGACGTGTTCGTCGCCTGCATCGACGGCTCGCTCGGCCTGCTGACCGCAGTCGAGGTCACCGCCGAGGCGCTGCCGGGCATCGACCCCACCCGGCAGATCGACTCGGTCGTGCCGGTCGGCGAGGCGCAACCGCTGACCGGGGCGGACGACGCCACCGCGGAATGGCTGCGCGCCGCCGGGCACGCACTGGTCGCGGCCGACTCCTTCGGCGTCGCCAGACACGCCCTGGACAGCAGCGTCGCCTACGCGAAGACCAGGCAGCAGTGGGGGCAGCAGATCGGCGCCTTCCAGGCGGTCAAGCACCAGTTGGCGGATCTGGCCCTGCTGGTCGAACCGGGACAGGGCCTGGCCTGGTACGCCGCCTACGCGCTGGACGAGGGCCTCGACGACGCTACTGACGCCGCGGCGCTGGCCAAGGCGCACCTGGCCGACGTCGGTGTGCAGGCCGTGCGGGACGCGATCGAGCTGCACGGCGGGTTCGGGTACACGTGGGAATGCGACCTGCACATCTATCTCAAGCGCGCGCTGCTCAACCGGCAGTTCCTCGGGGACCCCGAACGCCTGCGCGAGGAGCTGGCGGACCGGGAGTTCGGCGCGGTGTCATGATCGATCTTGCCGAGGACGACGACCAGCTCGAGATCGCCGCGACGGCGGCCCGTGTGCTCGCCGGCAGTGCCGGTGAGGACCCGTGGAAGCAGTGCGCCGAGCTCGGCTGGCTCGCTCTGGCGCTGCCCGAATCGGCCGGCGGGGTCGGCTACGACATCACCGCACAGATCGTCCTGTTCCGCGAACTGGGTCGCGCGCTGAGTGTCGGTCCGTTCCTGGCCACCGCGCTCGCGGCGCACGCCGTCCTGGAGATGGGTCGACCGGAGCTCGTGCCGGAGCTGGCCGGGGGCGCCGCCCGCGCGGTGTGGGTCGAACCTGCGGGCCAGGGTCGGGGGCACTACTGGAGCGACGGCTCGACGGTCGGCTGGGGCCTCGTGCGGTCGACGTCGGGCGGTGTCTCGCTCGTCGCCGCCGCGGACCTCACCACCCTCGACACCCAGCCGGGCGTCGACCCGGAGCACCAGCTCGTCACCGTCGGACTCGGAGCGGGCGAGGCCCTGCCGACCGCGCTCGCGGACCGTGTCGTGAACGCTGCGCAGCTGCTGCTGGCTGCGATGCTCACCGGCGTCGCCGAGCGCGTGCGGGACATGTCCGTGCAGTACGCCACCGACCGCGTGCAGTACGGCAAACCCATCGCCACGTTCCAGGCGGTCAAGCACCGGTGTGCGGACATGGCCGTCCGCGCCGAGGCCGCCTGGGCGGCGACGTCGCTGGGTTCGGTGGAGGTGCAGGAGTCCCTTCCGGCTGCGGCCTTCGACGCCACCGCGGCCCTGACCGTGGCCGGCAGTGCGGCGTTGACGAACGCTCGCGACAACATCCAGAACCACGGCGCGATCGGGTTCACCGAGGAGCACACCGCGCAGCGGTACCTCAAGCGTGCGCACGTGCTGCTCACCACGTTCGGCACGACCGCCGGTCGGCGCGAGGGTCTGCTGGCGGCAGGGAGTCCGTGGTGAGGGAGCGACCGTGCAGCTGACGGATGTGGACACCGACGCCGAGTTCCGCGCGCAGGTCCGGGACTGGTTGCACGATCACGTGCCGCGCGAACCCCGGCCGATGGTCGACCGTCGGGCCGGCCGCGAGTTCGACCTCGCCTGGCAGCGCACGCAGTACGACGGCGGGTACGCCGGCGTCAGCTGGCCCAGCGAGTACGGCGGCGTGGGGCTCGGCCTGGGCCAGCAGCTCATCTGGTACGAGGAGTACGTCCGTGCCGGCGCGCCGGACATCGGTTGCGGGTTCGTCGGTGTCAACCACGCCGGACCCACCCTGATCGCCCGGGCCGACGACGAGCACAAGGCGTTCCACCTGCCGCGCATCCTGCGGGGCGAGGCGGTCTGGTGCCAGGGCTTCTCGGAGCCCGGCGCGGGTAGCGACCTGGCGTCCCTGCGCACGCGGGGCGAGCTCGACGGGGACGAGATCGTGGTCACCGGGCAGAAGATTTGGACGAGTGAGGCCGACCTCGCCGACTACCAGGAACTGCTGGTGCGCACCGACCCTGACTCCGAGCGGCACCGCGGGCTGACCTGGGTCATCTGCGACATGTCCCTGCCCGGCGTCGAGGTGCGCCCCATCCGGACGATGGCCGGCACCACAGAGTTCAGCGAGGTCTTCTACGACGAGGTCCGCATCCCGCTGCGCAACGTCGTCGGCGGACTCGGCAACGGGTGGAGCGTCGCCATGTCGACGCTGGGGTTCGAACGCGGCACGGGGTTTCTGCGCGAGCAGCTCGAGCTGGCCCGCTACGTCGAGGACCGTCTCGCCGAGGCGGACCGGCGCGACCCGGTCGTCGTGGCGGCGTTGGCGGTGGCGCGTGCCGAGGTCCGCGCGATGTACGCCATGACCCTGCGGATGGTGTCGCGCAGCGCGCGCGGCCTGGACCCGGGGGCCAGCGCCTCCATGATCCGGTTGTACTACTCCCAGCTGCGGCAGCAGGTGGAGCGGCTGGTCGTCGACGGGGCCGACGTGGACGGGGTGGTGCTCGGCCGGGACGCCCTGGTGCTGGACCGCTACCTGGACGGTTACAAGGTGACGATCGGGGCCGGCACGAAGGACGTGCAGCGCAACATCATCGGGGAACGGGGCCTGGGCCTGCCCCGCCCGTGACCGGGAGGCAACAGGGCCGGCCAGGGCAGGGTCGCACCCGTCCGGGCGGGTCCGGCGCCCCGGACGCGCCGGACCCGGCCGGCTCAGCTGATGGCGAACCTCGACAGCTCGGACTGCACGATCCCCTCCAGCGTGTCCGCAGGCGGGGTGGGCAACGAGACGGGTCCGTGGTCGCGGCTGGGCAGGATGACCGTGCCCGTGCCCGGCGTCGTGACCTCGCCACGCTGGTTGGTGCACGTCAGCTCGAGGTCGACGAGGTGATGGTCGCCGTCGACGCGCTTGTCGACCACCTGACCGTGGATCCACGAGGTGTCGCCGATGTAGTTGAACTTGCGGTGCTCGCAGCGCATCAGGTACAGCCAGGCGTCGTCGCCCATCCAGTCGGTGATGGCGTGGGTCAACCAGATCTCGCGCATCGCGCCGTAGTCGTAGGAGGTGGCCAGCCCGAGCTCACGCGCCCGGTCGGGCTCCCAGTGCAGGCGCTGCACGGTGTCGGGGATGTTGAGGTGGTTGGGCGGGTAGAGCCCTGGCGCCTTGCGCCGGGTGCGGTAGGAGATGCCGAACGCGCCGGGCGGGGTGAGCTGCATGCCCCACCCGATGTGCCAGACGACCACGTCGGTGGTGGTCAACGGGCCCTTGACGCGCGGCTGCAGGGCCTCGCCGACCCGGACGTCCTCCCAGTACCGCGGCTCGGCCCCCCGCCGCGTCTCGGCCGCGTAACAGGCGTCGATCTCGGCCAGCACGTCCGGGTCGTAGGGCTCGGGTACGGCCTGCGGCTTCTTGTCGCCGCGTTCCTTGGTGGCGTTGCGCTCGGCGTTGATCCAGGTCCCCCGCCTGATCGCGTGCGGCTCGCCGGCGCCGTTGGCGTAGAGGAAGTCCCGGGTCACGTGCGCGGTGCGCCCGCCGAACCGGCTCGGCTTCTCCTGGACCCCGACCTCGGTGAGCAGCAGCTTGCAGGTGTCGCCGAGGACGAGCGGCCGGTACCACTCGAAGTCCATGACCGCCTGGTAAGAGCCCAACCCGGCGAAGGGATCGCCCTTGAGCAGCGCCTTGGTCTCGGCGTCGGGGGCGGGCGCCGCGTCCTCGCCCATCGTGTAGCAGAAGCCCGGAGGCGCGATGACCGTTCCCCACCGGGTGTTCCGGGCGTACTCCGGATCGGCGAACAGCGGGTTGTCGTCGCCGTAGCCGTTGGCGAAGTGCCGTGTCGCGTCCCGGGTGACCTCGAGGTTGTGGCACTTGCGGACGAGCGGCTGCGGTACGCCGAGCCGGCGACGCGCACGGGCGAAGGCCTCGTCGGTGAGCCTGCCGAACTCGTCCGGCGCGGCCGTGGGTGCCTCCGCCGCGGGCGGCTCGTCCTCACCGAGTGGTTCGGGCGATCGCTGGGCCAGGTCGGTATTGACCACGTGAACCTCCGTGTACGACGAACTCAGCGGCATCCGCCGACAATACTTTTAATAAGTTAACTCAATACCCTAAGGCCCGAGGGCTTGTTTGAGGAAGCGCGGTCTGCGTCAGACCCGCTCGAAGACGGCGGCCAGCCCCTGGCCGCCGCCGATGCACATGGTCTCCAGCGCGAACCGGCCGCCGCGCCGGCGCAGTTCGCGCAGCATCGTGGTCATGATGCGCACCCCGGTGGCGCCGACGGGATGGCCCAGCGAGATGCCGGACCCGTTCACATTCAGCCGTGACGGGTCGTCCCAACCCCAACCCTTCAGGACCGCCAGGACCTGCGTCGCGAACGCCTCGTTGAGCTCGACGAGGTCCAGGTCGTCCCAGGTGAGACCGGTCCGAGCGAACAGCTTGGCGACGGCCGGGACGGGCCCGATTCCCATGATCGACGGGTCGCACCCGGCCGCGGCCCATCCGGTGAGCGCGGCGATCGGCTCCAGTCCCAGCGACTCGGCGACGTCCTCGGCCACCACGAGGCACGCCGCGGCGGCATCGTTCTGCTGACTGGCGTTGCCGGCCGTCACCGTGCCGTCGCGCATGATCGGTCGCAACCGGGCGAGGGTGTCGACGGTCGAGTCGGGCCGAACTCCCTCGTCGTGCTCGAACAGCACCGGGTCGCCCCTGCGCTGGGTCACCTCGACGGGGATCAGCTCGTCGGCGAACGCGCCGCGATCCCACGCCGCCGCGGCGCGCTGCTGGCTGCGCGCCGCGTACTCGTCGGCCTGCTCACGGGCGATGCCGTACTCGCGGCCGAGGTTCTCGGCGGTCTCGATCATGCCGGAGATGACGCCGAACCGCTCGACGGGCTGCGAACGCTCTCGACCGCGATCCAGGCGGTCGTGCAGCGCGAGACCACCGGAGCGGCTGCCCCACCGGGCACCCTGGGTGTAGTGCTCGACGTTGCTCATGCTCTCGACCCCGCCGGCGAGCACCATGTCCGCCGCACCGGTCTGCACCTCCATCGCGGCGGTGATGACGGCGTTCAACCCACCGCCGCAACGCCGGTCGAGCTGCATGCCCGGCACGCCCAGCGGCAGACCGGCGTTCAGCGCCGCCCACCGGCCGATGCACGGCGCCTCGGAATTGGCGTAGGACTGGGCGAACACGACGTCGTCTATACGCTCCGGATCCACCCCCGTGCCCGCCACCACGTCCTTGATCGCGATGGTGGCCAGCTCCTCGGCGGGAACTGACCGCAACGCTCCGCCGAAGACGCCGACCGCGGTGCGGCGCGGGTTGATGACGACCGCTCTTCTCATCTGCTCGACTCCCTGTCGGTGGTCGTGGGTACGGGGTCCGTTGGACCGGGTGTCCGCGTGGTCACGGCCGACGCTCTCCGGGGCCGTGCGATGCGCGGAGCAGGTCCTCCCGGTGGTCGGGATGGGCGAGTTGCACGAGTCGTTCCCGTCGCTGGCTGAGGGTGAGACCGCGCAGGTCGGCCGCGCCCCATTCGGTGACGATCCAGCCCGCCTCGCTGCGCGGGATCGCGACGGGACCGTCGAGCTCGGCGACGATGGTCGACCGTCCGCCGACGGTGGACCGGAGCAGCGTGATCGGAGCGCCGCCCGCCGAGAGCGCGGCGCCGCGGGCGAAGTCGAGCGCACCCCCGGCGGCGCCGACGTAGCGCCCGCGCGCGACCTCGGTGTTGACCTGACCGGTCAGGTCGACCTCGACCGCGGCGTTGATCGAGGTGAACCCGGGCAGTCCGGCCAGGACGGCCGGATCGTGGGTGTAGGAGGTGTCGCGCAACGCGATGGCCGGGTTGTCGTGGGCGAACCGGAGCACGCGTTCCGTGCCGACGAGGACCCCTCCGGCGCACGTCCCCGCGTCCCGCTTCTTGCGCGCATTGGTCACGGCGCCGGACTCGACGAGGTCGGCCACCGCGTCTCCGATCGCCCCGGAGTGCACCCCTAGGTCGCGGTGGCCGACGAGGCCGCGGACCGCGGACTCGGGCAGCGAGCCGATGCCGATCTGCACCGTGGCCCCGTCCTCGACGATCGCGGCGACGTGGGCCGCCACCGCCTCGTCCACCGCCGTCGGCGCGGGCGCGGCGACGGTCGCAGGTGGATGGTCCGCGTGCACCAGCGCGGTGATCTCGTCGGCCCGCAACACCGGCGCGTCGGGCGTGTGGGGGGCGCCGTGGTTGACCTCGGCGATCACGACCCGGCTCGCCCGCACCGCCGCGACCAGGTACTCGGCCGCCGCGGCGAAGTGGTACGTGTCCGGCGCCGGTCCGGGCGTCACCTGCACGAAGGCCGCGTCGACCGGGAACGTCCGCGCGGCGAAGGCCCCGGGCAGGTCGCTGTAGCGCGTGGTGAGCACGTCGAGACGTCCGGCGGCGTCGAGCTCCCGGGTGGTCCCGCCGCCACCGTAGGCGGCGAACCGCAGGTCCGGCACGCCGGTCAGCCGGGTCCCGCCGTCGCTGCCGAGCCCGAGGAAGCACCGCAGCGATCCGATCGACGGGGCCTGGGCGGCGAGGGCCCGGGTCAGGGTGAGCGGTTCGCCGCAGGCCTGGCCCCAGATGATCGTGTCACCCGGGCGCAGGTGCGCCGTGAGATCGATCGAGGACACGGCGCGGCCTTCCTGCGAAGCGGTGCGGGACCGCGGCCAGTCGGTGACCGATCAGGTCCATTACAGTTAACTGAGTTGATCGTACTGCGCGCGTCGCGGAGGAGACCTGATGGCCGAGCTGAACCCCGAGGAACGCCAGTACACGCTGGCCGTCCGCGACTGGGTCGCACGCGAGGTGTTGCCCACCGTTCATGAGCTCGAGCACGCGAACACCTACCCCGAGCGGCTGATCGGCCAGATGAAGGAGCTCGGCATCTTCGGGCTCGCGGTGCCCGAGGAGTACGGCGGCGCGCCGGTGTCCATGCCCTGCTACGCGCAGATCACCGAGGAGCTCTCGCGCGGCTGGATGAGCCTCGCCGGCGCGATGGGCGGCCACACCGTCGTCGCCAAGCTGTTGCAGGCCTTCGGCACCGAGGAGCAGCGCAAGACGTATCTGCCGTCGATGGCGACGGGCGAGCTCCGCGCGACGATGGCGCTGACGGAGCCCGGGGGCGGTTCGGACCTCCAGGCGATCACGACGGTGGCTCGCCGGGACGGCGACTCCTACGTGCTGAACGGCGCCAAGACCTGGATCACCAACGCGCGGCGGTCGGGGGTCGTCGCCGTCCTGGCCAAGACCGACCCCGCTGCCACCCCGCGTCACCGGGGGATGAGCGTGGTGCTCGTCCCCAACCCGAGCCCCGGCCTCACCGTCTCCCGGGACCTGCCCAAGCTCGGGTACAAGGGTGTCGAGAGCTGCGAGATCAGCTTCGAGGACTGCCGCGTCCCGGCCGACGCGGTCCTGGGCGGCGAGGAGGGCAGGGGTTTCGGCCAGTTCATGAAGGGCCTGGAGACGGGCCGCATCCAGGTTGCCGCCCGAGCGCTCGGTGTCGCGCGTGCGGCGCTCGAGGACTCCCTGCGCTACTCCCAGGAGCGCGAGACCTTCGGCAAGCCGATCTGGCAGCACCAGTCCATCGGGAACTACCTCGCCGACATGGCGACGAAGTACTCGGCCGCCCGCCAGCTGGTGGCGCACGCCGCGGACCTCTACGACCGGGGGCTGCGCTGCGACATGGAGGCGGGGATGGCCAAGCTGTTCGCCAGCGAGATGGCCATGGAGGTCGCGCTCAACGGGGTACGCATCCACGGCGGGTACGGCTACTCCACCGAGTACGACGCCGAGCGCTACTTCCGGGACGCCCCGCTCATGATCGTGGGCGAGGGGACGAACGAGATCCAGCGCAACGTGATCGTCGGCCAGCTCATCAGTCGCGGCCTGGCGCTGTAGGCGTGGCGCCCCCGGTGGCCGAGGGGCCGTGGTTCGAGGAGCTGGAGCACGGCCTGCGCTTCGACCGGGCGCCCGCGGTGACCCTCGGCGCCGGCCATGCCGCCGTGCACCAGTCCATCGTCGGTGACCGGCTCCGGCTCGCGCTGGACGACGAGCTGGCACGGGCGGTCACCGGTCGGGCGCCGCTCGCCCACCCCGGGCTCGTCTGTGACGTCGCCATCGGCCAGTCGACCCTGGCCACGCACCACGTCAAGGCCAACCTGTTCTACCGGGGTCTCGTGCTGCACCGGTTGCCGGCGCTGGGGGACACGCTGCACACCGTGACCGAGGTCGTCGGGTTGCGGCAGAACCAGCCACGGGCCGGCAGGGCGAGTACCGGTCTGGCCGCGTTGCGCATGACCACCAGGGATCAGCACGACCGACTGGTGCTCGACTTCCTGCGCTGCGCCATGCTGCCGCTCAGGGGCCAGGCCGTGCTGACGGGACACGCGGACCCGCTCGACGAGCTGAGCGTCCCGTCGATCCCGGACGCAGTCGCTCCGTACGCGGACTGGGACCTGCAGGCCTACCGTGAACGCGTCGGGACCGTGGCCTCACCGAAGCCCGGATCGGCGTGGGCCGTGGGCGGCGGCGACGTCGTGTCCTCGGCGCCCGAGCTGGCCCGGTTGACCCTGAACATCGCCAAGGTCCATCACGACCGGGCGCAGGGGGGAGGGCGTCGCCTCGTCTACGGCGGGCACACGATCGGGCTGGCGTTCTCCCAGGTCTGCCGCGTCCTGCCCGAGCTGGTCACCGTGCTGGGCTGGCACAGCTGCGACCACCTGAGCCCGGTGCACGAGGAGGACACGCTCACCAGCGTGGTCAGTGTCGAGCGGGTCGAACCGGGTCCTGGGGGCGGCGCGGTGGTCCACCTGCGCAGCCTGGTCTCGGCCGAGGAGGCACGCCCGGTGCTCGACTGGCGTTTCACCGCGCTGTTCGCCTGACGGGAACGGGCTCGCTGCGCCGCTTCGAGGCAACTGATATAACTGATTAGCGGCAGCACATGCTGCGGAACGCCACGACACGGGAGTCTCTGATGGATGCGGTCGACCTCGCGCACGCCAAGCTCGACATCCAGGAGGTCGCCGCGAAGTACGGCCACTTCATCGATCACGGCGAGTGGGACGCCGCTCTGGACCTGTTCACCGACGACGGTGTCTTCGACGCCCAGACCGTCTACGGCAAGGTCTACGACGGCAAGGCCGAGATCAAGTCGTTCTTCGACAACGCCCCGGATGCCGTGGCCCACCACCCCACCTCGCAGTTCACCGAGGTCGGCGACAACGACACGGCGCGGTCCACCTGCAAGTTCCTGGTGTTCTTCCGTCGTCAGGTGTTCTCCGTCGACTACGACTGGGACCTCGTCCGGCAGGGCGGCGCGTGGAAGATCAAGAAGCAGACCATCCACGTCGTGGGGAAGGTTCGGGTCGCCGATCAGGCCTCGGTCTGACCTCATCCGAGTCCTCGCCCCGGACGAAAGGCACGTGCGCATGCCGGAGACCGCGAACGTCCCCGAACCCGACCGGCTGCGTGCCGCGGTGGGAAGCGGGTCCCTGTCGTCGCTGCTGGCGTGGCGGGCGCTGGAACGCCCGGAGCACGGATTCCTCTTCGTGGAGGACGACCCGGTGTGGACCTTCGGTGAACTCGCCGCCGCCGCGGCGACCACGGATGGTCGGCTCGCCGAGGACGGCATCGCTGCCGGGTCACGCGTTCTGATCAGGATCGGCAACGACGAGCGCTTCGTGCCCTGCCTCGTCGCTGCCTGGTTGCGGGCGGGGGTGGCGGTGCCCATGCACCCCGCGGCTCCCGTCGACGAGGTGCGCCGGGTCGTGTCGACGCTGTCGGTCGACGCCGTCCTGGCCGATCCCGAGGACCCGGTGTTCGGCGCGGACCTCCCGGTGCCCGTCCTGGCCGTCCCCCGGCTCGAGCACCCAGCCACGGTCGAGGCGGTGCCGCTGACCGTCCCCGCAGAGGTCTCGGGCGCCGACCCCGCCCTGATCCTGCTGACGTCCGGCTCGACCGGCGCGCCCAAAGGCGTGCTGCTCACCCACGACAACGCGTGGTCGAACCTGCGCTCGACCGTGTCCGCGTTCCGGTCGGACACCGGCCCCAGCCCGCTGCCCGACGGCGCCAAGCCGCCCAACCTCATCGCGAACCCCGTGTCGCACACCGCCGGTGTGGTCCGCCTGCTGTTCGCGCTCTACGTCGGCCGCAGCATCGTGCTGTTGCGCAAGTTCAACGGGGCCCTCGCCAAGCGGTTGGTGGACCAGCACGGCATCGACAACCTCACCCTGAACCCCGCCATGCTGCGCATGCTGCTCGACGACACCGAGCCCGGGGACACGCTGGGTCGCGTCCGCTACGCCTCTTCCGGCACCGCGCCGCTGACCCCGGCGCTGCGGACCGCCTTCGAGGAACGTTTCGGGATCCCGGTGCTGCAGGCCTACGGCCAGACCGAGTCCTTCGGCGGCATCGCGATCGAGAGCGTCAAGGACGTCCTGGCCGGGCGCCGCCGACCCGGTTCGGTCGGCAAGCCGCTGCCCGGCGTCGAGCTGCGGCTGGTGGACGACCAGGGCCAGGACGTGGCGCCGGGTGCGTCCGGCGAGATCTGGGTGCGGTCGAAGTCGGCGATGAAGGGTTACTTGACCGGGTCAGACGAGGCGCCCACCAGCACGGGGGAGTGGTTGCACACGGGCGACCTCGGCCGCTTCGACGACGACGGTTACCTGTTCATCACCGGCAGGCTGAAGAACATAATTATCTGCGGCGGCTTTAACATCGCCCCCGAGGAGGTCGAGGCGGCCCTCGAGAGCGACGACCGGGTGAACGAGGCCGTGGTCGTCTCCTGGCCGGACGAGAGGTTGGGCGAGATCCCGGTCGCGGTGGTCGAGACGTCCGCCGCCGGCGGCGAGGTCATGGCGACGGTCGCCCCCAAGCTGTCGGCGTACAAGCGACCCCGGAAGATCCTGCGGGTGGACAGGTTGCCCCGGGTGCCGAACGGCAAGGTCGACCGCCCCGCCGTGCTCCGGCTCGTCGCGCAGGCGGCGAGTTCCACCGAGCCGGGCGCGGCCGAGCTCGTCGCCGCCGCACCCGGCGGGACGGCCTCGTGACTGCGGGCCGCACGGTGCCGGTGGACGAGGCCACCGCACGCACCCTTTTGCCGCCCGCGTCGGTCTACATTGACGGCAGCTACGTCGCCGACGCCTCGGGCGAGCAGCACGACCACATCCATCCGGGTGACGGCTCGTCACTCGGTCTGTGGCGACTCGCCGGGGCGCAGGACGTCGATCGCGCCGTGCAGTCCGGCGCGGCCGCCCAGCGTGTGTGGGCCGGTCTCGCGCCCGGAGCGCGACGCGACACCTTGTTCCGCGTCGCCGAGGCCATCCGGTCGAACAGCCTGAGCCTGGCGGCCGTCGCGTCCCTCGAGATGGGGATGCCGATCCGTACCGCGGTCGCCGGGACACTCGCCGCAGCCGAGTGGCTGGCCTACTACGCCGGCTGGGCGGACAAGATCGACGGCACCGTCGCGCCCGTGCCGGGAGCCCACGACTACGCGGTCCACGAGCCGTACGGGGTGGTCGGCGGGATCATTCCGTGGAACGGTCCGGCGATGGGCCTCTGCGTCAAGGTCGCGCCCGCGCTGGCGGCCGGCAACGCCATCGTCCTGAAGCCGTCTGACGTCGCGCCGCTGTCGGGTGCGATGTTCGCGCAGTACGCCACGGAGGCCGGTCTGCCCCCGGGCCTGTTCAACGTCGTGCCCGGTGGGCCGGACGTCGGGCAGTCGCTGTGCACGCATCCGGGCGTGGGCGTCATCAGCTTCACCGGGGGCAACGTCGCGGCGCGGTCGATCGGGGCCGTGGCCGCGCAGCGCCAGGTGCCCACCCTGTTCGAGTTGGGCGGCAAGTCGGCGTCGTTGATCTTCGCCGACGCCGACTTGCCCCGGGCCGCCAAGCTGGCCGCCGTGCTCGGCGTCGCCCAGAACAGCGGCCAGGGCTGCTTCCTGCCGACCCGGTTGCTCGTGCAGCGCCCCGTCTACCAGCAGGCCCTCGACATCGTCGAGAAGACGACGACCGGCTTCGCGGTGGGGCGGCCGTTCGGTGCGGACACCACGATGGGCCCGATCGCCAACCGCGCCTCCTACGAGCGCATCCTCGGCATCTTCGACCGGGTGGCGGCCGAGGGCGACGGCCGCCTGCTGCACGGCGGCCGGGCCCTCGGCGCCGACCTGGCCGACGGGTTTTACCTGGAACCGACGGTCTACTACGACGTCGCGCCGGGCAGCCGGCTGGCCCGTGAGGAGGTGTTCGGGCCGGTCCTGAGCGTCCTGCCGTTCGACGACGAGGACGAGGCCGTGTCCATCGCCAACGACAGCGAGTTCGGGCTCGCCGGGTACGTCTGGACCGAGGACCTGCGGCGCGCGCACCGGGTGGCGGCCCGGTTGGCGGCGGGCTACGTGTCCGTCAACAGCATGGCCGGCCTCCCGCCGGCTGCCCCGTTCGGCGGCTGGAAGGCAAGCGGGCACGGCAAGGAGGGCGGCCGGGAAGGCCTCCTGGCCCTCATGCGCCAGAAGAACGTGCACGTCGCCCTGTAACGGACCGAGAGGACACCATGACCGAGGCCGAGTACACGACCGTCCTGTTCGACGTGACGGACCATGTCGCCACGGTGACCCTGAACCGCCCCGAGGTCATGAACGCCTTCAACCAGGAGATGCTCACCGACTTCCAGCACATCTGGCACCGGTGCCGCGTCGACGACGACATCCACGCCATCGTGCTGCGGGCCGCGGGCGAGCGGGCGTTCTGCACCGGTGTCGATCGCAAGGACGGCCGCTTTCGCCACGACAACCCCTTCAGTGCGGACGACCCCGGCATCTTCCTCGGCGCGAAGCAGAACCGGGTCTGGAAACCGTTGATCTGCGCGGTGCAGGGCATGTGCGCCGGCGGCGCGATGTACTGGCTCAACGAGGCCGACGTCATCATCTGCTCCGAGGACGCCACGTTCTTCGACCCGCACACGACCTACGGGATGGTGTCCGCGCTCGAGCCGATCGGGCTCATGCGCCGCATCCCGATCGGTGAGGCCATGCGCTGGGCGCTGTTCGGCCTCGACGAGCGGATTACCGCGGCCCGCGCCCAGGCCATCGGCCTGGTGAGCGAGGTCGTCCCGACGGACGGGCTCTGGGATCGCGCCGCCGTCCTGGCCGGGCGACTGGCCGCGAAACCGCCGCTGGCCGTGCAGGGGACGGTCAAGGCGATGTGGGACTCGATGTCGATGTCACCCGGCGCGGGGCGCGAGGTGCCGTTGCACTACACGCAGCTCGGCAACCCCGGCAGCCAGATCGACCTGGGTGCGGCCACCCGGCCCACCTGGGAAGCGCGCTGATCGCATCAGCACCGCAGCAACCGCACCCGGGTCCGCGCGACCCGACGGCACAACGAGGAGAGACCCGATGGCCATGCTCGACGGACGCACCGCGGTGGTCACCGGCGGCGCCCAGGGGATCGGGCTCGCGATCGCCCGCACCCTCATCGACAACGGTGCCCGCGTCGTCATCGGCGACATCGATCAGGCTGCGGTCGACAAGGCGGTGGTCGAACTCGGCGGTGCCGACGCCGCCCGGGGTGCGACCTGCGACGTCCGGCGTGCGGCCGACATCGAGGCGCTGCTCGATCTCGCGCAGAGCGACGGCGCCGCCCTGGACGTCATGGTGAACAACGCGGGCATCACCCGTGACGCCACCATGCGGCGGATGTCCGAGGACGAGTTCGACGCGGTGATCGAGGTCAACCTCAAGGGCGTCTGGCTGGGCACGAGAGCAGCCGCCGCCCGCATGCGCGAGGCCGGGCGTGGATCGATCGTGAACATCTCGTCGTTGTCGGGCAAGGTCGGCATGGCCGGCCAGACGAACTACTCGGCGGCCAAGGCCGGGGTCGTGGGTCTGACGAAGGCCGCGGCCAAGGAGCTGGCCCACCTCGGTGTCCGGGTCAACGCGGTGCAACCCGGGCTGATCCGCACCCCGATGACCGAGGCCATGCCGCAGAAGGCCTGGGACCAGAAGATGAGCGAGATCCCGATGGGCCGACCGGGCGAGCCGCACGAGGTCGCGGGGGTCGTGGCCTTCCTGGCCTGCGACTGGTCGAGCTACCTGACCGGAACGGTCCACGAGGTCACGGGCGGGCGGTTCATGTGACCGCGACCGGGCTTCGACGACGAAAGGACGCATGACATGCGCAGGTCCATCTTCGAGACCGAGCACGAGCAGCTGCGCGACACCGCCCACGACTTCTTCCTGAAGTACGCGGTGCCGCACCGCGCCGAGTGGGAGGCGCAGGGGCACGTCGGCCGGGAGATCTGGCGACAGGCCGCCGAGCACGGCTTGCTGGGCCTCGAGATTCCCGAGGAGTACGGCGGCGCCGGCATCCACGACTACCGTTTCAACGCGGTGGTCATCGAGGAGGCCGCCCGCACCCGTTCCGGTGTCGCACTGACGTTGCAGAACGAGATCGTCGCCCCGTACCTCATCGGGTTGGGGACCGAGGAGCAGAAGCAGCGCTGGCTGCCGGGCATGGCCACCGGCGAGCTGCTCGGCGCCATCGCGATGTCCGAGCCCGGCGCGGGTTCGGACCTCGCCGGGATCCGGACCAGCGCGCGCCGCGACGGCGACGGGTGGGTGGTGAACGGCAGCAAGACCTTCATCAGCGGCGGCCTGCTCGCCGACGTCGTCATCGTCGTCGCCCGCACCGATCCCGAAGCGGGACACAAGGGTTTCTCCCTGCTGCTCGTCGAGGACGGCATGGCGGGTTTTGAGCGCGGCAAGAAGCTCGACAAGGTGGGCCAGCGGACCTCCGACACGATGGAACTGTTCTTCAGCGACGTCCGGGTGCCGGCGGGCAACCTGCTCGGGGAGCAGGGCAGGGGCTTCTACTCGCTCATGCGCAACCTGCCGCAGGAGCGCCTGGGTATCGCGGTCGCCGGCCTGGCCAGCGCCGAGCATGCGTACGCGGTGACGGCCGAGTACGCACGGACGCGCGAGGCCTTTGGGCAACCGATCGCCTCGTTCCAGGTGAACCGTCACGCGCTGTCCGAGATGCACACGAAGCTCCAGGTCGCCCGCACCTACCTCGACCAGTGCATCCTCGGTGTGAGCAGCGGCGAGCTGACCGCAGAGGACGCTGCGGGAGCCAAGTGGTGGATTACCGAGCTCGAGTGGGAGGTCGTCGATCGCTGCATGCAGATGTTCGGTGGCTACGGCTATATCAACGAGTACGAGATCTCCCAGATCTGGCGCGACGCACGCATCCAGCGGCTGTACGGCGGCACCACCGAGATCATGAAGGATCTCGTCGGTCGCAAGCTCGGGTTCTGACCGCCGTGCCGATACGAGAGGACCGTTCATGATCGCCGACCGTCTCACCGGCAAGGTCGCCTTCATCACCGGCGCGGCCCGGGGGCAGGGCCGCGCGCACGCCGTACGGCTCGCGGCCGAGGGGGCCGACATCATCGCCGTCGACGCCGTCACACAGTTCGGCACGGTCAGGTACCCGCTGCCCGCCGAGGACGACCTCGCCGAGACGGTCCGGCTCGTGGAGGCGCAGGGCCGCAAGATCATCGCCCAAAGGGCCGACGTCCGCGACCTCGCCGGGTTGCGCCGGGTCGTCGACGACGGGGTGGCCGCCCTGGGGCGTCTCGACGTCGTCGTCGCCAACGCGGGCATCGCCACGTACGGCCGGTCGCTCGAGCTCACCGAGGACGAGTGGGACGAGATGGTGGACATCAACCTGAGCGGGGTGTGGCGCACCGTCCGCGCGTCCGTGCAGCACATCGTCGACGGGGGCGAAGGCGGCGCGGTCGTCATCACCAGCTCGGCGTCGGGGTTGCGGGCCATCCCCAACGCCGGTCACTACGCGGCGGCTAAGCACGGTCTCGTCGGTTTCATGAAGGTGCTCGCCCTGGAACTCGCACGGGACCGGATACGCGTGAACACCATCCACCCGACCACGGTCGACACGGGGATGACCCGCAACCAGGCCACCCTGGATCTGTTCCTGCCGGGTCAGGCCGACCAGTCCGAGGAGGCGTTCGCGCGCATCGCCGGCCGGTTGAACCCGATGCCCGTGCCGTGGCTGCAGCCCGAGACGGTCAGTGACCTCGTCGCGTTCCTTGCCTCGGACGAGGCTGCCTACATCACCGGCAGCGCCATCCCGGTCGACGCGGGCATGGCGGTGCGCTGGTGACGTGTCGTGCGGTCGACGGCGTCAGGTGAGCGCGGGCCTCAGTTGAACAGGTCGACGATGCGCTTGTTCTTCATGTCCTCACCGAGCAGCGTGCCTGCCGCGGTCTGCATGTGCTTGAGCCAGTGCTTGTGGGCGCCCTCGTTGTCGCCGTCGGCCACCAGCTTGGCCAGCTTGCGGAAGGAGAGCAGTACCCGGCGGAACCGCTCGGGGCGGTTGTTCTGGGCGAACTTGTCGGGGACGGTGGCCGCGTAGTGGGTCGCCACGACCTCCTGCAGCAGCGCGCCCTGCAAGGCCAGGGTCTTGTTGCCGCTGCCCTGCAGGACCAGCTCGTGGAAGCGGTACGTGGTGCTGGACCACTCATGCGGTTCGGGGATGCCGTCGGGGCTGACCGCGATCAGTTCAGCGACCTCGGCACAGCACTGCTGGAGGGCTTCGAGGTCGGGGCCGTTGCGGCGCGCCGCCATCATCCCGGCGCACACCGGCTCCAGCGCCATCCGGGCCTCGTAGACATCGGCGATCGTCGCGCCGTCGAGCTGCAGCAGCAGGCCGACGTAGCGGGCGCCGACGGAGACGTCCGGAGTAAGGACCAGGGCGCCCCCACCCACCCCGCGCCGCACGCTGATCAGCGACTCCGTCTCGAGGATCCGATAGGCCTCACGCAACGTGGGACGCGAGACGCCGAGCTGCACCATGAGGTCGCCCTCGGTCGGCAGGGTCATGCCGGGCTGCAGCTCACGCCGCACGATCTGACCCCGGATCTGCGCGGCGATGAGCTCAGCGGTCTTAGGCGCTCGGATCTGCTTGTTGAGCGGTGATCGCACTGCAGACGGCATTGCACTCCTCGGTCCTGAGCGAGACGGCCTTTATCGTACACACAGTTGATTCATTTTCCTCTTGCGCGGCGAAGACGGCGTGGTCCGCCGGACGCCGCCCAGCTCTTCGTCATCGGGCGCGGCCGACACAGCGGGTGACCATGGCGGGAACCGCGGCGATGTAGTAAACAAGCATCGAGCAAACAGCTTATTCAGTAACCTGTACGGAACGCCTGAGCGACAGGTGCCGCCGTCGCCCGGCAGAAGGTGAGCAATGCAGCCCGACGACTTCGCCGAGATCATCTACACCGTCCGGGACAACGTCGCCACCGTCACGCTCAACCGTCCGCAGCGGCGCAACGCCTGGACCGGGCGGATGGCCGTCGAGTACCGCTGGGCGCTGTACCGCGCCGAGAACGATCCCGACGTCGGCGCGATCGTCGTCACGGGGTCCGGGGACACGTTCTGCGCCGGCGCCGACATGCAGATCCTCGACGAGGTCGACGAGAACGGCGGCGCCTACCAGCGCGTCGCCGCGGACCTCCCACCGTTCCCGGACGACGCGCCGTCGTCCCTGCGGCACAACCACACCTATCCCCTCGCCCTGGGCAAACCGACGGTGGCCGCGCTCAACGGTCCCTGCGCCGGGGCCGGGTTCGTGCTGGCCTGCTTTACCGACTTCCGCATCTCGGTCGACGACAACAAGATCACGGCCTCCTTCGCCGGTCTGGGTCTGCCGGCCGAGTACGGACTGGCGTGGACGCTGACCCGGATCGTCGGCCAGCAGAACGCGCTGGAGATCCTGCTCGCGAACCCCGTCATGTCCGGCGACCGGGCGAGAGACCTAGGGTTCGTGCGCACCAGTGTCGGTGCCGCCGACTTGGACGATCACGTCCACGAGTTCGCCAGGGGCATGGCCCAGCACTCGTCGCCGGCGGCATTGAAGGTGATCAAGCGGCAGGTCTACCTCGACGCGTGGGGCGACCTCGAGACGGCCTACGAACGCGCCGTCACCGACATGAACCGCATGGTCGGCGAACCCGACTTCTCGGTCGGCCTCCGGGCAGCGAGGCGCCGAGAGCGGGCGCGCTACCTTCCCCGCGACGATGAGGTGGACTGAGACATGGGCCGGTTGGACGGCAAGGTCGCGCTGATCTCCGGCTCGGCACGGGGGATGGGCGAGTCGCACGCGCGGGCGTTCGTGGCCGAGGGGGCCCGGGTGGTGGTGAGCGACGTGCTCGACGACCGCGGTGCTGCGCTCGCCACGGAACTGGGCGACGCCGCGGTGTACCAGCACCTGGACGTCACGGACGAGAACGAGTGGGCCGCCGCGGTCGACCGGGCCGAGACGCACTTCGGCCGGCTCGACATCCTGGTCAACAACGCCGGGATCATGATCGTCGGGTCGGTCGAGAACACCACCCGGGACACCTTCACCACGTTGTTCGCGGTCAACCAG
Source organism: uncultured Jatrophihabitans sp. (assembly GCF_964252635.1). Taxonomy (GTDB): domain Bacteria; phylum Actinomycetota; class Actinomycetes; order Mycobacteriales; family Jatrophihabitantaceae; genus Jatrophihabitans. The sequence goes on from NZ_CAXUNP010000008.1 coordinate 32,522, forward strand.
CTCGGACCGTTCCTCGGCATGAAGGCCGCCATCCCCGCCCTGAAGCGGGCCGGCGGAGGCTCGATCGTCAACATCTCCTCCGAGTCGGGCCTGGTGGGCAAGGGCGGGCTGTTCGCCTACTCGACGACCAAGTGGGCCGTCCGCGGGATGACCAAGTCCGCCGCCCGTGACCTGGGCCGCTACGGGATCCGGGTGAACTCGGTCCATCCCGGAGGCATCCTGACCGACTTCGTGCTCAGCGACGAGGTCAAGGACGTCGATCCGGCGACCATCTACGGCGCTCAGCCGATTCCGCGCATCGGGCGCAAGCGTGAGGTCACCCCGCTGGTCGTCTACCTCGCCTCGGACGAGAGCAGCTACGCCACGGCGTCGGAGTTCGTCGTCGACGGCGGGATGACGTCGGGCAACGACATCGACCGTTGAGACCCCGGCCGTCGACGCAGGGTCGGCGGCGAACATCGGACGGAAGGGCGTGGGATGGACCGCGTAGCCGGAAAGGTCGCTCTGATCACCGGGGCGGCACGTGGCCAGGGACGCAACCACGCGGTGCGCCTGGCCGCGGAGGGCGCCGACATCGTCGCCGTGGACCTGTGCGAGGACATCGCGACCGTGCCGTACCCGATGGCCACCGCCGCCGAGCTGGACGAGACGGTGCGTGCGGTCGAGGCGCTCGATCGTCGGTGCGTCGCCGTGCAGGCCGACGTGCGGGACCCCGCGGCCATGGCCGGCGCGGTCAGCCGGACGATCGCCGAACTGGGTCGGCTCGACGTCGTCGTCGCGAACGCGGCGGTGTCGTCCCTGGGCTCGGACTCGAACCAGGTCTGGGTCGACACGGTCGACATCAACCTGCTTGGCGTGATCAACACGATCCACGCCGCCTACCCGCACCTGCGGTCCGGCGCCTCGATCATCGCCATCGGGTCTCTGGTCGCGGTCCGACCCCGACGCGCGTACGACGAGGCGGGCCCGGGATCGGCGGGGTACAAGTACGCCAAGCTGGCCGTCGCGCAGTACATCCATGAGCTCGCGACGGCACTGGCCCCGGAGCAGATCCGCGCCAACGTGATCCACCCGACCAACGTGGAGAGCCCCATGCTGCTGAACGACTCCACCTACCGGCAGTTCCGGCGGGACCTCGACGAGCCGACCCGTGAGGATGCGCAGAAGCACTTCGCGGTCGTGCACGCGATGCCCGTGCCCTACGTGAGCCCGGACGACATCAGCCACGCCGTGGTGTACCTCGCCTCGGACGAGTCGCGTTACCTGACCGGCAACCAGCTGCGTGTCGACGCCGCCGGTTACCTCAAGGTCAACGCCTTCCACCCGTGAGGCGGCCATGACCGAGGAGTCCACCCACGAGCAGGTGAGGCAGCTCGCCCTGCGCTACGCCGAGGCCGTCGATGCGCGCGATCTGGACGCGCTGATGGAGTGCTTCGTCCACGACGTCCAGGTGGGCCGGGACCAGGTCGGTCGCGACGCGTTGCGGGCGTGGTTCGACCAGGTGCTGCGGACCTTCGGCGTGAGCATCCACTTCGTCGGCAACCACCGGATCACCGTCCTCGACGACGACCATGCCGAAGGCGTCGTGTACTGCCGGGCCGAGCACGGTGCCCCGGTCGGCGACCCGGACGGCCACGGGTGGTTCGTCATGATGATCCAGTACTGGGACACCTACGAACGCGTCGACGGCCGGTGGTACTTCCGCCGCCGCAAGGAGAAGGTCTGGTACGGCGTCCACCAGGAGCCGAGCCCGGCCGGGGAGCTCATGGACCGCTGGCCGGGCCGTGATCCGCGCGTCGCAGCGTTGCCCGGCGACTGGCCCACCTGGCAGGCGTTCTGGTCCCGGGCCTAGGGCCGGACCGTTCCGGCTGCCTCGCCACCGACCGCGAAACCGGCCAGCGCCGCCCGCTCCTGTTCGGTGAGTCGCTGGCCGGCCGTCCGGTCCGCGGTACGCCGGATGTCGGTCGCCCGGGAGAGCGCCACGCACTCGCCGTCCTGGAACAGGCCCGCCAGACTCTGCCACGAGGTGGTGCCCAGGCGCCCGGTCCCGATGCCCACCTGCACGGGGCCGGGATAGCTGACCTCGCGCAGGTAGTGCACCTCGACGCTGGCGAGGACGACCGAGGCGAGCTGGCCCGGATACGCCTGCGCGACGGCGCGACGCAGGGCGGAGCGGGCTTCCTCGAAGTACCGGGTGATGGCGACGTTGTTCACGTGTCGCTGGATGTCCATGTCGGAGAACAGGGTCTCGAGCACCCGGACCACCGGGTAGGAGGCGATGCTGCGGAAGCGGGGTTCGGATCGCATCCTGACCTCCCGGTAGGGCGCGGTGGTGGCGGCCCTGATCAAAATAGCTTACTCATTGAGCAATGAGGGTTGGCGTGCAGCCAATTCAGTTATACCTTTACAGAACACGTGTCCAGGAGGTTCTCGGTATGCCGTTGCAGAACGATATGAAGATCATCTCGACCGACGATCACGTCGTCGAGCACCCCAATGTGTGGCTCGACCGGCTGCCGGCGGCGCTGAAGGAGCGCGGCCCCCAGATCATCGAGGACGAGCTCGGGCACCACGTCTGGCGCTACGACGGCGAGATCTACCCGCAGATCGGTCTGAACGCGGTCGCCGGCAAGGACCCGAAAGAGTACGGGATGGAGCCGGTCCGCTACGACGACATGATCCCCGGCTGCTACGACGCCGGCGAGCGGGTGAAGGACATGGACATCGACGGCGTCGAGGCGGCGCTGTGCTTCCCGTCCTTCCCCGGTTTCTCCGGCGGGGTGTTCCAGCGTGCGAAGGACAAGGACCTCGCCCTCGAGTGCGTGCGCGCGTGGAACGACTTCCAGGTCGACGAGTGGTGTGCCGCAGCGCCCAGCCGGCTCATCCCGCTCGGCCTGCTGCCGACCTGGGACCCCGTGGCGTGCGCCCGCGAGGTCGAGCGGCTCGCCACCCTCGGGACCAAGGCGATCAGTTTCCCGGACGGGCCGGTCCCGCTCGGGTTGCCGTCCTTCCACCACCCCACCCACTGGGAACCGCTGTGGGACGCCGTGGAGGCCGCCGACATCCCGCTCGCACTGCACTTCGGGTCGGGCAGCTTCGTGCCGGGCTTCTCGTTCCTCGACAAGAGCAAGCCCGATCCCCACGCCCCGTTCGCGGTGGCCATCGCCGTGTTCGCCACGAACTCCATGTGGTCGACGGCGGACCTGCTGCTGTCCGGCGTGCTGCAACGGCACCCGAAGCTGCGTTTCGTCCTGTCCGAGGGCGGGATCGGCTGGATCCCCTACCTGCTCGAGCGCATCGACTACACCTGGGAGCGGCACCGCTGGTACCAGGACATCGATAAGGTGGCACGGCCGTCCGAGCTGTTCAAGAAGCACTTCTGGGGCTGCTTCATCGACGACTTCCATGGCGTCGACAACCGCTACCAGATCGGCATCGAGAACATCCTCATCGAGGTCGACTACCCGCACTCCGACTCGAACTGGCCGAACAGTCGCAAGCGGATCGCCGAGAACCTCGTCAACGTGCCCGACGACGAGGCTCGGATGATCGTAGAGACGAACGCGCGGGCTCTCTTCAAGTTCCCGGCCTGAGGCGGCGGGTGCGCGGCGGCTCCCGCGGAACGCGTCTCGACGGGACGGGGTGCGCGTGCGGCCGCTAGAGACAACCGGCGCGACCGCCGAGGTCCGGCTGTCGGACCTGCTGGAGCTCGAAGCCGTCGAGGTCGACCTGTTCCGGCCCGTCACGCTGTGCGACGACCCCGAAGGCCTGTACGGCGGTCAGGTGCTGGCGCAGGCGTTGCGCGCCGCGTCACTGACGGTGGGGGACGGGTTCGTGGCCCACTCGCTGCACGGGTACTTCGTGCGGCAGGGCGATCCGCGCCGGAGCCTGCTGCTGCGCGTCTTTCGGGACCGTGACGGCCGCTCGTACGCCGCGCGACGGGTCCTGGCCATCCAGGACGGAGAAGTGCTGCTGAACGTCCTGTCCTCGTTCCACCGTGGCGAGGACGGCCCGGACGTGCAGGGGCCTTCGGCGCCGCACGTTCCTCGTCCCGAGGAACTGGCCGACCACGAGCTCTCGACCCGCGCGGTGGGTGTCGTCTTCCGCGACGTGCAGTCCGCGCCGGTCGTCCCCACCCCGGAGCGCTTCTGGGCGCGCGTCGCGGACGATGTCCCCGCGTCCGATCCCAACCTGTGGGCCTGCATGATCACCTATGTCTCGGACATGTGCACGGGCGTCTTCACGCTGGCCGACTTCGACTGGAACGTGTCGCTGACCAGCATCGACCACTCCCTGTGGTTCCACCGCCTGACCGCACCGCAGTGGCTGCTGCTGGACCTGCACGGCGAGTCGGTCGCGCACGGGCGGGCCATGTACCGAGGGCACGTGTTCGACGAGAGCGGGGTCCTGGTGGCCGGGCTCGCGCAGGAGTCCCTGTACCGACGCCGGAGCGGCCCCCGGCCGTGGACGATCCGCAGATCGACGGATCGCTGACCCGGCCCGTGCATCCCGGCCCGCCGGCCCATCCCAGGAGGACACCGTGAACGTCGTCGAGCTCATGGCCCGCGCCCGTGACGTTACCAGCACCCGCTTGTCCCCCGACGACGTCCTGCTCACCGGGCGCACCGTGGTCGTCACCGGTGGCGGCGGCGGGATCGGACTGGGCATCGCGCTCGGCGCCGCTCGCTTCGGCGCCGACGTCGCTGTGATCGACATCGACGAACAGCGCTGCGCGGCGGCCGTCGCCGCCCTGGACCAGCACGGTCATCGCGCCCTCGCCGTCCACTGCGACGTCCGTGACACCGGGGCGTTGCGCAGTGCTGTCCAGCAGGTGGGCGACGAGTTCGGACGCCTCGACGTCCTGGTCAACAACGCCGGCGGGACCCGCGGGGGCGCGTTCCTGACCCAGCCCGAGGCGAGCATGCGCAACCACATCGACATCAATCTGATGTCGATGCTCGTCGCGTCCCAGGAGGCAGCGCGGGCCATGGTCCGCTTCGGCAACGGCGGCTCCATCGTCAACGTGGCCAGCATCGAGGGCATGCGTGCCGCGCCCCGCTACGCCGTGTACGCCGCATGCAAGGCCGGCATGGTCAACTTCACCCGCACGGCCGCCGTGGAGCTGGCCGAGCACGGCATCCGGGTCAACTGCATCGCCCCCGACCACACGATCTCGCCCGGGACCAAGGGCAACGGCACCGGCCCGGTCACGCCCGACACCTGGCCGGACACCGACGACAGTTGGGGGTTGCTGATCCCGGCCGGACGCGAGGGACTGGTCGACGAGTGCGCCGGGGTCGCCGTGTGGCTGAGCTCGCCGATGGCCGGTTACGTCACCGGGGTGACCGTCAACGTCGACGGGGGCACCTGGGCTTCCTCGGGCTGGCTGCGCGACGGCGACGGCGGCTGGACGCTGAACCCGAACGGGACCGAGACGCTGCTCTGACATTTGTTTTGCTTAGTCAGCTGATTCCGTAAGCTGCTAGGTGTCGCGCGCCGACCGGCGCCGACCGCGGCACACAGGAGGGCTCACACCGATGGCTGGACGACTCGAGGGCAAGGTCGCCTTCATCACGGGGATCGCACGAGGACAGGGTCGCAGTCACGCGGTGCGCTTCGCCGAGGAGGGCGCCGACATCATCGGCGTGGACCTCTGCGCCGACGTGCCCAACATGCCCTACCCGATGTCGAGCAAGGCCGACCTGGAGGAGACCGTGCGGCTGGTCGAGGCCCAGGACCGCCGGATCGTCACCCACGTGGCGGACGTCGGGGACCGGCGGGCGATGCAGGCCGCGGTCGACGACGGGGTGGCCCAGCTGGGCCACCTCGACATCGTGTTCGCCAACGCCGGCATCTGCGCGTTGGGCGACTTCCCGATCGAGACCTTCTTCCAGCACATGGACACCTTGCTGGTCGGTGTCCAGAACGCGTTCTGGACCGCGTATCCCCATCTGCAGGACGGGGCATCGATGATCGCGACGGGCTCCGTCGCCTCGTTGATCCCCGGAGCCGCGGACGGACCGTCCACCGGTCCGGGCGGGCGTGGTTACAGCCTGGCCAAGCGCACGATCGCGCAGTACGTGAAGGAGCTGGCGCTCGTCATGGCGCCCCGGATGATCCGGGTGAACGCGGTGCACCCGACCAACTGCAACACGATGCTGTTGCACAACGAGCCGATGTACAAGCTGTTCCGGCCGGACGTCGAGTCCCCCTCGCGCGAGGACGCCGAGCAGGCCTTCCCGAGCATGCAGGCCCTGCCGATCCCGTACGTCGAACCGGTCGACATCAGCAACGCCGCGGTGTTCCTGGCCTCGGACGAGTCGCGCTACGTCACCGGCCTGCAACTGCGGGTGGACGCCGGCTCGGTCATCAAGCAGCTCGCCGAGAGCCTCTGAGTCCGGTCGTCGCCTCCTCGGGCGTGGGCGTCTCGGCGCGCACGCTCGAGCAGGCGCGAGCGCGAAACCGGCTGGAGTGGTACCGACTCGGGCTGTACCAGCGTGACGACCTGGGCACCGTCATCGCCCGGGGTCTGCGCGCGGCACCCGGCACCGAGCTCACCTTCGCCCACGGTGGGACGCGCCAAACCCTGACGTTCGGCGAGCTGGATCTGCGTAGCGCCGCGGTCGCCGCAGGCTTCGTGCACGCCGGTCTCAGGCCGGGCGATCGCGTGCTCGTGCAGCTGCCCAGCAGCGTCGAGCTCGTGGTCACGATGGTGGCGGCGTTACGCACGGGCATCGTGATCGTGCCGCTGCCGACGGCCGCCGGCGAGCAGCACCTGGAGGCCGCGCTCGCCGACTCCGGCGCCCGGCTGCTGGTCGTTCCCGACGAGTGGCGCGGGGTCACCCATCAGACACGGCTCGCCGCCGCGGCGGCCGTCCCGGCCCTCACGACCGTGCTGGTCACCGGACCGGGCGCGCCGGCGGACCTCGCGTTCGACCGGCTGCCGGGTGCGGACGCGGGCGCGTACGTGCCGCGGCCGCTCGACCCCGACGCGCCCTGCGCCTTGATCTACACCTCCGGCAGCAGCGGCCGCCCGAAAGGCGTGCTGCACAGCCACAACGCCCTGCTGACGGAAGTCTCGACGGGATGGGCCGGCCTGTCGGGCGAGGACGTCCGCCGCACGTTCGTACCGTTGCCGCCCGGCCATGTCGGCGGCCTGGTCAGCACGCTCATCCCGCTGGTGACCCGACGTGCGGCCGGCTTTCTCGAGCCGTGGGACCGCGACGGCGCCCTCGCGCTCATCCGCGACGTCGGAGCGACCGTCATGGGCTCCGTCCCGTTCTTCCTGGCGGCTCTGCTCGACGGCGCCGGCCCGGGCGATCTAGCCCCCCTCGCCTTCAGCAGCCAGGGCGGTGCGGGCGTCCCCGCCGTGCTGGTCGAGCGGGCAGACGCGGTCGGGGTGTTGGTGGCCCGCTCGTACGGGTTGACCGAGCACCCGACCGTCACGGCCGGGTCAGCCGATGACCCCTTCGAGGTGCGCGCCCACACCGACGGCCGGGTCACGCCCGGAAACCGGGTCCGGATCGTCGACGACGTGGGGCGCGACGTGCCACGCGGCGCCGTCGGCGAGATCGTGACCCTCGGGCCGGAACTGATGGTGGGCTACACGGACCCCGAGCAGGACCTCGCAGCCCACCTGCCGGGCGGCTGGTTCCGGACCGGCGACCTCGGCCGCATCGACACCGGCACCGCAGCCCTGGTGGTCACCGGCCGGCTGAAGGAGATCATCATCCGCGGGGGCGAGAACATCGCGGCGGCGGACGTCGAGCAGGTGCTGTTCCGCCACCCGGACGTCGCCGACGCGGCCGTGGTGGGCGTACCCGATGCGCGGTACGGCGAGCGGGTGCTGGCCGTCGTCGTGCCGCGCGACGGCGCGGCGGTCGACCTCACCGCGATCAGGTCGCACTTCGCAGCCGCCGGTGCCGGCCGGCTGCTCACCCCCGAACTGCTCCGGGTCGTTGTCGAACTGCCGCGCGGTGCCACGGGCAAGGTCCTGCGCAGGCGATTACAGCAGGACTGGCAGGGCCGCGGCGGGTGACCCGGTACCGGTGGTAGGCAGACGGGTCAGCCGACGAGCGCGAACGTCCGGCGGTACCAGCCGCCCTCGACCGAGCTGTCCACCCGTGCGGTGCGGTGCTGCAGCAACCACCGGTCCCCGTCCGGGACGAAGACGTCGCGGTAGCGTCCCCAGTGGTCGGGGCCGTCGGGTGTGAAGACGGCGAAGTAGGCCACGGCTCTGGCCTCGGTCCGGCTGATCTGCTGGATCGCGATGTTCGTGACGAAGTGCCGGATGAAGAACGGCACACCGTCGCCGTCGCCCGGCGGCGGGGCCCCGTTCGCCGCGTGCCGCGCGAGCATGGCGACGATCTGGTCGCGCCCCCGAGCCTGCTCCTTGCCGCTGACGTCGAGGACCCCGTCGTCGGTGAACTGGGCGGCCAGCTCGTCGACCCTGCCCGAGTCCCCCGCCACCGCGTACGCCGAGACAGTGTGCCGGATCTGTTCGCGGGCGAGGAGTTCCCAGAGTTCCATGCTCAGGCGCCGGCCACGCCCCAGGTGATGGCCTTGGTCTGCAGGTACTCCTCCATGCCCGCGGCGCCCCACTCGCGTCCGAGGCCGCTCTGCTTGTAACCGCCGAACGGCGAGTACGGGCTGAGTCCGCCACCCCCGCCGCCGTTGATGACGACCTGTCCGGTGCGCAACCGCCGCGCGAGCTCGAAGGCGCGCACCGGGTCCGGCGCCCATACGCCTCCGCCGAGGCCGAAGTCGCTGTCGTTGGCGATCTTGACGGCCTCGTCGTCGGTGGCGAACGGCAGCATCACGCTGACCGGGCCGAACACCTCGCGCTGCGACAAGGTCATCGAGTTGTCCATGTCGACGAAGACGGTGGGCTCGACGAAGAAACCCTTGTCGATACCCGTAGGGCGGCCTCCGCCGTAGGCGATCTGGCCGCCCTCGTCGAGGCCGGAGCGGATCAGCGCCTCCACCCGGCCGCGCTGCGCCTCGCTGATCAGCGGACCCATGGTGACCGAGGGGTCGCTCGGGTCGCCGACCTTGATGCCGTCCAGTGCGGTCTTGAGCCCGTGCACCACGTCGTCGAACATCGACTCGTGCACCAGGGTGCGGGTCTGCAGCGAGCAGCCCTGACCGGCGTGTGTCGTGAAGTTCATGATGATGTGGGGCATCACCTTCTCTAGGTCCGTGCCCTCGCAGATGATGTTGGCCGACTTGCCGCCGAGTTCGAGGACGACCCGTTTGAGCGTGTCGGTCGCCTGCGAGTACACCCGTCGACCCACGGCGTCCGAGCCGGTGAAGCTGACCATGTCCACGGCCGGGTTGGTGGTCAGCTCGGCGCTCGCCTCGATGCCGCCGGTGACGATGTTGAGCACGCCGGGCGGCAGGCCCGCCTCGTCGGCGATCTCACCCAGGATGAGCGCTTCGAGCGGTGTGTCCGGGGAGGGCTTGAGGATGGCCGTGCAGCCCGCGGCCAGCGCCGGGGCGAGCTTGAACATGTTGAGGAACAACGGGAAGTTGTAGGCGGTGATGAGCGAGACGACGCCGATCGCCTCGCGTTGCACGATGCCCTGACCGATGCCGGCCATGCCGCCCGCGCCGATGTAGGGCGCCTGCGGTGTCTCGAAGTCGTACTTGTACAGCACCCGCTCGGCGAAGTCGCGCAGGTGCTCGATCGGCACCCCGACCTGCAGGAATTCCGCGAGCGGACGGATAGACCCCGCCTCCGCGATGTTGAGATCCACGAGCTCGGCGTAGCGGCGGGTCATGATGTCGGCCATGGCGCTGAGCACCTTCGCGCGCTCGCGAGGGGTCGACCGTCCCCACGGGCCGTCGTCGAAGGCGCGGCGGGCGGCCCCGACGGCACGCTTGGCGTCCTCGACGGTGCCCTCGGGCACAACGCCGATCCGCTCCTCCGTCGCCGGGTTGATGACGGTGATGGTCGCATCGCCCGAGGCGTCGACGTACTTGCCGTCGATGAACAACGTGTAGCTGAGGTCCGCCATGACTGTCCGTCCTTCGGGTGCGTTCGGGTCCAGATCTCTCATTAAGCTAACTTAGTACTCCGCTTCGGAGAAGGCATCCGTCGGAGCACTTCCCTGGTGTACAGCAGCAGCCGCGACGAGGGGGCCTGGTTGAGGTACGGACTGTCGCTGAGCGGTCTGAGTCCCCGGCACTACGCCTCGCTGGCCCAGGAGGCCGAACGCCTCGGGTTCGAGTCCGTCTGGGTCCCGGACCACCTCGTGTTGCCGCGTGAGCTGCCGGCGACCTACCTGTACACCGCCGACGGTCGGGCGCCGATCTCGGCGGACACGGCGGTCTACGACCCGTGGGTGCTGCTCGGCGGCATGGCGACGGTGACCGAGAGGATCCGCCTCGCCACCGGGGTCTACGTGCTGCCGCTGCGTCACCCGCTGATCACGGCGCGGGGCGTGCTGACCGTCGACCGGCTGTCGCGCGGTCGCGTCACCCTGGGCGCCGGGGTGGGGTGGCTGAAGGAGGAGTTCGACATCGTCGGGCTCGACGCCGGCACTCGCGGCCGGCGCGCGGACGAGATCATCCCCCTGCTGCGGCGGCTGTGGACCGAGGAGATCATCGAGCACCACGGGACCCACTACGACATCCCGCCGGTCCACTTCGAGCCCAAGCCGTTCCAGCGCCCGATCCCGATCGAGATCGGCGGCACCTCGCCCGCCGCGCTGCGTCGCGCCGGTGCGCTGGGCGACGGCTGGATCGAGATCGGCAGCACGGACGACGCGCAGTTGCGGGAACGGCTGGCTGTCGTGCTCGAGGCGCGCAGGGCGGCCGGACGCGAGGCCGAACCGTTCCTGGTGACCGCAGGCATCGATCTGGACGACGCGGCGGACATCGCCGACCGCCGGCAGGAGATCGGCGTCCACCGGCTGGTGCTGCGGCTGCCGCCGACGCTGGACCGCGCGCAGCTCGGTACCGAGCTGCAGCGCTTCGCCGCCGACCGCATCGGTGCGCAGTCCCTGCGCCCGCCCGCCTAGGTCCGGGTCCGACCGCAACACCGAGAGGGAGCGACATATGCCGGCACGAGCACTGGTCACGGGAGCGAGCCGCGGGATCGGCAAGGCGATCGCGCTGGCCCTTGCCGAGCAGGGGTACGACGTCGCGATCGCGGCACGGACCGTGCGCAGTGGCGAGGCCACGAGCGAGCACAGCCAGACGGTGCACAAGCGGGACGTGCGTCCCCTGCCCGGCAGCCTGGAGGAGACCGCGGCCGCCATCGAGGGTCTCGGGCGTGCGGCGTTACGGCTGCGGATGGACCTCATCGACCTGCCCTCGGTCGAATCGGCCGTGCAGCAGCTGATCAGCGAGTGGGGCGGGGTGGACGTGATCGTGAACAACGGTCGCCACATCGGGCCGGGCCTCATGGACACCATCCTCGACACGCCCGTCGAGCAGTACGCACTGTTCATGGCGGCACACGGGGTGGCTCCGATCCGGATCGTCCAGCTGCTGCTGCCCGCGATGCTCGACCAGGGTTCCGGCACGGTGGTCACGGTGTCGTCCGACGCCGGCTACACCTGGTACCCGCAGGCGCCGCGGCCCGGTCTCGGCTACCGCATCGGCAAGGCGGCCGGGCACACGCTCGTGGGCAGCATTCAGGCGGAGTACGGCGCGCGCGGCATCCGGGCCTTCAACGTCAATCCCGGGTTCACGCTCACCGAGCGCAACTCCCTTGACGCCGACGAGTTCGGCTTCGACCCCGCACGGGCGTGCCCGCCGCAGGCCGTCGCCGCGGCCATCACCTGGCTGGTGACCCGGCCGGAGGCCGACGCGCTGCAGCGGCAGAACATCGAGGCGCAGGACCTGGTCCTGGAGCGCGGGCTGTACCCGGACTGGCGCCAGGGCTGACGGGTCCGAGGCGCGCGGACCGTCCGGTCGTCAGGAGGCGGTCCGAGCGACCGGCGCTGCGAGCCGGGCGATGATCTGTTCGCTGCTCGCCACGGTGGCGAGGAAGGGTAGGTGCATCGTCACCTGCATCCGGTGTGTCTCCTCGCTGCCGCCGGCTGTGCAGTCCTCGGCCAGCACGACGTCGTAGCCGAGGCCGACCGCCTCGCACGCGCTCGACGGCAGCGCGATATTGGTCGAGACACCGGCGAGCACGACGGTCTGCACGCCGAAGCCACGCAGGATCGCGTCGACCTCGGTCCCGGTGAACACGGCCATGCCGCTCATCCGGTTGCTGACGACGTCGGTCGGCTCGACGACCAGGTCGTCGTTGAGCCGGGCTGCCGGCTCTCCCAGGACGAGTGACCCGTTCCGGACGAGCTGCGCAGCGAGCACACAATTGACGCGGTAACCGCGGAACCCGGGCCGCAGCGCGATCGTGGCGAACACGACCGGATGTCCGTGCTCGCGGAACGCGGCGGCCAACGTGTTGATCCGCCCGATGATGCCGCGCGACACCACCTGTGTCATCAGTCCGGCGCGGTTGTCGTCCTGGTAGGCCGGGTTGGTCATCCGGTTCTGGCATTCGACCACGACCAGCGCGGGCCGCTGTTGCCTGTCCAGACCCATCAACCGCCTGCTCATGTCCCGCTCCGCGGAGTGAGGCCGAAACGGCGCAGGAAGGCCTCGGCGGTGGCCTTCTGCTGGCGGTAGCGCTCGCGGCCGGCGACGAGCTCCTCGATGCGTTCACGCTGGGCGGTGACCGCGGACTCGGGGGCGCCGTCGGCCTGCAACGCGTCCAGGTGTTGACGCTCCTCGGCGAGCACCTCGGACAGGCGCGCGGCGACCTCGCCGTAGGTGAGCAGGTCGTAGTCCTCGTCGTCCTCGGGACGTTCGACGAGTCCCTCGTCGGCATCAGTCACCGGTGTACCTCCTGTCGTGGGTGTGGCGGTCAGGACCGCCGGTGCAGCGGAACGACCGGTCAGCGACCGGTCCAGACGGGCGGACGCTTCTCGGCGAAGGCCCGCGCGCCCTCCTGCGCGTCGTCGGACCCGAACACCGGATCCATGATCTTTCTCTGCTCGGCCCAGGCCTGGTCCATGGTCCATTCGGTGGCCTTGAGGACGATCTGCCGGGTCGCCGCGACCGCCAGCGGGCCGTTGACCGTAATTCGGGCGGCGAGCGCCAGCGCGCCGTCCAGCGCACCGCCCTTCGCGGTCACTGCGTTGATCAACCCGTAACGCAGTGCGTCCGGGGCCGTGACGGGATCGCCGGTGAGGGCGAGCTCCATCGCGACGGCCTGCGGGATGCGGCGGGGGAGCCGGAGCAGTCCGCCGCCACCGGCGACGAGTCCGCGCTTGACCTCGGGCACGCCGAAGCGGGCGTCCTCGGCCGCGACGATGAGGTCGCAGGCCAGGGCGATCTCGCAGCCGCCGGCCAGCGCCGGCCCCTCGACCGCGGCGATCAGCGGCTTGGCGGGCGGACGCTCGGTGAAACCGAGCATGCCGCGACCCTCGAGGGCCACGTGCTCCCCGGCCAGGAAGGCCTTGAGATCCATGCCGGCGCTGAAGTAGCCGCCCGCACCGGTCACGATGCCGACGCTGAGGTCGGGACGGCGCTCCAACTCGTCGATGGCCGCCGCAGCGGCGTCGGAGACGGCGCGGTTGACCGCGTTGCGCGCCTCGGGGCGGTTGATGGTGATGATGACGACGCCGTCGCGGTGCTCGACGAGCACGGGATCCTGGGCGGGATCGGCCACGATGTCTCCTTCCGCGGAGGGCCGGTCGGGGCGCCGCGACCGGACCACCCCGTGATTGCCCATCCTCGTGAAATTAGTAAACTGATTACATGCTAGCGCCCCGCCCCGCGTTGGCCGATGCCCTGCGCGTCGAGCGCACCGGAGACCTGCGGTTCCGGGCCCCGGCGCCGAGTGGTGCCCGGCAGCAGCGGATCTTCGGCGGCCAGCTCATGGGTCAAGCCGCGCTGGCCGCGAGTCGTACGATGTCGCCGGAGCTGGAGCTGCATCTGGTGCACGCGAGGTTCGGCCGACCGGGCGACCCGCAGCGCGACCTCGAGCTCGCGGTCTCGCCGTTCGTCGACCGCGGCTCGTTCGCGTACCGCCGGGTGCAGGTGTGCCAATCGGGACGCGAACTGCTCGAGCTCACGGCGTCGTTCCACCGGCGCGAGTCCGGGCCCGCCCACCAGCCGGTGGCCCCGGCCGCCGGCCGGCCCGAGGACCTGCCGACCTTCGGCGAGCTCGCGCGCCGGTCCGGCGACGAGGCCACGCGCCAGTGGTGGCAACGGTTGTCCGGGTGGTTGCCCGTCGAGGTGCGTGCCCCGGAGGTGCCGGGTCGGTGGAGCCCCCCGCCCGGCCACGAGCTGGTCCCGCACCAGCAGGTGTGGCTGCGCGCCGACCCTGTGCCCGGTGACGACCCGCACCTGGACCGCGCAGGCATGATCTACACCTCCGACCTGTTCCTGCTGACCGCGGGCATGGTCCGGCACGGGCTGCGGCACGGTGACGACGGCGTGCTGGCCGTGACCCTCAACCACACCATGTGGTTCCACGGGTCGGTGAGCTTCGGCGAGTGGTGGCGCTACGAGCAGGAAGGCAGTTGGAGCGGGTCGGGGCGGCAACTCAGCCGCGGCCAGATGTTCGACCGCTCCGGAACGCTGGTCGCCACGGTGATGCAGGAAGGGCTGCTGCGCGTCGCTGCGTACCGCGACCGAGCTGAAGAAGGACTCGCCGGCTGAATCGCCGGAACGTGCACGACGTACCACCAACCGAGAGAGTGGGTCGACGTATGGACAAGCCGATGGCGGGTGTTCGCATCCTCGAGGTCGCGCAGTTCACCTTCGTTCCCGCGGCGGCCGCCGTGTTGAGCGACTGGGGAGCGGACGTGATCAAGGTCGAGCATGCCGTGACCGGTGACGCGCAGCGCGGCCTGGTCAGCGTGCTGGGGCTGGACGCGGTGGCGCCCGGCAGCAGCTTCTACCCGATCATGGAGGGCCCGAACCGCGGCAAGCGGAGCATCGGTCTCGACCTGGCCAAGCCGGAGGTCCGACCGGTGCTGGAGCAGCTCATCCGGCAGTCGGACGTCTTCCTCACCAACTACCTGCCCAGCGCGCGTCGCAAGCTCGGGATCGACGTCGAGGACGTGCGCGCGATCAATCCCGACATCATCTTCGTGCGCGGCAGCGGCTTCGGCGTCCGGGGCGAGGACGCCGACAAGGGTGGCTACGACTCGACGGCGTTCTGGGCGCGGGCGGGCAGCGCGGCCCACGTCACCCCGGCCGACGCCGAGCAGATGTGCCAGATGCCCACGGGTGCCTATGGCGACTCGATGGGCGGCATGACGATCGCGGGAGGCATCTCGGCGGCGCTGTACCGGCGGGCCACCACCGGCGAGACGTCCGTGGTCGACGTGTCCCTGCTCAGCGTCGGCGCGTGGGCCATGCAGTTCGGGGTCAACCTCGCGATGGTCACGGGTGGCCCGTTGCCCGAGGCCGGATCGCCCAAGCACGGTGCGGCACGCAATCCGCTCAGCGGGACGTACCGGACCTCGGACGGGCGCTGGCTGATGCTCACGATGCTGCAGCCGGGACGTTTCTGGCCGGGTTTCGTCACGCTGATCGGCCGACCGGACCTCGCCGAGGACTCGCGGTTCGACAGCGCCGAGAAGCTGATGGCCAACGCGCCGGAGGCCGGCCGGCTGGTCGCCGAGGTGCTGCAGGAGCGCACCTACGCCGAATGGACGGCGCTCTTCGCCACGATGAGCGGACCGTGGGCGCCGGTGCAGGACGTGTGGGAGGTCAGCCAGGACCCGATGCTCCGGGCCAACGGCTACATCTCGACGGTCGTCGACGCGGACGGCGAGCAGCGTGAGCTGGTGACCAGTCCCGTGCAGTTCGACGAGTCGCCGCAACAGCTCACGCGGGCGCCGCAGTTCGCCGAGCACACCGACGAGATCCTGCGGGAGCTCGGTGTCAGCGACGAGCAGTCGATCCAGCTCAAGATCGCCGGGGCGGTCACCTGAGGCCGCACTCGGCGGTCAGACCGGCGCGGTCCGGGCGTCGTCGGCGAGCAGGCGGACGGCCTCGCGGCGGATGAGCTTGCCCGTCTCGGTGCGCGGCAGCTCGTCCCAGACCAGGATGCGCTCCGGTGTCTTCGAGCCGCGGAGGTGCTGCCGGACGTGCCGGCGCAGGGCCTCGCCGTCCGTGCCGGAGCCGACCCGCAGCACGACGGCGGCCTCGAGGCGCTGACCCCACTCGTCGTCCGGTACCCCGACCACGACCGCGTCGACGATGTCGGGGTGGTTCAGCAGCACGTCCTCGATCTCGGCGGGCGCGATGTTCTCGCCACCCCGGATGATGGTGTCGTCCGCGCGGCCGTGCACGAACAGGTAACCGCCGCTGTCGAGGTGACCGACGTCGCGGGTGTCGAAGAAGCCCTCGGTGTCGAGCACCGAGCCCGAACCGGTGTACTCCCCCGACACCTGATCGCCCCGGACGAAGATGCGGCCCGTGCGCCCGTCCCGGACAACCGCGCCGTCGTCGTCGCGGATCTGCAGCTCGATCGCCGGGACGACCCGCCCGGCGGAGGACAGCCGGGCGCGGACCTCGGCGTCCGCGCTCGCCAGCGCCTCGCGGTGGTCGGCCGGGCCGAGGACGGCGATGGTCGAACTCGTCTCGGTCAAACCGTAGGCGTTGACGAAGTCGACGTCCGGCCAGGCCCGCAGGGCACGTTCGATGACCGGCAGCGGCATGGCGGCACCGCCGTAGGCGATGGCCCGCAGCGACGGGACCTGCAGCTCACCGGAGGCCGACATGATCCGGACGAGCATGGTGGGGACGACCATCGCATTCGTGATGCGCTCCTGCCGCGCGACGGCCAGCCACTGGTCCGGCGAGAACTGCTCGAGCACGACGGTGCGCCGCCCGGCGTACAGGTTGGTGACCGTGTTCGCCACCGCGGCGATGTGGTACGGCGGCACGCTGACCAGCGCGGCCTCGGCAGGGTCGGCGGAGCCGAACTCCACCGTCCCGAACACGTAGGACAGCAGGTTCGAGTGCTTGACGACCACACCTTTCGGTGCGGACGTGGTGCCGCTGGTGTAGATGATGACCGCTGCCTCCGAGGCGTCGTCGTCACCGTCGTCACCGATGCCGCCACCGGTGTCGTGACCGGCCTCGCCGTCCGGGAGGTCACCCCGGTCCTGCCCGGCGGTGCGCGCCAGCCAGTCGTCGATCGTCATGGCCTCGATCCCGAGCGTCCGTACGCGGTCGAGCCGCTCGGGCTCGGTGACGGCCAGCGCGCCGGGGTGGTGCGCGAGCAGGGTCTCGAGCTGTTCGTCGCCCAGGCGGTAGTTCAGCGGCACGAGCGGGATACCCGCGCGCACCGCTGCGAACATGGAGACGGGGAACGCCGGACCGTTGACACCGAGATAGATCAGTGCGGTGCTGCCTGCGTTGCGCAGTGCTGCCGCACCTCGCACGCTGCGCCGGTGCAGGTCCTCGGTTGTGATGCCGTCGAGGTGCGATCCGAGCAGCACCCGGTCCGCGAAGCCGTCTCGAGCCATGTCCAGCAGCAGTGCGAGGTTCATCGGGTTCAGTCCGAGGCGGGCAGTGGCTTCGCGGACTTGACGACCAGTAGCTGCCCGTCGACCGCCAGCGAGCTGGTCCCACCTTTGGTGACCAGCAGCTCGATGGTCGACGACGCGTCCTCGTACCGCTTGCCCAGCAACGATCCGTCGGCGAATCCCGGATCGGCCTCGACACGGTCGACGGACGCGCCGGCTTTGGCGTCGACCATCGGCCGCCCGCCGCATGTGATCTCGACGTCCGCGCCGGGTGACCGCACGACGATGACCGTCGTTGAGTCCGTGACGCTGCTGAGGGTCTGACCGACTGCCGTACGCACCGTGTGGTTCCCCTTGTCTCGTGTGTCCATGTCGGGTCCTGTCGCGCTTCGCGCACGTCCACCAAAAGCTTAATCAGTTAGACGAAGCCTGCCAACCTTGCCGCGGGGTGTGAACGACAACGCGGCTCGCCGGATCTCGTTGTCTTAATAAGATAACTGTTCTACTGTGACCCACGCCTCGAGAGCACGCTTCCAGGTCTGTCTCACGTGTCCGAAAAGTCGAAAGGTTACCGCCGATGACTGCAGTCGCTGACTCCTCGAAGAACACCACCAAGCGCGCGACCGGCCCTGTCGTCGACTTCGCCGACCTGATGCAGTGTCCGGTCGCGCGGAAGCCCTTCGAGCACTTCGACAAGATCGACGAGCTGCGCGAGACCGACGACATCCACTTCGGTGACGCGTCCGGACACCCGTTCTGGGCCGTCACGGCGATGGAGCCGATCCGTGAGGCCCTGCAGAACCCGCAGCTGTTCTCCAGCACCGCCGTCCTGCCCGACACCCCGGAACCGCCGTACCTGTGGATCCCGGAGATGCTGGACGCACCGAAGCACAATAAGTGGCGCAAGCTGCTCGGTCCGCTCTTCTCGCCGGGCGCCGTCGAGGCCCTCGAACCGAAGATCCGCGAACGCTTCGGCGTCATCATCGACGAGGTCGCACCGCGCGGTGAGTGCGACTTCGTGCAGGACGTCGCCCTGAAGTTCCCGAACCAGATCTTCATGGACATCATGGGCATGCCCATCACCGACGCGGACCAGTTCCAGGAGTGGGAGACCGCCATCCTGCACGAGGGCTCCTCGGCCTCGGGCCGGGCCCTGGAGGCGATGGGCGGGGTGCATGCCTACTTCACCGACGTCATCGCACAGCGCAGGGAGGACCCGCGCAGCGACATCATCAGCAAGGCGTTGAGCTGGACCATCGACGGCGAGCCGATCTCGAACGACGACATGATGGCGTTCTGCCTGCTCATGTTCATGGCCGGCCTGGACACGGTCGCCACGCAGCTGACCTATTCCTTCCAGCACCTCGCCACGCACGACGAGGACCGTCGTCGCATCAACGAGGACCCGTCGCTGATCGGTCCGGCGATGGAGGAGTTCATGCGGTACTACGCCTTCGTCACGCCGGGACGGAAGGTCATGCAGGACACCTGCCTGGCGGGCGTGGACGTCAAGGCCGGTGAGATGGTCTGGCTGCCGATCGTCGCGGCCAACCGCGACGAGGGCGAGTTCCCGAATGCGAACGAAGTGATCATCGACCGGGCGGAGAACCGCCACATCGCCTTCGGCGCGGGACCGCACCGGTGCCTCGGAGCGCACCTGGCCCGTCTGGAGATGAACGTCGCGATGGAGGAGTGGCACAAGCGGGTTCCGAACTACCGCATCGACACCTCGATCCCCATCCGTGAGCACGGCGGGCAGATCGGCCTGTCGAACCTGCCGCTGGTCTGGGACGTCTGAACCGTTCGGCTCGTCACCCGCCCCTGCTGTCGATACGTCCACGAGAGAGTCGACTGACTGAATGCTGTCCTACATCTTCATCGGGCTGGCGCTCGGATCGATCTACGCGTTGGCGGCGGCCAGTCTGGTCGTGACCTACGAGTCCGCGGGCATCCTGAACTTCGCCTTCGGTTCGATGGCGTTCTTCTGCGCGAAGTTCTTCTACTGGGCGAACCAGACGCACCACTGGAACCTGGCCGTTGCGGCGATCGTGGCTCTCTGTGGGGTCGCGCCCGCGGTGGGGGTCATCCTCTATCTCGGGATCTTCCGGTTCCTGCGAACCAGATCGACCCTGATCAAGATCGTGGCGAGCATCGGCGTGTCGGTCGCCCTGCCGGCCGTGGCGTTGATGATCTTCGGCAACGACTCCATCAACCAGGCTCCGGGCCTCGCGCCCATCCCGGTGGCGCACTGGACGGTGTTCGGGGCCGCGGTGTCGCTGGACCAGATCATCATCTACGCGTTCCTCGTGGGTGTGGTCGTGCTCGGCACGATCGTCATGAAGTTCACCGATGTCGGGCTGCGGGTCCGGGCCATGGTCAACAGCGAGGCGTTGACCTCGCTGTCCGGGACGAACCCCAGCCGGGTGGCTCTCGGCGTGTGGGCCGTCAGCGGCGTGCTGGCGGGCGCCGCGGGCATCATGGCGGCGCCCACCATCAGCGTCAGCACCTCCTCGATGACGCTGCTCATGGCGAGCGCCTTCGCCGCGGTTGTCGCGGCCCGCCTGCGCAACCTCGGTGTCGCCGTGGCGGTGGCCCTGCTCATGGGCGTGGTCACCGACCTCATCCAGTACTGGCTGCCGAGCAACTCCCAGTGGGCCACCGACCTGGTGCAGAGCGTGCCCTTCATCATCCTGGTCGGGTTCCTCGTCTACTACCTCATCCGCGGCGGCGAGCTGGGCCAGGAGCGCACCGGCGGCGGCGCCCTCGACGCGGCGATCCGGGCCGAGGGGGCGGACAACCTGTCGGCGTCGGCGAGGTTCGGGGCCTCGGCAGCACGCTCGCGGTGGTTCTCGCCGCGCTCGCTGACGTCGATGGTGCCGTTGGTCGTCCTGCTGTTCCTGCCGGAGTTCTTCTCGGACTTCTGGCTGGGCCTCATCGCCCGCGGCTTCGCCCTCGCGATCATCTTCCTGTCCTTCAGCCTGGTGACCGGCGACGGCGGCATGATCTGGCTCTGTCAGATCACCTTCGCCGGCGGTGGCGGACTCATCGCCGCCGAGCTGTGGCTCAACCAGGGCATGGATCCGATCGTCGCCGCGCTGATCGGCGCCGTGATCATGGCGCCCGTCGGGGTGCTGATCGGCGCGCTGACCATCCGTCTCGGCGACCTGTACGTCGCGTTGGTGACGCTGTCCTTCGGGCTGCTGGTCGACCAGGTCGTGTTCACCGATCAACGCTTCAGCCCGGGGCTGGGCGGTGTCCGGATCGGGCGCCCGACGTTCGCGGTCACCGACCACCAGTTCGCCTACTTCGCCCTGGCCGTCTTCCTGATCGTGGGCGTGGTCATCGTCAACCTGCGCCGGTCGTCGTCCGGCCTCGCGATCAGCGCGATCCGCTTCAGCCCCACGGCCGCGCGGACGCTGGGGATCAGCGTCGTGCGGGTCAAGCTGGTGCTGTCGGGCATCGCCGCGTTCGTCGCCGGTCTCGGCGGCGCCATGCTGTCGATGTACGACCAGAGCAGTGACCCCACCACGTACGGCACGTTCGGCGGGCTGGTCTGGTTGGCCGTGCTGGTCAGCATCGGGGTGCGGTCGCTGACGGCGGCCCTGCTCGCGGGCATCGCCTTCACCGTGTTGCCCGCGGTCTTCCAGACCTACCTGCACGGTCCGACCTGGCTCCAGATCCCGTCCGTGCTGTTCGGTCTCGGCGCGATCGGCCTGGCCACCAACCCCGAGGGCGCCGTGGCGATGTACGCCCGTGGCCTGCAGTCGCTGATCTTCGGCGGTCTCGCCAGGATCTTCGGCGGCAGTGCGCCCGTCCTGACCGCCGACACCCTGGGCGACGTGGACACCGACGCGGTGCTGCGACCGGGCCAGGACACCCGGGCCGACGACACCGGCGGCCCGGTGGCCGCCTCGGCGGGCGCGCACGCGGAGCCGGTCCGATGACCGAGCAGGAGCGCGACGCCGTCCCGGCGCTCGAGGCGCACGGAATCACCGTCACCTTCGGCGGCCTGACGGCGGTGAACAACGTCGACATCCGGATCATGAGCGGGAAGATCGTCGGCCTGATCGGGCCCAACGGAGCGGGCAAGAGCACCCTGTTCAGCGTGCTGTCCGGGTTGTTGCGGCCCCGCAGCGGACAGGTGCTGATCAACGGCGAGGACGTCACGCACGCCTCCCCGCAGCAGCGGGCCCACCGGGGCATGGCCCGCACCTTCCAGCACCCCGAGCTGTTCCTGGGCCTGACCGTGCGCGAGCACGTCGTGCTCGCCTACCGGGTCGCCCAGACGCCGCGGCGGATCTGGACCGACATGGTCACCGCCGGCGGCTTCCGCCCGTCCTCGCGCGCCGAGAACGAGCGTGTGGACCTCATCATCTCGGGGTTGAACCTCACCGACATCCAGCACCGTCCGGCCGTCGGGTTGCCGTTGGGGCTCGCCCGGCTGGTCGAACTGGCCCGCTCGTTCGCGCGTGAACCACGCTTCCTGCTCCTGGACGAGGCGTCGTCCGGTCTCGACGCGGCCGAGACCGAGGAGCTGCAGGGTGTGCTGCGGCAGATGGTCGAACGTCGCGGTGTCTCGCTGCTGATGGTGGAGCACGACGTCGAGATGGTGCTGGGCATGGCCGACTACGTGTACGTGCTGGACTTCGGTTCGCTGATCGCCGAGGGGACGCCCGAGCAGATCCGCACCAATGCCGACGTGCGCGCCGCCTACCTGGGCGAGCAGATCGACGCGCCCCCCGCGGCGCCCGCGGTGGAGGTGACGGCGTGACCGGGACACAGACCGACGCGATCCTGCGGGTAACCGATCTGGAGGTCCGGTACGGGCCTGCGCTCGCGCTGTCCGAGCTGTCGTTCGAGGTCGGGCGCGGCAGGGTGCTGACCGTGCTCGGGCCCAACGGCGCAGGCAAGAGCACCATCGCCCGGGCCGTCAGCGGCCTGGTCCCGGTCAAGCAGGGGCGCATCGAGTTCGACGGCAGGGACATCACCAGGAGTAGGCCCTACCAGATCCGGCGCCGCGGGCTGCTCCACCTGCCGGAGGGCCGCGGCGTGTTCACCGGGCTGAGCGTCTCGGACAACCTGCGGATGGCCGCGGGCACGCTGCCCCGGTCCGAGCGTCAGGCGGCCATCGACAAGGCGTACACGATGTTCGAGGTCCTCGGCCGGCGCCGCAAGCAGACCGCGGGCACGCTGTCCGGCGGTGAGCAGCAGATGGTGTCGCTCGCCCGCGCCCTGATCCTGGACCCGAAGCTGGTGATCGCCGACGAGATGTCGCTCGGACTCGCGCCGCTGATGGTCGACGCCGTGTTCGAGGGGCTGGCGAGAGCCCGTGATGCAGGCGTCACGATCATCATCGTCGAGCAGTTCGTGCACCGCGCCCTCGCCTTCGCCGACGACTGCGTCGTCATGTCGCGGGGTCGTGCGGTGTGGTCCGGTCCGGCCGCCGACGCGAGGGAAGAGGTCCTGAGCCGGTACCTCGGCAGCGCAGCAGCGGCATGACGGCCGCGCCACGGCGGGCGCCGTCCGCCACCGCTTCGCTCGCCGGCCGCCGGGTCGGGTTCATCGGTGCCGGTCGGATCGGCTCGCCCATGGTGCAGATGCTCGTCGGTCGTGGTGCCGAGGTCACCGTCCAGGCGCGACGGGAGGCCGTCCGGGACGCCCTGGCCGGCCCGGGCTGCCGAGCCGTCGCGGACATCGCCGACCTGGGCCGGGACAACGAGGTGGTCATCTCGTGCCTGTTCTCCGATGCCCAGTTCAGCTCGATCGAGGACGAGATCGCGGACGTCCTGGCCCCGGGGTCGGTGTTCGCGTCGCACACCACCGGCTCGCCGGCGACCCTCCGGCGGTTCGCCGAGGCTCTCGCCGCGCAGGGCCGTGACGCGCAGGTCGTCGACGCGCCCTTCAGCGGCACCCAGGAGCACATCCTCGCGGCGTCCTTGACGGTGATGCTGGGTGGTGCGCCGGGTGCCGTCGACATCGTCGAGCCGGTCGTGCGGTCCTACGCGGACCCCGTGATCCGTACGGGCGAGCTCGGGTCCGCGCTGCTGCTCAAACTGCTCAACAACGTCCTGTTCGCCGCCAACGTGCAGCTCGGCCTCGAGGTCACCGACGTGGCACAACAGGCAGGGATCCCGCTGGCCTCGGTCTACGAGGTGTTCGCGGCCTCGAGCGGGGGCACCCGCGCCATCGAGTACATGCGGGAGTTCGAGTCCCCGCAGCACTACGCGGACGAGACCCGGTCGTTCATCCGCAAGGACGTCGCCGCGTGCGAACAGGTCGCCGCCGAGGTAGGCCTGGATCTGGGCCTGCTCGGCCGGGTCGCGCGGGACGGGCGGCTGGACGTCGACTCCTGAGTCGACGCGCTACGCCGGAGCCCACGCCGCATCGGCATGCGGTCGACCGGGTGGCCCCGTATGCGACGCGTCAGTCCCCGGCCGGCACGAGCAGATGTTTCTGGACCTTGCCCAGGCTGCTGCGCGGGAAACCGGCAACCTCCTCGACCCACTCGGGTGTCTTGTAGCGCGCGACGCCGAGCTCGGCGAAGTGCGCCCGCACGCTCGCCAGATCGACCTGCGGCCCGTTCTCGCTACGGACGACGAAGGCGTACACGCGCTCGCCGTAGCGGTCGTCGGGCACGCCGACGACCGCGGCCTCCAGGACGCCCGGGCAGCTGCTCAGCAGCCGCTCCACCTCGAACACCGAGATGTTCTCGCCGCCCCGGATCACGATGTCCTTCATCCGTCCGGTGATGGTCAGCCGGCCGTCCACCATCCGACCCAGGTCGCCGGTGCGGAACCACCCGTCGCCGGGCAGGTGCGAGCGGTCGCCCGACAGGTAGCCGAGGAACTGTTCGGAACCGCGCAGCCAGACCTCGCCGTCGCGACCGTCCGGCACCTCGGCGCCGGCCTCGTCGACGATCCGGATCTCGGTGTCGCCGGTCGGGCGACCGTCGGTCTCCGCACGTTCGTCGAGGGTCTCGAAGGTACGGCAGCTCGTGGCCGACGGGTGCTCGGTCGACCCGTAGGCGCGGACCATCGAGATGCCGTACCTCTCGGCCCGCCGCACGAGCTGGGCGCCCACCACCCCGCCACCGGACTGCAGGGAGACCAGGGTCGTGCGGGTCGTGTTCCGGGCGTCGAACTCGTCGAACAGCGTCGTCGCGTAGAACGGGGACGACCCGCCGCCCGTCGCCCCGTAACGCTCGAGGGCGTCGGCGGCCACGGCAGCGTCCCACGCGGCCAGCATCGTGAGCTCGCGGCCGAGGCACAGGGCCACCAGCAGACTGTCGAGACCGGCCACGTGGCCAAGCGGGAATGCGTTGAAGACATGACCGCCGTGCAACACGTCGACGGCGGTGCCCCAGTCGATCACCTCGGCCAGGATGGACGCATGGCCGTGCAGCACGCCCTTCGGAACCCCGGTCGTTCCGGACGTGTAGAGCAGGAAGGCTGGAGCACGCTGATCGGACGGGAACCGGTCGGCGCTCCAGGGCGGCCCGTCCCGATCGAGATCCAGGACGTTCGCGATCGGGTCGCCGGGCTCCGACAGGGCCACCGGCGGACGGCCGCTGCGCGCGAGCGCGGCCAGATGGTGGGTGAGCGGGTGCTTCGGGCCGCGGCGGTCGGACAGCAGCAACCGCGTCCCGGACAGCGTCAGGATCTGCTCGACGTCGGCGTCGCCCAGGATGGACACGAGCGGCAGCACGGTTACCCCGGCGAGGATCCCTGCGACGACGGCGCGGCTGTGGCTTCGGGAGTTGCCGCCGCGGGTCGCCACGACGTCACCGCTGATCAGCCCCTGACCCCGTAGCGCCGCGGCCAGCTGCAGCGACTCCTCGACGAAGCGGCGCAGCGTGACGTGCTCGGCCGTGCCGTCGAGCGCGACGAAGTGCAGGGCCGCGTCGGGGCTGTCGCGGGCGCGATCGAGGATCGCCTGGACGAGCCCGGGCCGGGACTCGGTCTCGCCTGCGGCAACGGGCTCACGCACGGCGCGCGAAGGTGATCTGCAGATCCTCGGGCCCGTAGAGCATCGCGGCCGGGGCGGTCATCCGGGGAGCGTCGACGACCTCGACGTCGGTGAGCTCCTGGGACAGCACGCCCAGGGCCTCCTGCACCTCGGCGCGCGCGAGACCGGCGCCCAGACAGTAGTGATCGCCCAGTCCGAACGGCACGTCGAAGGACTCGTCGTGACGTCCGGTGCCGCGCGGACAGAACTGCTGGGGCGCACCGAAGTGCTCGGGGTCGCGCGAGGCAGCCTGCACGTTGAGGATCACCCGGCGGCCCCGGCCGATGTGAACGCCGTCGTCGCCGCCGAACTCGAAATCCTCCTGGGCCACGCGTACGACGAAGTTGACCACGGGTTGCACCCGCAGGGTCTCCTCGGCGACCTGCTCGACGAGTTCGGGTTCGGCGTGCATGCGCTCCCACATGCCGTCCTCGGCAACCACGGCCCGGACGGCCGAGGCGAGCTGGTACCGAGTGGTGTCCTGGCCCGCGAAGATCAGGTTGGCGACGTTCCAGGCCAGCTCGTCGTCACTGATCCGGCCCTGCGTGACCTGCGCCTGGATCAGGCCGCTGATGATGTCGTCCTGGGGGTCGCGCGTGCGCGCGTCGACCAGGGCGAGGCAGTACTCGCGCAGGGTGGACAGCGCCCTCTCGATCTCGGGGAAGCCGGGTTCGATCGGTGTGGCGGCGAGCAGGTGCAGTGTGGTCGCCGCGGCGGAGAAGGCCGGGATGTCGGCGACGGGGATGCCGATCATCCGGCACAGGACGGTCATCGGGAAAGGGCTGCTGAACGCCTCGACGAAGTCGATCGGCGCTGCGCCGTCGGGCAGGGCCGCGACGAGGTTGCGGGCGACCTCGCGCATCATCGGCCGCGCGTCGTTCACGATCCGGGCGCGGAAGGCGGCAAGGAACACCCGCCGGATGCGATCGTGCTTCTCGCCGTGCAGGGCCACCAGCAGGCCGTGCTCGGCGAACGAGGACAGCATCGGCTGGGCGCCGTACCGGCGGTAGACGTGGGCGTCCTGTGTCTCGAGGCGGGGGTCGGCGAGCAAAGCCTGCACGTCCGCGTGCGCCAGCACCTCGATACCGCGACGGCTGAAGAGGAACCGGTCGCCGGCGCGGGCCTCGCGCAGCACGGCCGCGGCGTCGGCGCGGAACGCCTCGGAATCGACGTCGAGGTAGGGGAGCTCGCTCTCGGCGCGGGCTGCGGGGGACCGGAGAACGGCCATGGCTGGTCGACCACCTTCCGCGGGGTCCGGGCTCACCGGGTCCGCCCGACGGTATCAACGAAGCGCCGGTTGGCCTACCATCGGGTGACTTAGTTAACGATGATTGGCGATGCGACGTGGCAGGCTTGACCTTCTCCCCGGATCTCGAGCAGTTCCGCACGCGCGTGCGCGCGCACATCGCGAACCATCGCCCCGAGCTGCCCAGGCTGGCGGGAACGCGTAGCCCGGACGTAGAGACCATGCCGCGCTACCGGCAGTGGTGTGCCTCGCTGTTCACGGAGGGCCTGCTCGGCAGCGACTGGCCGGTGGAGTGGGGCGGCGAGGGCCGGGCGGACCCGCTGCGCGAGTACGTCGTCGACCAGGAACTCGCCGCCGCGAAGCTGCCCCGACCGGTGGGTGCGTGGAACCTCGTCTGCGGTGCGCTCTTCGACTACGGCAGCCCCACGCAGAAGGAGCACCACCTGCCGCGCATCCGCTCCTTCGACGACCTGTGGTGTCAGCTGTTCAGCGAGCCGGGCGCCGGCAGCGACCTCGCCGCGCTGCGGACCTCCGCGATCCGGGTGGGCGACGAGTGGGTCGTGAACGGCCAGAAGGTGTGGACCACGCACGCCCACGTCGCGGACTTCGGCTTCCTGCTCGCGCGAACGGATCCCGCCGCGGGCAAGCACGCGGGCATCAGCGCCTTCGTCGTCGACATGCGGGCCGCGGGTGTGACCGTGCGCCCGTTGCGCGAGATGACGGGCTCCAGCGACTTCAACGAGGTCTTCCTGGACGACGTCCGGTTGCCGGCCGACGCGCTGATCGGGCAGCCGGGCGAGGGCTGGGCGATCGCCCGCACCGCCCTGGCACACGAACGGGGACAGAGCCTGCGCGAGGACAGCGCCACCGACCGGGTGCGTCGTCTGGTCGAGCTCAGCGCCGACGACGGGCCGGTCGGCGCCGATGCCGAAGCACGTCGCGAGCTCGGCCGGTTGTACGCGCGATCGTCGGTGGCCGACCTGCTCGGGCTGGAGGGCGTGCTCAAGGACGCCGCCGGCCACACGACGGTCTACGACGCCCCGGTCGTCAAGGTGCTGTTCAGCGAGACCAACCTCGACATCAATACGTACGCGCTCGACGCGATGGGCGCGCGGGGCGTGCTCACCGAGGGTTCGCCGCAGGCGG
The DNA here is from genome assembly GCF_964252635.1 of uncultured Jatrophihabitans sp. Classification (GTDB taxonomy): domain Bacteria; phylum Actinomycetota; class Actinomycetes; order Mycobacteriales; family Jatrophihabitantaceae; genus Jatrophihabitans. The sequence continues at coordinate 60,425 of NZ_CAXUNP010000008.1, forward strand.
TGGCCGGCGGGCTGTTCCAGGACGCCTTCCTCTGGGCGCGCGGGTTCACGATCTCGGCCGGCTCCAACGAGGTCATGCGCAACGTGATCGCCGAGCGCGGACTCGGGCTACCGAAGGGATGAGCTGATGCGCCTACCGAGCGACGACGAGGTCGCGCTGCGCGACGCGTGTCGCGACGTCCTGGCCCGCCACACGACCTCGGCCCGGTTACGTCTCACCTCCGAGTCCGAGACCGGCTTCGACCCCGACTTCTGGAAGCTCGCCGCCGAGCTCGGCTGGACTGCGCTCGCGGTGCCCGGCGCAGCGGGCGGGCTCGACGGCACCGTGTCGATGCTGGCCGTGGTCGGCGTCGAGCTCGGCCGTGCCCTGCAGCCCGGGCCGCTCTTGCAGACCCTCGCCGCGTCGCACGTGATCGGCCGGCACGGTGAACCAGGGGCCGTGCAGGACCTGCTGGACGCCGTCGTGGCCGGTCAGGCCGTCCTGACGTGGGGCGGATTCGAGCCGGACAGCCCGTCGACGGTGGACCAGCGCGGCGGCACGCTGCACGGGCACGTCGAGCTGGTGCCGGACGCGCCGTCGTCGACCCACCTGCTGCTGCCGTTCGTCCGCGACGTGGATTCGTCGCCGAGCCTCGCCCTCGTCGAGCTCGCCGCGTGCCGGGTGACCGCCACGCCAACCATGGACCTGACGCGGCGTTACGCGACGGTGTCGGTGGACGGGGTCGCCTACCGCGACCTCGGCCTGCCGGCCGGCGCCGGGCGGCGCCTGTTCGACGTCGGCGTCGTCCTGCAGTGTGCCGAGAGCACAGGCGTTGCACGTCGGCTGCTCGACATGACCGTCACCTACTCCGGCCAACGCGAGCAGTTCGGCCGCGCGATCGGCAGCTTCCAGGCGCTCAAGCACCGGATGGCGGACATGCTGGTCGAGACCGAAGGATGCCGGGTGGCCACGCGGGAGGCCGCCGACGCGCTCGACGGCTCCGAGGCCGGCGGTCGTTCGGTGGGCGTCGCCTCGTCGTGGGTCGGGCGCGCGGCCAGCTTCGTCGCCACGCACGCGCTGCAGATCCACGGCGGCGTCGGGTTCAGCTGGGAACACGACCTGCACCTGTTCCTGCGTCGGGCCAAGACCAACGAACTGCTGCTCGGCTCGCCCGGCTGGCACGACGAGCGGCTCTACCGATCCCTTCTACCGTCCGGAGTGCCTGGTGCGTCGTGATGCTGATCGCCACATCGGTCTGGTCCTGCCCAGCAACGAGCCCGGGGGAGCGGCCGTGCTGTCGACCCTGCCCGCCCGGGCCGAATCGTGGGGGTACGAGTCGCTGTGGTTCACCGACCACGTCGTCGGCGTGCGTGCCATGGCCGGCACGTACGGCGCGTACTGGCTGGACCCGCTGGTGGCGATGACCTGGGTTGCCGCGCAGACCTCGTCCGTGCGCCTGGGAACCGGGGTCCTGGTGCTGCCGCACCGCGACGCGGTACTCACCGCGAAGATGGTCGCGTCGATCGACGTGTTTAGCGGCGGCCGCGTCGACCTCGGCGTGGGCACGGGGTGGAGCCGTTCGGAGTTCCGCGCCCTCGGCGTCGCCGATCGCTACGAGGCGCGCGGCCGGGTGACCAACGAGTCCATCGAGGTCATGCGGGCCTGCTGGGCGGGCGGTGAGGTCGAGTACCACGGTGATTTCTTCGACTTCCGGCACATCGAGTTCGAGCCGACACCCGTACAGCCGCGCGTGCCGATCTGGGTGGGCGGCGACTCGCCGCCCGCGATCCGCCGTGCCGCGGCGTACGCCGACGTGTGGCACCCACACGACCTCACCCCGGCGGACCTGCAGGCCAAGGCCGAGCAGATCGACGAGCGGGCCGGTCGACGCGTGACCCGCACCGTCCGCCTCGCGCTGACCCCGGACGATCTGGCCGGTCTCGGCGATCTCGTGGACGAGTACGGCTCGGTGGGTTGCGCCAGCGTCGTGCTCGACTTCCGTTCGGTGTCGTCCGAGGGCGTGGTCGGGCTGGCGGAGAAAGCGGCCGAGCTGCTGCTCGGCTGATCGACACGAAGGATCGATGACGATGTCCGGTTACTCGCACCTGGCCGTGTCGGTCGCGGACCTCGAACGGGCACAGGCGTTCTACACGCAGGCGCTCGAGTTCCGGCCCGGCCCGGTCTACCGCTCGGCAGGTCGTCGGGTCGCGGCCCTGATGGAGAGTGCCGCGCTGGAGTTCCGTGGGGTGTTCCTGCGCCGTGGCGACGTGCTGGTCGAGTTGCTGTGTTACGAGCCGCCGGGGCCAGCAAGGTCGGCGCCGCGTCCGGCCGCCGACGTCGGGTACGCCCACATCAGCCTGGTCGTGGACGACGTCGACGCCGTGGCGACGGCTGCCGTGGCCCACGGCGGCGAGGTGCGGTCGCGTTTCCAGGTCGGGTTCGCCGACGGCCTGACCCGCATCGCCTTCGTCACCGACCCGGACGCGAACCGGGTCGAGCTCATCGCGCACTCGACGACCGGCGAGCGTGACGCGCACGCCGCCTATCTCGGTCTCGACGGTCTCGGCTGGCCGGCAGCAGACACACCGGGCCGGCCCGATGCCGGGCCGGTATGACGCCGGCACCGGCAGCTCCGACCGGGCGCCGGGCCTTGGCGGAGATAGTTTAATAAGGTAGATATGAGCGGGCTGGATCGTCGAGGTTGGGAGTGCCGGTGGAGTTCGGGTGGAGTGACACGGAACTCGCGTTCCGCGCGCGGTTGCGCCGCTTCATCGACGAGCGTCTGCCCGCCGAGTGGGCGTTGCTGATACCCGGCGAACACGTCGCCACGGACTTCACGATGAGCTTCTCCGCGGCGCTCGCCGACGCAGGCTTGTTCGCCTCCCACTGGCCGCACGAGTACGGCGGCAACGACGCGTCACCGTGGCAGTTCATCGTGTCCGGCGAGGAGCTGTGGGCCGCCGGCGAGCCGCGTGGGTCGCAGTACATGAACGTCAACTGGATCGGTCCGGCCATCTTCACGTCGGGTACGGACGAGCAGAAGGACCTGCACCTCAAACGCATCGCCGGCGGCGACGTCACCTGGTGCCAGGGGTTCTCCGAGACCGGCGCCGGCACCGACCTTGCCGCGCTGTCCACGACCGCCGAGCGCGACGGCGACAGCTACGTGATCAACGGTCAGAAGGTGTGGACCTCCTACGCCCAGGACGCCGAGTACTGCTTCGTCCTCGCCCGGACCGATCCGCAGTCGTCCGGCACGGCCGGGATCTCGATCTTCCTGGTGCCGACCTCGACCCCCGGCTTCCGCAGGGAGGTCATCCCCAGTGTGCTCGAGATCCACGAGTACAACCGGTTGACGTTCGCCGACGTGCGCGTGCCGGAGTCCTGCCGTCTCGGCGCCGAGAACGAGGGCTGGGCGGTCATCCGGTCGGCGCTGGCCCACGAGCGCATCGGCGGCCCGCGCTACGCACGCGCGGCTCTGGTCACCGAGCGCATCGCCGCGCAGGCCGAGGCCGAGGGGTGGTGGGGGCAGGACGGATTCGGGATGCGGCTCGCAGCAGCGCGGTCCGCCTGCGCGGCCGCGCGCATCCTCGTGTATCAGGCCATCGACGCACGGGTGAAGGGCCGCCCCGAGGATCTCGTGGTCAGCCTCGCCCGGGTCGCGATCGTGCGGTGCGAGCGCGCGGTGGCCGAGCTGGCCGCCGACCTGGGTGGCGAGGAGTCCCTGGTCGCCGGTTCGGTCGGCCACGGACAGCTCAAGACGGCCATGATCGCGGGCCTCGGTGGCGGCAGTGTCGAGGTCCAGCTGAACCAGATCGCGCGCATCCGGCTCGGGTCGGGCCGCTGACATGGACTTCGATCTTGACGACCGTCGGCGTGCGCTGCTGGAACTGGTCGACGCCGCGGTGGCCGACTCCGGACGGGACCGCGCGTTCGACGTCTCGGCGGTCAACGGGGCGGACACCGCCCTGGACGCGACCGTGAGCGCCGCCATGCTCGCCGAGCCCGGTCTCGACCTGCTCGACCGCGTGCTCGTCGCCGATCGGCTCGCCGAACTCGGCACCGCCACGACCGTCGGTACCACCCTTGCCGCCGCTGCCGCGTCCGACGCCGCCCTGCCCGGCGGCAGCGTCACCGTGTTGGGACCCACGGGACTCGCCCGGTTCGGCGCGACCGCCGCGCACGCAGTGGTCACCGACGGCGGGCAGGTGCGCCTCGTCGATCTTGAGCGGGCCGTGGTGGAACCGGTGCGCAGCGGTTTCGGTTACCCCTACGCACGGCTCGACGTGACCGGTGCGCGGACCGTGGCCGAGCTCGACAGCTCACGCTGGCACGAGGCCGTCGTCGCCGTCCGTACGGCTGAGGTGGCGGGGGTCGCCGCGGCGGCGGTCGCCCGCACCGCGGAGCACCTCAGGACCCGGGTCCAGTTCGGCAAGCCGCTGTCTGCCCTGCAGGCTTTGCGCCACCGCTTCTCCGAGGCGGCGGTGAGCACCGAGGCCGTCCGGTGGCTGGTGCGTGAGGCGGCCTGGACCCGCGCGCCGCGCGCGCTCGCTCTGGCAGCGCAGTACGCCCACCAGACGGCGGCTGCCCTCACCGTGGACCTCGTGCAGCTCGGCGGTGCGCGCAGCTTCGCCCGGGAATTCGGGATGCACGTGCACACCATGCGGCTCGAGGCCCTGCGTCTCGAGCTCGGCCCTCCGCACCTGCTGGCCCGGGCGGTCAACGGGGCCGGACAGCGGGCGGAGGCGGCGCATGGCCACTGAGCCGGGCGGCGCGCGCGCAGCGTCTGCCGTGCACCGCGTCGTCATCGCGGGCGCGTCCGTCGGGGGCTGCCACGCGGCCGAGCAGCTGCGGGCGCTGGGGTTCGCCGGTCGCATCACGCTCGTGGGGGCCGAATCGCACCTGCCCTACGACCGGCCGCCGCTGTCCAAACAGGTGCTGCTGGGGACGAGGTCGCCCTCCGAGGTGGAGCTGCTGTCGGCCGCCCAGCTCGACGGCCTGGGCATTGAGGTGAGGCTCGGGTCGGCAGCGACCGGCTGGAACGGCCGCGATCTCGCTCTCGCCGACGGGTCCTCGGTCTCGGCCGACCGGTTGATCGTGGCGACCGGGGTGCGACCGCGTGCACTGCCGGGCCAACCCGAACACCCGGCGGTGGGAACCCTGCGGACGGTCGACGACGCGGAGTGGCTGGCCGGGCGGCTGCGCCGCGGCGGCACCCTGGCGGTGGTCGGCGGCGGGTTCATCGGCGCCGAGGTGGCGTCCGCGGCCCGCACGCTCGGCTGCGACGTCGTCGTGCTCGAGGCCACGGTGCTTCCCATGCAACGGGTGCTCGGTGCCGACGCCGCGCTGCTGCTGCGCGAGGTCCTCGACGCCGCCGGGGTCGATTTCCGCGGCGGAGTCACGGTGCAGGCGATCGAACCCAGGGCCGACGCCGTGACGATCCGGCTCTCGACGGTCACCGGCTCGGCGTCCGTGCGAGCCGACACCGTGGTGGTCGGCATCGGGTCGCAGCCGCAGTGTTCGTGGCTTGGGGTCGACGATCCTCAGGGCATCCATTGCGACGACCGCGGTCGCGCGCTCGCGGTCCCGAACGCCTACGCCATCGGCGACGTCGCGGCCTGGCCGGACGGCGCGACGGGCACCACGGTCCGGACGGAGCACTGGACGAACGCGCGGACCCAGGCCGCGGCGGTCGCTGCGGACATCGTGGGGGCGGCCGCGCCGGCGGACGGGCCCCACTACTTCTGGACCGACCAGTTCGGGCTCAAGATCCAGGTCGTGGGACGGCCGGAACTCGCGGACGCGACCCACGTCACCCGGCCCCCGGACGGCAACGTCAAGAAGAGCGTCGTGCTGTACCTGCGCGACGACGTCGTGGTCGGGGTCGCGCTGTTCTCGGCGGCCCGGCACCTGACGAGCGCGGTCGACGTCGTGCGGTTCGGCCTGCACCGGGAAGCCGCGCTGGAGGCGCTGGCGCTGGCCGTCCCATCCGCCGACCTCGTGCGCGAACCGGGTGAGCCGACCGTGGGGACGAGGGCGGCGGCTCCGTGACCGATCCGTCGCGGACGCCCCGGTCGACCTCGCCGCAGGTGCCCCGGTTGACCTCGTCGCCGGCGGGCACGGTCGACATCGGCGATCTCCGCGTGCAACGGCTGGGGTTCGGGTCGATGCGGCTGGCGCTTACGCGCTCCGCCGACGGTGAGCGCAGTCGCGAGGCCGCGCACGCGCTGATCCGCCGGGCGGTCGAACGCGGGGTCACCTTCATCGACACGGCCAACATCTACGGCCTGGGCCGGTCGGAGGAGCTCATCGCCGAGGCGTTGCGGCCCTACCCGTTGGACGTCGTCGTCGGCACGAAGTCCGGGTATGAAACCCGCAGCCTGGCGCCGGGCGAGCAACGGCTGCCGGCCAGCGGTCACCCCGACCACCTCATCAGCGAGTGCGAGAGGAGCCTGGCCCGGCTCGGGGTGGAGCGCATCGACCTCTACCAGCTGCACACCCCGGATCCCGTCGTCCCGCTCGCCGACAGTCTCGGCGCGCTCGTCGAGCTGCAGCAGCAGGGCAAGATCCGACACATCGGGATCTCGAACGTGTCCCCGGAGCAACTCGACGAGGCCCGGTCGATCTGCCGGATCGTGTCGGTGCAGAACCGCTACAACGCCGGTGACCGGTCGTCGGAGGAGCTGCTCCGGATGTGCGAGCGACTCGGCATCGTCTTCATCCCCTGGCACCCCATCGTGCGCGACGAACAACGGATGCGGATCGCCGAGAGCATTGCAACGGCGCACGGGGCGACCGCCCAGCAGGTGACCATCGCCTGGCTGCTCCAGCGGTCCCCGGTCGTCCTGCCGATACCCGGCACCACGAGCGCGGGACATCTCGACGTCAACATCGACGCAGCGTGGATCCGCCTAACCGACGACGAGTTCGCCCGGCTCGGCGCAACGGTCGACGGGTAGGACGGCGTGCCCGCGGTCGCCCTGTCCGACGCGCTACGGGACCGCGCCCGCGAGGACCCCGAGCGCGCGGCGATCACGGACGGCCGGCGCACCCTGAGCCGTGCGCGCGTGGACGAGCTCGTCGACCTGTGCGCGCTGCGGTTGCTCGAGGCCGAGGTCGGGCCGGGCGCCGTGGTGGCCCTGTCGGCGACGAACTCCGCCGAACTGCTCATGGCGATCTTCGCGGTCTGGCGCGTGGGCGCGGTGCCGCTCGCGCTGCATCCGCGCAAGCAGCGTGACGAGATGATCGACCTGGTCGCGCGATCGGGCGCGGAGCTCGCCGTCGGCTTCCCGGCCGGGTACCGCGCCGACTGGAGCGGTGTCCGCACCTGCTCGCTCGACGACCTGTTCCGCCCGGGCGCGTCGGGGCCGCTGCCGGAGGTGCCGGTGTCCCCCCGACTGCGCATTGGCTCCAGCGGCGGCAGCACGGGCCCGGCCAAGCTCATCGCCGTCGACGTGCCGGCGATCGTGAACCCCGCCCGTCCGTGGCACTACGGCCTGCGGCCGGGCGGCACGCACGTCGTACCGCTCGACGTCTGCGACGGGACGGGTTTCGTGGCGAGTACGGCGGCCCTCGCCCTCGGGTGCCACCAGGTGCTCATGCACCGGTTCGACGCCGAGACGATGCTGGGTCTCGTCGAACGCTTCCGGGTGGACTGGACCGCCATGACCCAGCCGTCGATGGTCGCGACCGTCAAGCTGCCCGCGCAGGTGCGGACCGGCTACGACGTCTCGTCACTGCGCTGCGTCACCCAGTACTCGGGAGCGGTGGCCGAGTGGGTCAAGCGGGCATGGATCGAGTGGTTGGGGCCCGAGCGCATCGCCGAGAGCTACGGGGCGAGCGACGCACGTGGCAGCACGTGGATCGACGGCGCCGAGTGGCTCGCCCGGCCCGGTTCGGTGGGGCGCGCCGCACCGGGCTGCGAGATCGCGATCTTCTCCGCGGCCGGCCGTCGACTACCGGCCGGCGAGCCCGGGCTCGTCTACATCCGTGACCTGACCGGTCGGCGCAACTTCCATTACCTGCAGGGCGCGCCCGAGTCCCTGGACGGCGGCTGGGAGAACTTCGGCGACTCCGGCCGGCTCGACGGGGACGGTTATCTCTACCTGCTGGACCGGACGAAGGACATCATCGGCGCTGCGGAGGGGCCGGTGATCCCGCTGCCCGTCGAGGGGGCCCTCGAGTTCCACCACGCGGTCCGGTCCGCGGTCGTGATCGGCCTGCCTGGTCGGGACGGCGTCGAGCGGGTGCACGCCCTGATCGACGCGCCCGGCGGGGTCGACGTCACCGACCTCGAATGCATGCTGCGCGAACGTTTCCCCGGGGTGCGGGTGCCCGACACCTGGGAACAGGTCGACGGTCCGCTGCGCGACAACGCGGGCAAGGCCAGCCGGCGCCGGTTGCGCGACCAGCGGGTGCCGCCGGCCTGAGCGGTCCGGTCAGCGGCCGTCCGACGCGTCCGGGTTGCCGGCCAACCAGCTCCCGGTCATGGCGCTGACGGCCCGCCCGTCGACGTCGGCGAGCTTGAGCCCGACGAGGCGGGTCGCGAAACGAGAGGTCTGCGCACGCAGCGGCGGGTCGTCGTGGTCGGCACAGGCGAGCACGGCCGCTGCCGCGTCCTCTGCGGACTGGCCCCGTGCCGCGGCGGCCGCGGCCTGGTAGCGCCGCTGGAGGGCGGCCAGCTCGGTGTCCGCACCCGGGTCGAGCTGCACGGCGCGGGCGGTGAACCCCGAACTGACCGGGCCGGGCTCGACGATGCTCACCCGGATGCCGAACCGGGCGAGGACCGGGTGCATCGATTCGTACGCGCCCTCGAGGGCGAACTTGGCGGCGCAGTAGGCGTCGCGGAAGGGTTGCCCCACGGCCCCGCCGATGCTGGACACGGCGATGAGGTGACCGGAGCGCCGGCGGCGCATGAGCGGCAGGAACGACTTGGTGACACGCATAGCGCCCAGGAAGTTGACCTCCAGGCTGTCCTGGAAGTGGTCCAGGCCCAGCTGTGGCGTGCTGCCGAGGAACCCGCGGCCGGCGTTGTTCACCACGACGTCCACCCGCCCGTGGCGATCGGTCACGTAGGCGGCGAACGCGTCCACCGAGTCCTGGTCGGTGACGTCGAGCGGTCGCACGTCGATCGAGGCGTCCAGCGCGCGAACCGCAGCCCTCGCGGCGGTCGCGTCCCGCGAGGTCGCGACCACGATGTCGCCGGCCTTCGCGAAGGCGACGGCGGCCGCGAGACCCACACCTTGCGAGGCCCCGGTGACGCAGACGACGCGCGGGGTCACGTGGTGCGCGGTTTCGGCTCGCGGGGCAGGCCGAGCACCTGCTCGCCCAGCAGGTTGCGCACGACTTCGTCCGTACCTCCTGCGATGCGGTAACCCAGGGCGCCCATGAGCCACTTGTTCCAGTTGTAGGTGCCCCACGCGCCGGTGTCCGCGACGAAGGACGCGCCGAGCAGCTCGCGGGCCAGGTCGCCGATCGCCCGCAGGTTGTTGACCAGCAGCAGCTTGTCCATCGCGCGCTCGCTGCCCGTCAGGTCCTCGGCGGGGGTCTCCTGCATCCGCTGCTGCTGGAAGCGGGCGGCCCGGACACCGGTGTAGACCCTGGCCCACGCGTCGCGGACGAGCGGGTCGGCGTCGCGGTGCACCCGGCAGGCGAGCAGCCAGAGCAGTTCGGTCGCCCGCGCGACCAGTTCGTGGGAGCGGTCACCGGTGACGCGCCGTTCGTGGGCCAGGGTGTTCGTCGTGACCGACCAGCCGGTGCCGGGCTCGCCGATGCACAGCCGGTCGGGCACGAACACGGCGTCGAGGAACACCTCGCAGAAGCTCGCCCCACCCGTCATCTGGCGCAGCTTGCGCACCTCGACGCCGGGCGTGTCCATCGGCACGATCATCATGGTCAGACCGCGGTGCTTGGCGACGTCGGGGTCGGTGCGCACCAGCGCCAGGCCGATGTCGGCGAAGTTGCCGTTCGACGTCCATACCTTCTGCCCGTCGACGCGCCACCCGCCGTCGGTCCGGGTGGCGCGGGTGCGCACACCGGCGAGGTCGGACCCGGCCCCGGGCTCGGAGAAGAGCTGGCAGGCGATGGTGTCGCCCCGCATCAGCGGCACGGCGAACTCGGCGAGCTGGTCGTCGTTGCCGTGGTGGCGCAGGCAGGACTGGACGGTGCCGAGCCCGATGCGCAGCGGATTCATGTCGACGATGTCGAAGGCCGCCTCGAGCATCCGGTACAGGCTGTCGAAGGTGTCGGTCAGGCCGCGGCCGCCGTGCCGCACCGGCCCGGTGATCCAGCCGAACCCGGCTTCCCAGCGCCGGGCCTGCCAGGCGCGGGCCGCCTCGGCCTCGGCGAGCTCCGCCTCCCCGGAGGACTCGTGGAACAGGGCCAGCTGCTCCTCACCCACGCCCCACCGCACCGTCGCGTCGGTACGCCGGGTCGCGTGCCTGGCGAGGAACTGCAGGGCGTCCACAGCGAAAGCGCGCTCCTCCGAGGTGTGGGCCAGCTCGAGCAGGTCCCGGTCGTTCGTCGGCACCGCGCTCACCGGCCCATCGCCGCGAGCATCGCCGACCGGTGCGAGGCAGGCGACCCCAGCAGGGCGGCACCGGCGAGTGCCCGCTTGTAGTAGAGGTGGGCGGACGCCTCCCAGGTGAACCCGATGCCGCCGTGCACCTCGATGCTCTCGGTCGTCGCGTGCACGTAGGCCTCGCTCGCGAGACCCAGGGCCAGATGCGCCAGCGCCACCGTGTCGTCCCCGCCCGCGTCGACGGCCTCCGCCGCCGCCCGCGACGCCGAGGTGGCCGCCTCGACGGCCAGGAGCATGTCCGCGCACTTCTGCTTGACCGCCTGGAACGAGCCGATGACCCGGCCGAACTGCTCGCGCACCTTGGCGTAGTCGACGGCGAGCTCGAGCGCGCGGCGGGCCCCGCCCACCTGCTCGGCGGCCAGCGCGACCGCGCTGCGGACCAGGGCCCGCTCGAGGATCTCCGCGCCCCGGCCCGGCCGGCCGACGATCCGCGCCGGGACCGACGCGAACTGCACCGTGCCCTGCTTGCGCGTCTCGTCCAGCGTGGTGAGCGTGGAGCGTTCGACCCCGGGCTGGGTGGCCTCGACGACGAACAGGGTGGGACCGGCCTCGCACCGCGCGGCCACGACGAGCAGGTCGGCCACCATGGCGTCCGGGACGAAGTTCTTGCGGCCGGTCACGGTCCATCCGTCACCCGCGGGACCGGCCGAGGCGTCCCACACATCGTCGGCCTGCCAGCTCCCGCTGTCGCCCGTGGCGGCCACGGTCGCGACCCGGTTGCCGTCGCACAGACCGGGAAGCACGTCCTGGCAGAGCTCGGTGTCGTCCGAGGCCAGCAACACATTGGTGGCGAGCACGGCGGAGGAGAAGAACGGCGAGCAGAGCAGCGCGCGGCCCATCTCCTCCAGGACGACCTGCAGCTCGGTCGCACCGAACCCGCTCCCACCGAAGCCGGCGGGCACGGCAAGGCCCTGCAGTCCGAGGTCCTGCGCCATCCGGCGCCACACCGCAGGGTCGGAACCCGCGGCCGTGGCCATGGCGGCACGCACCTGCGCCTCGCTGGAGTACTTCGTCAGGAACGCGCGCACGCTGTCGCGCAGCGCCTCGCGTTCGTCACGGAAGGTGCTCGCTGCGCCCATGTCGCTCGCCCCCACAGTAGGCCTCCGTTCGCTGGAATCAGTATGCTATATCAACTATTTGACGGCCGGCTGGGCCGCGTCGGCAGGTGGATACTGGTGCCGGCCACGATCGGGAGGACACGATGACATCGGTGCTGCTCTGCAGCGAGCGGGACGGGGTGGCGACGCTCGTGCTGAACCGACCCGACAAGCGGAACGCGCTGGACATCGACGTGTTCCGCGCGCTGGACGACCGCCTCGACGACATCGCTGCCCGCGTCGACGAGGTCGGGGCCGTGGTGGTGCGCGGAGCGGGCAGTTGCTTCTCTGCCGGGGCCGACATCTCACGGCCGACCAAGGCGCCGCGGCACAACTTCCAGGCGTCGGTCATCGAGAAACTGGCCACGCTGCCGCAACCTACCGTCGCCGCGGTGCACGGCCACTGCGTCACCGGCGGCCTCGAACTCGCGCTGGCCGCCGACCTGATCGTGGCTTCCGAGTCCGCGCGGTTCGCCGACACGCACGCGTCCTTCGCGCTGGTGGCGGGATGGGGCATGACGCAGCGTCTGCCGCGGCGCGTCGGTCCCCACAAGGCGCGCGAGATGATGTTCACCGCGAGGCGGTACTCGGGCCGCGAGGCCGAGGCGATGGGCCTGGCGAGCGTGTGCGTTCCCGATGCGGAGCTCGATGCCGCCGTCGACGGCCTCACCGCGACGATCGTGGCCGGCTCGTGGTTCAGCCATCGCGAGCACAAGCGCGTTCTGGTCCGCACCGACGGCATGACCCTTGCCGAGGGGTTGGCCGACGAGGCCTACCGCGTCCCGACCCGGGTCGGACCGGACTTCCGCGCCCGCGCCGGCGGCCGCTTCGGCCTCAAGCGGGAGGGCACCCGATGAGCTACGAGACGATCGAGTTCGAGGTCGCGGACCACGTCGCGACGGTCACCCTCGACCGTCCCCAGCGCCTGAACGCGTTCAACCAGCAGATGTGCGAGGAGTTCGCCGACGTCTGGCGCCGCGTGCGGCGCGACGACGACGTGCACGTGTCGGTCGTCCGGGCGAACGGTGAGCGGGCCTTCTGCACCGGCGTGGACGTCGCCCGGGGCATCGACAAGCCGCCGAACCTCTGGATCTGGGACGACCCGGGTACCCATCTGGGGCCGAAGGCCAACGACTGCTGGAAACCGATGGTGCTCGCCGTCAACGGTATGTGCGCGGGCGGCGCCTTCTACTGGCTCAACGAGGCGGACGTCGTGATCTGCGACGAGTCGGCGACCTTCTTCGACCCGCACGTCAGCTACGGCATGACGTCGGCGCTCGAACCGATCGGGCTGGCCCGTCGCGTCCCGCTCGGTGAGGTGCTGCGGTGGGCGCTGGTCGGCCTGGACGAACGTATGTCGGCCCGGCGGGCGCTCGAGATCGGACTCGTCTCGGAGATCACGCCGGACGCGACGCTGCGGGAGCGTGCGGCCGAGCTCGCGGCGATCATCGCCGCCAAGCCGAGCGTCGCCACGCAGGGCACCGTGCGGGCGATCTGGCAGTCGCTGGACATGACGCGAACCGGCGCCCAGGCCACCGGACTCATGTACACCCAGCTGGGCAACCCGATCGGGCAGGCCCAGGTCGATCGCGCCACCTTCGAGCGGCCGGATTGGCGGTTGCGCTGACCCGCGGCGCGCCCACGGGTGTCGTCGTCGACGGCGCCGTCGACCTGCACTGCCACTTCGGCCCGGAGCCCCTGATCGAGCGTGCAGTCGGGACGCCGCACTCCGTCGACCCGCTCGAGGCGGCACGCGACGCGCTGGCGGCGGGTATGTCGGCCATCGTGCTCAAGGGTCACGAGTTCCCGACGGCGACGCTAGCGCGCACGGTCGGTCAGCTCGTCCCGGGCCTGCAGGTCGTCGGCGGCATCTGCTGCGACACGCACGTGGGCGGTCTCAACCCGGCGGCGGTCGAGGTCGCGTTGAACGCGGGCGCGCGCGTCGTGTGGCTGCCGACGATCTCGGCGGCCGACAACAACCCGTTCCTGCGTCGCGTCCGGGGCGCGGGCATCCGCACCGTCGACGCCGACGGCCGGCTGCGGCCCGAGGTGCTCGAGATCATGGCGCTCGTCTCCGACCACGACGCGGTCCTCGCCACCGGGCACATCTCCGCAGCGGAACAGTTCGCGGTCACGCGGGAGTTCGCGCACCGCGGGAAGGTCGTCGTCACCCACGCGATGCAGCGCGGGGTGGGGCCCGAGTTCACGACGCCCGACTGCGTCGCGCTCGCCGAGCTCGGCGCCGTCATCGAGTTCTCCGCGCACAGCTGCGTCGGCGTCCCCGCGGTGTTCGATGCGGTGGTCGGTGCACTCGGTGCGCTCGACCCGCGCCGCGTGGTGCTCTCGACCGACTACGGCTGGACGACCGACGCCCCGCGTCCGGCGCCCGGGCTGCGCGGGTACCTCGAGGCCCTGTGGGCCGAGGGGGTCGACGAGCGTCTGCTGACCGAGTTCGTCCGCGAGACGCCTGCGCGGCTGCTCGCCCGGGCGTGACGCCGGCGCGCGGTTGCTGCTAAACAGGACACTGTTATAACTAGGTGGCTGACGACAGACAGAGGTACCAGATGACGGCGTCCGGCGACGAGATCGCACAGCTCCGCGCCGTCGTCCAGGACTTTCTCCGCTCGAATCTGCCGATGTCCGCCGTGCGCACGGCCGGGGAGAAGGGCACCTTCGACACGCGGGCCTGGCGGTCGCTGTCCGACTCCCTCGGCCTGACCGGGATCGGGATCCCGGAGGAGCTCGGGGGTGCGGGTCACTCGTTCCGCGAACTCGGGGTGGTGCTCGAGGAGTTCGGAGCCGCGCTGGCCCCCGTGCCCTTGCTGTCCTCGGCGGTCGCCGCCGCGGCCGTGCTGGCCGGTGACGAGGGCGAGCCCAGGGCGGCGCTGCTGCCCGGGCTCGCGGGCGGACGCACGATCGCGGCGCCGTGGTTCGGCGCCGGGCTGGTCGTGACCGGGGAGGGGCTGGTGCACGGCCGGGCCGGTCACGTCCCCGACGGCGCACACGCCGACGTCTTCGTGCTGGCCGCCACCGACCCCGGCTCGCCGGACGACGAGATGCTGCTCGTTGTCGACGCCGACACCTCTGGCGTCAGCGTGCAGGCGCTGAACGCCCTCGACCCCACCCGGCCGATCGCCGCCGTCCGGTTCGACGGTGCGGCGTCGACCGTTCTCGGCCGGGGCGCGGCGCTGATGGAACGGGCCCGGACCGTGCAGCAGGCGGCGGTCGCGTGCGAGCAGGTGGGCGGCGCGGCCCGCTGCCTCGAGATGATCGTCGACTACGCCAAGACCCGCCACCAGTTCGGCGCGCCCATCGGTTCCTTCCAGGCCGTCAAGCACCGGTGCGCCGACATGCTGGTCGAGCTGGAGGCGGCCCGCTCGATCGCCTACCACCTTCGGGACTCGCTCGCGGACGGCGACGGCGAGCCGGGCTCCGCCGCCGCGGCCGCGGCGTGGTGCAGCGAGACGTACGTGCACATCGCCCAGGAGACGATCCAACTCCACGGCGGTATCGGCTTCACCTGGGAGCACGACGCGCACCTGCACGTCCGGCGCGCGCGCTCCGATCAGCTGCTCTACGGAACGCCGCGCGACCACCGGCGGACCCTCGCCGACCTGATGGGACTCTGACGATGACCTCGCCGCACACCGAGACCGCCGCCGTGGTTGCCGAGCCTGCCGCCGCCCCGGACACGCGCGACGGCGCGCCGGTCGACGCTTTCCGCGCGAGGCTCCGTGCGTTCCTCTCCGCCGAGCACCCGGGCCGCAGCCCGAAGGGCGACCGCGGGGCCCGGACCCGGTGGCAGCAGGACTGGGCCGCCACCCTGTTCGACCACGGCTTCGCCGGCCCGTCGTGGCCCCGCGAGTACGGGGGCTGCGACCTCGGTCTGGACGAGCAGATCGTGTACTACCAGGAGCTCGCCCGGGCACGGGTGCCCGGCCATCCCGGCAACGGTCCGAGCATCGCGGGCCCGACCATCCTGACCTTCGGCACCCCGGCCCAGCGCGAGCGCTTCCTGCAACCCATGCTGCGCGCCGACGAGGTCTGGGCCCAGGGATTCTCCGAACCCGAGGCCGGCTCCGACCTGCCGGCCCTGCGCACGACCGCCCGCCTCGACGGCGACGCCTATGTCGTGAACGGCCAGAAGGTCTGGAGCAGCAACGCCGACGTCGCGGACTGGCTGTTCGCACTCGTCCGGACGGGAACCCAGCAGTCGCGTTCCGCGGGCATCACCTACCTGCTCATCGACCTCACGACGTCCGGCATCACGGTCCGGCCGATCCGCGACCTGTCCGGCGGCTCGCACTTCTGCGAGATCTTCTTCGACGACGTCCGGGTGCCGGTCGACAACCGGATCGGCGAGCAGGACGGCGGATGGGGTGTGGCGCGGGCCAGTCTGGGCCACGAGCGCGCCACCCGGGCCCTGAGCCAGGCGGCGCTGTTCCGCCGCGCCTGGGACGAGCTGGTGACGTTGTTGCAGGACCGCGGAGCACTGGCCGACGAGACGGCCCGCGACCGGGTCGCGGCGTTCGAGATCCGGGTGCGCATCATGCAACTGACGGCACAGCGCACCATCGACCAGATCCGCCGGACCGGCGAGCCGGGCGCCGCGTCCTCGACGTCCCGCCTCTACCAGAGCCTGCTCGAACAGGGCCTGTACGAGCTCGCGATGGAGCTGCTCGGCCCCGACGCGGTGCTGCTCGACGCCGACTCCGGGGCGGTGCAGGGCGGCCGGTGGGTACGCAACTACCTGCGCAGCCGCGCGGCGACCATCGGAACCGGCACCGCCGAGATCCAGCGCAACACGATCGCCGAACGGGTACTCGGCCTGCCGCAGATCTTCACTCCGACGCGGTGAGCCCCGCCCCCGCGCTGTCGACGGTGACCATCGGGAACGGCCCCGTCGCGCTCGTCACGGACGAGTACCGGGTGCCCGACGCGCGAGGCGTGGTCCTGCTGTGGCACGGCGGCGGGCAGACCCGTCACTCGTGGAAGGCCACGGCCGAGCACGTCGCCCGGGCGGGTTGGACGGCGGTGTCCGTCGACACCCGTGGGCACGGCGACAGCACGTGGGCCCCCGACGGGGACTACTCGATGGACGTATTGGTGGGCGACGTCGTCGCCGCGGCGCAGCGGTACCCGTCGCCCGTCCTCATCGGGGCCTCGCTGGGTGGCCTGATGTCGTTGGTGGCGGTGGGGACGGGGCGGGTCGCGGCGCGTGGCCTCGTCCTCGTCGACGTCGCACCCCGCATCGAGCGGGACGGCACGCGACGCATCGGCGAGTTCATGCGGCGCCACGCCGAGACCGGATTCGCCGACCTCGACGAGGTGGCCGATGCCGTCGCGGCCTACAACCCGCATCGACCGCGGCCGACCAGCACCGACGGGTTGCGCAAGAACGTGCGCCGTCGCGACGACGGGCGCTGGTACTGGCACTGGGATCCCCGCATGATGCGTGCCGACGCCGACGAGCCGTCGCGTCAGGTGGACGTCGACATGCTGCGCTCGGCGGCGCGTCGGATCTCGGTGCCCACGCTGCTCGTACGGGGTCGCCAGTCGGACGTGCTCAGCGAGGAGGGGGTCCGGGACTTCCTGGAGCTGGTGCCGCACGCCGGCTTCGTCGATGTCGGCGGGACGGGACACATGGTCGCCGGCGACGACAACGACGCCTTCGGCGGGGCCATCACGGAGTTCCTGGCCCGCGTGTGACGTGTCAGCCCAACGGTGCGGGCTGCGCTCGGCTCGCGACCACCGGATCGGCGGCGACGTCGCTCATGTCCGGTGTCCGGCACGCGGTCACGTAGTCGGCGCGCAGGCGCGCGACGAGGTCGGCGACGGTGGGCAGGTCGTCGATCAGGTCGATGCCCTGGCCGGCGGACCACACGGTCTTCCAGGGGCGCGCGGTGTCGGGCAGGTGGCCGTACGAGCGCCCGCTCCCGGTCGGCGTCGGCAGGGCCTGCGGGTCGAGACCGGCGAGCCGCATGGACTCGACCATCCAGTTCGCGGGCACGCCCGCGATGTCCGCGGTGAACCGCAGGTCCGACGAGGTGCCCTCGAGGATGAGGCGCTTGTAGTCGGCCGAGGCCCGCGACTCCTCGGTCGCGATGAAACGGGTGCCCATGTAGGCGAGGTCCGCACCGAGGATCTCGGCGGCACGGATCGCCGCGCCGGTCGACACCGAGCCGGCCATCGTGATCGTGCCGTCGAACATGGCGCGGATCCTGGGAACGAGAACGAGATGGCCGATCGGTCCCGAGTGGCCACCGCCGCCGGCACCGATGCAGGTCAGGCCGTCGACCCCGGCGGCGATCGCCTTCTCGGCGAACCGCAGGGAGGTGACGTCATGCCAGATCTCGAGTCCGTGCTCGTGCACCCGGGCGGCCATGTCCGCCGGATCGCCGCCGGCGGTGATGATCACGCGTACGCCGCGACGGGCGCACAGGGCCAGTGTGCGCTCGATGACCTCAGCGGGGAGCTGCATGCGCAGGTTGACGCCTGTCGGGGCGACCCGTCGGCGCGGCTCGGCCTCCTGCAGCTCGGTGAGGGCGTCGTCGATCTCGGTCAGCCACTGCTCGAAGGTGTTCTCGTCGCCGGCGTTGCTGAACGGCAGCACGCCCAGAACGCCCGCGGCGCAGGCCGCATGGACGAGTTCCGGCCCCGTGACCGTGTACATCGGCGCGCAGACGGCCGGCAGCGTGAGCCGATCGCGGATCGTCGCACTGAGGGTCATGGCAGTCAGCCTTCACGCCGGAGACAAAAGCACAATCAGTTTACTCATTGGCCGCACGGGTGCGACGACGGAGCCCCGCGTCGCCGGGTGCACGGGAGATCCGCAGGCCGACCCATAAGCTGACCGGGGGGAGGTGTCGTCGAGTGCCAGGAGATCGCATGTCGCCAGCCCGGTCCGATTCCGCGTCGGGCTCGCACCCCGACTCGGCCGCCGAGGCGCTGCGACCGCATCGGGTGCCGAAGCTCGCGGAGATCATCGCCGCCGAGCTGCGGGCGCGCATCCTCGGCGGTGAGCTGTCTCCCGGCGAGTCCCTGCTGGGTGAGTCGACCCTCATGGAGCAGTACGCGGTCTCGCGCCCGACGCTGCGCGAGGCGTTGCGCCTGCTCGAGGCGCAGAACCTGATCGTGGTGCGCCGTGGATCCCACAAGGGACCGGTGGTCGTCCACCCCGAGGTGGACGTCGTGGCGCGGGCCGTCGCGATCCAGCTGATCCTGCGCGAGGCCACGCTCGCCGACGTGGTCCAGTTCCGCACGATCTACGAGCCGACGGCGGCGCGGATGGCGGCGCAGGCAGCGTCCGCGGATGCCGTGGCCGTGCTGCGCGAGGTGCTCTCGGAGGAGGAGCGCGTCCTCGACGACCACAACGCGTTCGCCCGGGTGTCCTGGCGGTTCCACTCCGTCCTGATCGGGATGGCCGGCAACGCCACGATGGACATCATCACCGAGAGCCTGCAGTACATCAGCGCGAAGGACGCGGCGATGGCGATGTCCTCCGCACCGGACCGCGCGTCGTGGTCGCGCAAGAGCCTCAAGGCGCACCGCCGGCTGGTCGACCTCATCGAGGCGGGTGACGCCGAACAGGCCGAGCGGTTCTGGGCCGAGCACATGCGTGTGGTCGCCGAGATGCAGAGCCCCTGGTCGCACGACCGCCGCATCACCGAACTGCTCGACTGAGCGCCAGCGTCCTCAGTGCCAGGGGTCGACGACGATCCGGCCCGTCGTCGCACCGTTGCCGACGTCCTGCAGCCGTGTCGCCGCCCGGGCCATGGGCACGACGTCGCCGACGAGCGGCCGCACGACGCCGGCGGCACACATCTCGCCGATCCGCTCCAGCGCCGCGCGCACGTGGTCGGGCTCGCGCTGCACGTGCAGCCCGACGTTGACCCCCACGATCGACCAGCTCCCGAGCAGCGGGCGGTTGAGCCGCGCTGTCGCGATGGCGCCCGCGGCGAACCCCACCACCAGGTACCGCGCCCCGAACGCCAGGTAGCGCTGCGCGTCGACGTACGTGTCCCCACCGACCGGGTCGAAGACGACGTCCGCACCGCGACCGCCGGTCTCGACCAGCACCCGTTCGGAGACCGTCCCGCGCGTCGAGTCGATCACGAGGTGGGCACCGAGCCCTCGTGCGACCTGCACCTTGTGCGCGCCGCGGACGACGCCGATGACGCGCGCTCCAGCCGCTAGCCCGAGTTGCACGGCCGCGCTGCCGACACCGCCGGCCGCTGCGGTCACGACGAGGGTCTCGCGCGCGGCCAGGTGACCTCGTTCGTGCAACCCGAACCAGGCCGTCGTGTAGGCGGAGGTGAGGGCGGCCGCCTGCGCGTCGTTCAGGGCGGCGGGCACGGGGAAGGCGCTGTCCCGGTCGACGACCGCGAACTGGGCCAGCGCGCCGACACCGCCCGGCAGCACCGCCGCGACCCGGGTGCCGAGCCCGACACCGGTTGCCGCCCGCCCGGACGTGTCGCCACCCACGACGATCCCCGCCACCTCCGCCCCCGGGGTGAACGGCACCTGCTGGGGCACCTGGTAGGCGCCGCGGCACAGCAGTACGTCCGGGAACCCCAGCGCCGCACCGGCCACCTTCACCAGGAGCTGGCCCGGGCCGGGCTCGGGGACGTCGACGGTCCGCAACGCCAGCACGTTCGCCGGCTCGCCGACCGCGTCGGCGTACCACCGGAGCATGCCGGTCACCGCCGCGCCACCGCCGACCGCCCGTTGACCGAACACGTCATGAGCTCCTCCGTCCGCTGCGGGCCGGCGCACCACCGCGCCGCGGTCGGGACGCGCGCCGAGAGCCCGTTGCTTGCGCTGTGTGCGATCACTAGGTTAGACAAGTTAGGGAAATCGTCGCCGGCTCCCCGCGGAAAGGCACTCGCACATGCTCCGTATCTCCGTCGACCAGGCCAAGTGCACCGGCCACGCCCGGTGCAACGCCACCGCGCCGGACGTCTACCCGATCGACGACGACGGCTACACGGCGCTGAACGGCGTCGTCGACGTCCCTGACGACCGGGCCGACGCGGCGCGGCACGGCGCAGCGGCCTGCCCGGAGCGGGCCATCACCGTGCTCGACGCCTGAGCGCCCCGGCGCAAGTCCCGAGCAGGTGGGTCCGGGCGACGCGACCCCGGGTGAGGAGGTAGCTGTGACGCAGTCCGAGCAGGGCGCCACCTGTCCTGTCGTGCGCTTCGAGTTCTCGCCGGTGGCGACGCCGGGTGAGTCCTTCTTCGCGCAGCTCGACGAGCTGCGCCGTGAGCACCGGGTGTTCCGCTCCGACGAGGCCCAGGGCTACTGGGTCCTGGCCCGCAACGACCTGATCGTCGAGGCGTTGCAGCATCCGGAGACGTTCTCGAGCGTGGCCACCGTGCCCACCATGCCGGATCCGCCGTTCCGGTGGATTCCGATCATGCTCGACCCGCCCGGGCACACGAAATGGCGCCGGCTGCTCGGCGGCTGGTTCTCGCCCGGCCGCACCGCGAAGCTCGAGACCCCGGTCCGCGAGATGTGCACGACGCTCGTCGACGGCCTCGTCGACGGCGGCCGGTGCGAATTCGTCGCCGACTTCGCGGCCAGGTTCCCCACCACGATCTTCCTGCAGATCATCGGCCTGCCGGTCAGCGAGCTGTCCCGGTTCATGGCGTGGGAGGACAAGATCCTGCACTTCGACAGCGAGACCGACCCCGACTACTCGCAGATGATGACGGCCATGAACGAGGTGACGGCCATGTTCTCGTCGCTCATCGCCGAACGGCGTGCGGACCCGTCGCGTCGGGCCGACGACATCATCAGTGCGTCGCTCGACTGGCAGATCGACGGCCGACCGGTCAGCGACGACGACGTGCTCTCGTGCCTGCTGCTGCTCTTCATGGCCGGCCTCGACACGGTCGCGTCGCAGCTCTCGTTCATGCTGCACCACCTGGCCACCCACGATCGTGACCGCCGGGCCCTGGTCGAGGATCCGAACCGCATCCCCGGCGCGGTCGAGGAGATGCTCCGCGCCCACGCCATCGTGCGGGTCGGGCGCAAGGTGGCGCGGGACGTCGACTTCCACGGCTGCCCGATGAAGGCCGGCGACATGGTGAGCATGCCGTTGGCGTTCGCGAGTCGTGACGAGGACGTGTTCCAGGACGCAACCACCGTCGACATCGACCGACCGTCGTTCGCGAACCTCGCGTTCGGTGCGGGCCCGCACCGCTGCCTCGGGTCGCACCTGGCCCGCCGGGAGCTCGTCGTGGCCCTCGAGGAATGGCATCGCCGCATCCCGGAGTACCAGGTGACGCCGGGCGCCCAGGTGCTCGAGCACGCAGGCAACGGCGTGTACGGCGTCGACTCCCTGCCGCTCAGCTGGTGATGACCCGGCGTCCGGACCCCGCCGCCCGAGACGGCAACCGTCCCGTGCCCGCCGGGCTGGACATCACCGAATTCCGGGTCGACGTCCCCGAGTCCGAGCTCGAGCAACTCCGGCGCCGGCTTGCCGAGACCCGGTGGCCCGACGAACTGGCCGACGTCGGCTGGGACTACGGCGTTCCCGTGACCTACCTGCAGGAGCTCGCGGAGTACTGGCGCACGCACTACGACTGGCGCGCCGCCGAGGCCGCGTTCAACGCCCTGCCGCAGTTCCGCACCGAGCTCGACGGAGCCGACGTCTACTTCGTCCACCTGCGCTCACCGCACCCGGGTGCGTTGCCGCTGATCCTGACGCACGGGTGGCCCGGATCGGTGCTGGAGTTCACCGGCATCGCTGCGGAGCTGGCCGACCCGACCCTCGTCGGCGGCGACCCCGGCGACGCGTTCCACGTGGTCGTACCGTCCCTGCCGGGCTACGGCTTCTCCGGGCCCACCCGTGATCGCGGGTGGACCCCGCCGCGCGTCGCCGACGCGTGGCACGCGCTGATGCGCGGACTCGGGTACGCCTCCTTCGTCGCGTACGGCGGCGACTGGGGGTCCCGGGTCACCCGGAGTCTCGCCCTGCGACACCCGGACGACGTCCTGGGCATCTGCGTGACCGAGCCCGCCGGGGGCGTGGCACGTGGCGCCCCGGACGCGGCGCCGCCGGACGGCGAGCGCTGGCGCGCGTCCGCGCAGCGGGCGCAACACTTCGACCGCGAGGAGTCCGCCTACGGCGCGCTGCAGGGCACCAAGCCGCAGACCCTGTCCTACGCGCTCACCGACTCACCGTTGGGTCAGCTGGCCTGGATCGTGGAGAAGTTCCACGGTTGGACGGCCGCGAGGCGGAGCCCGGACGAGGCCGTGCCGCGCGACCTGCTGCTGACCAACGTCATGCTGTACTGGCTCACCGGAACGGCCGGCTCGTCGGCCCGGCTCTACTACGAGACCATGCACAGCCCGGACGGATGGGCACAACGCGGGTACTGCACCGTGCCCACCGCCGTCGCCGTCTTCGGCGAGGACACGTCGTTGCCCGTGCGCAGTCGTGCCGAGCGCTACAGCAACATCGTGCGCTGGACCGAGTTCGCACGCGGCGGCCACTTCCCCGGACTCGAGCAGCCGGGGGTGCTCGGCGACGAGCTGCGCGCGGCGTTCTCGTCGCTGCGCTGACGCACCGCCTGCCGGCAACCCTGAGGAGCACCCACGACATGCCGACCTACGAGCCGTTCGTTCCTGCCGACGACTTCCTGCACGATCACGACACCCACCCCTGGTGGGCCGAGACGTGGTGGTTCTGCTTCTTCGTCCCCGAGCAGGGCATCGGTGGCTGGCTCTACGCCCTCGTCCGTCCGAACCAGAGAGCCTCGGCCGGCGGCGCCTGGGTATGGGACCGATCGGGCTCCCAGCCGCGTACGTCGCCGTACTTCGCGCACTACACGGCACTTCCCACCCGTCCCGAACGCCTGCACGCGTCCCCGCTGGACTTCCCGAGCCCCCTGACAATCACCACCACGGTGCCCGGGCAGCAGTACGGCCTGGTCTACGACGACGCGGACGCCGGGTTCACCCTCGACCTCGACTTCGCCGCGACCATGCCCGCCATCGGGCACAAGCAGCACGAGCCGCCGTTCTTCTCCAGCGCCCACTACGACCAGGCAGGCAGGGTCACCGGGACCGTGACGCTGGCCGGCGAGGAACACGTCGTCGACTGCTTCGCCCTGCGCGACCGGTCGTGGGGGCTGCGATCGGAGCGGTTCCCCCCGCGGTTCAGCTACTGCTGGCTCGCGACCCAGGACGAGGCGTTCCTCGTCTACTCCGAACGCGTCGCCGGCGTCGCCCCGATCACGCGGGGCTTCCTGTACCGCGACGGCGAGTGTCGTCCGGTCACGTCCGGGCGACGGACCGAGGAACGCGATCCGGTCGAGCACTGGGTGACCACCGTCCACATCGAGGCCGTCGACGAGGACGGGCGCACGATCGACGAGACCGCGCGCGCCCGGAGTCGACTGGTTCATCCCCGTCCGACCTCGGCCAACACGATCAGCCTGCTCGAGTTCGACCGAGCCGGTGGTCCGGCCTGGGGAGAGGACCAGGACGTGTGGACGCACACGGACTGGCGCTCGACCTTCCTGCGGCCCGACGGCGCCGCGCAGTGACGGCGCATGCCCCGCGAGCACGCTCCGACAGCGACGTCGAGACGTGGCTGGCCCAGGCGCTCGGGCCGGCCGAGCGCACCGTGACCGGCCTGCGACCGGGCAACAGCCGGCGGGTGTGGATCGTGTCGAGCTCCGACAGCGACGAGCGGCTGTTGGTACGCGCCGAGAACGGCGAGGACCTGACTCCGGTGCACAGCCTCGCGCGGGAGGCCCAGGTCTACGCGGCGCTGGACGGCATGGGCGTGCACGCGCCGCGGCTGCGGGCGGTGTCCGCGGACGGGTCGATGATGGCGACTGACGCGTTGCCGGGCCGCGCCGACCTCACGGGGTTGGACGCCGACACCACGGACCGGATCCTGCGGGACTTCCTCGGCCGCCTGGGCGAACTGCACGCGGCGGGCCTGCCGCCCCGTGATGCCGCAGGCGCGCTCTTCGGCCGTCCGGTACCGGCCACCACCTCGGACTGCATCCTCGACGAACTCGACATCTGGGAAGGCGTCATGCGGTCCGCGTCGCAGGCGCCCGACCCGTTGCTCGAGTTCGGTCACCGTTGGTTGCGCGAGTCGGTGCCGATGGTGGCCAAGGCCCCGGTCCTCGTGCACGGCGACGCCGGCACCGGGAACTTCCTGCACCACGACGGCGCGGTGACCGGCCTGATCGACTGGGAGCTCGCGCACCCCGGGGACCCGGTCGAGGACCTGGCCTGGACGGTCATGCGGGCCGGTCTCGATGGCATACCCGGCGTCCGCGAACTCGCACGATCGGCAGGCGGGCAGCCGGCCGACGCAGTCGCGGCGCGCATCGACTACCACCTGGCCCTGGTGCTGTGGAAGGTCATGGTCATCCGCCTGCACCGCGTCGGCGACCCCACGGCGAACATCGGTCGCAACGTGTTCTACCGGCTGCGGCACAGGCGGATGTTCATCGACGTCATGGCCGTCAACCTCGGTCAGTCGTGCCCCGACCCCGAGCCCCCGCCGCCGGCTGCGACGGAGCGCAGTTGGCTCTACGACGGTGCGGTCGACCGTCTCAAGCAGACGGTCATCCCCGCCGTCGACGACCCGGCCGGCCGCAGCAGCGCGGCGGGCATCATCCGCGTACTGCGCTACCTCAGGACCTGGGACCAGGCCGGTAGCTGGATCGAGGGTGATCTCGGTCCCGCCGCCTCGGCCGAGCTGGCCGGCTCCCTCGCGCAGGGCCGGATCGGGTGTGCCGAGGTCTTCCCGCGGCTGGCGGCCCGCGAGCTCCGCGAGTTCGCGCTGTGCGGGGACCCTGTCCGAGGCGGACCCTCCTGACCGACCCGACCTCGCGGGCCCCCCGGACGATCGGCACCATAGCGTGCTCCCGCAGGTGCCGGACGCCTACCCTGGCCCGGTGCGGCCCCCCTTGCTCCTGCGCAACGTGTCCGTCGAGGGGGTCGACCGGACCGACGTCCTGGTTCGCGGGGGCCGGGTCGCGGGCATCGGTCCCGCTGCGCACACGTCGGGGGCGCGAGAGCTCGACCTGGCGGGCGGAGCGGTGCTGCCGGGCCTGCACGACCACCACTGCCACGTGCTGGCCATGGCTGCGGCCAGGGACTCGGTGGCCTGCGGCCCGCCGGAGGTCGGCACGGCGACCGCGTTCGCAGCGGCCCTTCGCCGGGCTGTGCCGAGGCGCGGATGGGTGCGGGCCGTGGGGTTCCACGAGTCGGTGGCCGGCGAGCTGGATCGGCAGGTCCTCGACCGCATCCGTTGCGACGTGCCCGTGCGGGTGCAGCACCGCAGCGGTGCGTTGTGGGTGCTGAACAGCTCGGCCCTGAGGCAGGTGGGATTGGACCGACCCGTTCCCGGTGAGCCGCAGGGTGTCGAGCGCGACTCGGACGGCGTCGCGACCGGACGACTGTGGCGCTGCGACGCCTGGCTGCGGCAACGCGTGGGCCCCGGTCCGGCGCCGGACGTCTCGGCCGTGTCCGAGGAGCTCTCGTCCTACGGCATTACCGGCATCACCGACGCCACGCCGGAGCTCGACGACAGCGCCGTCACCCTGCTCCGCTCGTCGGCCCTGCGCCAACGGGCGGTCCTGCTGGGCGACCCGGCATCCGACGCGCCACGCAAGATCGTGGTGAGCGACCACGCGCTCCCGTCGCCGGCCGAACTGGTCGCCCTGATCGAGCGCGCACGGCCACGGCCCGTGGCCGTGCACTGCGTGACGCGCGTGGCTCTCGTGCTCACGCTCGCCGCGTTGACGGAGCTCGGCACGGTGCCCGGCGACCGCATCGAGCACGCCGCCGTCGTGCCGCCCGAGCTGCGTCAGGTGCTTGCCCGCCTCGCCCTCACCGTGGTCACCCAGCCGTCGCTGCCGGCCCTGCGCGGGGATCGCTACCTCGACGACGTCGACGCCGTGGACCGCGAACACCTGTGGCCGTTCGCGAGCCTGCTGGCTGCGGGTGTGCCTGTCGGCTGCTCGAGCGACGCCCCGTACGGCAGCCCGGATCCGTGGTTCGCCGTCGCGTCCGCCGTGGCGCGGCGTTCCGCGTCCGGTCGTGCGGTCGCACCGGCGGAGCGGGTCGCCGCCCGGACGGCGCTGCGCGGATACCTCACCGACCCGTCGGACCCGGGTGGCGCGCCGCGCCGGGTGGCGGTGGGCGCGGCGGCCGACCTGGTGCTGCTGGACGGTGGGCTCGACGACGTCCTCGATGATCCGCACGCGGGCCACGTCCGGTACTGCGTGATCGACGGCGAGGTCGTGCATGCCCGCTGAGCCGCCGAGGCCGCTGCGGCTCGACGAGGTGCGTGATCACCTGTCGGCGCTCGGGCACGACACCGCCGGAGTGCCCAGTGCCCCCTTCGTGCTGGTGGACCTGGACACGCGCGTCGACGACCCAGCTGCTGTCGAGGACGCCCTGCGCCGCGCCGAGGTCGTGGCCGTCGGCGTCGCCACGCGCGCGCCCGCGCCGGCGCACCGCGGCATCGTCGACGCCCTGGCGTGCTCCCTGACCACGGATCCGCGGCCCGAGCGGACCTTCGTGACGGTTGCCGATCCGGCGGCGGCAGCCGCTCGTCTGCAGGGTGCGGTGACGGGGTCGCCCAAGGCGGCGCTGGCCATGCGGCGACTCGTCGAGGCCACGACCCGGCTCCCGGTCCGGGAGGGGTTGAGCGTGGAGTCGGCGGTCTACTCGATGTTGCTCGCCGGCGAAGAGTTCGCCGGCTGGCTGGCTGGACGCACCCGTCGAGCCGTCCCGGCGCGCGACGGCGACGCCGTCGAACTCGCGCGTGCCGGTGACGAGCTGCACGTGCGGCTGTCGGTGCCGGAACGCCGCAACGCGTTCTCGCGGCAGCTTCGTGACGGCATGATCGAGGCGTTCGAGCTGGCCCTGACCGACAGCACCATCTCGACGGTGGTGCTGACGGGCGCCGGACCGGCCTTCTGCAGCGGGGGTGACCTCAACGAGTTCGGCACCTCCACCGACGTGAGCGCCGCGCACGTGGTCCGGCTGCAGCGCAGCGCCGCGCTGCGGGCCCACGAGCTGGGCGCACGTCTGGAGGTCAGGCTGCACGGCGCCTGCATCGGCGCAGGTGTCGAGATCCCGTCCTTCGCCGGGCGGGTGGTCGCCCGCGACGACGCGCGGTTCGCGCTGCCGGAGCTGGGGATGGGGCTCGTCCCGGGTGCCGGCGGCACCGTCGGCATCACCCGACGGGTGGGCCGGTGGCGGTGCGCCTGGCTGCACCTGTCCGGCGAGTCGATCGGCGTCGACGTCGCGCTCGCCTGGGGGCTGGTCGATGAGCGCGGCTGAGCTGGCGCGGCGCCTGCACGACGACCTCACCGTTCCCCTGGCCGTCCGGCCGCGGGTGCTCGAGGTGCCGGCGACGGACGAATCCCGGTTGTGGGCGCTGTCGGGTGCCGATCGGCTCACCGGGTACCGCGACGGCCCCGCTCCCGAGGTCTGTGGCCAGGCAGCGTCGGCGACGCTGGCCGCCCTCGCCGTGGCCGGGGCGTACCTCGGTGCCCCGCTGCCCGGTGTCGAGGTGCTCGGCGAGCGGGCCCGGACCAGCGGCATGCAGCGCAACGCCCCGTTCTCGGCGGGTGGCGCGTTCCGCTGTCTGCCTGCGCGAGACGGATGGTTCGGGCTGTCGCTGGCGCGCGCCTGGGACCGTGAGGTGCTGCCGGCGCTGACGCGGTCCGACCCGGTGACCGCGCCCTGGGACGCGGTCCGCAGCTGGCTGCGCGACACCGCCGTCCAGGAC
Source organism: uncultured Jatrophihabitans sp. (assembly GCF_964252635.1). GTDB lineage: Bacteria > Actinomycetota > Actinomycetes > Mycobacteriales > Jatrophihabitantaceae > Jatrophihabitans. The sequence continues at coordinate 88,858 of NZ_CAXUNP010000008.1, forward strand.
GCCCTCGCGCGCGCCGTCGACCTGCAGCTGCCCGCGGCCGTCGTACCACCGCGGCCGCTGCCTGAGCGTCGCCGCCCGGTCGAGGTGACGCCCGGTGGTCCGAGGAAGCAGTCGTCCCGACCGACCATCGTGGACCTGTCCGCGCTCTGGGCCGGCCCGCTGTGCGCCCGCCTGCTCAGGATGGCCGGTGCCCGCGTCGTGAAGGTCGAGAGCTCGGACCGACCGGACGGCGCCCGTCTAGGCCCGCCGGCGTTCTTCCGGCTGATGCACGCCGGGCACGAGTTCGTGCAGCTCGACTTCCGTCGGCAGCGCGCCGAGCTGCACGCCCTGGTCGCGTCGGCGGACGTCGTCATCGAGGGCTCCCGCCCCCGCGCGCTGGCCGGACTCGGGATCGACGCGCATGAGCATGTCGCGTCAGGGACGATCTGGGCGAGCGTGACCGCGTACGGCCGGCAGGGTGCGGACGCGAACCGGGTCGGTTTCGGCGACGACGTCGCCGTTGGTGCCGGGTTGCTCGCGTGGACCGGGGCAGGTCCCGTGCCCGCCGGGGACGCCCTGGCCGACCCGCTCGCCGGCGTCCATGCCGCGGCCGCCGTTGCGGTCGCCCTCGCCTCGGAACGCGGCAGCCTGCTCGACGTGTCGATGCACGACACCGCCCGCCGCGCCGCCGCGGTCACCTGACCCGCAGGCGCGATCCGGTGTGGCGAAGTGAACGCCGCTCGGCCGGTGTCTGCGCACTAGGGTCGGGACATGTCTCGTCGTTCTCGCCGCTCGTCTTCGTCCGACCCCGCCGAGCTGGCCAGGCTGGTGCTGCGCTGCGCGGTCGGCGGCACGTTCGTCGCCCACGGCGTCCGGCACGGGAAGTCGCTCGAGGGGACGGCCGGATGGTTCGGCTCTATCGGGTTCCGCGAGCCCCGGTTGCAGGCGCAACTCAGCGCCGCGGTCGAGGTCGGCGCGGGTGCCGCGGTCCTCGCCGGGGCGGCCACTCCGCTGGCGGCCTCGGCCGTCGTCGGCACGATGTCCGTCGCGTACCGCACGGTCCACCAGCCGAACGGCTACTTCATCACCGGTGAGGGCTGGGAGTACGTGGGTTTCCTCAGCGCCGCCGCGATCGCCCTGTCGGCACTCGGCAGCGGCCGGTTCAGCGTCGACCGGTTGCTCGGGTGGGACGAGGTCGGCACCCCCGCCCGACGTGCGTTGGTCGCCGCCGGGCTAGGGATCGGTGGCGCTGCCGCACAGCTGGCCGCGTTCTGGACGAAGCCGGTACCGAAGGACTGACCGCCGGGCGCGAGCGATGAGCGGCGCGCTGCACCGCCAGCGCTCACTGTTCGAAGATCGTGCGCAGCGCCGGTGCGACACCGCGATGCCCGGTCACCCGCACGAGTCGCCCTCGACCGGCCCTCGCCAGGTCGAGCCCGAGCTGTTCGTCGCACTCGCCGGTCGCGTCGAACAGCACGTCGAGCCGGGGCAGCCGCGCTGCGGCGGTCCGCGGGTCGGGGCCGGCGTTGTGCACGCAGTCAGACAGCAGCACCACCCGTGCGTCGTGCCTCGGGACGCGCGCGAGTTGGCTCGCGGCCACCGCCAACGGATGGCTGACGTTGGTCAGGCCGCGCGCGGGAAGGCGGAGCAGGTCGGCGAGCAGCCTCTCCAGGTCGAGTCGGGCGCCCAGAGCCTGGAGCACCACCGCGTCCGACCAGAACGCGACGACGCCGACGTCGTCGCGCGCGAGTTCTCCGGCGACGGCTCCCACCGTCGCCGCGGCGGTGCGGATGCGCTCACCGCGCATCGAGCCGGACGCGTCAACCACCAGCACGACCGAGCGACGCGTGCCGGCGCGCTCGCGGACGACGAGGTCGTCGTCGTCGGGCACCGGGTTGCCGGCCAGTTGTTCCAGTGAGGCGTCCAGGTCCAACTCGTCACCGACGCCGGTGAAACGGCGGGACACCAGCGCGCCGGGGCCGCGACGCGCCCGTCGGACCGGGCGCGGTCGGGGCAGGGCGAGCCGGGCCGCGATCTGGTGCACCCGCGCGAGCACCTCGGGGTCGACCGGCTCGCCGTCGTCGGTGTGCAGGACGTTCCCGTCCTCGTCGGTAAACTGCGTCGGCGCTCCGGGCGCGGGTCGTTCACGGCCGCGACCGCGCGCCCCCAGCGCGGGCGCGCCGCCGCCGGCCGAACCCGGCGGTAGGTACAGCGACGGGGCACGATCCAGCACCTTGGGTCGACGCGTCAGAGGCCGTGGCCGGGTTGTCGTGGGCACGCGTCGCCGCACGGGGGAGTCGACGTCGACGGCTCTTCAACCGGGCGCGGCGCGTGCCGGGTCGAGCAGGAAGTGGTCCTCCCACAGCACCCGCAGCACCGCCTCCGGGGTGGTGTCCAGCGTCTGTTCGAGCACGATGCGCCCGGACAGGGCAAGGGTGAGGGCGTCGTAGAACGTCTCGGCGTACCGGTCGTCGTCACCGGAGATCGCGCGCATCGTCACCAGCTCGGACGCCACGAGCATCAGGTCGATCGCCCCTCGGACGCTGCTGCCCTGCCGGATGTCCTCGGACTCGCGCGTGCGCCGGGTCAGGGCCACGGCGTCGTGCCGCATCCGCTCGGCGAGCTGCGGGTCGAGATTGGCGGTGCGTTCCGCGGTGCGCAGGGCCACGATCCGACGCTCGGCCTCGGCGTCCTGGTAGCCGATCGCGATTCGGCACAGTCGGTCAAGGATCGAGGTCGACAACCGGCTGGTGCCGATGTTGTCGAAGGGGTTCATCGACGCCACGACCCGGAAGGTGGGCAGCGCGTGCACGGTGCCGACCCGCGGGATGGTGATGCGGCGTTCGGCCATGGCCGTGAGCAGCGTGTTGAGCGAGTCCTCGGGAGCGCGGTTGAGTTCCTCGATGTAGAGGAAACCCCCGCTGCGCATGGCATCCAGCAGCGGCCCGTCGACGAAGTTGTCCACGCTGTAGTCCTCGCGCAGCACCCGCGACGGGTTGTGGTGCCCGACCAGTCGTGCGGGGGTCAGGTCCGCGTTGCCCTCGACGAACACCAGCGGGATGTGCCACTGCGCCGTGATCGCGCTCAGCAGGGTGGTCTTGCTCGTACCGGGTGGACCTTCGAGGAGCAGGTCCCGGCCGGCGGAGACAGCAGCAAGAGCGAGGTCCAGTTCGCGGTCACGGCCCACGACGTCCGTCGAGATCCGGGCACGGACCTCGACGAGTTCGACGGTCACGCCTGCGACCTTATCGAGGTTCGGGTGCGGCGCGGCGGCGGTCCGCGAGTCGTTGCTCACAACCAGGCGGGCGGCCGGCGCTCGAGGAACGCCGCGATGCCCTCGGCGGCCTCGGGGTGGTCGCGGATGACGTCCACGGCGGTGGCGGTGGCCGCCCACCCCAGGTCGTCGGCCGCGTCGAGCTGCTGCTGCACGGCCGCCAGGCTCGCGGCCACCGCGCTCGGCGCGCCCCGGCAGACCGACCGGGCCAGGGCGAGCGCTTCGGTCAGGGCCTCGCCGGGTGCGCTGACCCGGTTCACGAAGCCCAGGTGGTAGCCACGTTCGGCATCCAGCTCGCCACCGGCGACGAGCAGCTCCTTGGCGACGTGCAACGGCATCGCCCGCATCGCCCGGAACAATGCGCCCGACGTTGCTACGACGCCCCGTTGCGTCTCCGGCAGGGCGAACCGCGCCGTACGGGAGGCGACGATCAGATCGCACGCCAACGCCAGCTCGAACCCGCCACCGAATGCTGGCCCCTCGACGGCTGCCACCAATGGCTTGGTGCGCTTCCGACGGACGACTCCGTATTCACCTCCGCGCGGCGTCGCCGGACCCGAACCCGTACGCAGATCCGTTCCGGCCGAGAACACCTCCCCCGCGCCGGTCAGGATTCCGACCCTGAGCGAATGGTCGTCTTCGAGTTGGTTCATTGCCGCGTCCAGGGCGAGGGTGGTGACGGCGTTGATGGCATTGCGTTTAGAGACACGGGCGATGCGCATGATTAGAACACTGTCCTGTTCCTCGCATTCCACTGTCATGGCCGACGCTCCTGAAACGATTGCAAGGTCATGCGCGACTGCATTCCGCAACTATGCGCCGGACCGCGCCGAGCTCGTCGTAGGCGCGGCGCCGCAACCTGTTGAGCGAACCCAGGGGGCGGTGGGCGGCGAGGCCGTTCCAGGGCCGCCAGGACATCACGTCCTCGGCGAACACGCGTCGCGCCGGACTGAACGACTCCTGCACCGGCAGTTCGAGGGAGGCCACGGTGCGGAACGGGCTGTCGGCCTCTGGCCACTCGACCGAGGCGTCCTCGACGGGCATCGTGTCCCGATCGGTCTGCACCTGCACCTGGAAGTCGTAGCGGGCGGTGTGGGCGCGGTAGAACTCCTGCACCCAGTCACGCAGGATGCCGGGCGGATCGCTCTTGGAGACGGTGCGCTCGGCAAGCGACTGCTGCTCGGGGTCGGCCGGCGCGATCGCGAACTTGGCGACGTAGTCGCCGTAGCGGAACGCCGACTGGGAGTAGTACGTGAAGGCGACCGGGTGGATGTTGGGCGTGCGGTCGAAGATGGTCTCCTTCGCCACCGGGTGCTGCACCGCCGTACCCAGCACGGTGCGCAGGTGGTGGCCGAAGTGCTGGTCGCGCTGCTTGATGACGTCGAGGTAGGTGCTGGCGTCGCCCTGCGGGATGATGGGCCAGGTGTTGAACAGGAAGTCCTGACTGGTCCATCCCGGCTTGAGCTTCACGCCCGGGACGTCGAGCACTTTGAGGGCCAGGCCCCGGGCGCGCGGCGCGGTGTCGGGGTCGACGGCACCCGGTTCGCTGGCGTAGCGGACCACGACCTCGAACTGGCCGGGCTCCGCGAACAGGCCCTGCGCGAGCTCGGCGGGCAGGTCCGGGTGGACGCGCAGCGTGCCGGTCACGATCCCGTGGCTCTTGGCGTGCGTGCCGGACGTGGCGTGCCGGGTCACCTCGAAACCCTGCGCCATCGTGTTCTTCATCGTGGAGATCGTCTCGTCGACGATCTCGGATTCGTGGGGCAGTTCGGTCTCGACGTCGTCGCTGTAGGGCGTGGGCGTGGGGCTGGGCACGGGAAGTCCGTCCTTCGTCGAACGATGGGTTTCGTTGGTGTCGGCGTGGCCGAGGAGGCGCGGCTTAGGGTGCGTCGGCATCGGTGGCGCGGATGGTCGCGTAGGTGACCGCGCCGTAGACCAGGTGCGGGACGGCGTCGGCGGCCCAGTCGGGCGCTGCCCAGTCCACTGGGTCGCTGATGCCGAGCACCTTGAGCGGGACATCCGACAGGGCCATCGCGGCAGCACCGATGAGCACCGCGGCAATCGGCGCAGGTACCGACCGTCCGCGATTCGCGAACGCGCGGTGCAGGCCACCGGCGACCGCGCCCACGGCGGTGCCGACCGCGATGCCGGACAGCGGGCCGAGCCCGGCCAACCGGTTGTCGCGCTCCTCGCCGTCACCCGGGATCGGCAGGCCGGCCTTGCCGGCGCCCTTCTCCACGAGGTCCTCCGGCGCCGAGCTGGTGCCCCGGCCCCGGATCGCCATGTCCAGGTAGGTCGTGGCGTTGAGGGCAGTCGTTCCAGCGGCTCCTGCGGCCGCTCCTCGGAGCAGGCCGTTGAGGGGCCCACCTCGTCTGCTGCGGCCGACGGGGCCGAGCGTGTTGCGCGTCATGAGCGGGCCTTTCTGGTTGAGGGCCGTCGTTCGTCGGGGAGGAGTAGCCCTCCCGCTACGTGGCCTTCCCGGGGTCCAGCGTCCGAAGCAGGTCGGAAACGACAACCTGGTGACCGTTCGCGACACGACGGCGTGGTGTTCGCCGGGCGGCGTCGGTGTAGCTCGATCGGTTCACGGGTAGCACGTGCCGAGGGTGTCAGCCGAACTCCGCAGGCCGCCTCCGCTGCCGGATCGGGAGCACGTACGGACGCCGGCCGCAGCTTCGACCGCCACCGGGGTGCCACCAGGACGGCCGGGCAACCCGCCTGGCCGACGTCTCGAAGGAAGGCCGTGATGACCCAGAACGTGCAGAACCTCGTCGGCAAGCACGCTCTCGACCCCGAGGGCAACAAGATCGGCAAGATCGGTCAGGTCTACCTCGACGACGAGACCGACGAACCGCAGTGGGTGACGGTGAAGACCGGCCTGCTCGGCACGAAGGAGTCGTTCGCACCGGTCCGCGGGTCGTCCCAGCACGGCGACGACCTCCAGCTGGCGGTCGACAAGGACGTCGTCAAGGGCGCGCCCAACGTGGACGACGACGGGCACCTGGACGAGAGCGACGTCGACGAGCTGTACCGCTACTACGCGGCGCACGTCGGCGGCGCGGCCGGATCCGGGGACCAGGACCGTGCCGACGCGGCTCCGCAGGGGACGGGTGCGCGGGACGACGCAGGGTCACGGGACGGCACGGGCGCACGGGACGGCACGGACGCACGGGAGGACCCGGGCTCGCGGGAGGACCCGGGCTCGCGGGAGGACACGGACGCACGGGAGGACACGGGCTCGCGGGACGACTCGGGCTCGCGGCACGCCGCGGCGGAACAGGACGATCGCGGCCAGGAGGCCGGCGTCGCAGCCGGCGCGGCGGCCGGGTACGAGGGCGAGCGGGCTCGCGAGGCCGACGAGGGCACCGCGGGCCGGCATGCCACCGATCGGGCCCGGCCGCGGTTGCGCCGCTACGTCGTGGTCGAGGAGATCGTGACGCCGTTGCCGGACGGCGGGCAGGACGTGCAGGCGACGGTCGTCGAGGAGCAGATCATCGAGGAACAGCCCGCCGGCGGTCAGGGCACCGAGAACCCGACGCGCGACCGCTGACGTCGGGAGGGCGTCCGTGGCCCGCCTCGGACCGCGGACGCCGCTACGTCATGCCGTACGGATGATCTCCTCGGCGATGTCGCGGATCATCCGCTGGCTGCCCAGGCTCATCTGCTGCAGCGCACCGCGGGCCTGCGCCTCGGAGTAGCGGCGGCGGGCCATCAGCATGCCGACCGCGATGTCGATGCGCCGCGTGGTGTCGTTCGCGACCTCGAGCTCGCGCAACCGCGCCCGCGCCTCGGTGAGTTCGGTCCACAGCGCAGCACGCGACTGCGACTCCTCGGCTGCCTCGGACATGTGGTGCGCGCTTCTTCCTGTGGGGGTACCAGGAACAATAGTTGACGACGTGACGGTCAGGACCCGGAGACGACCGACACCGCGGTCCAGAGCACCGCGATGACCCCCAGCGCCAGCCCGAACAGCGACGCCGCGAGGCCCACGTCCGTCTTCTCGGCACGCAGGGTCCCGAGCGCGCCGAGCACGAGCGCGGCCAGGCCGACGGCGGCGCCGAAGCGGATGAACGCCCCCAGCAGCAGGGCGGCCAGGCCGAACAGCACCGACGCGGTCGCGAAAGGGTTCGCCGGCTGCGCCCCGTCGTGCTGCTCGCTCATGACGTCCATCGTCCGCCTCCGCCGCCGGGCCTCCGCGCACGGGTGCCCGCCTCGCTCGTCACCCGGTGGTCGCGGCTGGCACGGGCACCCGACCGCGATCGGGCGGTGACAAGGGCATTCGGCCGCAGTGACGCCGCTGCAGGACAATGGCGTCATGCGAACCCAGGACCGCCTGCTGGATGCCCACGTCGGTTTCGTCCTGCGCGAGCTGACCGGCGACGGGTTCACCGAGCTGGTCCGTCGCGAGATCGACTGGGCGGTCGACCGGGCCGACGACCTCACCCTGGACCAGGTGATCGACCGCTCGTCCGTCGCCGCGGTGGCCGTCAAGTACGCGACGCAGGTGTTCCTGGCCGGTGCCATCCCCGACGTCGCCGGCGAGATCGCGTCGCGGTTGCGTACGCACCCGGCCAACGACCAGCGCCTGGACCAGGTGCTCCCGCGTCCGCGGGTCGAGGCGCTCGTCGCCAAGCTCGCCGAGTTCGGCCCGATGCGGCGCCGGGTCGCCACCCTCGTCGCCGAGAGCCCGGTGGTGCAGGTCTGGCTGGCCGACTACCTGCGCACCATCGCGCTGTGGCCGGTGGCGACCAACCGCCGGATCGCCGGCCGCGTCCCCGGCGTCAACCGAGCCCTGGCCCTGGGCGAGCGGGTCGGTGGCCGGCTGGCCGGCGGAGCGCTCACCGAGGCCGACCAGCGGGCCCGCGAGCTGTCGGAGAACGTCGCGGCCACGCTGCTGCAGCAGTGGGGCCAGGGACTGGCCGACGGTGTCGACGACGACGACTTCGCGGAGGCGTTGCTCTCGGTGTGGGACCAGGTCGCCGACCGGTCGATCCGCGAGCTGCTCGACGCGACCGACGACGCCGACCTCATCGATCTCATCGTGCTGGTCTTCGAGACCTGGATGGAGCTGCGCGACGGAACCTACGTTCCGGCGCTCATCGAGCTGGGCGTCGACTACGTCTTCGACACCTACGGCGCCTACCCGCTCAGTGCTCTGCTCGAGGAGTTCGGGGTGACGCGTGCCGACCTCGTCGAGGAGGCCGTCCGCTTCGGACCGCGGGCCCTGACAGCGCTGGCGGCGTCCGGAGACCTCGAGGTCTTCGTCCGCCGCCAGCTCGCGCGCTTCTACGACTCACCGGAGGCCGAGGCTGCACTCACCGGGTGAGGACGTGCTCTCCCGGTGAGGACGCGTGCGTCTCGGCCGTGCGATGTGCTCAGCTCTCGTCGAGGGCCTTGCTCACCCGACGGTGCGCCTCCCAGATCTCGTCCGGCAGGTTCGGGAACTCGCGCAGGTGCGCCTCGCGGAACGTCATCTCCTGCTTCCACCGCTCGACGTCGATCGTCAGGATCGTGTTCAGGTCCTCGGGGGTGATGTCGACACCGTCGAGGTCCAGCTCGTCCTCGGTGGGGAGGATGCCGACCGCGGTCGGCCGGCCCGTGACGTCGCCGTTCTTGAGCGCGATGAGCCAGAGCAGCGGACGCAGGTTGTCGCGGTACCCGGGCCACAGGAAGTGCTTGTCGACGGGGCTGCGCTGGAACCAGTTCACGTGCGCGAAGATCGGCTTCTCGGTGGCCTCGCCGATGATCTTCAGCCAGTGGGCCGCGTACGGGCCCTCGGGGTAGCTCATGAACGGGCGCATCGACATCGGGTCGTAGCGCAGCTGCCCGTCGACACCCTCCGCCGCGAAGGTGGCCTCGGCGCCGAGGGTGAGGCCGTCGTACACGCCCTCCGCGACGTCGGTGATCGCGCGCACCAGAGGCTCGCGGTCGCTGGTGCGGCCGCCGAAGATGATCGCGTCGATCGGGACGCCCCTGGGCTCCTCGAAGTCCGGCGCCACGTTCGGGACGTTGGCCAGCGTGGTGGTGAACCGGCTGTTCGGGTGCGCCCACGGCTCGCCCTGGGAGTCGTCACCGCGCTCGCTGACGAGTCGGCCCTGCCAGTCGCGCCAGCCCTCGAGGTCGGTCGGGGCGTCCGGCGTCTTGCCCTCCCACCAGACCCCGTGCGTCTTCTCGTTGTAGGCGACGTTGGTGAAGATCGCACCGGTGCCGGGCAACACCGACTCGATAGCCGTCGGGTTCGTCTTCTCGTTCGTGTCCTTCGCGACGCCGAACACCCCGTTCTCGGGGTTCATGCCGTAGATCTTGCCGTCCGCCGGATCGACGCGGAGCCACGCGATGTCGTCGCCGTAGAACTCGACGTGGTAGCGATCGCCCATGCCCTCGGGCGGCAGCATCATGGCCAGGTTGGTCTTGCCGGACGCGCTCGGGAACCCGCCGCAGATGTGGTACTTCTTGCCGGTCTGCTTGTCGGTGATGCCCAGCAGCATGAACTGCTCGGCAAGGAACTTCCCGGACTTCCACCCGTCGTACGCGGCCTGACGCAGACCGTGCGCAATCTTGCCGAGCAGGGCGTTGCCGCCGTAGGACGACCCGAAGTGCAGGATCGTCCGCTCGTCGGCGACGGTGACGAAGTAACGCTTGTCGTCGGGCGTGCCCTGGCCCAGAATGTCGAGGTCACCGGTGACGTGCACGCCGCGGACGAAGGACGCCGGGTCGGCGAGTGACTCGACGTGGTTCGCGCCGACCCGCGCCATGCGGATCATCTGGGTGACGACGTTGCGGCTGTCGGTGAGTTCGACGCCGGCGGCGTAGGCCTCCAGCGGCGACCCGGGCGGCGCCATGAGGTAGGGCACCACGTACATCGTCTTGCCCTGCGACTGGCCCTTCATGAGGCCCTCGAGCAGTGGCTTCATCTCCGACGACGGGCGCCAGTTGTCGTAGACGCCCTTGTCGGCCGGGTCGGCCGTGGCCACGATCGTGCGCTCCTCGGAGCGAGCGGTGTCCTTCGGGTGGCTGCGTGAGTAGTACAGCCCGTCGCCGGCAGGCAGGAGCTCGCCGGCGGCGAGCGACTCCTCGAGCAGGCGCGCGTCGTCCGCGGCGCTCACGACCTCGATCCGGTCGGGCTGGGTCACCCCCGCCCAGTACGTCACGTACTCGCGAACGTGGGGGTTGGTGAGACCGGCACGGTCCAATTCGGATTCGACGTCGACCACTCTGTCTTCGCTCCCATCACTGGCACTGCCTGCTGTTGCCTGCTGTCACTGGACCCAGCCGAGCACGGATACCACACCGTATCGACGGGCCTATGTCGGTGTGCTACTGAGTGCCGCTGTGCGGTCGTAGGTCACGTTGTGTTCCGTAACGGCCCAGGACGTGCTGTGCCGGGCGAAAGCGCTCTCGGCGAGAGCCGGCGGGGACCTACTCGGTGATGCCCTGTTCGAGGGCCCACCGCGTCAGCTCGACGCGGTTGTGCAACTGCAGTTTCTGCAGGGTGTTCTGGATGTGGTTCTGCACCGTGCGGTGCGACACCGTGAGCCGGCTCGCGATCTGCTTGGCGCTCAGCCCCGTCGAGACCATCCGCAGGACCTCCGTCTCGCGGTCGGTCAGCACGGCAGCCGCCGCCGGCTCGTCACGGCCGATGCGCCGGTACTCGCCCAGCACCAGCGCCGCCAGACCCGGGGAGAACGTGGCCTCGCCGGCCGCAGTGCGCTCGACGGCGGCGAGCAGGTCGGTGCGGCTCGCCGACTTCACGAGGTAACCGCGGGCGCCGACCTTGACCGCCGCCAGCACGTCCTCGTCCTCCCCGGAGGAGGAGAACATCAGGATGCGCACGGACGGGTCGACCGCGACGAGCGCCGCAGCGGCCTCGACCCCGGACATGCCCGGGAGCTGCAGGTCCATCAGCACGACATCCGGCCGGGTGGCCGGCGCGAGCCGCACCGCGGCCTCGCCGTCGGCGCAGGTGGCCACGACGTCGTAGCCCGCCTCGACGAGGTCACGCTCCAGCGCGTCGCGCCAGATGGGGTGGTCGTCGACGACCATGACGCGGGTCGTCGGACGGCCGTCGTCGCGCGTCATCGGGCGGTCGCCGTCGCGGGGACGGTCATGGCGATCTCGGTGCCCTCGCCGGGCGCGGACACGATCTCGCAGGTGCCACCGAGGTCCTCGATGCGGCCACGGATGGCGCGGCTGACCCCGATGCGGCCCTGCCCGTCGGCGACGGCGAGGCGACCCTCGGGCATGCCGGCACCGTCGTCGCGGACCGTGACGCGAATCGTCTCGTCGATGTCCTCGAGCAGCACCCAGGCGTGCGCGTCCCGACCGGCGTGCTGGTCGACGTTGTGAAGTGCCGCGCGGACGGCGTCGGCGACCATGGCCGCCGCGGTCGGAGCGAGATCCACCGGGTCGGCCGGCGTCGAGATCGTCACTCGGCTGGAGCGCAGCGCCCGCAATGCCGTGCCGAGCTCGACGCCCGGCCCGGCGCCCGGCTCCACGGCAGGGTCGACGGGCCGCGACGTGATCAACCCGCGCAGCGCGGACTCCTGCTCGGCGGCCGCGGCAGCGATGGCCGGCCAGGGCGGTGCGGCGTCGTGCCCGGTGCGTGACACGAGACCGAGCACCTGCAGCACGCCGTCGTGGATCTGGCGGGTCAGGCGCTCCCTCTCGGCCACCGCGGCCCGAGCGGCCGACGCCACGCGCAGCTCGTCCTCGGCACGGACGGCCAGGCGGGTCACCACGCCGACCACCGTGCCGGCCAGCACGAGCAGGACGCCGCTGTACAGGGTGCGGCCCGCACCGTTGTCGGCCACGACGACCGTCACGAGGTACTGCAGCACCGCGGCCGTGATCCCGCCGAGCGGACCCGCGACGAACGCCGCCTCCAGGGTCGGGCCGGCGGCCCAGATGCTGGTCAGCGTGATCATGCCGCCGTGGTGCTGCGTCGTGGTCTGCACCGGGATGCTGAGCAGGGTCAGCCCCGCCGTGGCGATCACGTCGGCGACGACCAACCCGCTGCGGTGGGCCTGACCCCGCACGGCAGCGGTGCCGACCGCCAGGGTCACGACGATCATCGCCGCGCCGGTCGCCAGCGCCAGGCTCGGGCGCTCGTACAGGTGCTGCCACCGCACGATCAGCACGAGATCGATGAGCAGCGCCGCGACGCGGAACACGGTGACGGCTCGCCACAGCGACAGCCGGATGCCGGTCACCGGCACCCGAGCAGGCCGGGTCCGCAGGTCGAGCTGCACAGCACGCAGGCTAGCCGCCCGCGGCGAAGTACCCACCTTTCTGGGATGTTCGCGAGGCCGGCAGATCTCGATGCTCATCCCATGACACCGACAACGCACTCCGACGCAGTCCACACCCACACCAACTCCTGCTGGTGGAATAGCGACGAGGCCCGCTGGGTCTGTCCTCACGACGCCGCGGCACCGCTCGTCGACGTCCGCGACATGATCGTCGTCCACACCGCGATGCTGCGCGAGTTCCGGCTCGCCCCGGCCGCGGTCCGCCGCGTCGCACCGGGCTCGGCGAAGGGCGCCGCCGCCGTGGAGCGGCACCTGGCGTTCGTGTGCGACATGCTGCATCACCACCACCAGGGAGAGGACGAGCTGCTCTGGCCGCTGCTGCGTGAACGCGCTCCGGCGGCTGCGGCCGTGCTGGACCAGGTGGAGAGCCAGCACGCCGACATCGACGCCGCCCTGGACCGGGTCGCCTACACCCGCCAGGCATGGGCGGCGACGCCGGACGCCGAACGGCGGGAGACGTTGGCGCTCACCCTCGAACGGCTGCACGCCCTCCTCGCCGCGCACCTCGACCTCGAGGAGAGCGCCGTGCTCCCCGTCGCGGCCGGTGTGCTGACCGACGCCGAATGGGGTGCCGTCGGCGCAGCCGCCGCCGCGTCGATGTCCAAACCGGCGCTCGTCCTCGCGATCGGCATGTTCGCCTACGAGGGCGACCCGGCCGTCCTGCGCACGATGCTCAGCCACGCGCCGGCCGTCCCCCGCTTCGTGGTCCCGCGCATCGGCCCACGGGCCTACGCCCGCCGCGCGCGCCAGGTGCACGGCACCGCCCGTCCCTGACCGGCGGCCGGAGCCCCACACGAGGACCCGGCACCACCCCGATCACCCGTCACGACCTCGACCACCCATCGCGACCTCGACCACCCATCACGACCTCGACCAGGAGCACACCATGAAGACCCGCATCACCCTCTCCGCAGCCGCCGCGCTGCTCGCTACCGCAACGGGCGTCACGACCGTTCCCGCCTCGGCGGCTCCCGCCCGCCCGGCGGCCGCCGCCGGCACGTCCGGGACGATCGTCTTCGTCAAGAACTACAACGTCTGGATCGCGGCGGGCAACGGCAGTCACGCTCGTGCCGTCACCCGGGGCGGCACACGGACCAGTCCTTTCCACTCGCCGTCCGAGTCCGACGCCGGCGTCATCGCCGCCGCCCGGGGCTCGCTCATCGTCCGCATGACCCAACGCGGCAAGGTCCTCAACACCATCAATCCGCCGCGGCTCTGGAACAGTGCCGGCGAACCGATGGACGGAGCGGTCAACGACGTCGCCATCTCTCCCGACGGCAGGCGTATCGCGTGGTCCTTCGTGCGCTACAGCTGCCCGGTCGCCGCGGACTGCCTCGTGCGTTACACGACGGGTTACACCCGCTCGACGCGGTACGCCCGCGCCGGCCGGTCGACCTACTACCGGGCGCCGTCGTGGGTCACGAACACCCGCACGCTGCAGACCGGCGGCTCCGGGTCGCAGGTCATGATCCACGACATCAACTCCGCGCCGCGGCACTGGTTCGACGACAGCGACTACACCTTCCCGAGCACCGATCTCGCCGACGGCGAGCTCTCCCGCAACGGACGCTGGCTGGCCGAGATCCGCGGCTACGGCACGACGTCGGCCATCATCTGGTACCGCGTCTCGGGCAGCGCCCGAACCGGCAACCCGCCGTCGGTCCCCACGTACACCTGCTACACGAACGGCGACGCGCGGCACGCCTCGCCGACGTGGTCGCCGGACGGGACCGCGCTCGCCTGGGCGAGTGTGGACGGCATCTACGTCAAGCGCGCCGCGGCGGCCTGCTCGTCCCCTCAGCCACGCCGGGTGATCAAGGGCGGATCCGCCCCGAACTGGTCCCGGGCCGCCCTGCGCTGATCGGCGACGGCCGCAGGCGAACTGCCCGGCAGCACCGGCTCGACGTTCAGGTCCGACCCGTACCGCGCAGCACGGCGGTGGCCTCGGTGAGCACGCGCCTGTGGGCCGCCCAGTACAGCGTCCCGTCGGTGGTCAGCAGCTTCCAGACGGCGAGCCTGCGCGGGCCCGGCGCCTCCTCGTCACTGGTCCGTGTCTCATCGGTCTCGACGACGGCGTGCACGTCGAGGCGATACAGCGCAGAGCCACCGGGCGCGGCGAGGAACACGAAGTGTCCGGGCGTGATCACCGCGCGGCCGGTCTGCCACTGCGGCCCCCGCTGTCCTCTCCGGTCGGGGTCGCGACCGACCGTGCAGGTCATCGTGCGGCTGGGGCTGCGGAACTCGGTGAGCGCCCGGTGGACGCGTAGCGGTTCCGAGACCTCCCGGGCGATGCGATCGACGGCACGGTCGATCGCATCGTCGGTGAGGTGGAACCACACGCCTGCATGGTGCCTGCGTCGACGGCTGGGCCGCCAGATGCCACGCGACGAAGCAGGCCCGGTCCGCGGGTGCGGACCGGGCCTGGTGGACGAGGGTCGAGGTCAGGCGTGCAGTGACGAGTGGACGGGGTACGAGGGGTACGACGGCGCGGGCGGCTGCTGCATCTCGCCGCGCTGGGCGTCGGGGGCGGCGGGGTCCTGCGGCAGCGTCGGAGCGCGGTACGGGTCGTAGTCGGCGAGCATCCGCTCGATGCGCGCCCGGTCGATCCGGCTGACCACCGTTTCGCTCTCCTGCTGGTCGCGGACGCACTTGGCCAGGCTGAAGGTGGCGCTGACGAGGAAGACGGTGCCGAGGGCGAGGAAGGCCCGGACCCAGGGTGACACCGGGAGGTACACCTCACCGATGACGACGACGCCGAGCGCGACGGAGAACGCGACGATCGACTGGATGTAGAAGGCGGACGTGGTCTTGGATGCCGGTGAGTTCGTCATGCCCCAACCCTGTCGGGCGCGCAGGTCCGGCACCTGAGTACCGGTACTCAACCGGGCGCCGGCTCAGCGGGCGTGGGCGAAGAGCTTCCTGCCGTCGGCGGCCATGCGCCCGAAGACGACCTTGTTGACCGGGCCGAGAACCCGCACCGGCACCGCGAACTTGGGCTTGGGCTCGATCGCGACGACCCACGTGAACAACGTCCCGTCGCCGTCGGGCTCGAGGACGTAGTCCTCCGCGAAGCGCCGCAGCATCGGAAAGCTCGCCTCGTAGGCGGAGAACGAGTACCCACGTCCCTCGTCCCAGCGGGTGAAGCGTTCGCGTACGCGCGCCAGCCCTCCGGCCAGGACGACCTCGCGTTCGGTGTCGACGCCGAAGGGCCGCGGTGTGAGCCAGGTGACGGTCTTGACGGCAGGGCCCCAGTCCGCCATCGACCGGTCGGACGCCAGCGACTCCCACACGGTTCCCGGCGGGGCGTCGAGGTGCAGCTGGTACCGGTGGACCTGCTGGGCGGTCGTGAAGAACTCGGCGTCGGTGGGCTCCAGCGGGTACCAGCGGGTCATAGCCCGGCAGCCTGCCAGAACGGTCGTAATACCGGTGACACGGGCGTGTGCCAGGGTGATCGCATGGTCGCCAGCATCGATCCGTTCGTCGCCGACCCGTCGCGCGACTACGGGCGCAAGGTCGTCGCCGTCGAGCCCGGTGGGGCCGAGTTCATCCCCCTGGACGAGCGGCACGGCAGCCCCCGCAGCCTGTTGTGGACGTGGGTCTCGCCCAACATGGAGTTCGCGACGCTCGGTGTCGGCATCCTGGGCCCGCTGTTCTTCGGGCTGACGTTCTGGCAGTCGGTCGCCGCGATCGTGCTCGGCACGGCGTTGGGGTCGGCGACGCACGGCGTGCTGTCGTCGTGGGGGCCCGGCCACGGGCTGCCGCAGATGATCATCAGTCGCAGCGCGTTCGGCTTCTTCGGCAACTACGTGCCGGCGACCGTGAACTCGCTCGTCGCCGGCATCGGGTGGTTCGCCGTGAACAGTGTCAGTGGCGCGCTCGCGCTGCACACCCTGTTCGACCGCCTGTCGGCGACCGTCTGCCTGCTGCTGGTCGTGGCCGCGCAACTCGTCATTGCGTTCTTCGGCCACAACCTGATCCACGCCTTCGAGCGCTTCGCCTTCCCGGTGCTGACCGTCGTGTTCGTCATCGCCTGCGTGTGGGCGCTGTCGAAGTCGCACCCGAACGCGGGTGGTCACCACGCGGGCATCGGCGGGTTCCTCGTCATGGTCGGGGCGACCTTCGGCTACGCCGCAGGCTGGAACCCCTACGGCTCGGACTACACGCGTTACCTGGCGCCGACCTCCTCCAAGCGGGCCGTCGGGATGTACGCCGGGCTCGGCGTGTTCCTGTCGTGCGTGCTGCTGGAGGTCACGGGCTCGGCCGTGGTCACCGCCGGCGGCACCCAGGTGGCGCCGAGCTCGCTCACCGACCTGCTGCCCACCTGGCTGGGCAAGCTGACGCTGGCCTGCATCTGCATCGGGGCGGTGGCCGCCAACGCCCTGAACATCTACTCGGGGTCGATCTCCTTCCTCGCCCTCGGCATCCGGCTGCCCACGCACCTCGCCCGTGGTCTCGTCGCCGTGGTCTTCGGTGTGATCGGCTACTTCGTCGCCCATCACGGGCTGTCCAACGCCGGGGAGGACTACGAGAACTTCCTGTTGGTCATCTCCTACTGGATCGGGCCGTGGCTCGGAGTCGTGCTGACCGACCGCTGGTTGCGCCGCGGCACGTCGGTGGACGAGGCCATCATCGGCGCGAGCCGGCGCGGCTCACCGGAGCAACCCGGCGCGTTCCCGATGGTCGTGGCCACAGTCGTGTCGATCTACGTGTTCGCCAGCCAGACCGACTACACCGGTCTGCTGCCACGAAACCACCCGGCGTTCGGCGATCTGACCTTCGAGGCCGGTTTCCTCATCGCCGCTGCGCTCTACTGGGGCATGTTCCGGCTGGGCCGGTCGCGTCCGGCCGAGCTGCCACAGCTCGAGACCGAGCCGCGGTGAGCGACCGGGACTGGCTCGCCGTTGCGGTCGAGGAGGCGCAGGCGGGTCTGGCCGAGGGCGGCATCCCGATCGGCGCCGCCCTGGTCGATGCCGACGGGACGGTGCTCGGCCGGGGGCACAACCGCAGGGTGCAGGACGGTGACCCCTCGGCGCACGGCGAGACCGCGGCCTTCCGCAACGCCGGACGACGCCCGGGCTACCGCGGTACGACGATGGTCACCACGCTGTCGCCGTGCTGGTTCTGCAGCGGCCTGGTGCGGCAGTTCGGCATCTCGCGGGTGGTCGTCGGGGAGGCCCGCACGTTCGTCGGGGGCCACGAATGGCTTGCCGACAACGGCGTCGAGGTCGTGGTGCTCGACGACCCGGGATGTGTACGGATGATGACCGACTTCATCGCCCGGCATCCGCAGCTGTGGAACGAGGACATCGGGCGCTGAGCCCGGCGGCCACCTCGTCGTCGACGAACCGGTCGGCGGTGATCGGCCACGACATTACGAGCGTGACGCCGGCTGCGACGAACAGCACGGTCAACGGCAACCCCCACGACCCGGTCGCCCCGAACAGGGCGCCGAACAGGAACGGCCCGGTGCCGGCGATGAGGTAGCCGATGACCTGGACGAACGCCGACAGCGACGCCGTCCCGGTGGCCGACCGACTGCGCTGCCCGATGATGGTCAGGGCCATGGGGAACGTGCCGCTGCCGATTCCGGCCACCGCCATGCACGCCCAGGCCAGGTCGTGCGGGGCGACGGCCATGCCGGCGTACGCGACCAGCGTCGTCACGCAGAGCCCGATGATGACGGCGCGCTGCCGGTCGCGCGCCACGCGGGGCGCCAGCAGCGACACCGGGATGCTGACGGCCGAGAACAGCGCGACCATCAGCCCCGCGGTGCCGTCGGAGATGTCGTGGTCACCGAGGAAGCGGGCGAACCAGCCGAACGCGATGTAGGCCTGCATGGACTGCGCGCCGAAGAAGATGGTCAGCGCCCAGGCGGTCCGGCTGCGGGCGAGGTCGCCCATCGACAGCGTCGAGGTCCCGACCGGGTCCACGGTGGGCTGTCGGTCGCGACCGAGCGTGGCCAGCCAGGGCAGCACCGCGAGCGCCGGGAGGACCGCCCACACCGCCAGGGCGCCGCGCCACCCGCCGGCCACGTCGCCGATGGGGACGGTGAGCGCCGCGGCCGACGTCGCGCCGACGGCCAGGGCGGTGCTGTAGACCGCGGTCATCGGGCCGACCCGTGCCGCGAAGTGGCGCCGTACCAGGCTGGGCATCAGGACGTTGCTGACCGCGGCCCCGCACAGGGCCAGCATCGTCAGCAGCGCGAACACCAGTGCGGACCCGGCCAGCGGCCGCAGCGCGAGCCCGGTCGCGCTGAGCCCGAGGGCGACGGCGAGCGAACGGTGCTGCCCGAAGCGGCGACCCACCCGTGGGGTGACGGCGCCCATGGACGCGAACGCGAGCACGGGCAGGGTCGTCAGCACCCCGGCGACCCCGCCGGACACGTGCAGGTCGCGCTGCAGATCGTGCAGCACGGGCCCGATGCTGGTGGCCCCCACGCGCATCGTGAGGCCGGTCAGGCCGAGGGCGCCGACGAGCAACGCTCGGGACGAACCGCTCTGCTCGTCCACGTCGCGCACAGGGCGTGAGTCTGCCGGGCCCGATCCGCGCGGCGGTTACTCGGGGGTGGCGAGGGCCGACACCCGCAACCGGCACGCGCGGAGCTGCCCGGGGCGGGTGATGGTGATCGAGCTGTTCGGGGCGACGACCTGGATCTCGTCCGACAGCGAGGCCTGGCACGAGGAGTAGTCCTTGAGCCGGCTCTCGGCGACGGCACCCGGGGCGAGGGTGAACCGCGAGGACGCCGTGCTCGCGGGCAGTGACGGGGTGCCGATCACCGCACCCGCGCTCAGCAGGCGCACCTGCGGGTATCCGTAGAGCACGCAGCGCGTCTGCCCGGTGTTCACGAACTGCAGCGCCGCGAACTCGAAGCCCGGTGCCGCCGACCCGCGGATGACCCGGACCATCAGGCTCCGGCAGGTCGAGCGCGGGCCGCTCGACGTCGCGGACGGCGGGCCCGGCGCGCCGGCCGCGGGCGGCGACGACGCGGACGGTGCCGACGAGGCCGTGGCGCTGGGGGCCGGCGTCGTGCCCGGCGCCGGGGTCGCGTCCGTCGCGGCGGCCGACGTCGTGCCCGGTGCCGACACCGCCGCCGACGAGGCCTGGCTGGGCTGCCCCGAGCGCCCCGGCGCCGGACCGGCCGACGAGCACGCCCCGACCATGCCGAGCGCGGCCACGGCGGCAGCAACCCCGGCGAGCAGGCGGAGCGTCACCTGTCGACCCGCAGGTCGGTCGCGTAGGGCAGGCTCGACACCCGCAACCGGGAGTCGGACTGCAGGTCGTTCCACATCCGGGACCAGGCGCTGCGCCCACCCATGCTGCCGCAACCACCGGACTGCGCACAGGCGGTGTACTCGGTGAGCACGCCCGCGAAGTTGATGCGCGGCAGGTGGTTGACGACGCCGGTCAGCGAGATGTATTTCCACTGGTCGGCCATGGTGTTGTTGTAGATCTGCGGCAGGTTGAGCATCCGCGTGGGCGCGGCGGCGGCGGCGAGGTAGTGCAGGCCGGCCATCGTCCAGCCGTTGTTGCACCGGCGGTTCGTCGTCGTCCAGGCGCAGCCGTCGGCGGAGCCGTTGAAGACGAACGGCGCCTTGGTGGCGCTGAGGTAACCGCCCAGCCAGCTCCGGGTCGCCGAGTAGGACGCGCGGAAGCCGGGCTCGATGTCGTTGGCGCCGGCGACGGACATGCCCAGGTGCCGTCGGGCGTAGGACACGAGCGGGTTGACGACGTTCGTGGCCCACTGGCGACCGGACGCCGCGGACACGTCCATGTCGTTGTTCGTGCCGATCGCGACGACCACGGGTGCACTCGGGCGCTGCGCGCTCGCGTACCCGTCCATGTAGGCCTGGACGTCACGGACGAGATCACGGTTGCTCACGAAGCGCGTGGTGGCGCTGAGGACCACGCCGTTGTCGTAGTAGTCCTGGCCGCCGATGTCGAGCAGCACCATGTAGCCGTGGCCCGAGGGGTTGTTCTTGGCGTCGGTGGCGCCCTCCCTGCGCATCATGGCCAGCTCGGCGGCCGACGACCCGCGGACGTTGCGGATGTAGCGGCTCGTCGAGACCGGCGCCGGCGTGCGCTGGGCCGGAGGCCCGGCAGCGGTGCGGATGGCGGCCGACACCGCGGGGACCCCGGAGCCGGCGACGTTCGACGCGCGGACGCTGAACCTGTACGTCGTGTTCGACTTCAACCCGACGAGCACGGCGGACGTCGCACCGGCCGCGACGGTGACCGACGCGGAGCCCGGGGACGAGGTGACGACGTACTTGGTGACCGGGGCGCCGCCGTCGGAGCTCGGCGGCGTCCAGCTGACGGTCGCGCCGCCGAAGCCGGGGACCGCCTTGACCGATCGGGGCGCCGACGGACCGACCGGGTGCACCGCGTAGATCAGCCGGCAGCCCAGGCTGCGATCGGTGCCGCCCCCGACGTTCTTCGCGGTCAGGCACACGCGGTGCTCACCGTCGTCGGTCGCCAGCACGGCCGACAGCCCGCGGTGCGTCCCCAGCGAGGGGTACGTGCGGGCGATGTCCGTGCGCGCGGCGTCGGCACGCAGGGCCGGGACGGCGCGCCCGTCGACCGTGACGGTGACGGTCGTGGGTGCGGACGAGTCCGGGTCCCCGGCCCAGCCCTTGACCAGCAGGTCGTCCGTACCGGGGGCACGGGTCAGCGACTCGAAGGATCCGAGCGGCGACAGGGCCAACGACGTCGACTGGCACGAGGCCTTCGAGTTGCGCGTGCCCCAGAGCAGGTTGTCGGCGATGACGCAGACGGTGTGGCGGCCGGACCGGCTGACCAGCGTGGCGGCGAAGTTGTGCCCGCTGCGCGTGCTGCCCTTGCGGTTCGCGAGGACGGTTGTCACCGTGCGGCCGTCGAGCAGGATGCGGGTGGACACCGGCCGGGAGGTGTCGGGGTCGTAGGCCCAACCGCCGACCGTCATGCCCGTGGCGGTCGGCTTCGGGGCGGTCAGTGACGCCTTCGGGGTGAAGTCGACGGTGATCGACCGGCAGCCGAGCGAGCGGTCCGAGCCGTAGCCGACGTTGCGCACGACCACGCAGACGGTGTGCCGGCCCTCGGCCAGGGCCCGGGCGGTGGCGAACCCGTGCGCGGACCCCACCCCGCGGTTGGCCATGGCCACGTCGCTGCGTGCGAGGTCGGCCTTGAGCGTGAACGGCGCGGCCGCGTCGATGGCGACCGAGACGGTCAGCGGCGCGGTGGGCTGATCACGGTCGAACGCCCACCCGCGGATCTGCAGCTTGCCGCCGGACTCGCCGAGGGTGTCCAGGGCGGCCACCGGGCGGTCGTCGACGACGAGGGTGCGGCAGCCGAACGACGCGTTCGACCCGTACCCGATGTTGAGGGCCGTCACGCAGACGCGGTGCGTGCCCTGTGCGACCCGGTAGGTCTCGTCGAAGCCGTGCAGGGTTCCGGTGTTCGGGTAGCTCGCGGCGATGTCCGACCGCGGCTTGTCCGCCACGATCGTCGACGCGCGGCCGTCGACGGTCAGCTGCAGGGTCAGCGGCGTCGTCCAGGCGTCACCGTCGATGGCCCAGCCGCGCAGGCGCATGCTGCCGGGCGTGGTCGTCAACGACTCGAAGGACCCCTTGGGTCCGTAGTTGAACACGGTGGTGCGGCACTTCAGGGTGACGGGCCCACCGGCCCCGAGGTTGCCGGCCCGGACGCAGACGGTGTGCGTGCCCTGGGGTACCGGGATGCGCCAGCTGAACCCGTGCAGCGGGCCGGCGGCGGGGTACTTGGCGGCGACGTCGGGCCGGTTGTTGGCGGCCGGGCCGCCGGAGTGCACGTTGCGCCCGTCCACCCAGGCGTAGGCGGCGTTGGCCGTCGTCGGTGCGCTGGGGTCGAAGGTCCAGCCCTTGACCCACAGGCCGCCGGCGGTGCGGTTCATGACGTCGACATGACCGGTCGGCGACCCGGCGGGAACAGCCGCCTGCCGGGCCGGCGCGGCGGCGGACGCACTGACCTGTCGACTGACCACGGCGGAGCCGGTGAGCACGGTGGCGAGCACGGTGGTCACGACGGCGGCGGTACGGAGAGCGTGGCGCGCAGATCGGGCGCGCGGGGGAGCAGGGCACATCAGCGGTGATCCAGTTCGGCCGGCGGCCGGGGGAGCCGCGAGTCAACAGGATCGGCGTACTTGTCTTCAGCAGCCAACCCGACCGTGTCGGGGGAACACGGTCGTGTCGATCAAACCATCCACGTTACGGCTGAGACAAGTGTTACTCGTGGTGCGACACGCCCGAAAGTCCCTCGGAAGGTAGGCGATAGTCCGCGAATCGGTCACGCGGCCCGGGCCGAGGCGCTCAGTAGTGCCGCACGACCTGGTAGACGTGGGTCGTGACGTGGGTGCCGCGGAAGTAGTCGTCGGCACCGACCAGGAAGTCACGGACCGAGGCGTTGCCGCTCGCCTGGGCGTCGAGCGCCACCCGGTGGTAGGCCGTGTCCAGGGAGTGGTCGCCTTCGACGGTGCCGTCGCCCCTCGCCGAGGTGACGGTCGTGACGTTGGGCCGGTCGGGGTTGGCCGTCCCGTCGAGATGCGGGACGACGTCGCGCGCGTTCTCCAGGGCGAGCACCTTGACCGAGCGGGGCAGCTCCCCGGCGGTGCGCCCGATCGGCGAGCCGGCGGTGATCACGTGCGTGACGTGGAAGCGCCCGGTGCGGACGGCGTCACGGGCGGTCGTGACCGCCACCATGCCGCCCTCGCTGTGCCCGACGAGCATGACGTCGTCGTCGGGTCGCACGCCGGCCCGGTGCATGGCCGACAGGACGCCCTGCTCGTAGGCCGTGCTGCGCCCCACGAGCGCGCGCCCGTTGGTCGTGAGGCTGGTGATGTCGGAGGTGGGGCCCGGCGACCACGACTTCGTGCCGGTGATATCGACGATCACCCGTCGGCCGCCGCCGGGCAGCGTGATGATGCGGACGTCGATGGCCCCGTCGTGGGTGTCGTCGTTGCGCTGCGCGAGATCGCCGACGACGTCGGTGAGCCGACGCGGCGGGCGACCGGCCGGGCCGACCGCGTCGGTGCCGAGCGGGCGGGCCACCCCGTGCCCGTCGGGCAGCACCGCGCTCGCGCCGGCGATCAGGGCCGGTAGGCCCAGCTGGTCGACGACGTGGTCGACGACGCCCGGGTCGGCCGCGATCCCGGCCTGCGCGGCGGCCAGCGGGTCGTGCGTCCGCGCGAGCTCCCGGCCGGCGGCGACGAGCGCACGGGGCACGCGGACCAGGCCGAGCACCTCGTCGTGCAGGGCCCGGCCGAGGTGGTCGACGGCCCGGTAGGCCGCCGCTGCGGCACGCAGCTCGCCGTCGAGGGCGCCGCAGCGCAGCCCCACCCAGCTCAGGCCGTGCAGGCCGTCGAGCGCGCCGACCAGCTCCGCCTCGAACTGGGCCCACCCGACCGGGTCGAAGGGCGCGGAGGCGGTCACGGCCCCGTCGACGAGATAGCCGTGCAGCGTCATCGACGAGCCCAGGCAGTCGCCGGCCACCCCGCCGAAGCGCCGGGCGAGCACGTCGAGCTCCTCGGTGTGGGCCTCGAATCCGCCGGCGCCGCCCGTGACGTCGACGGGCCGGGGTGCGGGGTCGGCCCGTACTTGGGCGCCCATCACAGGCCGACCGCGTCGAGGGCGCCGCCTGCCGCGTGGCCCAGACCTTTCGCCGCGCCGCCGACCGCGTGCGCGGCGTGGCCCGCCGCGTGTGCGACCTCCGTGCCCGAACGCGCCGTGTCGGTCACCAGGCGGCGGCCGTCGTGGCCGAGACGGCCGGGGTCGTGCAGCAGGTCGCGAGGACGTGCCCGGTGTCGTTCCCGACGGCGCCGAGGTCGACGCCGAGCCTGCGCAGATCGTCCAGCACGGTGCGCACCCGTGCCGCGTGACCGCGCAGCGCGGCGGCCGCGGCGTCCAGGCGGCCGGCGCTGTGCCGCAGCGCGGCGCACACCTCGACGGCGTCCCGGGCGAAAGCGTGCGCCGCCGTGCCGTGCCACGTGGTGTGGGCGACCGACCAGCCCAACGCGTGGGCGTGCCTGCGCAGCGCGGCGGCGTGGGCGGCGATACGTCCGGCGACGGCGAGCAGGGCGTCGGGGTCGGGCAGCAGCGACATGGCCGAGAGCGTGCCGTCGCCGGGCCCGGACCGCGCGAGGTCGTGACCCGTCCTGTGGACAACCGGTCCGTGCCCGGGCGCTCGTCCACAGCGTGCCGCGCCGCCTCACGGGACGCCTGGCGTGCTTGAATGAGCGCACGGAATGACACCGGTGCAATTCGCGGCGGCGAGGGGTTTCCTCCAGCGGCGGCGCGACCGGTGGCCGGTCGAGAAACCGCACGTCGGAGGAGCCACTCAGGATGCAGTCCGCGCACGCGCCCGCCGACCACGGTGACGAGCACGACAGCGACGGTCTCAGCCGTCGCGACCGCGAGATCCTCGCCTTCGAGCGGCAGTGGTGGAAGTACGCCGGGGCCAAGGAACAGGCCATCCGTGAGCTGTTCGACATGTCCGCCACGCGGTACTACCAGGTGCTGAACGCCTTGATCGACACGCCGTCCGCGCTGAGCGCCGATCCGATGCTCGTCAAGCGTTTGCGACGATTGCGGGCGAGCCGGCAGCGCCAGCGGTCGGCACGTCGATTGGGTATCGAGGTCTGAAGCTGAAGAACGCACAGCGTGGTCGCCTGGCTCGCCAGGCCGCTCGCCGTCATCAGCGCGAGCGTCTGGCCGGGGTCGTCCTGGCCGTGGTCGGTGTGGTCGTCCTCATCGTCGCGGTCGTCGCTCTTCGCGACCCCAAGTCCGGTGGACCCAAGAACGCAGGCGAGTCCGTAGGGGTCAGCCAGAGTTCCGCCGTGAGCTCGTCGTCCGCCCGGACGTCGGCCACGCCGACGTCCGCGCCTCCGTCCTCGAGGTCGTCGTCGCGTTCGTCCTCGGAGTCGCCGACCGGGTCCACGACGGCCGGAGACCCGAAGGCGGTGCCGCTCGTCGTGCTGAACGACACGACCGTCTCCGGGCTCGCGAAGAGCGCGGCGCAGCGATTCGAGAACGGCGGCTGGACGGTGACGTCGTCGGGCAACCTCACCAACGACATCCTGTCGACGTGTGCCTACTACGACCCCGACGTGAGTGGCGCGAAGGCCGCCGCCAGGGCGTTGCGCACGCAGTACCCGACCATCAAACGGATCGAGCCCAAGTTCCCGGAGCTGCCGGACGGGCCCGTCGTGGTCGTGCTCACCCCCGACTACCAGTCGGACTGACGCGCTCGGCCGCTGTGCCATGATGGTCGGCACAACCGAATAGCAGTGCTCATCCAGAGGGGCAGAGGGACCGGCCCGACGAAGCCCCGGCAACCACGCGCGTTACTTCAGACCACGCTGTTCGCACGGCGTCGCGTCCGAGGCCGTCGTCGCAGGTGCCAACTCCGGCTCGCACCGAACACGTGCGGGGAAGATGAGGGGAAGGCCTCGTACTCATGACTGTTCTCGCTGATCGCCACACCGTCCCGTCGCCTGCGTCGGGCCTGGTCTGCCGCAGCTGCGGCGCCGAGTTCCCGCTGGGCGCGCAGCACGCGTGCCTCGAGTGCTGGGGGCCGCTCGAGATCGGCTACGACGCCGCCGCGCTGGCCCGCGTGACGCACGACGAGATCGCCGCCGGGCCGCAGTCGATCTGGCGTTACGCCGGGCTGCTGCCGGTCGGGCAGAACGCCGCGACGCGCGTGGACTCGAACACCGGCATGACCCCGCTGATCCGCGCCGACCGGCTGGCCGACGAGCTCGGGTTCACCGCCCCGGTCTACATCAAGGACGACTCCGCGAACCCGACGCACTCCTTCAAGGACCGCGTCGTGTCCGTGGCGATGACGGCGGCGCGCGAGCTGGGCTTCCGGCGCATCGCCTGCGCGTCCACCGGCAACCTCGCCAACTCCGTCGCCGCCCACGCCGCGCGGATCGGGATGCCGTCGATCGTGTTCGTCCCGTCGGACCTCGAACAGGCCAAGATCACCCAGACCGCGGTGTACGGCGGCACGCTCGTCGCGATCGAGGGCAACTACGACGACGTCAACCGGCTGTGCTCGGAGCTCGGTGAGACCGACGAGTTCGAGGACACCGGGTTCGTCAACGTCAACGTGCGCCCTTACTACGCCGAGGGATCCAAGACACTGGGCTTCGAGGTCGCCGAGCAGCTGGGCTGGCGGCTGCCCGGTCAGTACGTCGCGCCGATGGCGTCCGGGTCGATGTTGACCAAGATCAACAAGGCGTTCAAGGAACTCGTGGCGGCCGGGCTCGTGCCGTCGTCGTCTTGGACGGTGTTCGGCGCGCAGTCGGCGGGTTGCTCACCGATCGCGACCGCGTTCGACGCGGGCGTCTCGGAGGTCACGCCGGTGCGGCCGACCGGCATCGCGAAATCGCTGAACATCGGCAACCCGGCCGACGGCCCCTACGCGTTGGACGCGGTGCGTTCGTCCGGCGGGGCGATGGCGTCGGTGACCGACGACGAGATCCGCGAGGGCATCCGGCTGCTGGCCCGCACCACGGGCGTGTTCGCCGAGACCGCCGGCGGGGTGACGGTGGCCGTGCTGCGCAAGCTCGTCGAGCAGGGCCGCATCGACACCTCGGTCGAGACCGTCGTCTACAACACCGGCGACGGGCTCAAGACGATCGACGCGGTGGCGGGGACGCCGACCGCGACGATCAACCCGACCCTCAAGGGCATGCGCGACGCCGGCCTGCTCTAGCGCGATCACGTTCTCCTCTCGCGTTGCCGCGCGGCGAGGTCGGTGATCACGTCTTCCCTCCGAGTTGCCGCGCGACGGGGTTGGTGATCACGTCTTCCCTCCGAGTTGCCGCTTTCGTCAGCTGAACCGACCATTCGCGAGGAAGACCTGATCGATCCCGGGCACGTCCCCGTTCGTAGGCGTTCAGGATCCGCTGCTTGACGGAACGGGGATGCCTCGTCGCATCGGTACAGCCCCAGCGGGCGAACACGAGACCGTGATTCTCGAGGTGTTCCTGGCGGTCCTTCTCGGCCACGATGACGCCCACGTTCGTGTACTTGCCGCGGCCGTCGGCCTCGCCGGCGACTCCCCACTCGTCCCAGTAGAAGTCGAGACGCCCGGCCGCCCGCCCGTCCCGGTCCAGCACCACCGCCTGCAGTTCCGGCGCCGGAAGGCGCAGCCAGCCGATGACGAGACGGCTCACGGACTCCAGCGGCGACTCGGCACGACCGTCCGCCAGCCCGAGCGCGCGCTGGGCACGCCGAATCGACGGCCAGTTCCAGCAGCGCACAAGAACCTCCTCGATCTCGTCCGGCGTCACCGTCCCGCGGTGGAGTGCGGCGTCCATCGCGGCCACGGCTGTCGAGGTCGAGCACGACCGACCCACGTCGACGAGCGTGCGTGCGACGGAGGTGGCCAGTACCCCGGGCGGCAGCTCCACGACGTGGTCTCCGGGAAGGGATGCCCGGTGCAGGTGCGCTCCCGGCGCGCTGCCACGGCCCGTCGGGGGAACCGTGACCTGCGGCAACCGGGGACGCGGGCCCACGATCGGCAGGCCGTGCAGATCCAACGCGGTGCGATGGCTGAGCACGCTGCCCGAGAGGCAGCCTGCAGCGGCCAGGGCCTCGATCCGTTCCGACGGGCTGTTCGGCAGCGCGAAGCGACCGCGCCTCGGGCGAACCAGGGCGCCCCGGGCCACCGCTCTGGTCAGCGACGAATCCGTCCAACCGACGGCTAGGGCGTCACGGCGGGAGAACACCTCGAGGTCGGGGACGGCGCGCATCGTGCCAGCTCAGTCGATGCCCGACGCCGGCATCGGGCGGTGACGCGATCTGTGGACGGCCCCCAAGGGTGTGGACAACCTACGGCGTGATCACGCCTTCCTCCGGGATTGCCGGTTTGCGGGCCGATGCCGGCAGCTCGGAAGGAAGACGTGATCAGGTGGCAACTCGACGGGAGAACGTGATCACGAAAGCGCGCGGTCGGACGTGGCCGCTGCGGGGGAAAGGTGCGGTCGGACGTGGCCGCTGCGGGGGAAAGGTGCCCGGAGCGGGATCAGTGCTCGGCGGGGGCGAGGTCCTGGGTGCCGATGACGCGGAGCAGGTCGAGCTTCTCGCGGGTGTCGGTGCCCGGCCGCGGATACAGCACCACCAGCGTCTCGCCGTCCACGCCCGTGAGGGTCTCGCAAAGGAAGTCCATCAGGCCGACCTCGGGATGCAGCATCCGCTTGCGGTCGCTGCGGCGCACCGCGACCTCGTGCGACGCCCACAGCGTGGCGAACTCCGTGGACGCCGTGAGCAGGTCGGCCACCAGCTCCTCCACGTCGGCGTCGCCGCGCCGCCGCCCGTACGTGGCCCGCAGGTCGGCGACGTGCGTGCGTGAGTGCGCGGGCCAGTCCTGCTCCGGGTAGCGCGAGCGCAGCTCCGGCATCGTGAACCAACGCCAGAAGAAGGAACGGTCCCGTCCGGTGTAGTCCATCGCGTCGCCGGACACTGTCGCCGACAGGGTGTTCTGCACCATCGCCCGGCTCAGATCGTCGACGACGAAGGCCGGTAGGTCGCGCAAGCGGTCGAGCACCTGCAGCAGCCCGGGGGACACGTGGCCGGCGGCGGTCGGGCGCAGGGGCGGCACCCGTCCGGCCAGGAGGAACAGGTGGTCGCGCTCGTCGTCGGACAGCCGCAGGGCCCGCGCCAGTGCCGACAGCACCGCGATCGACGGGTGCGGACCCCGGGCCTGCTCGAGGCGCGTGTAGTAGTCCGTGGACATCGCGGCCAGCCGGCGACCTCGTCGCGCCGCAGCCCGGGCGTGCGGCGCCGCAGCCCCGGCGCCAGCCCGACGTCGGCCGGCTGCAGCAGCGCGCGGCGGCGGGACAGGAAGTCGGCGAGCCCAGGACGGTCCATGCCTCCACTGTGCTCCGCGAGTCGTCCCCCAACCAGGGACGGGCGATCCCCGGCACGGCCGAAATGAGCACGGACATCGACCCGGACGGCGGCCGGATCGACTCTTGGCGAACCCTCAACGTCCCTGTAGCGTCCGGCGCGGTCACACGTGACGGACGTTTTCGCGCGCGATGTACCACGGCTCCCTGGGGT